>JAWKRM010000001.1:0-274616 GCA_041389625.1 Polyangiales bacterium
CCTCGAGGGAATGGTTGCCGCCGTCGACCCAGTGAACCGCCCGCGGCGCGCGCATGCGGCGGTAGACGCGCTCGAAATCGTCGACGGGCGCCAGCGGATCTCGCGTGCCCTGAACGAAAAGAATCGGCGTTCGGAGCGCGAGGAGCACTTCGTCGCGGAGCGCACCACCGGGTGCCTTCAGCGGAAACCCGAAGCACACGAGGGCGCGCACCGACTCCTCGAGCGCGAGGTGACAGCCGACGCGCGAGCCCATGGATTTCCCGGCGAGGACGACGCCGTCACCGAATGCGCTCCGGGCCTCGCGCAGCGCTTCGCGGTGCGCCTCCACGAGCTTCGGTAGCCGGTCGGGGGCCTTCCGGCCGGCGCGCATGTACGGATACGCAAGCGTTTGAACGGGCGCGACGGTTCCGAGGCGCCGCGCCCATGCGCGCATCCAATCGGAATCGGGACCCGCGCCGGCGCCGTGGGCGAAGAGGATGCCGCCGACGCCAGACGTTCGTTCCTTCGCGAGGGCCCTCGGTTGCGCGCGGCCGCCCATGGAAACTCCCGCCTCGGCGGGGAGCGGTCAGGAGGAGATGGGACCTTCGGGGCAGCTGCCCGGGTCCGCCTTCGCCATGCCGGTGTTGCAAACGGTGGCCACCGCTTCGAGCGGCTCGCGCACCAAAATCCGAGGCGCTTCGTAGCGCTTACGACGTTCCTTGGGTTGGTTCTTCTGCTCGTCCATGGTGTCCAGTCTCGGTTCAGCGTCCGGTCTCGGTTCGGGGATACTAGGGGGGCCGGTGGGGTTCTGCAACGCGCCAGTCGGCCTTTTCGGGGAACCCGGCCGGGTGGGCTGAAACGTGCGTTGCGCCTGGGCGAACGGCCATTCATGTAACTCCCCCCATGCCCGCACGAGGCTCCAAATCGCACCGCCCCGCGACGCGCCCACCGCGCGCGAAGAACGCGAAAAAGAAGGCGACAAAGCGCAACGCGACGAGGCAGTCATCCAAGCGCAGCGCAGGCGGCAAAGCCCACCGCTGGGAATCGCTCCCCGATCACCGCTTGCTCGACACGCGCTTGCGCGATCTCAACCTGCGCATTGAAGGCACGCCCATGGAAGCGCGCATCGAGCGCGTGTACGAGGAACTCGATGCGCGCGGCATTCGCGTGCGACCGCATACGTGGCTTTCGACCGAATGGTTTTCGCCCGATGGCATTCCCGGCGTCGGCGTGCCGTTCTACCTCGCGCACCCGCGCCTCGTAAAACTCGAACGCGACAAGATGTTCGAAGTGGAAGGCGCTAGCCTCGCGGAGTGCATGCGCATTCTCCGCCACGAGATGGGGCACGCGGTGTGCACGGCCTATCGCCTGCACCGCAAACCGAGTTTCCGAAAGGTGTTCGGCTCGTATTCAAAGCCGTACCCCGAGTCGTACCGCCCGAATCCTTCAAGTCGCGCCTTCGTACTCCACCTCGATTGGTGGTACGCGCAGGCGCACCCGGCCGAGGACTTCGCGGAGACCTTCGCCGTATGGCTCAAGCCCGGATCCAAGTGGCGTACGCAGTACAAGGGATGGCCGGCACTCAAGAAGCTCGAATACATGGACGAGCTCATGAAGGGCATCCGCGACAAGGCGCCGCTCGTCCGCTCGAAGGCCACCGTGGAGGCGGCCTCCCGCGACTCGATCACCCTTCGCAAGTACTACGCGCGCAAGCAGGCATTCTATTCGCAGGAGACCGGTGACGTCCTTGAGAAGGACCTTCACCGGATTTTTTCCAACGACCCGGCGTTCCGGCGAAACTTGAGCGCCGCGGCATTCCTGCGAGCGGAGCGGGCGCACATCCGCCGCACGGTGGCGGACTGGACTGGCCAGTTCCAGTACACCATCGACCAAGTTCTGAGCGATATCATCGAGCGCTCGCGGCAGCTCAACCTGCGTTTGGCGCTTTCTGAGGAAGAAGCCCGTGTCCATGCGATGCTGATGGTCGCAGTCCACACGCTGAGCTCCCTCAAGCACAGGATATCCCTTTGAGCGCCGCCGCCAGGACGAGCAGGAAACGCAAGCACCCGTATCGCGTGCTGGTGCTCATGCACGAAGACCTCGTGCCGCCGGACACGCTCACGGGCTATTCGCCCAAGGAAGTGCTCGAGTGGCGCACGGAGTTCGACGTGGTCAAAGGCCTCAAGACCTTGGGGCACGAGGCGCTCGCGCTCGGCGTGCGCTCGGACCTCACTCCGATTCGCGATGCCATCGACAGCTTCCGGCCTCACATCACGTTTAATCTCCTCGAAGAGTTCCACGGCGTTCCTTCGTACGACCAGCACGTGGTCTCGTACCTGGAGCTCCTCCGGAAGCGGTACACGGGCTGCAATCCCCGCGGGCTCATGCTCGCGCGCGACAAGGCGCTCTCGAAACAGCTACTCGCGTTCCACAAGGTGCCGGTCCCGCGCTTTGCCGTGTTCCCCATGGGACGAAAGCCGCGCCGTCCGAAGCGGCTCGAGTTCCCGCTGCTCGTCAAGTCGCTCACGGCGGAGGGCTCGGCGGGCATCTCGCAGGCATCCGTCGTCACGAACGACGAGAAACTCGCGGAGCGTGTCGAGTTCATCCACAGCCGCGTTGGCACCGACGCCATCGCCGAGCAGTACATCGACGGTCGCGAAATCTACGTTGGCGTGATGGGCAACGTGCGCCTCGAGGCGCTTCCCGTCTGGGAGATGAACTTCGAGTCGATGCCCGAAGCCGCGTACCGCATCGCATCCCAGAAGGTTAAGTGGGACGAGCAGTACCAAGCACGAATCGGCTACACGCAGGGGCCTTCGACGAACCTCTCCCCCGAGAAGCAGCTCGAGATCCAAAAGCTCGCCAAGCGCATCTACCGGCGCCTCGGCCTTTCGGGCTACGCGCGCCTCGACTTTCGCGTGACGCCCGGCGGCGATCCGTACCTGCTCGAGGCGAACCCCAACCCGCAGATCTCAAGCGACGGCGAATTCGCCGAATCGGCCAAGTTTGCGGGCATCGCGTACCCGGAGCTGCTGCACAAGATTCTGACCCTGGGCATGTCGTACCGCGCCGCGTGGGTCGATGCCGAATCCGAAGGCGACGGCGATTGACGCGGCGGGGCCACCGCGTAAGCCTGGGCCCATGACGATTCTCGAACGCATTGTCGCGGACATGAAACAGGCCATGCGCGACAAGAACGAAGTCGCCCGCGACACGCTCCGTATGCTCAAGAGCGACGTCGGCCGCCGCGAGCTCGAGCTCGGCCGCGCACCGGACGATGCCGAAGTAACGGAGGTGCTGCTCCGCGCCGTCAAGACGCGCCGCGAAAGCCTCGAGCAGTACGAACAGGGCGGCCGCGCCGACCTTGCGGAAAAAGAGCGCAAGGAGGTGGCGATCATCGAAGCGTACCTTCCGAAGACCATGGACGAGGCCGAGGCGCGCACGACCATCGAAGCCCTCGCCAAGGAGCTTAGCGCCTCCCAAAAGAAAGACATGGGGCGGCTCATGAAGGAGATCACCGCGCGCTACCGCGGGCAGATTGACGGCAAAGTCGCGTCGAAGATCGCGGGCGAGATCCTGCAGTAGCCCATGAAGGCGATCGGCATCGATCTCGGCACCACGAACACGGTGCTCGCGGAGTCGGGGAGCGTGGCGAGGTTTGGCGCGGGCGCTGAATCGATCCTTCCGTCCGTCGTCGCCTTTCCGCCCTCGGGCGGCTCCATCGTGGGAATGCGGCGCGCGAACGCCGCCCGATCGATCCCAAGAACACGATCTACTCGGCCAAGCGCCTCATCGGCGAATCGCTTACGTCGTATCGCACGCAGGAGTTCCGCCGAAACTACCCCTTCGACCTGACGGACACGGAACGCGGCGCGGTGGGGTTTCGTACGCGTGCGGGCGTTTTCACGTCGCGCGACATCGCCACACGGGTGGTCGACGAGCTCCTCGCCCGGACGCGCTACGTCGCGGAAAAGACCGTGGCCGTGGTCACGGTTCCCGCCGCGTTCACCGATGTGCAGCGCTCCACCACGCGGCGCGCCCTTCGGAATGCGGGGATTCCGCAGGTCCGAATGGTCGAGGAACCCGTGGCCACGGCCATCGCGTACCTCCAGCGAAGCAACCTTCGTTACGCCGTGGTCTACGACCTCGGGGGCGGCACCTTCGACTTGGCGATCCTCGACTGCACGCGGCGGCCTTTTCAGATCCTTGCGCACGGAGGAGACCCCTACCTCGGCGGCGATGACATCGATCGAGTGATCGCGAACTGGATCACGCGCTCGGTGCTCGAACGCACCGGGTGGGATGTTTCCACCGATCGCGAGGTGTTCGACCGCCTTGTGATGACCGTGGAGTCGGCCAAGCGTGAGCTCACGACGCGAAGCGCGGTGACGATCGACCTATCGAACATCGATCCCGCCGCCCCACAGCCGCTCGGAAGCATCGAGCTCGACCGCACGCGGGCACTTGGGCTTGCGAGCGATCTGGTGCGGCGAACGTTCGCCATTTGCGACGATGTGCTCGGGCGTGCGGGGCTTCACGCGCGCGACATGGACGCGGTGTTCCTCGCGGGCGGTTCGACGGCGCTCCCTGGCGTGAAGGAACACGTGGAGCAGTACTTCGGCAAGCGACCGCGCACGGATGTGCCGCCCATGGAGTCGGTGGCCATCGGCGCAAGCCTCGCGGCCGCACGCCCGGCCCTCGCGGGACTGCTCGAGGAGGATGAAACCAATGCGTAGCGCGGCGGGACTCGTGGCCGTGGTGCTGTTCCTGGGGGCGTGCTCGTCCTCGTGCGCCGGCTCGAACACGGAAGCGGGCTCGATGCGCACGCGCCCCGTCACCCCGTCGACCAGCGAAGGCACGACCAACGGAGGCGCGGAAGTGAACGCGCCCGTCGACGGGCCCTCGCCCGCGACCTCGCCCGCGGCGCTCGAGGCGCACGACGGCGCGGGGGAAAACATCGCAACCCCCGCGCCGCTCGGCGCCGACGCGGACGCCATCACCATGCGTCTCACACGGTCGACGCTCGACCTCGGGAAGCAACGCGTGTTCACCGCGGGCCGCGCCAGCCGGAGCGCCATGGCGCAACACACGGTGGGCGGACGCGTATTGCGCCCGACGCTCGATGCCATGGAGCGCGCCACCGCGGAGGGCCCGAAACCAGTCCGCCTCGACGTGGCGAGCGACGTGCCGATCTGGTTTCTCACCATGATCGTCGAAACGCTGTTCTGGGACGCACGGGTTCCCTTCGTCGAGCTCAACACGGGAGCGCGCCGCGTGCTCGTACGACGCCCCGCCCCGCGGTGTGCCGATGTGCCCCCCTGCGCGGCGGCGGGCATCGTGCTTTCCGATCGCGGCGTGCTCGTGGAATCGGTGGCCGCGTCGCCGCACGGTGCGCCGCCGTGTGGGCGCGCCGCGGTGGCATGGGACGGCGCGCGCGTGGCGGCGGACGGCGCGGCGACCTGTGTTTCGTACGGCGGTGCCGCGGAACCGAACGCGCGTCGCGAGCTGTTTCGTCGCGCGACCGAACCGGCGAAAGCCTGCGCATTCACGGTGCTCTATGGCCTCGACGACGTCCCCTGGTCGAAGGCCCTCGACGCGCTCGACACGGCGGGCGAGGCGCCCACGATCCTGTTAGCCAGGTTGCCACTCCCGGACGGATGCGAACCCGAACCCTCTCGGTCGGAACGCGTGGAACCGTAGTTCGGCCCCTCCCACGACCCTACGGGGCGTGGTTGATGTTGACGGTAATCGTGAAACCGGATTGGTCGTCGTTGCCGATTTCGGGCGCGCACGAGAGTTCCGTCGGGCCCGCGGCGACCCAGGCGGCATTCCACGGAAAGAGACAACGCCCCACCTTGTCGGCCGCGCTCGGAATGAACTCGTTCGCGTCGAAGTCGAGCACCTGCACGTCGAGAATCGCGAGCTCCGATTCCGTCGCGCCGGCGATGAGCACGGTATTCCACTCGGGCGCCCACGAATCGATCACCGTGGAGGTGGCGAGCTTCTTGTTCGATGCGTACACCACGCGCACCTGCACATCGGGTGGCGCGCCGCCGAGGTCCCAATTGTCGCCGTTTTGCTTCTTCGAGGGGATCGTGGCGCGGAGCAGCGTGACATCGAGCAACTCGCCCACCACCGAACCGTCGGGAAGCGGCCCCGCGTCGTGGGTGCCCGCATCCGGCGGCGTGGGGTCGATGATGGGGCCACCGGCGTCTGGAATGAGCACGGGCGGGTCGCCGCCCGCATCGAAGGGGGGAAACTGATTGTCGTTCGACGGGGTGGGTCCACCGCCCTCGGCGCATCCGGCGAGCGCAACGAGGAGCGCTGCGGCAAGGGCCGGAAACAGCCGGCGGGTCGAGCGAAGGGACGGCGCCATGGGCAACCGAGATCTATCGCGATTCCAGGGCGCGGCAACCGGACGAAATCACAGCCGGAACTCGCCGCTCGCGAGGCGCTCCCACCGGGATCGATCGAGCGGCACGTAGGCGTTTCCATCGAGCACCCAGAGCGGGTCGGTCACACGAGTCGGGTCGGCGCCTTCACGCCGGAGCTCCACCTTGCGGTGCTTGAACGTGCCCGTGACCGACAGGGACTCGACGCGGCGCACGAAGACGGGGATGGCGTACGCGGGGAGCTGCCCGCGAAGGACCTCGAGCCACGCCGTCGGGTCCATGCCCGCGTCACCCACGACGGCGGCAAGCCCCGCACGCCCGGGTTGGCCGGGGACTTCCACGCCAACGACGGTGCACTCGCGCATGCCGGGAAGCCCGGCGAAGGCGCGCTCGACCTCCAAGGTCGAAACGTTCTCGCCCTTCCACCTGAACGTGTCGCCGATGCGATCGACGAACTGAAGGTGCCAGTACCCCACGTCACGCAAGAGATCGCCGGAAACGAACCAAACATCCCCATCCTTGAAGGCGTCCCGAACGAGCTTCGTTTCGCTCGCGGCGGCATCACTGTAGCCGTCGTAGGTGTACCGCTTTGTCACCTCCGCAATGAGTAACCCCGGTTCGCCGTGCGCCACTTCCTCGAGGCGCCCCTCGGCATTGCGAAGGGGCAGACCCGTCTCCGGGTCGTACTTCACGAGCGCCCAGGATGCGGGGCACACGCCCACCGTCTCGTCGAGGTTCAAGATGTTCAGAAACGAGATGTTCATCTCGCTCGCAGCATAGATCTCGTAGACCTCCCGCACGTTGAACCGCCGCTTGAAGGCGCTCCAGACGTTGGTTCGAAGGCCATTGCCGAGGGCCAGCAGAGGCGCATGCGCAGCGTCGTTGGGCGACTCGGGGAGCGCCATCAAGTACTGCGGCACTTCGCCGATGTAGATGAACCCCTTCGCACGGAACCGCTCGCAGTCCGCGAGGAATTGACTCGCGCTGAAGCGGCGACGTGTCGCGAAGGCCGCCCCGTGAATCAGACACATGCCGAAGCCGATGGTGAGCGCGTTGTTGTGAAAGAGCGGGAGCGGCGCATAGACCGCTTCGCCGGGCTTGAGCCGAAAGGCGAGCCGCCCGAACACGCGACCCGCCTTTTCCCAGCGCAGGTGCGACATCACGGACGCCTTCGGCAGGCCCGTCGTTCCCGACGTGAACACGTAGTACGCGGTGTCCCCAAGCTTCATGGGCTCCGCGAGCCACGGCGGTACCGGATCGTTCTCGCGAAGGAGGACATCGGCGTCGTGGTAGCCGCCCGGCACGCCGCCGCCGCGACGATCGGAAAACCACACGGCTCGCCCGCCATCGAGCGCGGGCACGCTTGCGCGCACTTCCTCGACGGCGCCGACGCACTCTTCGCCAACGACGAACGCGGAGGGGGCGCACGCATTGAGGCTGTGGACGAGCACATCCTGCCGCTGCTGCGTATTGATGAGCACCGCCGCCGCGCCAAGCTTCGAGATCGCCGCGAGGGTCATCAGGTACTCGATGCGGTTTTCAAGCATGAGCACGACGTTGTCGCCCTGGCGCACACCGAGACGCCGAAGGCCGTTGGCGAGTCGATTCGCGTCGTGGTCGAGCTCGCGGAAGGTGATGGCACCCTCGGGCGTGCGCACCGCGTCGAGGTCGGGCCACCGCTCCGCGGCACGGGCCACGTACCACGCGATGGAGCGCTCGGTCGTCGGCCGTGCGAAGAAAAGAGTTCGCGCCGCGGCGGCGACCGGAAGGACGCGCGGCACAAGCCCCGCCACGCCCCTGGTCACCTCACGCAGCGTTGGCACGGAAACGACTAGTTCTGTGGCGGCGGCAACGAACAGTACGAATCCGCGATGCCCGTGCACGCGGCAAAGGCAGCACGGCAGTTCGTGCCGATCCCGGGGATCATCCCGCAGTTGCACGACCAGCAGGTCGCCTCATCGAGCACGCAGAAGAGCGAGCAGCCCTGTTCGCAGGTGGTGCGCGCCGTGTAGCAGCCGATGCACGCAAGCGACACGTTCGTGTATTGGTCGACACACGCTTCGACGCAGTTGCCACCGGAGCTCGTGAGCTGGCACTGGAGGCCGCAGAACGAGATCACATCTTCAAGGGTTCCAAGCGCCGTGCTTTGCCCGATGGCCGCGAGGTCACTCGGGTTGTTGCACGCGCCACCGGTCGGCGTCGGGCCCGCGTCCTGGGTCGGACCCGCATCCGGAATCACGGGACCCGCGTCCCCCTGCATGGTCCCGCCATCGCCCGGAAGGACGGTCGAGTTGCACACGCAGGCGCTCAGGGTCTTGCGATCATCCTGGCAGGTGCCGCGGCCCTCGCAGTCGCCCTGCCCCTTGCAGCTGTACTCGTTGCCGGGTTCGCAATCCCAGTTCGCGTAGGTGCAGCTCCCGTCGGGATGGCAGACCTTGTTCGAGTCGCTACCGGTACCGGGCAGCAGGCCTCCGCCGCCGTCTCCACCACGACTGGAGCACGCCGCGAGGGCAAAGAGCATGGACAAACCGAGCGAGATGCGAAGGGAAACTGACATCGCGAACTTCCTCTGCGTACGATTCGATTCTGGCGCCCACACGGCGCCGGAAACGCCGGAGCTTAGCGAGTTTTCGGCGCCACGAAAGGACCGACGCCGTTTCCATGGACACCGCAACGATGCTCCTCTCGTGCGCAGACCAGCCTGGCCTCGTCGCCGCCGTCGCGAACTTCATCTTCGAAAACGGCGGAAACATCGTGAATGCGTCCCAGCACACCGACCACGAGGCGGGGATGTTTTTCCAGCGCATCGAGATCGACGTCTCCGCGTTCCGTGTTCCGCGACGTGAGATAACTCATGCCTTCGATGGGGTGGCCAAGCGATTCGGCATGTCCGTGTCGCTGCGCTTCCCGAGGAGCGGCACCGCGTGGCCATCCTCGCCTCGAAGCAAGGGCACTGCCTCTACGACCTGCTCTTCCGGCTTCGCATGGGTGAGCTCAAGGCCGACGTGCCGCTCGTCATCTCGAACCACGATGACCACGCCGACGCCGTGAAGTTCTTCGGCCACGCCTATCACCACCTTCCCATCGAAGGGGGCGACAAGGCCGCACAGGAAACGAAGCTGCTCGCACTCCTAGCGAAGGAACGGATCGATCTCGTGATCCTCGCTCGCTACATGCAGGTGCTGAGCCCCGCCTTCGTCGGCGCGTACCCACACCGGGTGCTCAACATTCACCATTCGTTCTTGCCGGCCTTCGTGGGCGCAAAGCCGTATCACCAGGCCCACGAGCGCGGCGTGAAGCTCATCGGCGTCACGGCCCACTACGCGACCGAGGACCTCGATCAGGGCCCCATCCTCGACCAGGACGTGGTCCGCGTGAGCCACCGCGATTCGGTGGACGACCTCGTCCGAAAGGGGCGCGACCTTGAGAAGACGGTGCTCGCGCGTGCCGTGCGCGCACACCTCGAGCACCGCGTCCTCGTGCAGGGCAACAAGACCGTCGTCTTCGGCGTCTGACGAAGCGCGGGCCCAGGCCCGAACGGCGCGCGGGCGCGGCGGAGGGTGCCCGCCACGCCCGCCGCACGTCGATCGGCACGGATCACGCCGATCGATGCGCCGGTGCGCGTCACTCGATGTGGACCGTGCCCGTGCCGAGTTCATTGCCGTCCGCGTCGGTCACAACGCAGAGCCAATCGCCGACCTTGAGCGTGCGGGTGAGCGCCCAGGTGCGCCACCGCGGGGAGGCGCCCACGTCGAGGTCCACCGTGCCCCGCGGTGCACCGGCACCCGAGAGCGGCTGCCACTCGACGTGAATGCGCGACGCCCCGTTGCCCGAGTTCTCCATCTCGAGGAAGGCGTAGATGGGTCCGTCCGCCTGTACAAACGACGTGGCTTCGCCCACCGGCTCCCGCTTCTCGACGCCGGACGCGAACACGAGTCGCTTGATCTGTAACCCGCCCACCGACGGGAACTCCGGCGTCCTCGGCTCGACGACACTCGGTTCGATGGCGCCTGGCTCGGCCCGTTCTGGGAACTCGATGCGGGACGACGGGACGAGGTTCGATGCCGGCGCAACCGACACAGTCGACACGTCGAGCTTTGGCTTGACGACCGACGGGCGCGCCACAGCCGCCGCATCGTTTCCGGGCTCCTCGGAACCACATCCAACGGCGGAGAACGCCGCAACGAACAACACCACGGTCACCAACGGGGGGAATACAAATCGCAACATGCTGACCTCCATGTGGCGAACTCAAAGCAACGCCGGGGCCAGGGCGCTTTCCCAGCAATTCCCGGAGACCTGCACGTTCATCGTGTCCACCCGTCCACAGGATCGCGTCCCGCCGCAAACCGGACATTCGCGTCGATTCGTTGCGGGCTAGCCGGTGCGGTCGCTACGATTTCGCGCCTGGAGACACGCCATGAAGCGCTTTGTTGCCGCCGCTTTCCTAATGTTCGCGATCGCCCTGCCGACGCAGGCGCAGGACCTTTCCGCGTTCACCGTCGAAGATTTCTATACCAACGTCGGCGACCCGACGACGAGTTCATTCACGACGGCGAGCTACTCGATCCTCGGGAACGGCGATCTCGACATTCCGTCGGTCAACAACAACCACTTCGTCCTGCTTTCGCCGACGAACGCCATCACGAACACCGGCGATGTCTTCACCATGTCCGTCGCCATCGATAACCAGGCCGACGACGACTACATCGGTTGGGTGTTCGGCTTCGACACCAACGATTCAAAGCCCTCCGTGGGTTCATCGCCGAAGAACAACTCGGCCGACTACGTGCTCGTGCACTGGAAGGCGGCCGCCCAGGGCACGCCCTCGGATTTCGGAGGCCCCCTGTCGAACCTCGTTCCGGACAACGGTGCGGGGGTTTCCGGCGGCATGTATGCGGCGCGCATCCAAGGCATTCCATCGTTCGACGAGTTCTGGTTCCGAAAGGACAGCGCCAACACGCCGGGCACCTACACCTCCATCGGGACAGCGACGGGCGCGGGCGCGGCCGACTACCGCGGCTTCACCAACACCTGTGCGTTCCTGCGATACGCGGACGACCGCGTTGTCATCTACGCCCAGGGCGAGAAGGTCCTCGACACGACCACGGGCGCTCCCTACCCGACGGGCAAGTGGGGCCTCTACTTCGCCGCCCAGCAGCAAGTCCGACTGCGCGTCGGCAAGGCGCTCTGCTTCGGCGACGCGGACTTCGACGGCATCGTCGACACCGCCGATCTCGACGACGACAACGACGGGATTCCGGACCTCGAAGAGTCCGGCGGCCTGTCCGTGGGCGACACCAATGGCAATGCGTTGCCCGATTGGGCCGACTCGACCATGCCCGGGTTTGTCGACGCGAACGCCGATCGCATCGACGACCGCTACGACTTCGACCTCGACGGCATCCCGAACCACCTCGACGTCGATTCGGACGGGGACGGCGTCCTCGACCTCGTCGAGGGCAACGACACGAACCACGACGGCGCAAACGACAAATCGGGTGTCGTGGACGCGAACGGTGACGGCGCCATCGATACGATCACCGACGCAAACTCCAACGGCCTCGATGATCGCTACGAAAGCGTTCCGGCCAGTCTGCCGAACCGCGACGCCTCGGCGGGCGCGGACTACCTCGATGCCGACGACGACGGCGACGGGGTTCTGACCAGCGCCGAGTGCCCCATGCCGAGCGCGTGCGTTGACCACGACGGCGACGGCGTACCCGACTACCTCGATCTCTGCGGCGATACGCACATCACGGGCACGGAAGCCTGCGACGATGGGAACGACGACGCCGACGATGGCTGCGCCGCATCGTGCCTCCTCGAAGCGGGAGAAGCTTGCACGACCAACGGCGAATGCGACCTCGGTCGATGCGATACGGGTTCGTCCAGCGTGTGCGTCGTCTGCTTCGACGATCACGCAGATACGACGACCGACGACGGCTGCGGTGGCGCCGCCAAGTTCTGCAACACGGCCCCCGCCGGGCATGCGTGCGTCGAGTGCTTTGATGCGAGCCTGTGCGACGACACGAACGACTGCACCGACGACGCGTGTGCGGCGGGCGCGTGCACACACACCAACAACTCGGATGCCTGCGACGACGGTGACCTCTGCACCACCGCCGACACGTGCGCGGGCGGTGCCTGCGCCGGATCCGCCGTGAACTGCGACGACGGGCTCGGCTGCACGACCGAAATGTGCAACGGAGCGACCGGGTCGTGCGCGGTCTCGGTTGGCACGGGTTGCGCCATCGAGGGGGCCTGCTGGACGGCCGGCGCGACCAAGCCCGGGAACACCTGCCTCGAGTGCAACACGGCACTTTCGACGGTTCACTGGTCCGTTGCGACGGGGTGCACCGGGTGCACGAGCGATGCCGATTGCTCGGGCGCCACGGGGGTCTGCGACACGGGCAGCGGCGTGTGTGTCCAGTGCCTCGCCGGAAAAACGACTGCGTGCGTCGGTGCATCGCCGATCTGCAGTCTTGCGGCCGCCGTCTGTTCCGCCTGCGTATCGGACGCCGAATGCCAGGCTCGGGATTCCTCCGCGCCGGTCTGCGCGGGCTCGGGTGCGTGTGTGGAGTGTACGTCGAACGCCCAGTGCAACGATGACGCGCTCTGCGCAGTGGCGAGCGGAACGTGCATCCCGTTCGACTTCGATGGAGACGGCATCAACGACGCGGACGATGCGGACAGCGACAACGACGGCATCCTCGACGTGGATGAAGGTCATGGCGTGGACCCGTCCGCCGACACCGATCACGACGGCGTGCCCGACTACCTCGATGAGGACCACGCCGGCTTCGTCGACGAGAACGGCGACGGCGTCGATGACCGTTTCGATACGGATGGCGACGGTCACCCCGACCACCTGGATCTCGACGCCGACGGCGACGGAATCCCGGATATCGTGGAAGCCGGCGGAGTGGACGCGGACGGGGACGGTCGCGTGGACGACGACACGGACGCCGACGTGGATGGTCTCGCGGACCTGGTGGACCCCTCCGAGGGTGGAACGCCGTGGACGCTGCCGGATACCGATGGCGACGGAAAGAAGGACTTCCAGGACACCGATTCGGACAACGACGGCATCTCCGATCTCGTCGAAGCGCACGACTTTGACGGCGACGGCAAGGCCGACGTGGTGCCGGAGAACAACGACACAGACGGCGATGGCTGGGACGACGCGTTCGACGGCGCGGGCCTCGACGCGCCGCCCGACTCCGACGGCGACGGTAAGCCGAACTACCAAGATGTCGACGACGATGGTGACGGTGTGCTCACCAAGGACGAACGAACGGACTCGAACGGGAACGGCATCCCCGACTACCTCGAAGGGGACGTGCATGGCGGCGACGTGGACGCGGGAGACGATGCGGGCGTCGACGGCGGCAGCCCGCAAACGGGCAGTCTCGCGGGCGGTGCGCTCTGCACCACGCAGGCCGGAACGCGCAACCCCGGGGCACCGGCGCTTCTCCTCGTGATGGCAACGTGCCTCGGGCTCGCGCGCCGTCGACGGCGCCCCTAGGCCGTGAGCGTGACGATGCGCTCCTGTTCGCCCGGCCATTCGCGCACGAGGGCATCCCGATCGCCGTGTTCGTAGTCCGCGTAGTCGAAGCCCGGCGCAACCGTGCAACCGAGGAGCGCCACGCTGCCACCTTCGACGAGACGAAGCCCCTGCCACGAGCCCGCGGGTACGACCACCTGCGGTCGCTCGCCCGCCAGAACGTCTGCCCCGATCACCATGCGCTCACTCGTTCCGCCCGGGTGTAGCTGGAGCATCTCGCACGGGTCGCCAACGTAGAAATGGAAGATCTCGTCCGAGCGCAGACGGTGCAGGTGCGAGTACGTCGTCGGCGTCAGCAAGTAGTAGATGGCGGTTCCCGCGTGGCGCGGGGCGCCGTACTGCGACGTGATCGCGTCGCCGTCGAGCACCTGGGCCGAGCGGTACACCTCGCGAAAGAAGCCGCCTTCCTTGGGGTGCGGCTCAAGCCCGAGCCGCTCGATGAGTTCCTGTGCGCTCGCTCGCATCCGCGAGACGTCGCACGATTTGTAAGGGCTTCAACCGCAATTTCCGACTCCGGGTGTGCTTCGCGGAATTCCATACGCTGCGTCCTCCTTCGAACTCCGTTTGCCGCGAACTTCGCACCGAACGCAGTACTGAGCGCGGCGCAGCTCTCCGCCGGAACCCGGGTCACGAACTCCTGATTCGCATCAACAACTGCAGCTAGCGTGCACCTCGCGGGCGTCTCGCATGGTGGCGCAACCTGCCGTCGTCGTGACCCGTAGGTTCGGAGCAGACGATCCGGCCGTACGCGGGCACGCACACTCCGCGCGGATGCTCCGCACATCTCAGTTGGCCATACGCCGCGACGCAACCGTATCCGCATCGCGTGATCCCGTAGTCACTGAGACACTCAAGACGCGCAGCCCCGCGCCCCCGCCGCGAGGCAAATTCGGGCGGCGGGTCGGCACACACGATGCGGCCGTAGGCCGCCGTGCACCGCCCCGCGGGCGTCGACGCGCACTTGATGTCTCCGTACGCCGCGACGCAGTCGTACCCGCATTGGGTCACTCCGTAGTTGGAAACACAGGAAAAAATCGCCAGACCGAGAACCAGGGGGGAAATGAGCATGGAAGCACGACGTCCCGGGAACCCCTTCATTCACGCGCGACGAACTCCACATCCTTCACGCGCAACCGCGTTGGTGCCGCTCGCACAACACAGCCGGAGGGATGGCTGCGCTTCAAAGGGCGTGCGGAAAGTTCTTCTTGCTGTCGACATACTCGCCGACGACCCACAGCAGACAGAGGAGCAAGCCGGTCAGCATGAGCAACGTTGCCGGAACACCGAGCATGTAGCTGGCGACTGCATCGACTGCGACGAATGCGGCCGGCGCGCCTAACAAGAACCAGCGTCCCGTCGGCTTGCTCAAGAACGCAACCGAACAGCCGGCGGCGATCGCAAGTACGATGTTGAGAATGCCCAGACGCAAGGTCGGCGGCACAACCCCGAACACGAACGTCGACACGATCAGCATGGTGATCACCGCGCTCGCGCCAGCGGCGAACTCACGCCTTCGCAGTCGTTCGGGCGACGGCGAAGGAGCGCCACCCGAGGCCCGAACAAGATCCGCGCTCACGCGAGTGTGGCGGGCCGCGAGAATGGCGAACACAAGGCCCACGACGAGGACGAACGGAATGCCGATGAATTCGAACCCGGGGAAGATCCAGGGCAGCGCGGTGTTGAACTCAAGAGGTTCGCCGTATCGCCACATTCATCCGCGTCCCGTTCAAACGGCCCTGCGAACACTTAGTGTGACCGATGAACGGATCTACGCCAAACGGCGCCCCCGGCTCGCTACGGTTCGAGCGTGATGGCGACGGTGCCGTCCACGCGGAACGCACCCGACGCGTTGTCGCCGGATGCGAGGGCCACGGTGAATACATCGCCCGCGTCGCCCTTGGGCAAGCCGTTCCGCATGGGGAGCGTCGTGCTCGTCGATGCGGTGTAGTCGAAGTCGCCGGCCCAGTACTCGACGGCGACAACACCCGTCTCGCTCACCGAGACCGAGCCGCGCCCAAGATCGACGCTCCACGGTAGATCCGCGGCGGCGAGCGTCTCGTCACGATCAAAGCGGTAACCGCCGTTCTCCGTGTCGACGGACCATCCGGGCGCTTCGCCCACGAGTTCTCCGCTGGCGTGGAGACGGATGCTCACGTCGATGGAACGCGCCGCCGGGGTGGTCGCCGCGCCGCCCGCGCAGCACGATGCATTCGCAAAGGTACCATCGGCACTGCGACAAACGTCGTTCGCATCGAGCGACGCCCCCGCGCATGCAGCATCATCGGCCTTGCCGTTTGCCGCGCCGTTCGACGGGTCCGCCGACGAGTCCGCGGCGCACGCCGCGGTGACGAGGAAGGCCAAGGTGAGGGCGATTCGTTCCATTCGCATGGCGCGCGTCGAAGCAAGCCCCATGCCCGCCATCCCCCGCGCGCGCCGCACCGAGAACACACGCAAATCCCATGACCCGCCTCGCCCAAGGCGGCCAACCCAGAAGCCGCCCCCAAACCGCGACGCTCCCCATTCACCGCAAGTGGCCCCCACACGTTGCGAAGCAACGTTGCGCAAAGCGCACGCCCCCCACGTCGCGATACCGCCCAATTCCGCGATCGCCGCCCTACGGCGGCGATGCCATCAACACAGAGCGGGAAATGGGATTCGAACCCACGACTTCGACCTTGGCAAGGTCGCACTCTACCACTGAGTTATTCCCGCGAATCGGAAGGCCGGTGGGATAGAACGGTCGCCGGGGGGTGTCAAGCGCGGGGAGCAGGTCTCGCCGCCGGGGCCCCTTACTCGTGCCGAACGCCGTCCACGGGCGACAGGCGCGCAGCCCACCAGCTCGGAAGCAGGGTGGCGGTCATGCAAATGCCGAGGGCCACCCCAATGGTGACCAAAAACTCGGTGATCGACATGCGGATCGGCAGGTGGTCCACCAGGTACACCTTCGGGTCCAGGGGAAAGCGGTACCGCGTCAGGTACGCCACCGCCCCGCCGCCGAGCACGAGCCCGATGGCCGTCCCCACGAGCCCCACGACCGTGCCCTGCACGAAGAAGATGGTCAGGATGGAGCGCCCCTTGGCGCCCATGGCCTTCAAAATGGCGATCTCCTTTTTCTTCTCGAGCACGATCATGATCAGCGTCGCGATGACGTTGAACGCCGCCACGACGACGATGGTGGCGATGGTCAGGCCGAGCGCACGCTTCTGAATGCGGAGCGCCGTGAAGAGATTCTGGTTGAGCTCTTGCCAGCTCATGGCGTGGTACGGACCGCCGCCGAGCTCGTGTTCGAGTTTTCGGGCGACGCCATCGGCTTGCTCGATGTCGTTCAAGCTGATCTCGACGCCCATCACCGTGTCGCCGTGATCGAAGAACGACTGCGCTTCGTAGAGGTCGACGTAGACCAGGCGAGAGTCGTACTCCTGAAACCCCGCCTCGAAGATGGCGATGACGCGAAACTCCTTCGACTTGGGTACGCGCGGCGTGGCCTCCCAAAGGCTCGTGTCGAGGCCCGTGAGCGGGGAGACGAGCTGCACCCGGTCGCCGACGCCGAGGCCCAGGTTTTTCGCGAGTGTCCGACCGACGACGATGCCCGGAAGCTTTTTCCGGTCACCTTCGGCGTCGGCGTCCACTTCGGCCCCTTCCTCCTCGAAAATCAGCCGTTCGGTGTCGTCGTCGGGCAGACCGCCGGTTTGGTCGAGGTCGTGGAGAACGGCGTTCATCTCTTCCGGGGTCGGCACGCGGACCTTCGGGAGTTCGCTCGCCTTCGCCTCCGCTTCGCGTTTCGCGCGCTCTTCCGCCTCCACCTGCTTGGGGTCGACCAGGGGATCGCCGCGGACGGCGCGATCGAGCAAGTCGGACAGGTCGCCGTCTTGGATCGCTCCGGCAACACCTCCATCCGCGCTTCGAGCGTCGCCTCCACGCGTGCCGGCGTCGTGGGCGAGGGCATCGAGGTACGCATCGAGATCCATGTCGCCAACGTTGCCCGTGTCGGGCGATGCCGGTGGCTTGGCATCGGGCAAACGCAAACCATCGAGGTGCCCGTCGACGATCTGATTTCGGAGGTCGAGCACCTTCGAGAGCCCCTCGGGTGCCACGCCCTTGACGAGCACACCGGAAAGCCGCTTGCCCTTCGCAAGCATCATTTCGTTCACGAGGAACGGCGCCGCACCCTTGACCTCGGGCATCTTGAGCGAGTCGTCGATGACTTCGCGGTACTCGCCGAAGTCGAGGCCGTACTTGAGCACGATCACGTGGGCATTGACGCCGAGGACCTTGTCGCGAATTTCGTCGAGAAAGCCGTTTGCGATGCTAAGGACGGCGAGGAGCGCGCCCACGCCGAGGGCCACGCCCGCGACGGCGATCACGGTGATCACCGAAACCGTCGACTGCTTCTTCGAGCGTAGGTACTGAAACCCGATGCCCAGGGCGTAGTTCACCGGCGCGGCGTACCACGCGACCACCGCCGAAACCAGCGGCGCCGTCTGCTACGCTCGACGCAACGCATGGCGAAGCGGCCTTCCTATCCCCTCGACGCGGTGGAGCGCGTTCGCGGCGTGCGCCTCGAGGACGCACGGCGCCGGCTCGGGGACGCGGAGGCGGCCCTGGCCGACAGCGAGGCACGGCTTGCCGCGGCGAACGCGGCACTCGCAGCCCACGACGCGGAGACCCGCGCCCTCGAGAATCGCCGCGATGCCCACACCGAGGCAGAGCACGCCATCGCCGACCGGCTCCGCGCCGATGCCCACCTGCGCGCTCGACGCGAAGCACGCACACCGCTCGCCGAACGCGCGGCCCTGGCGAGCCGCGACGTGGAGACGGCCCGCGCCCACCGCGACGCCTCGCGCGCCGAAGCGAGCGACGCCCACGGCGAGATGCGGACCGTCGAAAGGCACCACGAGCGCTGGACCGCCACCGAGCGTCGCGACGCGGAGCTCCGTGAGGAGACGGAACGGGACGACCGCGCGCCCTCCAAGCGCCCATCGGGCGAGTGAACCTCGGCGCCCACCGGGCGAGTGAACCTCGGCGCCCATCGGGCGAGTGAATCCCGGCGCCCGGCGGGTGACTGACCCCGGCCGCCCGGCGGGCGAGTGAATCGCCGCCGCCGCCCGTCGTCGTTCCCCCGTGCCGCTCGAACGCATTCGCGCCCGGAATTTGCGACGCCCTGGCGGGCTTCGTAGGTTCCGAGGGGTGACGCGCCCCGCACCGCAAACGTGTGTCCTTCTTTCGCTGTCGTTCGTCGCGACGGTGGGCGCATCGGTGGGCGCGGCCGTGGGCTTGGCTTCGTGTGGCGACGGGATCGAAGGCCGCGCTTTCGCGCAGCCCCCCGCCACACCGAACGCCTTCGATCCGAACTCCGCACTCCCCGACCCGACGACCGCAGAGGTTCGGAAGCTCCTCGATGCGGGAAACGCCATGGACGCGAGCGCGGCGGTGGAGCAAGCCCTGCCAAACGCCGACCCGGCCCTGCGCGGGCGCCTCCTTTGGCTCGCGGCGAGCGCATCGCGCACGCTCAAGGACGACGCCGATGCCGTCAAACGGTACCGGAGCATCGCCGCCACGAACCACCCGCTCGCGCGCTGGGCCACGCTGCGCGTCGCCGAGTCACTCGTCGGCAAGGAGGACGAGCTCGCCCTCGCACTTCTCGAAACCGTGCTCGACGATTGGCCCGGTCGCTCCCAGGCGGAGGTCCTCAAGGCCAAGGCCCTGCTCGCAACGCGTCAAACGGACGCGGGCGTTGCGCTCCTGCGCGACCTCGTGGCGCGCACCCGCAGCGACTCGGGGGCGGTTCTCTCGGCCATGCCCTTGGCCCAGGAACTCGCGACCCATGACTCCGTGGAAGACCGCGCCGAAGCGGTGGTGCTCTACCGACGCATCGCCACGCGGCTTCCCGGCACGGGCGCGGGCAACGAAGCGGAGTCACGCATCAAGGAGCTGCTCGCGACGCTCCCCCCCAAACGACGCGCGGCCCTGGCGTCGCCCACGGGTGAAGAACTCATGGCCCTCGCCGACGCCTACGCGCGCTCGCGCCGGTACAAGGACGCCGAGAAGACCTACCTGCGCGCCGCGAAGGAGCTCAAGGACGCGGCCAAGTGCGAAGCGGAGCTCGAGGCGGCCCGCGCCGTCTACACCCGCCGTGAACGCGAGGCGGCGGCCAAGCAGTTCGACCGGCTTCGGAAGGGCTGCAAATCGGACGATGCCCTTCAGAAGTCCCGCTACCTCGCGGGCCGTTCGTACGCACTCATTGGAAACTACGCGGAAGCGATCGCGCGGTACGACGAACTCGTGGGCGCCGCGCCTTCCCACTACTTGGCCGACGATGCGCTCCTCCGAAGCGCCCTATCCGCGCTCGAGAAGGGCGACGGCGACGCGTTCGTGGAACGCCTCGAACGCCTCGTCGCCGAGATGCCAAACGGTGACATGGTCCCCGACGCACGTCTGCTCCTCGGTCGCACGGCACGTGCGCGCGGAGATCATGAGCGCGCGCTCGAACACTTCGAAGCGCTCGTCGCGCTCAACGTCCCGCCGAGCGAGGACGCATGGGGGCAGCCTTCGTACTGGCGCGCGCGCACGCTTGAAGCACTCGGCCGAAAGGACGAGGCGAGCTACGCCTACGAGCAACTCGCGCTGTCGTTTCCCTTGGCGTACTACGCGCAGCTCGCCGTGGCGCGGCTCCGGGAAATCGCCCCCGACAAGGCCAACACGGTGCTCACGAGTTGGCGCGGGTCGACCGCCGAGCCGCTCCGCCTACCGTGGCGCGAGGTGTATGAGCGCCCCGCGTTCGAGCGGGCACTTGAGCTCTTCCGTGTGGGTGAGCTCGACCTCGCGGAGCGTGAACTCGATGGGCTGGGTGCGCTCGGGTCGAAGGCCGACGCCCCCTGGGTATGGGTGACCGCCGCGCTCTATGACCGGGCGGGGGCAACCCCCAACTCCATCACCATCCTCCGTCGACGCCAGTCGCTCTACCGCTCCACGGCGCCGTTCGGCCGTGGCTACGCCGAGTGGCGCCTCGCGTACCCGAAGGCGTTCTACCCGCTCATCGATGAGACGGCGGCGGGGCAAGGGATCCCCGCGAGCTTCATCCGCGCCGTGGCGCGCGAAGAGAGCTCCTTCAACCCGCGTGCCGTGTCGCCGGCCCGCGCCTACGGACTCATTCAAGTCATTCTCCCAACGGCAAAGCGTTGGGGCGGCGAACTCGGGCTGCGCGTAACGCCGGAGACCCTCAAGCAACCGGAGGTGAACGTGCCCACGGGGACACGTTTCGTGAAGTACCTCTGGGATCGGTACAGCGCGAACACGGCCCTCGTGCCGTCCGCCTACAACGCCGGCAACGGCGCCACGGACCGCTGGCTCAAGGAACGCCCCGACCAAAGTCTCGACGAATGGATCGACGACATCCCCTACGACGAAACCCGCGGCTACACGCGCCGCGTACTCCAGTCCTGGGGCATCTATCAGTGGCTCGAAAGCGGCACGCTCCCTGAGCTCAAGATGCAAATCAAGTAGGCCGCGCCGGCTCCGCGCGCTCCGTTCTTGACGCCTCAGTTCTTGAGCTCGGCCTTGAGCTCTTCGATGAGTTTCTTGGCCTTGCGGGAGAGCTTCTTCGGCACGTCCACATGGAGGACCGTCACCAGGTCGCCGCGACCGCGGCCGTCGAGGCGGGGAATGCCCGCGCCTTCGATCACCATGGTATCGCCGGGCTGGGCTCCGGCGGGCACGTCGATCTCCTCGGGATCGTCCTCGAGGGTCGGCACGCTCACCGTGCCGCCGAGCGCCGCATCGGGGAACGAGAGGTGGAGCTCGTGCACGAGATCGAAACCGTCGCGCTGAAAACGCTCGTCCTGCTCCACGTGCACGCGCACGTAGAGGTGCCCCGCCGGACCGCCGTTCATGCTCGGTTCGCCCTGGCCCGCGAGGCGGAGCGTTTGGCCGTCATCGATGCCCGCGGGGATCGTGACCTTGACCTTGCGTTCCTTCGGCTTCGCGCCCTCGCCCTTGCAGTCGTCGCAGCGTTCGACGAGGCGCTCGCCACGGCCTCCGCATGCGTGGCACGTGGTGGTGAACATGATGGGCCCGCGCGCCGTCGCCACTTGCCCATGACCGCCACACGTCGTGCAGTGCTCGCGCTTGCCCCCTTTGCCGGAGCACGTCTCACAGGGAACCGCGTGGCGAATGGGAAACTCCTTCTCAATGCCGAAGGCCGCTTCCTTGAGCGTGAGCTCCACCGCCGTCTGAAGGTCCGCCCCCTGTGTGGGACCGCGCCGCGCACGACGCCCGCCGCCCGGGAACCCGAAGCCCCCGCCGAACAGATCACCGAAGATGTCCTGGAAGTGGGAAAAGATGTCTTCGACGTTGCCGACGCCGCCGTAACCACCGCCGCGTAGACCTTCGTGACCAAACCGATCGTAGGTGGCGCGCTTCTCCGCGTCGCTGAGGACCTCGAAGGCTTCGGAGGCTTCCTTGAATTTGTCCTCGGCTTCGGGGTTGTCCGGATTCCGGTCCGGGTGAAACTCCATCGCCATGCGGCGGTATGCCTTCTTCAACTCCGCGGCGGAGGCCTCCCGGGTGACCCCGAGGACTTCGTAATAATCCCGTTTCGCCATGGCTCGAGCGGGCGAACCATAAGTCGAGAACGGGCGTCGGCAAGGGGCGCGTGCGCACGGACAGCGGGAACTTTCCCGCGCGTGCGCTGTCCGTTTGGACATGCGACGCGATCAGGCCCTCGAGGTGACCGTGAGTTGGGGCGAGAGCCCGCTCGAACTGCTGACGTTCGATTCCCCGCGCGACGTGTGGATCGGACCCGACACGGACGCCGACGTGCTCTGCCCGGAGGAGGTGCTCCCACGCCGGCAGCTCCTCGCGCGTGCGGTCGACGGCGAGTGGGTCATCGCGGTCCCCGAAAAGGTGTTCATCGCCGGCGGACTCGTGGTGCGCGTGGGCATCGTCGAACGGGGACCGCGCGCCGCGCGAAAGCGCCTCGACACGGCCGCCCTGCCTTTCATCGCCGCGAGCGCGCTCGTGCACCTCGCCGTGCTCGGCGGGTTCATGCTGCTCCCGCCGCGGGCGGGCGCCCTTAGCCTCGATCGCGAGCGCGACCCGAACCGCATCGTCGACTACATGCGCGTGCCGCTCGAGACGGATCCCGCGGCCATCGCCGCCGCCGAGACGCCCGCAGGCGACACGGAGGCCCGAACCGATCCTCGAACGGCGGAAGGTGGGCCCGGACACGCGCCGGGCCCCGATACCCACGACAGGAAGAACACTGGAGCCAAGCGGCCGAAGCGTGGCGGCACGCGCACGGCCGCGCTCGATGCGATCGCCACCGTCGCTTCGGCGCTCGGCAACGCGGCCGCGGGCATGGCGGCGGGCGACACGGGCGCATTCGGCGCCGCCACCACAAAGGAAGGCGTGGAGCGGGGAATCCTCGCGCTCCTCGAAGGAAGCATCGCGGGCGACGGCGGCGCGCTTGGTCCGCTCGGCGCGGGCCGCGGAACGTGCCGCATGGGTGCGCCATGCGGCGGCGACATCATCACGTTGAGCAAGCTCGTGACCAAGGGTGGTCATGTTCTGGATTCTTCGGACGGGTGCACCGACGCGCTCCACTGCTCGGGCACGGGCGTCGGGCCGGGCGCACGCCGATCCAAGATCCCCAACAAGCTCACCCCGCACGCCCCGGAGGTCATGGGCGGCCTCTCGAAGGAAACGATCCGCATCCAGATGGCACACAATCGGGCCAAGTTTATCCACTGCTTTGAGCAGGGACTCCGGTCGATGCCCGACCTCGCGGGGCGCGTGGCAATCCGGTTCACGATCCGGAGCGACGGCGCCGTGATGCACGCGGGCATCGTCTCCTCGGCCCTCGGCCACGAGGGCACCGAACGGTGCCTCCTCGAAGCGGTTGAGCGGATCACGTTTCCAAACGCGCCGGGCATTTCCATCGTCACGTATCCGTTTGTTTTTGAGCGGCCGTGAGCCCGTCCGAGCGCCGGCGAACCCACCGCGCGCACCGAGGTTCCTCGTTCGCTGTTGCGTTCGGCCCGCCGCTCGTCACACTCGGGCCCCATGGCGAATCCGGCGGCGATGCTCGGGCGCGTTTCACCCCGTCGATGGGCGGCGGTGTCCACGTGCTTCGCCGCCATGTTGCTCGCGGCATGTGGCGGGGCTTCCGCACCCACGCGCGCAAACTGGGTGACACTCGAAGTCGCGCAGGGGAAGGAACAGATCCTCGACCTTCGCACGGGCAAGGCCGTCTCCTTCGAGGCCATGGTCGCCGACTTGGCCACGGCGCGCGTCGTCTACGTCGGCGAGCGGCATGACAACGCGGACGATCACGCCATCGAGTACGCGGTGCTCGATGCACTGCTTCATCGCCCCGGGTCCCTCGCCCTCGGGCTCGAAATGTTTCAGTACCCGTACCAGCCCGTGCTCGACGCTTGGTCCGCGCAGAAGATCTCCGAAGCGCAGTTCCTCAAGCGCACCGACTACGAGGCGCGCTGGGGCCACGACTACGACTTCTACCGACCCATCCTCGAAGCGGCGCGGGACGCGGGCGCACGACTCATCGCCTTGAATGCGCCCACCGAAGTGACGCGCGCCGTCGCGCACGGCGGACTTCAAGCCCTCGACCCCGATCAGCTCGCGGACCTCCCGAACCTCAAGCTCGACGACGCACGGCACCGGAAGCTCGTGACCGAGGGCATCGACGGCCACGGGCTCATGGAGGCGGACGCCTTCGAGCGCTACTACGCCGCGCAGGTCGTCTGGGACGAGACCATGGGGCTCCATATCGCCGAGGCGCTCAACAGCGCCGGGGAGCCCGACCGATTGCTCGTGCTCGCGGGGCGGCTCCACGTGGAGGAGGGCCTCGGAATCCCCTCGCGCGCCGCACGCCGCGGCGCGAAACCGTGGAAAGTGGTGCTCCCCGTGGACGCCAACGACAAGGTGCTCTCCTGGCACGGTCCCGCGGACGAACGACCCGCCGATTATCTGTGGGTGATTCCCCTACAGCGATCGAACTGATAGAAGGACCCCCATGCGCCGCGACGGGCTCATGGTGTGGATGGACCTCGAGATGACGGGGCTCGATCCGGACAAGGAGCGGATCATCGAGATCGCCGCCCTCATCACCGACGGGAATCTCGAGGTGATCGAGGAGGGGCCTTCGCTGGTCATCCATCAGCCCGACGCCCTCCTCGACCAGATGGACGAGTGGAACACGGAGCACCACGGCCGCTCGGGCCTCACCGCCCGCGTGCGCACCTCCACCGTGTCCGAAGAGCAGGCCGAATCGGAGATGCTCGCGTTCATTCAAAAGCATTGCGAGGAGCGCACGGCGCCGCTGGCGGGGAACTCGATTCACCACGACCGGCTCTTTCTCCGCCGGTACATGCCTAGGATTCACAACTACCTGCACTACCGCATCGTGGACGTGAGTTCCGTGAAGGAGCTGGTCAAGCGGTGGTATCCGCAGACGCACCGTACCCAGCCGCCCAAGAAAGAAGACCACCGCGCGATGGACGACATCCGCGAGAGTCTGCGCGAGCTCCAGCACTACCGCGACCATGCCTTCCGGCCCCGCAGCTAGCGCGGACGCGACCACGGGACCGAACGACGCCGCGAACGGAGCTCCGCTCGACGACGCGTCGGTGTACGTGCACTTCCCCTGGTGCATCAAGAAGTGCCCGTACTGCGACTTCGTCACGCGGAAGATCGAACCCGACGCCATCCCGCACGATGCGTACGCCGACGCGGTGCTCGCCGAGCTCGAAGCGCGAAGGGCATCCGTCGCAGGCAAACGCCTCGTTTCCGTGTTTTTCGGCGGAGGCACGCCGTCGCTCTGGTCACCCGCCGCCATCGCGCGGGTGCTCTCCGGCATTCGCGCCGCCTTCGACCGCACCCGCGGCGACCTCGAAGTAACCGCGGAGTGCAACCCTTCGTCCCTCGACGAAGGGCGCGCGGCGGCCTTCGCGGAGGCGGGCATCAACCGGCTCTCGGTGGGCGTGCAGTCGCTGCAGGATCGGCACCTGACGTTCCTCGGTCGCGCACACGATCGCGAGGGCGCGCTCCGGGCGCTCCGGGGTGCGCGAAAGCACCACGCACGACTGAGCGCCGACCTGATGTTCGGCATGCCGACCCAGCGCACGGACGAGCTCCTCGAGGACGTCCGCGCACTCATCGACCTTGGCGTCGAACACCTCTCGGCCTACGCGCTCACCATCGAGCCCGGCACGCAGTTCGGCGAGCTTCACCGGAAGGGCCGACTCGCCGTGGCCCCGGACGAGGCCTTCGCGGCCATGTTCACCGAAGCCGAATCGCTCCTCGCGGCCCTCGGCTTCGATCACTACGAGGTCTCGAACTACGCGCAGCCCGGCGCCGCAAGCCGCCACAACCTGCACTACTGGCGCACGGGCAGCTACGTGGGCCTCGGTGCGGCCGCCGTGGGCTGCATCCGCGAACGCGGCCATGGACGTCGGTGGAAAAACCTCACCGACGCCGAGGCGTACATGCGCACGACGGGCCTCCCCGAGCTCGAGACCGAGGAGCTCGACGCCGAGGCCACGGCCCGCGAGGCGCTCATGCTCGGGCTCCGCCTCGCCGAGGGGCTTGCCTACGCGGACGTCGAGGCCATCACGGGACGCGACATCCGCGCCGGGCGCGAAGGGCGAATCGCTCGGAAACTCGAGCGCGGCGAGCTCGCCACGGACGGCGCTCGCCTCCGGGTGCCACGGGAACGGTGGCTGCTTCTCGACGGCATCGTTGCCGACTTGTTTTAGGGAACTCGGGCCGCACGATAGACTTTCCCGATGGAATCGCGGCCCGGCGGAATTGCGACCACGTCGCTCGAGGCGCGCGGCATCACCAAGTTCTACGGAGCCACCGTCGCGCTCGCGCGGGTCGACTTCCGCGCCGACGCGGGCCGCATCACGTCCATCGAAGGCGACAACGGTTCGGGCAAGTCCACGCTGCTCGCCATCCTCGCGGGCCTCGCGCGCCCGAGCCGCGGGTCACTCGCCGTGGACGGACGCGAGACGCCCACGAGCCCACGCTACCGGAGCGCCATCGGCCTCGTTGCCCATGCGCCGCTCCTCTACCCGGATCTCACGGGGCGCGAGAACCTGCGCTTCTTCGCCGAGGCCTACGGGCTTTCCGACGGTGACGCGGCCGTGTCGCGCGAGGCGCTCCGCTTCCAGCTCGAGGGCTTCTGGGATCGCCCCGTGCGCACCTACTCGCGCGGCCAGCTCCAGCGCACGAGCCTCGCCCGTGCCCTGGTCCCAAACCCGCCCATTCTCCTCCTCGATGAACCCACCACGGGCCTCGACGCGGAAAACACCGGCGTGCTCGTCGACGCCATGCAAAAGGCCCGTGCCGCCGGGCGCATCGTCGTGCTCGTCACCCACGACCGAGCCCTCGCCGACGGTCTCGCGGACACGCGCGTGAGGCTCGAACGTGGACGCGTGAAAGGGGCCGCGTGAGCTTCGCGGCCAACGTGCAACGCATCGTCCGAAAGGAGGTCCAGGCGGAGCTCCGATCGCGGGAGATCACCGTGACCACGGGCCTCTTTGCCGCCCTCCTCACGGTCCTCGCGAGCCTCGCCTTCTACCTCGACACGGTGAGCGCACGAACCATCGCGCCCGGCGTCCTGTGGCTCACGATCACCTTCGCGGGCCTGCTCGCCGCGGGGCGTTCCTGGGCGCGCGAGCGGGAACACGACGTGATGCGCGCGCTCCTCCTCGCCCCCATCCCCCGCGGTGCCATCTATCTTGGAAAGACCCTCTCGGTCCTTTCGTTTCTTCTCGTGGTCGAGGCGCTCCTCGTGCCCCTCGTCTCGATTCTCTTTCACCTTTCCTACGACGGCGTACTCGGGCGTTTCCTCGTGCTGCTCGGCACGGGCACCTTTGCCTTCGTCGGGGCGAGCATGCTCTTTGCCGCGCTCAGCGTTCGTTCGAGTGCGCGGGAGTTGGTGCTTTCGATCCTCGTCTTCCCGCTCGTGGCCCCCGCGCTGCTCGTGGCGGTGGTCGCTACGCGCGAGCTCTTCGGCGGCGCGAGCCCGGCCGAGACGTGGGCCTGGGTGCGCATCCTCGTGGCCTTCGATCTCACATTCCTGGTGGCCGGCCTTGTGCTCTTCGAACCGCTCGTCGGCGAATGACGGCGGTCGTCACTCCACGCTGCGGATGAGGTCGAGAACGAGGGCCGACGACCAATCGAAGGCGCCGTCGTACCGCATGCGAATCACTCCGTCCGCGTCGATGAGCCACGTCTCCGGGTAGAGCCGCGTGCCGAACTTGCCGCGAACCGTGGATTTGTCGGGGTCAAAGAGCACCGTGATGCCGGGGTTCGACGGGAAGAGCGTCGAGACCGCTTCCCACCCCGAGTCCACCGACACGGCGACGACCTCCACGTCCTTGCGGTCCATCAGCATGCGACCGAGTTCGAGAAAACTGGGCATCTCCTCGACGCAGGGCTGGCACGTGATGCTCCAAAAATTCAGAAGCACGACCTTCCCGCGGTGCGCCTTGAGCGACCACGGCTTGCCGTCCTTGTCCATCAAGGTGAAGTCGGGCGCGGTCCGGTCGTTGCCGATGTAGTGGAGCTCGCTCGATTCACCCGCGGCGAGCGCGCCATAGACCTTGTCGCCAAACATGGAGCGGAGTGGCGCTTCGGCGGCCCGGCGTTGACCATCGACGGTGGCGCTCACGAACATGAGCAGGAGCGGCACGCCGACGAGGGCCGCCAGCACCGACGCGATGAGCTCCGCCTTGTCCTTCGAAAGGGCCATGTTCACCCGGGAGGCGCCCACGATACAGGATCCGCCACCACGGGCGGGCGAATTGCGCGGCCGCCGATCCGAAGAAACACGCCTTCCCCGTCCGCCTCGAGAATGGGCGCGAGATCGTGCATCGCACCGCGGTCAAAGCGGGCGGCAAACGCACCGCCGTGCACCGAGCAATGGAGCACGCCCGAGGCGTCCTGCCGGAGGGAGTCGGGGTCGAGGGGCTCGTGCTTGCCGTCCGAAAGCAGAAGTTCCGCTCCACCCCCGTCCGTCACCCGCACGCCGCGCACGAAGAAGGGCGCCCCCTCAATGGCGACATACGCCCAGTTGATGTCGTTCTTGAGGCAGAAGCGTCCGTCCTCGGCGCGGTCGACCCACGCATCGAATGCGCGCACGAGGTTTGGGTGCGAGATGGGCTCCTCGCCGTTCCACCAGCGCCCCGCCGCATCACGGCGGATGCGCGTCTCGCGGGTGCGGCCCTCGAGCATGGCCTTGGGGTCCATCCCTGGATACCTAACGCGACGCGGGACGAGGTCAACGATTTCACACGTGTTCGGCCACGCGATCGCCCGAATGAATGCGCCGGGCCCTAGGATCGGTCGGAAACGCGGGACCCCGAATTCCGCGTGCTACCTTCGAACGAGCCCATGGACAGCCTTGCCGGCGAGCGTCTGACCGCGCTGATCCTGCGCAAGAAGCACAGGTGGCTCAAATGGGTCCTGGGCGTCCTCGCGGTGGTCATCGGACTGCCGACGCTCATCGTTCTGTTCACCGTGTACACACCCTGGGGTCAGCGACGCATGGCTGCGCTGGCCATCGAGGCACTCCACGACGAGCTAGGGCTGAACGCCACCCTCGAACGCGTGAACATCGAGATGTTCCCGCCCAAGATCGAAGCGCAGGGCATCCTCCTCGACGTTCCGAAATACGGTCGCTTCGCCGAAGCCAACGCCCTCGTCATTCGCCCGTCACTCTTCGCCTTCGCGCGGGGCGCCGTCGATTTCGAGGAGGTTCGCCTCGAGGAGCCAACCCTAAACCTCGTGGTTCGCGACGGACGCGTGGTCAACCTCCCGAAACCGCGCCGTACGGGCGGCCCGTCCGAGGTGCCGAAGGAGATTCCCGTGAAGCACGTCGTGGTGCGTGGCGCGAAGCTCACGGTGGACGCCGCGCCGCACGGTACCGGCGTCCTTGAGGGCGTGACATTCACCCTCGACACGCACAAGGGGATGCTCGTCGACGTCGACCTGAGTGCCGCCGCCGGACGCATCGAACACACCAAGGGCGTCGAGAGCGTGTACGGCATCGAACTCAAGGGCCGCGCCGGTCCCGACGGAGTCGACGTGGAGCGCTTTCGACTGGCGAGCGAGTTCGTGAAGGTGGACCTCCGCGACGGTCACGTTCCGATCCCCTTCGGGAGCGGGTACCAGGGCAAAGCCTACGTTCGCGTGGATCTCGCCCACGCCAACCAGCTCCCCGTGGACGTGGAGCTACCGCACGTGGACGGCGTCGTGGAGGTGGAGGGGGAGCTGACGGGCACCCCCGAAGGCCCCGTGGCCGACGGTGTCCTTCGAATCGACGGAGTCCACGTCGAACAATGGGGCTTCGGCACGCTCACCCTCGCCATCCACGCCGACCACGAGGCCATCGAGATCAAGAATGGCGTCGGCGAGATCGTGGACGGCGGCGGCACGGTGGGCATCAAGGGCCGCCTCGGCCTCGGTCCAAGCCTGCCGCTCACCATCTCGCTCGATATTCAGAACCTGCAGTTTGCGAAGCTGATGGATCAGCTCGGCGTATCACCGAACGCCATCGTGCAGTGGACGGTGACGGGACCGGCGAAGCTCTCGGGCACCCTGAACCCGCTCATTCTGGATGGACCGCTTCACATCCAGACCAAGGATTTCCTTGTGACGAACGGGGCTTGGCACGACGCCAATTCCTTCCGGATCGTCGGTGTCGATTCCGCGAGCCTCCGATCCCATGTGTCTGTGCGATCGGATGCACTTCGCTTCCTCGACATCGACGCGACGCTTCCGAAGTCGAAGATCAAGGGCGACGTGCTGCTCGGCTTCGACAACGCGCTTCGCGTCACCGCGGTCGTGGACGGCCTCGACCTCGCGGACACCACGCCACTTCTCGACTTCCCCATCGGAGGTGTCGGTTCGGCCCGCGTCGACGTGGGCGGCACCATGTTGGCACCCACGCTCAAGGGGCACCTGACCGCGAAGGACTTCGTCTTTAACACCTTCCCCGTCGGCAACATCGACACCGACATGCTCCTCGAAAACCACACCGAAACCGTGCGTTTTCCGCGAATTTCCGTCGAAAAGAATACGAGTCGTTTCGTGGTGAACGACCTGGTACTCGACTTTCGGGACGACCGATTCCGGGCGGGCGGCGCCGCCGACTTCGCCGCACTCGAGCTCACCGACTTCCTCCACATCTTTCACTACGACGCCGATCCGCGATTCGCGGGGATGACCGCGCACATGCAGGGCAAGCTCGCCGTGGACTACACGCGCGGGTTCCCCGGCGATGCACCCACGGGCACGATGGTGGCGAAGGTCGACATGGATGCCGATCGCGCGGCCATCGCCGGCGTCGCGTTTGATGGCGGCGCCATCGACGGCACCTGGCGCTGGACCGACTACGCACGGGGCTACGAAGGCGGAACCCTCGACGTTCGACACGCGAGCCTTCGAAAGGGCCGCGGCACCCTCTCGGCGCGTGGTTCCATGGGGCTCGGGGGCGCGCTGCGGATGACCGCGTCCGCCGATCGACTCGCACTCACGGAACTCGAACCGGTACGCCAACGCACGACCGCCTTGGGCGGCCTGCTGGGCTTCGTGGCGAACGTCGGCGGCACCGTCGCGGAGCCGCGCATCGGCGCGGACCTGACGCTATCGTCGCTTTCCTACGGGCAAAGTTTGCTTGGTGACGGCCGCTTCTACGTTCGGATGACCGATCGCGCGGACCCATGGCTCGCGGACCCGACCCGCGGCGCGGGCTGCGAGCGCGCGCGCGCCGGCCTACAGCAGGCGGACTGGGGCAGCACCAAGGGCACCGAGGGCGCAAGGGCACGCGCCGGGGAAGCGCCTTCGGCCATCCTCGTTTGCGGCTCGGCCCTCAAGGGCACCATCGCCACCGATGTGGCCATCGGAAACGCGCCGGGGCGGCCCGTCCGGGGCGCGGTCGGCCTCGAGCACTTCGACCTTGGCCCGTTCCTGCGCCAGGCGGCCGGCGAACGTTCCATGGATGGCGTGGCGAGCGGCACCGTTTCGTTCACGGCGGGGACGCTCGAGGTACCCGACACCGTCGACGCGCACCTGTCGCTGCGCGAGCTCGAAGTCAAACGCGCCAACGTCAGCTTGCGTGCGCGCGACGCGGTGGAGCTCGACGTCAAACGTGGCGTGCTTCGCGTCGAACAGGCCGCGTTCACCGGCCCGTCCTCGGAACTGGAGGTTCGCGGCACCGCCTCCCTGACCGAGGGGCTCGCCCTCGACCTCGAAGGCGGTGTCGACCTGCGCGTGCTCGCCACCCTGAGCCCGCGCATCTCCCATGCGAGCGGCCGCATGGGCCTCAAGGTGAGCATCGGTGGCACCGCCCTCGACCCGACGGTCTTCGGAAAGGCGAATTTCACGGACGGCGAGTTTCAGTACGCCGGCTTCCCCGTTCCCCTCACCGACATGCACGGCTCGCTGAGCTTCAGCGCGCGCCGGATTCTGCTCGAGAACTTCGAAGCCGAGATGGCCGGCGGTCACCTGGCGCTCAGCGGCGAAGCGTCCCTCCGCGGCCTTGCCCTCGATCGCTACGAGCTCGCCATTCACGGGTCGAAACTCACCCTTCACCCGGAAGAGGGCATCGACGTGGCCCTCGGCGGCGACCTCACGCTCGAGTGGGTGCGCGGAAAGCGCCTGCCGGTCCTCGCTGGCAAACTTGAGCTCAACCGCGTCGTCTATTCGCGCCCCATGCAGCTCTTTCAGGAGCTCAGCATCGGCGATCTCTCCCGGGACAAGCGCGCGTCGTTCGATCTCTATGATCCGGAGGCCGATCGCGTTGCCCTCGACATTCGCCTCGTGAGCGCGGGACGAATCCGCGTGCTGAACAACGTCATCGACGCGGACGTGCGCATCGAAGACTCGGAGGAGCCCTTCCGCATCGTCGGCACCGACCAGCGCCTCGGCGCCCTCGGGACTTTGGAGATTCCCCGCGGGAGCATGCTGTTCCGGAGCTCCCGTTTCGAAATCCGCCGCGGCGTTGTGGACTTCGCGGACGGGACGCGCATCAACCCCTCCTTCGACGTTGCCGCGTTCACGGAGGTCCGCCGGAGCAGCGGCTTCACGGGCCCGAACTGGCGCGTGAACCTCCACGCCCACGGCGACCTCGACGCGTTCCGCCTGGACACTTCGAGCGAACCCGCCCTCTCGCAGGAGGACATTATCCTCCTGCTCACCATGGGCATGACCCGGGCCGAGGCCGATCAGCTCCAGGCGGGCGACGTCACCGAATCCGCGGCGCTTGAGGCGCTCGCCACCGTCACGGGCATCAACCGCGAGGTGCGGCGCGCGGTTCCGGTCATCGACGACTTCCGCGTGACCTCCCAGTACTCACCGCGCACCAACCGCACCGAACCCCAGGTCGCCGTGGGCAAACGCATCACCGACAGCGTGCGCCTGAGCGCTGCCACGGGCCTCTCCGACTCGAGGCAGCTCAAGACGGCGGTGGAATGGCGCGTCGGCGATCAGACCGCACTCCAAGCCGCCTACGACAACGTCAACGCCTCCACCGCATCGTCCCTGGGAAACATCGGCGTCGACGTGCGCTGGCGCCTCGAGTTTCAGTAACGACGCGCGGATTTAAGCGTCGCCGGGTTCGATTAAGTCGCGGTCGCCCGGGGCGGGTGCGATGACCCGCCCATGTCGTTCCAACGTTTCGTGACGCCTCTCAGTTTGCTCTTGTGGCTCGCCGTGATCGGGTGCTCCGACGCCGAGGAAGCGTCCGGAGATGGCCTACCGAGCCCCGACGCCGGTCACGACGCGACGGGCTCCCTCGGTTGCGCGAACTTTGAAGCGCTTGAAAACGTGCTCGTGCCCCAGGGTGGCAGTGTTTCGATTCCGCGCACCGGCTCGCTTGCCGATTCGACGCTTGCCGTGGAAGTCACGGGGGCACTCGCCGTCGACGTCACGGACGCCACCATCGTGCTTTACGACACGGTGGATTCTCCCTCGGAAGAGGGTCGCGCGCTCCGCACGACGTGTGCAGGCCGAACCGAAACGTTCCCCGTGGCCATCCGCTCCCTCACGTGGTCACGCGTCTCCGCGTGGGATCCGAACGATGGAGGGCCGCCGGGGCGCGAATACTTCTCCTGGTGGCTCGACGACGATGGTTCGCGCCTCTTCGTATTGGGCGGATACCACTATCTTCCGACGCAATACACGCCCGCCTCCGACATGTGGACGTTCGACTTCACGACGAGCAAATGGTTGGACCTCGGTGCCGTGCCGAACGTTCCGACGCTCCCTGGAGCACGCGTTGCACAAGGCTCCGCGCCAAACTCGGTGTACCTGTTTGGCGGAACGGCGCCCACCGAAGACGGGTCGGTGATGACGCCAAGTTCGCTCAGGGCCTTTGAGTACACAAACGACGAATACACATGGGCCGATGCGCCCAATTCGAACGGTGCGCCGGGTAGCTACACGGGTGCGTTTCTCCACGATTCGAAGCGCAATCGCTGGCTTTCCGTATGCGGTCTTTCCAGCTGGACCGGTGTCTTTTGCGACGTGGCGGAATACACACCCGGTGCGGGTTGGGCGCCGCTCGCGGTCGCCGCAGGCGCGGCGCCGTCGGGCCGCTTTGGTTTCTTCTACGGTTACGATGAGGCGACCGATCGAGTGTTCATCTACGGCGGGTCGGACGGATACCGCAATGCGGACCTCGCGGGCGACACCTGGGCACTTGAGCTCGGAGAAACGCCAGCACGTTGGGTGAAGCTCTCGGACGAAACACCCGTTTCAAGCCATCGACGCAATGGCGCATTCGCCATCGACCCGACGGGCCGACGGTTCTTCATCTGGGGCGGAACGTCGAACGGCGCGACATCGATGCCGGGGATCCAAGTCATGTCCCTCGACCGCGGGCACGAAGTGTGGCGACACGTGGCGACGCCGATCGACGTACCGCCGCGCACGAGCGGAATGGGTCTCCACGACCCCACGCGAGATCGCATCCTGTGGGGTTTCGGCAACGACGTGGCCGTGTACACGGATCTCTGGGCGATGGCGCTCTGAGCGTTCGCGCGGTCAGTCCACGCAGAGCACTTCGAGCCCAGGCCGCAGGAGATACCCGCCGGGATGACGCACGATGACCGTGCGCAGGCCGAGTTGCCGAAGTGTCGCCAGGGCAACGTGCAGTCGGTTTCGCGCCGCGCGCGCGAGCATGCTTTCACCGTCCCACCCCGCGGCGATCAGGATCGACGGGTCAAGTGCTTTGCCCGGATGCGTGCGGTGTTGCTCCACGAGCGTGCGAACGAGACGCCAGAGAACGGGCCGATCCGCCAAGTCGACTTCGCCGGCGCCGTCGAGTGAAACGGTCTTGCGCCCCCTCGTGACGACGAGGCGCTCGACCGACGGTGCCCCGTCTCCGAACAGCGTTCGGGCAAGCAGGACGGAAATTCGACCGTGCTCGTAGGGAAAACGCTCTGCCTCGAGTTCGTCGAGGGATCGTATGGCCCGTCGTCTCGTTGCGCCGGTCGCACCCCGGAGCACGCCCACGAGTTCACGAACCCGCCCGAGGAAGCGCACAGCCGCCGTATCGGGCCCGGCCGCATGCGTTTCCACGCGAAGCGCTTCCTTGGATCCGTACGCGAGGAGGGTCGCCAACGCTTGGTAGTGCGCGAGCAGGGCTTCCAGGTACGCGTCGGACTCGGTGGCCGCCGCGAGGCGCCGCGCGTGCCGCAACCGATCGAACGCCTCAGCGAGTCGGCCCGCAAGCAAGTGAGTGACCGCCGCATCCATGCTGAACGTGGCGGCATAGAGAAAGTCGCCCTGTGCTTCGAGGCCGAGCACTGCATGTTCGTAAAATCGATGGGCTTCGTCCCACCGCCCGAGCGCGCGAGCGACGTTTCCCTGGTAACCAAGGACGGAAGCGTGTTCCGCAACAAGCCGCTCGCGCCTGGTTTGCACCTCGAGCGCAATCAGTCGTTCGCTCGCGCGATCAAGATTGCCCGCGTCGAGGGGTATGAATGCTGAGCTGATCTTGGCGCGCAGGCCTTGCTGGGTTTCACCCACGCGCAGAAGGGTGTTCGCGGCCCGCTCAAAGGAAGCTTCCGCGGCGATCAAGTCCGTTCGCGCATAGTCCGTGTGCGCGATGCCGACGGCCGCCCGTGCGGCATTCACTCCGTCGCCCGCCGTCGTCGCAACAAGCTCAGCCGCCTCGAACAATTGCCGCGCTTCTTCCGCATGGCCGCGGCGGCGCCACTCGCGGGCCATGCCAAGGAGGCGCGCCGGCGGCGCGGAACTCGATGCCGCCATTTGACCTGAGCCCGCCCAGAGACCGCTCTCCCAACCCCGAGTCCGCATGGACAGGCATCATGACCCGCGATTTTTGTGGTGCCACTCGCATCCGCGAGGAGGCACACGGCGGCTTCCGGCAACGCAAAGACTCGATTCCATGAGGCGAATTGGGCTATTGGAGCGTAGGCCTCCCTTGCGTTCGATCCGCCCGCATGCCGTCGTGTGTTCGCTCGTCTGGGGCATGGTCCTCGGAACGGCCCGCGCGGACGTCCCACCGGACTTGGCCGGCCAGCGCATCGTCGAAGTGAGCGTCGAAGGGCCCGCCGCCGACTATGTTTCGGCGCAGGACCTCGGAATCCCGACCAACGCCGTGCTCTCGCGCGACTTCGTCCAGGCCCTCATCACGAAGTTGATGACCTCGGGCGCGTGGATCGATGTGGCGACCTACGCGGAACGCACCGAAGGCGGTGTGCACCTCTACGTCGACCTGACCCCTCGCATCGTCGTGGTGCGCGTGGACCTCCGTGGCCTCGACGCGATGCCCAAGGACGATGCCCTCCGCGCCCTCGCACTTGGTGAAGGGACAACCCTCGACGGCGATATCCTCACGCGTTCCGAGGAAGCGCTCCGCGAGGCCTATGTCAACATCGGCTACGACGCGCCACTCATTCGCGTCACCGCCCGCGAAACGGACGACCCTGGAAGACGCGTCGTCGTCGTCGACGTGAAGGAGGGAGCGCCGACGCGCGTCGCGTCCCTGGCGTGGCTCGGCGAAAAACCGAACGCGACCCTCGATGCCCGACGCGCCGTTCGAGACCTGCCAGGCATGGTCCTCGACGAACGGGAACTTGAGGCGCGACTGCGGGCCGCGGGCGAGTCGCTCCGTCGTGCGCAGTACTTCGAGGCCCACTTCGTCCTCCGCACGGTGGAGCGCGACCAGACCCGCGCCAAGGTCACCGTCGAGTCCCACGTGGGCCCCCAGTACACGCTGGAAATCACCGGTGAATCCCCCCTCTCGAAGGGGGACGTGGCCGAGGCCCTGAACCTCGAGGCCGAGCCCCTCGTTCCCGCGTCGGAGGCCGCCGCCCGCGAACGCGTTCGCGACCTCTACCGGCGCCTTGGCTACCGATTCCCAACGGTGGAGATGGAGACCGCCCCCGCCCGCCAAAAGGGGCATGCCGTGCTTCGCGTGCGCATCGCCAAGGGGGCGCAGGAGGAGGTCGTCGCCATCGCGTTCCCCGGCGCCACGCACTTCGCGTCCGACTACCTCGAGGGGCAGCTCTTGTCTTACCTTGATGAGGAGCTGCCGGGTTCGCCGTTCGTCGACACCGTGGATTCACCCGTGGCCGACCGTGCGGGCGCCGGCGGAAAACGCGACGGCGAACGGGAGACGCCCAAGCCTCCGAACTCTGATCCACGCCGCACCTACTACGAGCCCATCTACGACGAAGCGATCGAGCACATCGCGGACCTCTACCACTCGGAGGGTTACCTCGCGGCAAAGGTCGGCCCAGCGAGGCTCCTCGAGGTCGACGCGCGTCGACGCGTCGTGTCGATCCCCGTGGTGGAAGGCCCGCGCACCTTCCTCCAGCGCGTCACCCTCATCGGCCAGGATGCCCTGACACCGCGGGCGGTACTCACCGCCGCGGGGCTCGAATCACGCCAACCATTCTCGTACGTGTCGCTGGAAAAGGCGCGCGTCGGCATCGTCGACCTCTACCGCGACCACGGGTACTACTTTGTTCGCGTGGAGCCCCGCGTGGCCTTTTCACGCGACCGCACGCGCGCCGATGTCACCTTCGAGATCGTCGAAGGCTTTCAAGTTTACGTGGGCGACATCGTCGTGCGCGGCGCGGAGGACACCGACCCGGATCTCGTGCGAAACCGCCTGACGTTTGAGCGGGGCGACCTGTTCCGCCCGAAGGCCGCCATCCGGAGCCAGGAACGCGTGCTGGACCTAGGCGTGTTCGCGAGCGTGAACGTTGCCCCCGCGGACGCGGAACTCCCCGAGCGCGTGAAAACCATCGTGGTGACGGTCACGGAGCGACCCGGCCAGTACCTTGAATCCACCCTCGGCTTCTCCACGGGCGAAGGCCTCCGCGGAGGCTTTGAGTATGGCTTCCGAAATCTGTTCGGCGAAGCCATCGGTCTCTCCCTTCGCGTGCAGCTCGCCTACCAGTTCATCTTCACCGATCAACAGATCGCGAACCGTTTCGAGGCTCTCCCCGACCTTCAGCGCCTCGAACGCAACGTGACCCTCGGACTCGCGTTCCCCTACGTGCCGTATCTCCCGGACACGAAGCTCTCCGTGAACGGCGTCCTTGCCCGCGACAACGAACGCGACTTCGGCATCGAGAAACTCGGCGGCACCGTGTCCCTCGCGTGGCAGCCACTCCGTCGCCTGACCTTCACCATCGCCGAGGATCTCGAGCGAAACACCGTCGACCTCTTCGTGAGCGGCAACCTGGAAGAGTATCTACAGACGAACACGGACGCGCGCCTTGAACGTCTGCTCCGCGTGCCCGAGGGCGAGTCGGTGATCCTTGCGACGCGCGCGAGCGCCGCCGTCGACCTGCGCGACAGCCCCTTCACGCCCACCTCCGGTGCGTATTTCGCGCTCAATTCCGAATACGCACGCACGCTCCAAACCGAACGCGACCCGGACGCGCCCGAACCGTTCTTCTCGAACTTCATCAAGGTCGCGTTCACGGCAAGCGGCTATGTCCCGCTGGGCAAGGCGGTCTTCGCGGCTCAGTTTCGCGTCGGCCGCATCTTCCACGTGGCGACGGGATCGAAGACCTATCCAAACCGCGCGTTCTTCCTTGGCGGCGTCGACACCATGCGCGGCTATCTCCAGGACGCCCTCGTCCCGCAGGATCTCGCCGATCAGCTCCGCACCGATCCGGACCTTACCGTCAACGACATCGTCCGCGGCGCCGACGCCTTTGCGCTTCTTCGTGCCGAACTTCGCTTTCCGATCCTCGGCGACCTCTACGGCGGCGTGTTCACGGACGTCGGCAACTCGTGGTCCGACCCCACCAAGTTGCTCGAAGGGATGCGGCTTCGACCCACCGCCGGCCTCGGCCTTCGCCTCGCGACGCCCGTCGGCCCCTTGGCCTTCGACTACGGCTTTATCCTCGTCCGCCGGAAGTACCTAAGCGAACGCGTTGGCGCGTTCCATTTCTCGATCGGGCTGTTTTGATTGCACCTGCACCGAACGGTGCAGATCGCGGAATTGGGCCGCGTCGCGACTTGGCGGGCCTGCGCTGCGCGCAACGTTGCTTCGCAACGTCGGGGGACCACCCTCACGAACGGCGATGGGCGCGCGGGGGCGGAAAACCCGGTATCTTTCCGGCGTGGGCCTCCTACCGAACCTCGATGATCCGAACCGCAACATCGTCCGCGAAGCGTGGAATCGGCTGCATCCGCTCCCGGGCGGCAAGCTTCTTTTCTCGAAGTTCCTCGGACGCACGGCGCCCTACACGGGCACGATCGACGCGCACGTCGAAGACCTCGGGCGCGGTTTTTCGCGCGTGACGATGCGCGACCGCGCGGGCCTCCGGAATCACCTCCGCAGCGTCCACGCCATCGCCCTCGCAAACCTCGCCGAGCTCACGGGAAACGTCGCGCTCGCGTACTCCATCCCTGACAACGCGCGGTTCATCGTCGCGGGCATGCGCCTCGACTACATCAAGAAGGCCCGCGGCACGATCACCGGGTACGGCGAGACGCCGGAGATCCGCACGAACGAGCGCAAAGAGTACGAAGTGCACGTGAGCCTTCGCGACGCCGCGGGCGACGAGGTGGTGCACGCGGTGCTCCAGACCCTCGTGGGACCGAAGAAAGGCGGCTAGGACAGCCGCTAGCCGTTCGCCGGGACGGCCCGCTCCCGTGCCCACGCGCGAAGCGCTTCCACCTTCTCGCGCATGGTCACCGAAAGGGGGCGCGTCTCGGCGATTTCCCGGAGCAATCCCTCGGTGGTGAGTTCGCCCGTGTCGCTGAATGCCGTGTAGAGCGCGGCCACCACCGCCTGTTCGATCTCCGACCCGCTAAAGCCTTCCGTCGCCGTCGCGAGCGCCTCAAGGTCGAAGGCCCCGGGCGGACGACCTCGCTTCGCCAGGTGCACGCCAAAGATCTGCTTGCGCACGTCCGCCACCGGCAGATCCACGAAGAAGATTTCGTCGAAGCGACCCTTCCGCAAGAACTCGGGCGGAAGCCGTGAGATGTCGTTCGCCGTCGCGATGACGAACACCGACTCCTGCTTGTCGTTGAGCCAGGTGAGGAACGAGCCAAGCACCCGCTGAGAGGTGCCCGAATCCTGATCGCCACCCGTGCCAAAGGCCTTCTCGATCTCGTCGATCCAAAGGACCACCGGCGCCATGCTCTCGGCGGCGGCGATGGCCTGTTTGAGATTCTTTTCGGTTTCGCCGAAGTACTTGTTGTAGAGCACGCCGGGGTCGAGGCGGAGAAGCGGCAGGCTCCACTCGCTCGAAACCGCCTTCGCGCAAAGGCTCTTGCCGCACCCCTGCACGCCAATGAGCAGGAGCCCCTTGGGCGGTGTGAGGCCGAATCGGCGGGCCTCGGTCGGTTCTTCGAACGCCGGTCTCCGCTTGCGCAGCCACGCCTTGAGATTCCCAAGCCCCGCCACGTCCTTCATGGATTGCTCCGCGGCGTAGAACTCGAGATGCCCCGCGGTCTCCACCGCCGCCTTCTTCACTTCGAGGACCGTGGCCAAATCCCCGGGGCCGAGCTTTCCGTCCTCGACGACCGCGCGCGTGATGAGCTTACGGACCTCCACGAGCGGCAGGCCGCGCAGGAGCGCGAGGAGACGGTCCGTCTCGCGCGCATCGAGCTCCACCTGCACCGGCATGCGCGTCGCGAGGTCGCGCAGCACGGACGTCACATAGTGGCGATAGGTTTCGGGCTCCGGCGCCCGCAGCACGAACCTCGTGAACAGGGGCTGGAGCTCCTTCGGCACCGCCGTGTCCGTGATGCTGAAAAGCAGCGTGCCGCCGGAACGCAGCCGGTCGGCGTGCACCGCGCGGAGCAACGCGCGGTGCGCCGGCTCTTCCAGAGACGCCTCGAACCCCACGAGGTGAACGAGGGTTCGCCCCTGCCCGCGGAGCGCCTCGAGGCACGCCCGCGCCTGCTGCGTGCCGGGTACGGGCTGAGTACTGCCTTCGATCACGAGCCCGCGATAGGCGTCCCAGGTGTAGAGCGGCATGTTTTCGCGCCGAGCCACGAGCCGTGCGAGGGAAAAGACACGCTCCACCTCGGGACTGTCGATCCAGAGGAGCGGGTGCTGCGACCGCACGAGCAACTCGAGGTCGCGCACCTGGTCGGCGCCGTGCCAGGGTTCGCTCACCGTTCGACCATCGCGGCCGCACGCCGGGAGTGTCAAGAACGGCGCCTTCGCCCACGGCCTACGCGCGGAAAAACCGTATGCGCGCGCCGCTCCGCCACGCGTTGACAGCGTTCGCCGGCTCACTAGACTCCGGCCGAAACGAGGGACTAGATCGATATGTCGCAGAGCAAGGAAACGTTGGTGGACCGTCGAACCGTCGAGCGCAACATCCAGAAGGGATTGCTGTCGCGGAAGGACTACGAGAACCACATCAACGGGCTGCCCGATGTCGCCCCGAAGGGCGAGATGGTGCACGTCGAACCGAGTGAGTCCGCCGACAGCGGCGACCAAGGGGCCACGCCTTGAGCGATCGACCGGGCGGCGCCACTCCCCCGACGGACGAGCTTCCTGAGGGCGAAGTCCCACCGATCGATTTTCATACGTTCGTACTTTCGCTGAGCACCTCTGCGCTCATCCATCTCGGCTACGGCCCGGACGGCGAGCCGACCGGCACACCGAACCTCGCCTTTGCGCGACAGACCATCGATCTGCTCGCCCTCCTTGAACAGAAGACCGCCGGTAACCTGACGGGCGACGAAGAACGGCTCCTCTCGGAGGTGCTCTTCGATCTCCGCATGCGTTTCGTCAAAGCACAGAAGACCTAGCGTCTCGATGACGGCGCTCACCCTTCGGCTCGAGAGCTACGCACCGGACGCACGCGTGTTGGTGCAGTCGGCCCAAGCGCTCGCCGATGCGCGCAAGCACGCCGAGGTCACGCCCGCCCACGTTTTCTACCGACTGGTGGAGGAGAGCGACGCGGTGGGCGACGCCCTTCGTCGGGCCGGCGTCGATCCCGTCGACGTGCTGGTGGAGCTCGAAGCCGCCATCCGCAAGACGCCCGGCGCCAACGACAACGTCGCCTACCTCTCGCCGCGAACGCTCGAACTCCTCGGCCGCGCCGAGGCCGAGGCGTCGCGTGCGCGCGGGGCACCGGTGGGTGTGCTCGAGCTGCTGCTCGCATCGGCCCAAGAGCTCGATGGTCCCGTGCGCGACGTGCTGCGATTCACGGGGCTCAGCGCTCCGCTCGTGCGTGCGGCGGTGGACACCGTGCGCGCGACCGGTGGGCGCCACGGAGCTGCGAACGCGATCGCCGGCACCGTGCCAAGCCTCATCGAGGGCAGTCCGGCGACACCCAAGGCCATCGCCGAGTTCAGCGTCGACTGGACCCACCTCGCCGCCCGGGGCGAACTGGGCCCCACGATCGGCCGGGACGCCGAGTTGCGACGCATGGTGCAGGTGCTCGCGCGCCACCACGAGAACAACCCCCTTCTCGTCGGCGAGCCGGGCATCGGCAAACGCTCCATCGTGCGACAGCTTGCGCTGCGCATGGCGCACGGCGACGTGCCAACGCTTCTCTCCGGCAAACGGCTCGTTGCGTTGGACCTGGGTGCCCTCGTCGCGGGCGCACGCCTACGCGGACAGCTCGAGGAGCGGGTCAAGGCCTTCCTCGGCGCCGTGCGCGACCTGAGCGGGGAAGTGGTCGTGTTTCTGCCGAACCTCGCACCGCTCGTCGGCGAACACGCCGCGGCGGGTGACCTGCTCGCCTCCGCCCTCGGCCGCGGCGAACTCCGCGCCGTCGCCGTTGCCACCCCGGAGGCCTTCAAGAAGGCCCGCGATCAGGGCCAGGAACTTCTCCGGCGATTCGTGCCCATCGACGTGGAGCCGGCCACCGTCGACGGCACGGTCACCGTCCTCCGCGGCCTCGTCGAGGGGTTCGAAGCGGCCCACGGCGTGCGCGTGGGGGACCCGGCGGTCGTCGCCGCGGCCAAGCTCGCGCGGCGGTACGTACCATCGGTGGCGCTGCCAAAGGCCGCCGTCGACCTCCTCGACGAAGCCTCCGCCCTCGTGCGCGTCACTGTCGAGAGTGTGCCCACGGAGCTCGACGCCCTCGAACGCCGCCGCACGAACCTCACCGCCGAACGGCGCTCGCTCCTCGACGACACGGATCCAGATTCCAAGGACGCCCTCGCGAAGATCGACGCGGAAGTCGCCGCCCTGTCGCCGCGCATCGACACGCTCCATGCCGACTGGCAGCGCGACCTCGCGCTTCTCGGCGCCGTACGGAATGCACGCGAGGAAGTTCACGCCGCGGAGCTCGAGCTCGAGCGGGCGAAGGGCCACGGAGACGACGCGCGCGCCCGCGAACTCTCGGGAAGTGTGCTCGCGGGACTCGAGCGCCGGCTCGTGGAGGCCGAAGCAAGCCTCGAAGCAACCGGCTCACCCCTCGCGAACTTCTCCGTACTCCCCGAGCACGTGGCGGAGGTCGTTGCCGCGTGGACGGGCGTGCCGGTCGCCAAGATGCTCGAAGGCGAAGCGGACAAGCTCCTTCGCATGGAGGCCTCCCTCGGCACGCGCGTCGTCGGACAGGACGCGGCCGTGGGTGCCATCAGTCGCGCGGTCCGCCGGGGTCGCGTGGGCCTTCGCGACCCACGTAAGCCCATCGGGTCCTTCCTCTTCCTCGGACCGAGCGGCGTCGGAAAGACCGAGCTGGCCAAGGCCCTCGCCGAGTTCCTCTTCGACGACGAACACGCCCTCACGCGCCTCGACATGAGCGAGTTCATGGAGAAGCACATGGTCGCGCGCCTGCTCGGCTCGCCCCCGGGCTATGCCGACAGCGACGAAGGCGGCTTTCTGACCGAAGCGGTTCGTCGGCGCCCCTACAGCGTCATCCTCTTCGACGAAGTGGAGAAGGCGCACCCCGACGTCTTCAATATCTTGCTGCAGGTGCTCGACGACGGCCGCCTCACGGATTCGAGGGGGCGCATGGCGCACTTCGAAGACACGGTGATCATCCTAACGTCCAACATCGGCAGCCGCTTGATCCTCGACCACGACGGCACCCCCGACGCGCTCCGTACGCTTGTCGAAAAGGAGCTCCATGCTTCGTTCCGGCCCGAGTTCCTGAACCGGATCGACGACGTCGTGCTGTTTGACCCGTTGAGCCACGGGGACCTCGGGCGCATCGTCGAAATCCAACTCCGTGGGCTCGAGTCGCTCCTCGCGCCACGGCGCGTGTCGCTAACCCTCTCGGACGCCGCCAAAGCGGAGCTCGTGCGCCTTGGCTACGAACCGGCCTTCGGCGCGAGGCCCCTCAAGCGCGTCATCATGAAGAAGCTCCAGGATCCGCTCGCCGAACAGCTGCTTCGGGGCGCGTTCACGGCCGGCGACGTCGTCCACGTGGACGTGAACGACGGAGCATTCACCTTCGCGAAAAAATCCCCGCGATAGGTCCCGCGGGATGCCGGCGCGGGCGCCCGGAGGCGGCCCCGCGCGTGGCAGACGACGTCCCACCTGTCGTACCCGACTTCGCCGAGACCCGTCCCTTCGAACCGTTCCCACGCGGAATTTCCGCGGACGGCGACGCCCGGACTACCGCCGACGCCCCGGGTAGGGTCGCGGGCGCACGCGCACGGGAACCAACTCGGGGGGCGACGGCACCAGGCTTTGGAGCGCCTCAAGGACGTCGCGAACCAACTGCTTCGCGCGATCCTGGAGGCGTTTCTTCGGAGCTCGTGGGGCCAACACTTGAATTATTTGGGATCGCTTCGAACGGTGTCAACCGGGCGACGGAACTTTTGCCGGCGACGAACTGCCCCGTTACAGTGATGGCGTGACTGGGCCATCTCTGATTCCTCCGGAAGGTCGTGCGCTCACCGCCGATGAACACGCGACTCTCATGAACGAGATGGCGGTGATCATTGCGCAAAGCGCCCTCTTCAAGTCCCTCTCGGAGGAGGCGCGCGCCGATGTCATGGCGAGTGGTTACGTGTGCGCCTTCGCCGAGGGCGCAACGATCCTCGAGCAGGGCAACCGCGGCGACACCATGTACCTCGTGCTCAACGGAACGGTGTCGGTCACCGCGTTTCACAGCGACGCGAACTTTGATCTCGGCGATCTCGGTCGGGGTGCCTGCGTGGGCGAGGTCTCGGTGATCACCGGCAACCCGCGCACGGCGACGGTGGTGGCGAAGACCGCCGTGGATCTCGTGGCGTTCAAAGCGCATCGCATCCACCGCATGCTCGATGAGAACCCGAAGGTTCGTGCCATGCTCGAATCGCTCATCGAAGGGCGCGCCCACGACGCGCTCTCGAAAATGGTCGGCCCGTAGTCGTGCGTCGGAGGCCCGCGCCGTGCACATTCATCTGATCGGCGTTTGCGGCACCGGCATGGGCTCCCTCGCGGGCCTTCTCAAGGCGGCGGGCCACGACGTGAGCGGCAGCGACACGGCGTTCTACCCGCCCATGGGCGACGCGCTCCGGCGCTGGGGCATTCGATTGGTGGAAGGGTGGAAGCCCGAGCATCTCGATCCTCGACCGGACCTCGTCGTCGTCGGCAACGTGTGTCGCGCACAGAACCCCGAGGCACGGGCGGCCATCGATGGCGGTGTTCGCTACACGTCGTTCCCGGGGCTCGTGGAAGAGCTCTTCGTGTCGCACCGGCCTGGCTTTGTGGTGGCGGGTACCCACGGCAAGACGACAACGACGGCGCTCGTGAGCTGGCTCCTTCAGGCGACGGGCAAGTCACCAGGATTCCTCGTGGGCGGCATCCCGAAAAACTTCGACGAGAGCTTCGCGCTCGGCGCCGAAGGGGCGCCCTTCGTCATCGAGGGCGACGAGTACGACAGCGCGTTCTTCGAAAAATCTCCGAAGTTTTGGCGATACCGGCCGTATGCCGCGATCGTGACGTCCATCGAGCACGATCACATCGACATCTATCCAACGATGGACGCCTACCGCGCAGCGTTTGCCGGGTTCGTCGAGCGCATCCCGCCCGAGGGACTGCTCGTCGCATACGCAGGGGATTCGGAAGTGCGGGCCGTGGCGGCCAAGGCCACGTCGCGCATGCGAACCTACGGCCTCGCCGGCGATGCGGACGACGCGGTGTGGAGCGGCGCCCCCGTGTCGCTCGCGGGGGGCGGACTCGCGATGGATCTTTTTATCGGCGGCACCTCCGCCGGGCGGTTCCACACGCCGCTCACGGGCGCCCACAACCTTCGAAACGCCATCGCCGCACTCGCACTCGTGACCGAAGGCGCCGATGTTCCGCTCCGTGACGCGACGCGGGCGCTCGCCGAATTTCAGGGCGTACGCCGGCGCCAGGAGCTCATCGCCACCGTGGACGGCGTGCGCATTTACGACGACTTCGCGCACCACCCGACCGCCGTGGACGAAACGCTCCGGGGGATCCGCCAGCGCCACCCGGACGGAACACTCTTCGCCGTCTTCGAACCGCGTAGCGCCACCGCCTCACGCAAAACCCACGAAGCGGAGTACCCGAGGGCCTTCCGCTCGGCCGACGTCACGCTGCTGGCCCCCGTGGGTCGTCCCGAGATCCCTGAAATTGAGCGCCTCGACACGCGCCACATCGCCGAGCAGATTCGGACCGCCGGCGGCGAGGCCGTGGCCACGGGCGGGGTCGACGAAATCGTCCAAACCCTCAGCGCCCGCGCCAAGCGCGGCGACACCATCGTCCTCATGTCGAACGGCGCCTTTGGCGGGATCTACGAAAAACTCCCCGCCGCCCTCGTCGAACGGGCCCTCGCGTCACGCTCGCCGCGCTAGCGGCCCGCGTCGCGCGAACTAAATGTCGAGGTTACGAACATCGAGGGCGTTCCTCTCGATGAACTCGCGGCGCGGTTCGACCTGGTCGCCCATGAGGACGTTGAAGATCTCTTCCGACTCCACGGCGTCGTCGATGCGCACCTGAAGCAGCGTGCGCACGTCCGGATCCATGGTCGTCTCCCAGAGTTCCTCCGGGTTCATTTCGCCGAGGCCTTTGTAGCGCTGGATGCTGAGGCCCTTTTTCGCGCGGGCGTCCACGAAGGACCAGAGCGCGTCGATGTCGCCGACCTCTTCGGTCTTGCCGTTCTTGTCGTCGTCCGACGCCGCAATGAACGGGGGCTTGCCGAGGGCGAGGACGCCCTTCCAGATCTCACGAAGCTCGCGCGCTTCGCCGCCGTCGAGGAGGTCGAAGTTCACCCGCGTGGTCTTGCCCGCCACGCCCGCGTTCGTGAAGAACACGATCTGGTACTGGTCCTTCTCCTCGTCGCGTTCGAGCTTCGCCTCGGGCTTGGCGTCCAGGTAGCGCTCGTTCACGTAAGCGATAACGTTCGCGATGGCCGATTCGACCCGCGCCTTGTCTTGAAGCGCGTCGGCATCGAGGTCGGTCGCGCGCACGACGGCTTCGAGGACCGCCGGCTCCGCCCGGCGCTCGAACTTCGCGAGCAGCCGCCGCCAGCGCAAGAGGTCATTGAGCAGGTTCCGAAGCGGCTCGCCCGCCAGCGTCACCTTGCCGTCCTTCGTGCGGATCGAGAGCCCATCGAGACCCGTCTCGAGGAGGTACGCCGCCATGGCGTCGTCCTTCAGGTACCGCTGCTTCTTCCCGCGCTTCGCTTTGTAGAGCGGCGGCTGGGCGATGTAGAGGTAGCCCTGGCGAATGATCTCCGCATCTGCCGGTAGAAGAATGTCAGCATGAGCGTGCGGATGTGCGAACCGTCCACGTCCGCGTCCGTCGCGATGATGACGTGGTGGTACCGGAGCTTCGCGAGGTCAGTTGCCGCCGCCCTCGACGCCGCAGCCGAGCGCCGTAATGAGCGTGCCGATCTCGGCGCTCGACAGCATCTTCTCGAAGCGCGCGCGCTCAACGTTCAGGATCTTGCCGCGGAGCGGAGGATCGCCTGGAAACGGCGTTCGCGCCCTTGCTTCGACGCTGCCGCCGGCGCTGTCACCCTCGACGATGTAAATCTCTCGCTCGGGTCCTTGGACTGGCAGTCGGCGAGCTTGCCGGGGAGCGTGCTCGCGTCGAGCACGCCCTTCCGCTGCTCCATCTCGCGGGCCTTGCGCGCCGCTTCCCGCGCCCGCGCCGCCACCACGCACTTCTCGATGATGCGGCGGGCGACCTTTGGGTTCTCTTCGAGGAACTGCCCGAGCTTGTCACCGAGGATGCCCTCGACGATGCCCTTCACTTCGCTCGAAACGAGCTTGCTCTTCGTCTGCGAGTCGAAGCTCGGGTCGGGGTGCTTCACCGACACGATGGACGTGAGGCCTTCGCGCACGTCCTCGCCGCTGAGCGGGTTCTTGAGCTCCTTCAAGAGATTCGCGCTCGTGCCGTAGGTGTTGAGCAGGCGCGTGAGCGCCGTGCGGAGGCCCGTCAGGTGCGTGCCGCCGTCACGGTTAAAGACGTTGTTCGTGTAGCAGAGGATGTTCTCGTTGTACGTGTCGTTCCACTGCATCGCGATTTCAACTTCGATGTTGTCGCGGGTTTCGTGGACGTAGATCACGTCTTCGTGAAGCGGGGTCTTGTTCTTGTTGAGCGTGCTCGCGAACTCGCGGATGCCGCCCTCGAACTTGTAATCGACCTTCTTGTCCTGTCGCTCGTCGAGGAGCGTGATGCTGAGACCGGCATTCAGGAACGAGATCTCGCGGAGCCGGTTGTTCAGGATTTCGAACGCGAAATCGGTCTTCGTGAAGATCTTCGGGTCGGGCTTGAAGGAGATCTTCGTCCCCGTGCGGTCCGACTTGCCCATCACCTTGATGGGCGCCTTCGGAACGCCACGCCCGTATTCTTGGTAGTGGAGCTTGCCTTCGCGGCGGATCTCCATCTTGAGCCATTCGCTGACGGCGTTCACGGCGCTCACGCCGACGCCGTGGAGACCGGCGGAAACCTTGTAGCTGTCGTTGTCGAACTTGCCGCCGGCGTGGAGGACGGTCATGACGACCTCCGCGGCGCTCACGCCCTTTTCGTGCATGCCGACCGGGATGCCGCGGCCGTTGTCTTCGACGCTCACCGAGTCGTCGCCGTGGATCGTCACGTTGATGTGGCTGCAGTGGCCGGCGAGGTGCTCGTCGACGGCGTTGTCGACGGCTTCCCACACGAGGTGGTGCAGGCCCGTCCCGTCGTGCACATCGCCGATGTACATGCCGGGGCGCTTGCGAACGGCCTCGAGGCCTTCGAGCACTTGGATGGATTTGGAGCCGTAGCCGGACTCCTTTGCGCCTTGTTCTTCTGACTCCATGCGGACCCCGCCGAAACGGCCGAAATTTCTTGGGTTTCCCCTCGAATTCGGGGAGGCGCGAGCATAGTCCCCGGCCCGGGGGCGCGCAAGCCTCCGGAGCCGCCGTAACCCACTGAAATAGCAGGTGTTTTAGGTGGTCATTCCGCCGCCGGCGGCAGGCTTCGCGGAAGGGGCATGGCGGGCACCGGCCCCTCCCCCGGATTCCACTTGAGGAACGCCGCCTCCGCGCGATCACCAACCCATCGGAGCACGAGGTGCGTGCGCGGCGGTTCGTCGCCCGGTGGCCCGTCCACGTCGTCGACGCCCCAGTTGCCGAGGTTCACGTACGTCACGTCATCGGCCACGCGCTCGGCCACGGGTTCGTGGGTGTGGCCCATCACCACGTACCGAGAGGGGAGCACCTTGGCGATGTAGCTCGCCGCAAGATGCATTTGCACGCGCGGGTCCACGTCGCGATGGCGCGCGCGCGCGGACCACACCCAGTAGCCGGCGCTCATCGCCAGGAGACCGAGGGATAGCGGTGCCCAATAGGCCGCGGGGATGAGGAGCCCCGTCACCGTCACGATCGTGGCGGCCGCCGACAGAAACAGCATGCGGTCGATGAACATGCTCCGAAGCACCGGGAGCCCGCCGCTGGTCACGGGCCGAGGCCAAAGCGCGGCGATGGCTCGGAACTTCTCCGCACCGATGCGCATGCGTCCGGCGAGCGCGTCGAGTTGGCGCTCGTGCTCCCGCTGAATCGCCGCGGCCTTCTCGCCCACGTACGCGCGCCAACGGCCGAGGGCACTCAGCGTCGCCGACACGTACCGGTAGAAGAGCTTCGCTGCCCCGCGGATGCCCAGGGAGACGCCGAAGCGCACATAGTCCGCGATGCCCCGCGATTCGTGGCCCTCCGAGCCAACGCCGGGCGTGGGCCGGACGATCTGCCGAAGCAGCAAGTCCGAGAACGACCAGCAGATGCGTCGCGGGTCGAGGGGTGACACGGGCGCAAGGAGGTGGTGGTAGCTGCACATGGCGTCGAACTGGTGGCCGTGCTCCACGTAAAGGAGCCCTTCGACGTAGAAGAACCACGGGAAGAACTCCACCCGCGCCTCGAACTGGGTTCGCGCGTCCACATCGTCGGAGAGCTCGGGACGATGATCGACCAGTGCTTCGATGAATGCGCGCTGCGCCGACGCCCAATGAAAATCGATGTCGTGGTTGCCGCGCACGAGGGCGATGGCGTGCCCGTCCGCGACGAAGCCGGCGAGCTTTTCGAACACGTGGCCGTGTCGCTTGGCGACGGCACGCATCTTCGCCGTCGCCTGTGCCTCCGTGCTGCCAAGGCCGTACTCGCGCTCTTCGTCGTTGAGCTCGCCCTCAAACCCCATCTCGGGCGCGATGCTCATGCCGATGAAGTCGACGAGATCGCCGGCGATCACCAAACGCCACGGATGCTCCGGATCCGCGTGGGCGCGGTACCAATCGATCATCGCGCAGAGGTCGCGATCGACACGGGCGGCTTGCTTGAGGCGCTTGAGCGTCCAGGGGCGCACGTGCTGGACGAGGTCCGCCCCCAGGTGAACATCGGAAAATACGATGTAATTGCTGCTCTTTTCCACCGACCTTCGCGAGACCTCCGCGATTCGGTCGTGGTACGCACGGTTTCGCGCCACGCCGATCGAATAAGCGACTCCCCTGTTTTGACTATGGGACGGCGCTCGAACGTGCGCAACGATCTACGCAGTGCGTCGAAGCGCGCGGCTACTCGGCGCCGCCGATGGTGAAGCCACGGAGTGCGGCGCGGACCTCGGCCGTTCCGCCGCTGGTCGGAAGCACCACCTTCGACTCCACCACCACCGGGCCCGCGTGCGGGCAGTAGAGCGTGGCGATCTCTTGTCCCTTTTCGCCGCCCCGTTCCTCCACGCGAACGCAGTGGTGGTACTCGCCCGCGGGCACCGAGGCCGTCGCGTCGACGGCGACAACGTGGGCAGTCATCCCACCCACCGAGTCCCACGTGGCGCCCACCTGGATGGGGCGCTTAAGGAGCCAGGTACCGGTCTGCGGGCGGAAGATGCCCTCGTCCGTCACCTCGTACACCTGGGGCTCACCGCCGGAAGAGACCTCGACGCGCGAGCCGACCACGGTGGTGACCCGCGAGATGGCGAGCGTGGTGAGCGCCTCGCCCGTGTCCACGTCGTAGGACCACGCGGAGTTTGCGAGGAGCGGATAGAGGGTCGTGGGCGCGAGCGGATCCGCGGCCTTCGTGCCCGAGCCCGACGCGGCGCCGCAGGCCGCGAGGAACATCGCGAGGACGCCCGCACGAAGGACGACGGGGCGGGTGGCGGGGCGGGCGACGGAGCGCGGAGTGGTCATCCTGGGGGCGCTCATGGCATCCCCCCGAGCGGCCCGTAGGTGTATGCCGCCCAGAGCAGCAACAGGAAACACGCGCCATGCACCCACGGCACGGCCCCGTCGGGCGCCACGCGGCGCGTGAGGTCGCCGGCGAGCCTTCGAACGCCTTGGTCGTCGCCCCGCGAAGGCGGGCAAGATCGCGTCGTACTGAGATGGTCGCCGGCTCGGAGCGCGGCGTAGGCATGACCGAAGGTCGCGCGGGCGTCATCGTCGCCCGGCAGCGAATCGGGGTCAGGAAGGATCGTTCGATGGCACGGCGCGACGATAGCGCATTCTCCGTGTCAGATCAGGCAACGGATGCCCGCGGCGAGGGCGGCGATGGCCAGGGGCGCGAGCAGCGCGAGGTTTCGCGCAATCCAACGACGCGCGTCAGCCCCGCGGCGGCGTGTCCCCGTGAGGACACGGGTGAGCATGACGGGCGCGAGGAGCGCGTAGAACGCGATGGCCGCGGCGCTCCACATGCGAAGGTGATCGGTCAAGCGCGCGGTCAGATCGTCGTCGATGCGCACGCCGGCGCGATCCACCCAGGCCTCGCGCATCTGGCCGTCGGCGGCGCGCAAACCAATCGCGTACGCGTCGCGGACGCGCCGAACGTAGAGGGCTCGAACGCGCGCCACACCGAGTCCTCCGACTCCGCCACCGTCGAGGGTTTCGACGCTCGCGGCGCCCCCGTCGAGGCGCACGACGAGGGCCGTGTCGCGCACGTGGATGGCTCCATCGCCCACGAGCTCACCCATGGGTTCGCCGACGGGCGCCTCGATCAACGGACGCGGCTCGGACGGTCGCACCAGGGACGCGGTCACGAGTGCCAGGGCCGCCAGGGGGACGAGCATGAACCCGAGCACCGCAGCGCACGCCACCGGTCCGGCACGATGCGCGAAGTCGATCTCCGCCGCCTCGGGCTCGTTCACGACCGCCGCCGCATAACGCACCGTGAACATCGCCTGGCCCACCGGCACCGTCAGGATAAAGGCCGGCGAGGCGACTAGGAGCGCAAGGGGCACCCGCGTCCAGCCGAAGAACCCCGCGGCGATCGTTCCGAGGATGATCGCCGGCGCAAACTGCACCGCGTGGGAGACGAGCGTGGTCGCGTAGGCACGCCCATAGCCCTCGCGACGCACGATGGCGGCGCTTTGCGCGAGCGCGTTCCAGACGCCGCCGCGTCGTTCGATGAGCACGAACGGCGCGTAGCCAAAGGGCAAAATGAAATGGAGCGCGAGCAGCGTGACCACCGCGAAACCGACGACCGGGCGCGCATCGAAGCGCGGCGCCACGAGGGGCTCGTCGAGCACCGGCATGCCGGCGCCGAGCCCGAGGACCGTGAGCCACGCAACCAGTGCGATGAGAACCACGGCACCCGACAGGAGAAACCCGGCCTGCCACCACGCCGCCGAGCGTTCAATGGGTCGCGCGAGCGCGGCACGCAGTTGTGCGCGGAGTAGCTCGCAGCCGATCCACGCGGCGAGAACGAAGCCGATGCCAATCCAGACCGTCAGGAATGACGCAAGCAGCGCCAACGTGAGCGGGAGCTCCGCTCCACGGTCGCGCCAGACAAGCTTCGCAGCGAGGTGAAGCGCTCGCCACGGGCCGAGAACCCCGGGCGCACTCTGGGTGGTGGCGGACGCGTCGCTCACGGTGACCGTGATATACCCGACCACGCGCCCCGTGGGGCGGGAAGGACGCGTGCGAAGTGACGATCTTTCGTGACAAGTTGTTTGAGGGCGACGTTGCCATCGTCACGGGCGGCGGTACCGGAATCGGTCTCGCCGTCGCCTCGGAGCTCGCCCACCTCGGCGCGCGCATCGCCATCGGTGGTCGTCGCAGCGAGCCCCTCGACGCCGCTCGCACGACGCTCGAGGCGACCGGCACGGAAGTCTTCGCAGCGCCGACGGACATTCGTGACCCGGACGCCATCGCCGCGTTCGTGGACGCCGTGCTCGGTCGCTTTGGGCGCGTCGACGTGCTCGTCAACAACGCGGGCGGCCAGTTTCCGGTGCAGGCCGAGCACCTTTCGCCGAAGGGCTTCGAAGCCGTGGTCCGGAACAACCTGCTCGGCACGTGGAACATGACCCATGCGGTCGCGACCCGCGCCATGATTCCCCAGAAGCGCGGACGCATCGTGAACATCACCGCGGAAGTGTCGGGAGGATTCCCCGGCATGGCGCACACCGGCGCTGCGCGTGCGGGTGTCGAGAACCTCACGAAGACCCTCGCCGTCGAGTGGGCAGTGCATGGTGTCCGCGTGAACGCCGTGGCGCCGGGCGTGATCCGCACGACGGGCACCGCCCAGTACCTGCCCGAACTCCTCGAGATGTCGCGTGTCCACGCCGCTCAAGCGGCCGGCTCGGCGGCGGAGGTCTCGCACCTCATCTGCTACCTCGCGTCGAGGTACGCGGATTTCGTGACCGGCCAGGTCTTCACCATCGACGGCGGACGGAGCCTCTGGGGCGAAACCTGGGGGATCCCCGACGATGTACCGCGGTACCCACCGTACGACGACGCGTAGCAAATGCGACGTTGAACTCGGTGCCTAGGACGCGTCGTCGGCACGATCCGACGCGCTCACCTTGGGGCCGATCACATACGCGACGCCCACCGATCCGAAGTAGAGGACGATGAGCGGAATCAGCATCATCACCTGCGACATCGGATCCGGCGGCGTGAGAATCGCGGCGAGGACCGAGGCGATCACGATCCACCAACGACCAAAGTCGAGGAGCTGCTTCCAGTTCACAATGCCGAGGAGTGCCAAGAGCGAGGTCACCACCGGCACTTCAAACACACACCCAAACGCGAGGAGCATGCGCGTCGCGAAGCTCACGTACTCGCCAACCATCATGGTCGCTTCAAGTCCCTTGTTGAAGTCGAGCAAGAACTCGAAGAACAACGGAAACACGAAGACGTAGCCAAACGCCGCACCGCCGATGAAGAAGATCGCCGTGGCGACAACGAAGGGCAGTACGTACTTCTTCTCGTGGCGGTAGAGCCCGGGGGCCACGAACGCCCACACCTGCCAGAAGATCCACGGCGCCGAAAGGATGATGCCCACGCCGAGCGACAGCTTGAGGTACGCAACCACCGCGTCGATGGGCGCAGCGTAGTGGAGCTTCGCCACCATCCCGCGCTTCTCCCATGCTTCCTCGAGCGGAGCCTTGAGGAGCGTCAGGAGCTCTTCGCGAAACGTGAACGACAACCCGACGGTCGGGATGAGACCCCAAAGCACGTTCATGAGCCGTTTCCGGAGTTCGGCCAAGTGGCCGAAAAAATCCATCTCGATGTCGTCTTCCGGTGTCTCCGGTGCGTCGCTCATGCGGACGCCTCCGCACCCTGCGGTGCGCCCTGCATCGCGAAGCCCACGTCGGGACCCTCCGCCGGGTACTCGTTTCGGTGCTCACCGTCGTGCTTCATTTGGCGAGCGTGGGCGTACTCGACATCGGGTCCGAATCGCGGATTCTCCCGCTGACGTTCGTACTCGGTGAGCGAAAGCGGTGCGGGCGCCGCGCGACGAACCGGAGGCGCATCGCCAAGGATGCGGTCGATCTGCACCGACTCACGCAGATCCGAAGTGGTCTTTCGAAACTGACGGATGCCCTTGACCACCGTCTTGAGGAAGGTCGGCATCTTGTCGGGACCGACGGCGATGATCAGCACGACCGCGATCACCACCAATTCTCCCATTCCGATGCCGAACACGTGACCTCGTCGGGGTTAGGCGGAGTGGTCGAGGAGCTTGAGACCGTCACGCAGCTGCTCAAGCTGCTGCTGGTACTCGCGGGAAAGTTCCTGAATTCGTGTGGCCGCTTGAATGCTCTGTTCGGTGCCGCGCGCTTGTTGCGCCTGCACTTGCTGAAGCGCGCGCACAAGCGACGTGATGTGCTCGATGGCGTGGGAGATCTGGCGCCCACCCTTCGACTGCTCCTGCGAAGCGCGCTCCACGTGCTGCGTAATGAGGCGCATCTTCTCGGCGCTCTTCATGATGAGCTCCGAACCACGCGCCTGCTCCGCGGTCGCCGCCGCGATCTGCTGCACCGTTTCGGCGATGCGCCCGATGGCGTCGGTGACCTGCCTCGACCCCTTCGCCTGCTCGAGCGTTGCCCGCGCGATGGCGCGCACCATGCTCGTGGACTTCTGCGACGATTCGAGAATCTTCTTGAGCGCCGACTCGGCCTCCGCGCTCACCAAAACGCCGCGATCGACAGTGGCCGCACCCCGCTCCACGGCGACGATGGCGTTCTTCGACTCGGCCTGGATGGTGCGGATGAGCTCGGCGATCTCCTTCGTGGAGGCCGTGGCGCGCTCGGCGAGGTCCTTGATCTCGTCGGCGACGACGGCAAAGCCCTTGCCGTGTTCGCCCGCCTGCGCCGCGATGATCGCCGCGTTCAGCGCCAACAGGTTCGTCTGTTCGGCCACTTCGTCGATGACGTTCAGGATGTCGCCGATGGCCTCGATGCGCGTGCCGAGGCTTGAAATGACGGTCACCGCCTCGGAGGAGGTTTCCTTGATGCGGTTAATTTCGCCGATGGTCTTCAGGATGGCGTCGGCACCCGTTTCGGCGTCGCGGGCCACCTGCTCGGAAAGTCGCTCCGTTTCGCCGGCGTTCGACTGCACCTGCTCGATGGAGACGTCCATTTCGTTCATGGACGACGACGTTTCTTCGGCGGTCAGCGCGAGGGCGTCGACGTTCCGCGCGACCTCCTTGATGCTGTACGCCATCTCTTCGATGGAGGAGACGGTCTCGCGCACGCTCCCCGCGAGGTTCGACATGTTCTCGGCCACCTCGTCATTCATCGCCGTCATCTCGAGGATGGATGCCGACGACGACTGCGCGCTCGAGCTCAGCGCTTCCACGTGCTGCGCCATCTCGCGCTGAACGTTGGACATTTCGTGAATCGAATCGGTCGTGCGCTGCACCACCGTGCTCTGCTCGCGAATACCGTTTTCGAGGGTGTTCGCATGCTGCGAGAAGACCTTGCCCGCCTGCTCGACCTGCCGCCGACGTGCGCGCTGATCGTCCGAGTGGTCCTTCTCCCGCGACTGCGAACTGAGCCACAGCACGAACACACCCACGGTCGGAAAGAGCCAGCCGAGGACCAGCAGCTGCAATCCACGCGTGGGGTTCTCCGAAAGCAGGTAGATCGGCACGACGCCAACCACCGCGAGCAGCAGTCCGATCCAGGACGCGAATTTCGGCTTATCGTTCATGAACGAAGGCCACGGGGCCACGACGAGGCTAGCTGTCCCGCCGTCGGCCGGGCAAGCTTTCCGAGGTGCGTCGGGGGCCTACCGCTCGGCGCAACCGGCCGGGCGCCGCGCACAGGCCGATTCGAGGAGCCGACGGGCCGCGGGAAGATTGGGGTCTTCCTCCATCGCGCGCAGGGCGAGGAGTCGCGCCTCGGCGGGCCGCCCCTCGGCGAGCGCCACGGTTCCCGCGGCCAGGTGCGCTCCACGGGGCACGGGGCTCCGCTCAACGAGCGTGCGGGCGAGGGCCGAAGCGTCGTCGAGGGCGCCCACGGCGAGCAGGACCGCGACGCGCCGAACGGCGGCCGCATCCTCGAACGCAGGGCAGGCGGACGCCGCCGTGAGATCGGCGTCCGAGCCCTGGAGGTCCCCCGCCTCAAAGCGAGCGAGGGCACGCACGAAGCGCGCGGCACACGCGTCCGGGTGCGACGCGAGGACGCGGTTGGCGCGGGCGAAGGCGGAACCGGCGCGACCGAGGCGGTAGTCGACATAGGCCAGCATCGACTCCGCCTCGCCGTCGGGGCGGATGGCGAGGATGCGAAGGAGCTGGGCGCGGGCCTCGGGGAGCTTCCCGTCGCGCATCCAAATGGACGCGAGGTTCTTCCGCGGCGGTACGAGACCCGGGTCCACCGCGAGCGCGCGCTCGTACGCGTCGCACGCACCGGGGTAGTCCCCCTTGTGCTCGAGGACGACGCCAAGATTCGCCCAGGCCTGCGCGAAGTCTTCGTTGAGCTTTAGTGCGCGGCGCAGGTGACCTTCGGCTTCGTCGAGGTGCCCGCGCTCGAGCGCGACAACACCGAGGTTCGCGCGGGGCTCGGCGAAGTGCGGGTGGTACTCGAGGGCGAGCCGGAAGTTCGCCTCCGCCACGTCGAGATCACGCGCCTCAAGCGCTTGGGTTCCCTGTCCGTTGTGCCGCACGGCTTCGGGGGGCAGGGCGGTGCCGCCACAACCCATGAGAATGAAGGCGATAACGGGGGCCGGGACCGGGGGACCAACGCGCAACATGGCCGGACATCGGTCGGGCCACCCCGGAGTTGTGTCGCCCCCCGAGAAACCCACCGATTCGGCCAGCCGCCGCTACTCCTCCGGGGCCGGTTCCGCCGGAATCGTGTACGAAAGCGTCAGCATGGCCGCGGGGTACATGTCGCTGGCGCCGCCGGCAACCGAACCGCCGCCGCCCGTACCGCCGGCGATGGGGTCGTCCGGCTCGGGGTTGAGCGTGTAGGCGAAGTACTGGAGCGTGAAGCCCGCGCGCACCTCGAAGCCTTCGGTGAACTCGAAGCCCACCTCGGCGGTGCCCTCAAGACCGCTCGCGGACGAGTGGGGGAACCAGTTGTCCGACTGGATCGAGTCACCGGAGGTGCCCGCACCAAACACGATGAGGTAGGCGCCGCTGGCGCGGAGCGACACCGGGCCAAGCCAGAACGTGCCGCCGAGGCCGGCGCGAAGGAACATGTAGCTCACGTCCGGAATCGCGGGAACGCCCGCCTTCCGGTCGAGGCTGAACGAACGCCCGCCGAGACCCACGACGCCGTAGAGCTCGTCGCGATCGAAGGGGAAGCGTACGCGCAGACCCGCGCCCCAATCGATGGAGCTCGTGCCGTACTTCTCGCCCTGGAACTCGGATTCGACGCCGAGGATCGTGCCGAAGCGACCTTCGAGGCCGATGTTCGCGGCGAAGCCGTCGGTGAAGTGCGCCGCGGGGTACCACTGCGCATCCACGCCCACGTGTGGCGCGGGACCGAGGCTGTACGTCAGCAGATTGTCGAAGAGGTCGTCCTTGTAGTTGAAGCTGCGCCAGAGGCCATCGAAGTGCACGGCCACGGTGAGCGGCGAGGGCTTGCCGGTCGGGCCGGAATCCTCTTCTTCGTCGGCGTCTTCGTTGTCGAGGGGCGACTCGTCGTCCTCCACGCTCGCCACGCGACGAGGCGTCCCCGAATCCGCCGCACCGGGGGCCGAGGTGCCAGCGACGGCGGAGCCGAGTTCCACGCCAAAACGCTGTTTCGCCGAGCCGGCGACTCCCGCGGCCGTGCGCGACACGAATGTGGCCTGCCCGACCTTCTCGCCGTCGGCGCCGTTGTACACCGTGATGATGGCGCGGTATCGGCGGCGCCCCTGCTTCTGCACCCGGCCGGTGATGATGGCGTCGGCCCGGAGCGAGCGCGCCACGGCCACGCGGCCGTCGCTGCTGTCGAGATCCGCGCCTTCTTCATTGGCCGCACGTTCGGCGTCGCGCGCCTCGAGCACCTGATGTCCATCACTCGAGAGGGCACCGGTCACGCTGCTGCGCACCCGATCGCCCCCGGGTCCGGAGAATGAAAGTACGACGACCGTCTTGCCGCCGCCGCCACCGCTGGCAATGGGTGCTTCGTCCGGCACGATTCCCGAATCGCCACCGCCCGAATCGCCGCCGCCCCCGGCACCGGCGGCACCCGCGCCCTGCACCGCGTCACCGAGGCGGTTCCAGAAGCCCTGCCGCACGACATTGCCGAGGGACTTTGCATTGCGGGCGCTAAACGTCATGGACCGCACGGTCTTCCCGGTGGCCCCTTCGACGACGGAAATGCGCGCGCTGAAGCGCCGCCCGCGCTTGGTGACCTTGCCGTCGATGAACGCGTTGAGCTCAAGTTGCGCCGAGATGGTGGTCGGGTCGCTGCTGCCAACCTTTTCCACGTCGCTCGACGGGACGACCACCACCGATTCGTTGATGAGCGCTCGAACGACTTGATTCCGCACGGGCGCACTGCTTGGCCCGGAGAACTCGTTGACCGTCACCCGTGGCTGGGCCCATGCGACCGTCGCGGAAGACGCGAACATCAGGCAAAGCGCAAAACGGATCCTCTGAAGGGTTGCTTGCTTCACTCTCGATCTCCCGGATTAGTTGGCTTGGGCTGCGATCGCTTCGAGGACACAGTTGAGCTGCGCGTCGGTGAGCTTCGGCCCACCCGACGGCATACGCCCACCGCTGCACGGCGCGTCGTTGGCCATCTTGTCGTAGATGACGCTGTTCTGCGGATCGGCCGTATCGATGTACGGACGTCCGCCGCAGGTAACGGAAGTCATGCCCATGAGCGCCGCGAACGGGTCCGCACCCGAGAGATCGGGTGGCGACACGCCGTCATGGCACGCCGCACCTTGGCAACCCGCGGTGGTTGCGGTGCCGGTTACCTGAAACAGGTCCGTCGCGAGGTCGAAGCCATCACAAGCGCCACCACCGGTGGAGGAGTCGTTCTCCCCGGCGTCGTTCCCTCCGCCGCCATTGGTCAGGAATCGTTCCTTGTTCTCAAGGGAACCGGGGCAGCCCACGAGGAGCGCCAACCAAAGTGTGAACACGGGGAGAGCGACCGCGAAGGAGCCCTCCCGAAGCACCGTCCAACGCATCGGGCCAATTTAGCAGGCGCCGGGGCCCCGAGTCACGAATGGGCGTAACGTTGGCCGCGCGTCACTGTTCAGGTGCACAGCGCACGCGCGTAGAAAAACCTTACCGACGCGGTGGTTCAGCGAGCTTCATGGCGATTTGCAGGGCGCGGGCGTAGTCACCGCCGAACTTCATCTTTCCACCCATAAAGAACTGCTGCGGCTTGAGCTCGCCCCGCTCCACGCGTTCAAGATCGGCGTATCGCACGTCCACGGTGAACCGCGGTTTGTCCGGCGGCGCGTCGGCGCCAAAGGCGACGCGCACCGGCACGGCCTCAAAATCGGGCGTGTCGCGGATCGTGAGCACGAACGAAAGGTTCTCGCCGCGCACCGCCGCCTGCACGCGCGCGCTGACCATGCGCGCGACACCAAGCGCGATCTCCGGCGAGCGAAGGTCACGCTCGCCGCGGGCCGTATCGAGCGCCACTTCGGCCGCTTCGCCGGGCACCGACACCGCGAGTTCCGCGTCGAAATCCGCGGGACGCACATCCGAAGCACGCATCTCGCCGTTCTCGACCGAGAGCCACACGTCACCCATGCCGTCGAAGCGAAGGAGCGCCGCCCCCCGCGCACCGAGCACGTCGTCGAGGGCCCGCTTCGCTGCCGGCTCCGTGGTCGCGCGTTCGCGCAGCAGATCGACCCCCCGACGAAACAGCGCGGGAAACTCATCTCGAAGGAACGCGATCGGTTCGGACATGGGGCCTCAACGCATGGGTTCGGTGGACAACGACGACGACGGGCGAATCAACCAAGTCCCGGGTCGAGGCGCGCGACGAAGCGCCCCTGGTGCGTCTCGGCGTCCCACTCGGCGATCACCGCCGTGGCGGGTGCGAATGCTCCGAGCCGCGCCTCGCCGGAGAAGTGGGCCGCGAAGGCGCGGATGGAAGGCTCGTGGCCCACGAGCATGACCGTGTCGGTCATGAGGTTTGAGTCCACCATGTCGACGACCTGACTCGCGGTACCCAGGGCAAGCGCCGGCCGCGCGCCCACGGCCCCGGCAAAACCCGTGGCGGCGGCGAGAAGCTCGGCGGTCTGCACGGCGCGGACGAGGGGGCTCGTGTAGATCACCGACGCGACGTGGCCCGCCGCAAGCAATCGCGCGCCGAGCTCTCGAACGGCGGCACGCCCCGCATCGGTCAGCCAACGATGGGCATCGGTCGCGTCATCCGGCGAAACGGCTTCACCATGGCGAACACAAACCACACGCATGGGGTGCTTTTACCACGGCTGCCCACGGGTCGCGCAATGGCACCACGGAGCGGGGCTACGCCACGACGCGGAGGGGCGCTTCGGCTTCGATCGTCGGCGTGTCTTCGCTGAGCTGGGCGACGGTGCCACCGCCGATGCGCTCAAGGAGCCGGCCTTCGACGGCCAGCCGCTCGCCCGCGAGGGGCACGAGGGCACGGGAGAAGGCCCGCGCGGAGGCGAAGCGATCCTCGGGCACGCGCGCCATGGAGCGTGCGATCACCTCATCGAGATCCGCGTGCACCGACGGGACGACGTCGCTCACACGCACGCCGTCGCATCGGATGATGCGTCGAAGCAAATCGTTCACGTCGCGTCCGGTGAACGGCACGCGCCCGGTGAGCGCTTCAAAGAGGGTGACACCGAGACCAAACAGATCCGCGCGCCCGTCCACATCGGGGATGCCCGCCGCCTGCTCGGGTGAGCAATAGGTCGGCGTACCGAAGACGCGCCCCTGCTCCCGCGCCCGTTCGTCGCCGGGCGCCGTGGCCGCGGCGCAAACACCGAAGTCGAGGAGCCACACGCGAAGCTGACCCTCCGGGCCCGGGTGAAACACAACGTGCTCGGGCTTGATGTCGCGGTGCACGTAGCCCTCCGCGTGCGCCGCATGGAGGATCGATGCGACGCGAATGCCGATGAGCGCCGCTTCGCTCGACTCGAGATGACCGACGCGCAGGAGCAGCCGCGAGAGGCTGATCCCCGGGATCTTCTCCATCACGATGTAGGGCGATCCGTCCCCGAGCACGCCTTCATCGACCACGGGCACGATGCCGCGGTGGCGCACCACACGGGAGATCTCCGCCTCGCGCCGGAGCCGGCGCTGGAGGTCCGCGTTCTGCGCGTAGACCGGGCGCATGGCCTTGAGCACGAGCTCGTCGCCGGTGTCGAGCTGCTCCACGTCGAAGACGACGCCCGTGCCGCCCACGGCGAGGGTGCGATTGACGAGGTAGCGACCGTCGATGACTTTTCCGACAAGTTCCGCACGTTCCCTTGCCATGGCGCGACCTCCTTCGCCTCGACGTTCGGCGAGCGAAGGGAGCCGGTCAAAAAAACGACCTCAAATTCGTTCGAAGAGGACGATGGACTCGTTTCGCGCGCGGCCGCCGCGCCAATCCGGTCGCGCTTGCGACGCCGCGGCGCGAAGCGAAAGGCCATGCCGCGGGCCGAGCTCGCGCAGGTGCGGGACCGCGGGAATTCGACGGCCTCCGACCTCCGCGTCGCCCAGGATGAGCACCACCCTTCCGTTCTCGTCGAGGACCTGGACGATCGCGTCGAGGGCGCGGCCGAGTTCCGCATCCCAGCGATCGGCGCCGGTGGCCTCCTGGAGGTTTCGGCGCGCCCCGATCTCCTGGCGAGCGAACCGGCGCGTATCGATCCCGAGCCAAGGGTAGCGCCGGGCGTGGTGGTCGACGTAGTCGAAGGTGCCGCCGTACGGGGGTGACGTGATCACGAGGCCCGCCTTCTCGCGGCGGAAGTGCTTGGGCAGCGTGTGGACCGGAGCTTCGAGGAGCCGTGGCGGAGGGGTGCCGGCGGGCACCGTTTCCGTGACTTCGCCCCAACGCTCCGCGAGCTCGTCGGCCCTTCGAAGGAAGAACTCGGTCACGAGGCCCTTCCGAATCCGCTTCGGCACCGCGCGCTCCGCCGTGTCCGAACGCTGGCGGGAGAACTTCACGACGATGGCCGAGAAGAGCACCTCCAGGGCACGTCGATCGGCGAGGTCATCCACGGCGCGAATCTCTTCGAGGAGGCCCGCGAGTTCCTTGAGTACGTGCGGCTCGTACCAGCGACGCTCGGGCGGCGGGATGCGCGCGCGGCTATCGGCGCGGGCCTGGACGCGGGCGGTGGATGCCTCCGCCACGGCGGCGGCGCGCGCAGCAAATGCTTCGATGCTCGCCGCATCGCGCCGCGCGGTCTTCACTTCGGCGATGCGAAGGGCAAGCGGGTTGAGGTCGAGGCCAACGGTGGCGTGACCCGCGAGCATCGCTTCGACGACCACCGTGCCGCTCCCCATGAACGGGTCGAGGACGGCTCCCCGCTTTGGCGCGAGGCTGCGCACGAGGCCGCGGGCGATCGCCGGATGGAGACGCCCCGGGTAGGAATGGATGCCGTGGGTCACGGTATCGGGATCGGCGTGCTCCGCGTCGTCGAAGAGGCGCGCGAGATCGTCGGCGAGATCCCGATCGCCGACGCGGATCACGGGCCCACCGACGCTCGACAGCGCGCGACGCGACGGCTTCGGGCGGGATTCGCGGGGTGGACCCGGCGGCCGCCTCGGGGGGCCGGGTGGACGGGGCGGCGAGGACGAGTTCACGACGGAAGCGCCCCGTACTCGAGGGTGCGGCTCCCCGCCGTGATCGCGTCGTCGGTCCGATCCTCGCGCATCTCCATCACCGCCGGTTCCTAGCCCCGCCGGCCCGGAGGCGCAAAGGAAGCGTCCGCTAGCCTTCTCGGTCGCGGATGCCGAGCGCCTTCATCTTCTTATAGAGGTGCGAGCGTTCGAGGCCGAGTTCCGCGGCGGTGTTGGTCACGTGCCCCTTGTTGTGTTCGAGGGCGCGTTGGATGAGGTCGCGCTCGGCTTCTTCGAGCATCTCTTTGAGGGGCACGCCGGGTCGGTAGTGGCCACCGCCGCCGGCGCCGCCGCCGAGGGGCAAGAGCTCCCGCGCGTCCTGATCGGTGATGGTCTCACCTGCCGAAAGGATGATGAGGCGGTCGAGGAGGTTTCGAAGTTCGCGCACGTTGCCCGGATACGGGTACGAGGTCAGGCGCTCAAGGGCCGCGGCGGTGAGCGACTTCGTGGGGCGATCGTGCGCTTCGCTGCCGAGCTTGAGGAAGAGCTCCACAAGCTCAGGAATGTCTTCGCTCCGCTCGCGGAGCGCGGGTACGCGGAGCGGCACAACGTTCAGGCGATCGAAAAGGTCCGCGCGGAATCGGCCCGCATCGATTTCCGCATCGAGGGCCTTGTTCGTGGCGGCGACAACGCGCACGTCGACCCTGAGCGTTTCCGAGCCACCCACGCGCTCGATTTCGCCCTCCTGGAGCACGCGGAGGAGCTTTGCTTGCATGGGGGACGGCATGTCGCCCACCTCGTCGAGAAAGAGCGTGCCGCCGCTTGCCCGTTCGAACTTGCCCTTGCGCTGTTTGGTGGCGCCGGTGAACGCGCCCGCTTCGTGCCCGAAGAGCTCGCTCTCGATGAGCTCGGCCGGCACGGCGGCGCAGTTGAGTTTCTCGAAGGGTGCCTGGGCCCGCTTTGATCCCCGGTGGATCGCGTTCGCCACGAGCTCCTTGCCCGTGCCGCGCTCACCGAGGATGAGCACCGGCGCGTTTGAATCCGCCACACGCACGATGCGCTCGCGGAGCGCCTGCATGGGCGCGCTCTTGCCAACGAGCGCATCCACCACCCCGGCGCGGCGACGGAGCCCGCGGTTTTCATCTTCGAGCTCGTGCACGTGGATCGCGCGCTGGATGCTCAGAAGCAGCCGGTCCGTGGAGATGGGCTTCTCGAGGAAGTCCTGCGCGCCGAGGCGCGTGGCTTCAACCGCCGTGTCGATGGTGCCATGCCCGCTCATGACGATGACGGGAACCGTGCTCCCCTCGGCGCGCAGCGTCTTGAGGAGCGACAGCCCGTCCATGTCGGGCATGCGCACGTCGAGGAGCACGAGGTCGTACTGCTTTTCGCGGGCGCGCTTGAGACCGAGGGCACCGCTCCCGGCCACGTCCACGTCGTAGTGCTCGACCCGAAGTGCGGTCATCAGTGCCGACAAGATGTTCTTCTCGTCGTCGATGATGAGCACGCTGCCGCGGCTACGCACCGTCATCCCTCCCGAAGCCCGAGTTCTTTCATCTTCATTTGGAGGCTCTTCCGGGAGATGCGAAGCAGGCGTGCGGTGTGGGTCACGTTCCACCCGGTCTGCTCGAGGGCACGCACGATGAGCTCGCGTTCGATTCGCATGGTGGCTTCGCGCACCGCTTCCTTAAGGCCGGGCGCTTCCGCCGGCGGCGCGGACGACGACGGGCCAGACACCGGCGAAGCCGTGTCGACGTGGTGCGGACCCTGACCCGGGGCCGTCACCGCGGAGGGAGGCGGCGGCGGTGGCGAAGACGCACGCTCGGTTCGCGCGCCGTCCGGTTCACGGACCTCCGCCGGCAAATCGCCGACGCGAACGATGTCGCTGTCACAGAAGAGCACGCAGCGCTCGATGACGTTCTCGAGTTCGCGAATGTTTCCCTTCCACGGGTGCGCGAGGAGGATCGCCTGCGCTTCCGCGTCCACGCGCTTGACGTCCTTCTTAAGCCGCTCGTTAAACCGCACGAGGAAGTGCGTCATGAGCAACGGGATGTCCTCCGTGCGATCTCGGAGCGGCGGCAGGTGCACGTGCACGACGTTCAAGCGGTAGTAGAGGTCTTCGCGGAACTGCGCGGCTTCGATGGCCACCTTGAGGTCACGGTTGGTCGCGGCGACGAGGCGCACGTCGACTTTGATGGTCTTGATGCCGCCCACGCGCTCAAAGCTCTGTTCCTGGAGGGCGCGAAGGAGCTTCACCTGCATGTTCACGGGGATCTCGCCCACCTCATCGAGGAAGAGCGTGCCGCCGTCGGCGAGCTCGAAGCGCCCGGGCTTCGACGTGACGGCGCCGGTGAACGCGCCCTTTTCGTATCCGAAGAGCTCGCTTTCGAGGAGGTCCGGGGGGATCGCGCCGCAGTTCACGCTGATGAACGGCTTCGGCGCGCGGGAACTCTGCTCGTGGAGCGCGCGGGCGATGAGCTCCTTGCCCGTGCCGCTCTCACCGGTGATCAGCACCGTGCTCGGCGTGTCGGCCACCTTTTCGATGACCTGGTAGACCGACTGCATGCTCGGCGCCTGACCAATGATTCGGTAGCGGCCGGGTTCGCTCGGGCCGAGCTCGCGGTCCTTCGCGTCGCGGGTGCGGGCGGCCTTTCGAACGACTTGGCGGAACTCGTCCTTGTCGAAGGGCTTGGTGACGTAGTCGAAGGCGCCAATCTTGAGCGCCTCGACGGCGGTATCCACGGTGCCGTGGGCGGTGATCATGATCACCGGCACGCCCGGATGATCGACCACGACATGCCGAAGGAGCTCCATGCCGTCGATGCCCGGCATTCGGAGATCGGTGATCACGACGTCGATGTGGTGTTCGCCCAAGGCGCGGAGTGCCTCGCGGCCGTTCTCCACCGCCTCGACGTCGTAACCGTCCTTGGCGAGCTGGGCGGCGAGCACGCGACGGAGGTTCGGCTCGTCATCGGCGATGAGAACCTGCTTCCGGTCGATGCTCGGTGGCACGTGGGCGCCTACCGGCAGCTCCGCGAGAGACCGCTTCCCGGCTTGTCGCCGTCGAAGCCCGTGCACGTGTAGACGAACACGTTCTTCTTACCCGAGGCGCCGATGACGAGCTCATCGCGCTCGCCGTCCTTGCCGAAGGTGCGGAGCGGCGCCACGGCGGAGCCGAAGTTGGCATCCGCGCTCGGCGCGGGCGCGATCATCACGGCAACCGAGTCCATGTCGATCTGCGGGCCCGTGCCCACCTGAAGGCCGCCGTCGAGGGTGATGCCACCATCGTCGTCGCCGAGATCGAGCGAGTCCTCCGAGAGCTCAACCGAAGCCACGAAGGCGGCACCGGCCCCCGCCTTGCCCTTCACCGTCGCGCCGGCGAGGCCCACCACAAGCTCACGCGTGTTGTCGCCGTTCACGTCGGCGAACGCGAGGGCCACCGGACCGCTCGCGTCGCACGCGCCCACCGCATCACCGTCGTTGATGGCGTCGCACTCAAACTTCGTTACGCCTTCGTCACCCTTGGCGAGGGCGCCGTCCCCGCAGGAGGACGAGGCGACGGCCGCACCCGTGGCCATCCAAAGACCCTTGGTCGTGCCGACGAAGAGATCCGGGAGGCCATCGCCGCCCACGTCTTCAAGGACGAGGGCGCTCACGGCGCCGTCGATGGCGAGGCAACCCACGGGCGTTGCCGTGAACGTGGAGCTGCCCGTCACCTCGAGCACGACGACCGTTTCGCCATCGCTCGCCGCGAGCCACGTGGCGCTCGAGGTGAGCTTGGCGGAGCCGAGGACGAGACCGAAATCTTCACCGGGCGCGTACCCGTCGAACATGACCGAGTCGGCAAAGTTCTCGTTCGAGCTGTCTTCGTGGCGAAACACCACGAGCCCCTCGCCACCCGGGTCGCTCACGAGCATGCGGTCATTGTGCGAAAGCGGCGCCATGGCCGCGGCGGCGCGCGTGCTCGACCCGTCGATGGGTCCGAGGTTTGGCGTGCCGCCAAGGCACGTGACCGTGACACCGCGATCGGCGCCGTCCTTGCGCTCGTGATCGGAGGTGAACGAACAGAACGAGCCGCCTTCGTCGTAGCTCATCAGCGCGCCGAGGCCGTAGGGGCCCTTCTCGCCGCTCGCCGTCGTCTTGAGCGCCGACGTGTCCACCGAGCGGAGGCGGAGCTTGCCGTCGAGCCACCCTTCGTAGATGGACACGGTGCCCGTGTCCGGGCCGCTCACAAAGAACCGCGACCGCGGCTCGCCTTCGAACTCGCCGCTGATGCTCGCGATCTGGCCGCCGAACTTGCCCGTGAACGTCGCCGGCTTCCCGAAGACGTGGATCGCCACGTCCCCTTCGGCATCGGCGAAGTAGGTGGGATCGCAACCGGCGAGCGCGAGCGCACCGAGGAGAAGAACCGGGACCGTGGAAAGAATGCGCTTCATGGCTCAGAAACTCCCGGAGAAGCCGGCGCCGCCGCCGTTCGGGGTGATGTACGGAGAAAAGGCCCAGTCGCGGGCGTCCTGCACGACGCCCTCCGAGTCCGGGAGGTTGTCGCGGACGAAGTAGTAGATCGACAGCCCGCCAAGGATGACCGCCGCGCCGAAGGCCACGTCGGCACCGAGGGCGTAGATGGCGCCCGAGCTCCCGTCCGTGATGCCGCCGAGGCTTCCGTTCGTCGACGCCAGCGTGCCCGCCTTGGCGTCGGACTCGATGTTGTTCTTCTCCGACTCGGAAAGAATGCCGAGGACAATGCCGCCCGCGAGCGCCGCCACGGCGAGGCCGCCCGTGATCCATGCACCCGTGCGCGACATGGACGGACGAAGGCGCGTGCGCACCGGCGTCTCCTTGCCGCGGTGGATGTCGACGGTTTCTTCCCAGTCCTTCATGTCGTCCGCGGTGACCACGACGTGGTGCGAACCCGCCGGGAGATCGAAGACGCCGGGCGTGGTGCCGACCTTCTTGTCGTCGACGAAGACCTCCGCGCCACGAACGTTCGAGATGACGCGGAGGCGCCCGAAGTCGACGCGCGTGAGCTGCTCGATGAGCGTGGTCGCGCCGTCAAGGGTGAGCTCCACGTCGCGCTCCACTTCCTTGTAGCCGGATTTCGTGACCCAGATCTTGTGGGGCCCGATGGGCAGCTGGAGCGTGAGCGGCGTCTGCCCGCGGGGGCCGGTGCGCTCGTCGACGAACACGTCGGCGCCGGGAACGTCCGTGCGCACTTCGAGGATCTGCGAGAAACCGCCCTGCGCCAGGCTCACGATGACGCGGACGAAGTCACCCTCGGACACCTTCACGTTCACCGACTGCGCGCGGAACTTCCCGTTGTCGTCGCTGACTTTCACGGTGTACTCGCCCGGCGTAAGGACATCGGCAAAGGGCGATTTCGATCCGCCTACTCGCTCGGCTCCGCGGAACACGCTCACTTCAACGCCTTCCGGGTCCGTGGTGACAACGAGCATGCTCTTCGTGTCGCCCGCCGTGGCCTGACCCTTTTCGGCGGTGCCACTCGCGAGCTTCGCCTTGTTGGCTTCGATGCGAGCGCGGACATCGTTCGCGTCCTTCGCGTTGGGGCTCGCACTGACGTAGGCCTCGAGCTTCTCGATGGCCTTGGCAAAGTTGCCTTCCTTCTCGTAGGCGACGCCCGCATTGAAGAGGAACGCGGGGTACGGCTTCGCCTGGTAGCCGCGCTCAAACTCCGCGGCGGCCTCCACGAACAGGCCCTTCATGTAGAGGCGTTGCCCGTTCTCCATGTGGGAGCGGGCGGCGTTGAGCGCGCCATCCTCCACGGGCGTTCCCGCGGCGGGGGCGGCCGGCGCCTCGGCATTGGCGGGCGCCTCCGCGTTGGCGGGCGCAACGGGCTGCGGGCTCGCGGGCGGGGCGTCGCCGTCCTGGGCGAGCGCCGAGGCGGCAAAGAGCGAGCCGCAGAAGAAGCTGACGAACGCGTAACGTCGCATGAATCCTCCGGAACGGGGTCGGGGGACCATCGCTCTCGGCCCCCGATCCGTCAAGTCCGGCATCGGGGTGTCGCCCGGGCGTTTTCACGTCGCAATTCGCCTGCTTCCACCCCCCTCGAACCCTGGTCTCGATTGACACCCGGGGGGCCGCACGGGAAAACGACCGACCGATGGAACAGGTCTACTTCGTCACGCTCCAGGCCGCGCACGATCAGATCAACGTCTGGCAACTCATCCGCGACGCGTCGCCGGTGGTCATGCTCGTCATGCTCACGCTGGCGGCCATGTCCCTCGGTTGCTGGTTCGTCATCGGCGCCAAGCTCAAGCGCCTCGGCGAGGCGGGTCGCGAGAGCGCGCGCTTCCTGGAACGCTTCTGGGATGGCGAGGCCAACACGCCGTGGTCGGCCCAGCGGCTCGAAGGCATCTACGCCGAAGTTCGCGGTTTCCGCGGGTCGCCCATCGCGGCCATGTTCCGCGCTGGCTACGTCGAACTCGCACGCATCGCGGGCGGTCAGGCGCCGGCCGGCGGCGGTACGGAGAACATCGAACGCGCCCTCCGTCGCGCGAAGCAGAGCGAGCTCACGCAGCTTGAAAACTACGTGCCGCTCCTCGCGACCACGGGCTCCACGGCGCCGTTCGTGGGGCTCTTCGGCACCGTCTGGGGCATCATGAATTCGTTCATTCAGCTCCGGAACAGCACCGAGGCGGCGACCATCGACGCCGTCGCGCCCGGCATCGCCGAGGCGCTCATCGCCACGGCCATCGGGCTCGTGGCCGCCATCCCCGCGGTCATGGCGTACAACTACTTCGTTCGAAAGATCGCCGTCATTGAGAGCGAGATGGACGCCTTCGCCAGCGACTACCTGAACGTGGTCCGCCGGCACTTCCTCCAGGACTAACCCATGGGCATGTCCGGCGGCGGCGGGCGAAAGGGCCCCCTCAGTGAAATCAACGTGACGCCCCTCGTGGACGTCATGCTCGTGCTCCTCATTATCTTCATGGTGGCGGCGCCAATGCTGACCACCGGCGTCACCGTGGATCTGCCAAACGCCAACGCCCCGAACCTCAAGTCCACGGAAGACATCCCGCTCCTCTCGGTGACCGAGGACCGCCGCGTGTTCCTCTTCGACAAGGAAGTCGCGCTCGAGGACCTGGCCACGGCCCTCAAAAACGACCCCAAGATCAAGAAGAGCGGCGAGGTCTATGTGCATGCGGACGAGAACTGCCCGTATGGCGCCGTGGTGGAGGTGTTGGCCGTGATCCGCGAAGTGGGCATCGAAAAGATGGGGCTCGTGACCGACCCGCCAACGGAAGCGAAGAACAAAGTGCGGTCGCGCAAGTCGGGCGACGCCAAGTGACCATGGCGGCACGCGCATGATCGTCGACGCAGAGGACTGGCGGCCACCGAGCGCATTTGGGCGCTCGAGCCTTCGCCCCGGCGATTGGCTCGCCGGGCTCCTCGCCGCGCTCGCTGCGCATACCGCGGTGCCCGTGGCGGTGGGTGCGGTGGCGGGCCTGCTCGCGGTGACGGGTCTGCTTGGCCCGGAACCCGAGGTGGTCGAGCCCGCGCCCGAGGAGCCACCCGTGGAGATCATCGAGGCGAAGCTCGTCAAACTCGGTCGCCAGCTTCCGAAGCACAAGCTGCCCAACAAGGAAGTGCCGACGGCAACCCAGGCGCCACCCAAGCCCTCCGACAAACCGAACCCCTTCGCCAAGAAGATCGAAACGCCCCCCGACGCGGGCATCGAGCGTTCCGCCGACGACATGCTCGCCATCCTGGGAAACCGCGCCGACGAGCTGTCGAAGCGCAAGTTCGCCTGGGACCAGGAAGGGGACATCAACGGCATCGAGGAGGGCACCGAGAAGCCCGGCGAAGGGGACGTCTACGCGGGCATCCTCTACAATTTCTTCCGCCGCGGCTGGACGGTGCCCACGTCGATCACCGACGAAGAGCTCAAGTCGCTCAAGTGCACGGTCGTCGTCGACATCACCGAGGACGCCAAGGTGGGCGGCTTCCGCGTGGCGAACGCGAGCGGCAATTCGGACTTCGACGACTCGGTGCGCCTTCGGGTGAGCCAAGCGGAGGGGGCGCAGCTTCCCCAGCCGCCGGAATCGGTGGCGGCGCAGTACCTCGGGCGCTCCGTGAGCCTTCGCTTCTTGGGTCCCCACGCCCGTCGGTGATAAACGTGGGCGCATGACGCGCTTCCGTTCGCTTGCCCTCCCCATCGTCCTCGGCGCCGCCGTCCTCGCATCGGCGGCCGGTGCGTTCTACGCGCATGCCCAGGGCACCGCCTCGAAGGACGAGCAGCCGTTGCCCACCGGCATGGTCGCCATCGACATCGACGCGCCGGAGAACCAGTCGTTCCGCATGGCCGTCGTCGACTTCTTCGGTCACCGCGCCCACGGAAGCATGTCGGGCGCCATCCTCCGAAACGACTTCACGATCATGCCCGGCTACAAGGTGATCGACCCGCGGTCGATCACCCACGACGTGGAGGGCGAAGGCCTCGCGGTGCGCCCCTCCACCTGGGCGAACTACCAGGCGAACGGCATCATCAAGGGTCAGGTCGCGGAGGAAGGTGGCGGCAACGTCCGCGTCGACGCGAAGTTCTTCTGGCTCGCGAAGGGCGAAGCGCCGTCGTTTGCGAAGACCTACCGCGGCGACCCGAAGGAGCTTCGCCACTGGATGCACGACTTCGCCAACGAGGTGCTCTTCGTGCTCACCGGCGTGCGCGGGTCGTTCGGGACCAAGGTCACCTTCGCCAAGCGCGCCGCACCCGGGCAGAAGGACGTCTACTGCTCCGAGATGGACGGCTACAACACCCTGCAGATCTCCCGCGGCAAGGGCGTCTCCATGCTGCCGTCCTTCGAGCCGTCGGGTCACGTCTGGTACACGAAGCTTACCGAGTCGGGCTCGTACATCACGCGCAGTGCGACCCACGGCAAACCCGTCGTCACGGGCAACGGGCTCAACATGGGCCCCATCATCTGCCACGACCGCATCTTCTTCACGTCCACCCGCGACGGGAACAGCGAGATCTATAGCTCCAAGATGGACGGCTCGGACGTCAAGCGCGTGACGAACCACCCCGCCATCGACACGAGCCCCACGTGTGGTCCCGACAACCGCATCGCCTTCGTGTCGGCGCGCCATGGGTCGCCGCAAATCTTCGTCGCGAAGTCCGACGGCAGCGACGTCAAGCGCGTGACCTTCCGCGGTAACCACAACCAGACCCCCGTGTGGTGCACGCATGGCGTGAACAAGAACCTCATCGCGTTCACGGGCCGCGACGGCACCCTCGACATCTTCACCGTCGACATCGGCAACCAGGAATACACGCGCCTCACGCAGGGCCAGGGGATGAACAAGGACCCGGCCTTTTCACCCGACTGCCGCCTTGTCGCGTTCGTTTCCGATCGTCGCGGCGCCCCGGGCCTCTACCTGTCGAGCAACCGCGGGTACAACCAAGTGCGCGTCATCACCGGAGAACTCGAGACCGTGCGCTGGCACCCGTAGCACCCGTGCATCCGCGCACGGCGGTATGACACGAATGCCACAGGGCGGCGTACTTGACGCCCCGTGCGCCGAAGACCACGTTCGCCCTCGGCCCGTGGGCCCAAATCCACCTAGGAGAACTTCATGAACCGTTACCTTTCCTTGTTCCTTTGCGTTGGCCTTGCGAGCGTTGCGCTCGTCGGCTGCGACGACGACGAAACCTCAAGCACCCCGGGTACCGACGGCGGCAGCGACGCCGGCAACGACTCGGGCAACGTCGAGCAGGACGGCGGCAATGACTCGGGGAACGAGCCCGAGACCGGCGGTCTCCGCCTCGTTCACGCCGCGCCGACGGCCGGCACGGTGGACGTCTACATCGTTCCCGCGGGCGAATCCGTGGAAGAGAACGCAACGCCGACCAAGGATGACTTCGCGCTCGGCGACGTGCTCGCGCTCGACGGCGTGCCCGTGGGTGCGTACGACGCGCATGTCTACGCGGGTGACGGAGTCGTCGGCACCGACGACGCGATCCTCGTGCTCGAAGACATTTCGATCATCTCGGGCGTCGTGATCCAGGCGGCCGCGGTGGACGACCTCGGTGAGACGCCGGACGACGACCTTCTTCCCGACGTTGTTGTCCTCGGCCCCATCGGCGATCCGGAGAACGCCGCCAACTCCATGGTCAAGGCCGTGCACGGCACGCCGTGGCTTGGCGAAGCGGACGTGTACAGCGTGCCGGAGGTGGGCGAGCCCACCCTGCTGATCGAGAACCTCGCGACGGGCACGCAGGCCGACGCGGTGGAAATCCCCGCGGGCAGCTACCTGCTCGGCGTCGACCTCAACAACGACACGGAGACGTTCGAGGCCTACTTCCAGGTGGGCGTGTCGGGTAGTCTCAAGGCGTACGCCATCGTGTACGCCACGGCGAGCGGCTCGACGACCCCGCACATCATGATCTACGTGTCGGGTTCGAACGTGACGGTGTCGGTCAACCCGCTCACCTAGTCCGCGCGCCGGCCACGTGCCGGCGCGTCGCGGCCCCCTCGGGGGCCAGACACACAAAAGGGACGGGCTTCGGCTCGTCCCTTTTGTTTTCCGTCGTCTTGACGACGTCCGTATCCGATCCCACGGTCCGCCCGCCCCGCAAACCGAAAACGCGCCGGGCGAAGGAGTGAGCGACATGTCTGGTTTGATTCGAGCTTGGTTCGTGGTCCTCGCGATGTTGGCCCTCGTCGGATGCGACGACGGGACGGGCGAAGAGAAGGGCGACGGCTCGGTCGGCAAAGACGGCTCCACCGACGGGGCGCTCGACGGCGCCGACTCGGACGCCGCCGTGGAGGGTGGCCAACTTCGCTTCGTCCACGCGTCACCGACGACGGGGCTCGTGGACCTCTATCTGACGGCGGAGGGCATCGACGTGAAGAAGGGCGCTTCCCCCGCGGCCGAGGGCGTCGGCTACACGGACATCGGCGTCGTCGACGGCATCAAGACGGGCGACTATTCGCTCCACGCCTACGCCACCGGGGCGGACCCGGCGAAGGCGGAGCGCCTCGGGAAGATCACCGTCGAGTTCTCGGGCAATGAACTCGAATCGATCGCGTTTCTCGACGACGACGACGACGCGGACGAGCTGCCCGAACTCCTCGGCCTCGAGACGGTGGGCTTCCCGGAGGGCATGGCCTTCGCCCGCATCGGCGTGGTGCACGGCGCACCCGAGCTTGGCACCGTCGACGTCTACAACGTCGTTGCGGGCGACGAGAACGACGTGCTCAGCATCGACGACCTGGAGTTCGGCGGGCAAGTGACGATCAACGTGCCGAGCGGCATGCGTCAGTTCGGCATCGAGACCGGCGACGCGCAGGTGAACAACGACGTGAACGACGAGGTCTACCCGCTCATCTACTCGTCGACGGTGGTGTCCGGGCTCCGCGCGTACGCGTTCCTCGTCGACGACATCGGCGTCACGAAGCTGATGATCTACCCCGTGGGTGCGTCGGAGATCGTGTTCCTCGTCACGCCCGATCCGCAGGACTGACCGACTCGCAGCGCGCGCATCCGTCAGACGGCGCTCTTCCGCATCTCGCGTTCGATTTCCGCGAGGTACGGGTGGAAGTCCACCTGGATCGTGTGCCGCGTCGAACCCACGTAGCGGCGCGCGAGGGAAGCCCGGTAGCGAGCGATCTCTTTTTCCATCGCCGCACGCGACGGCAGGCGATGCGTGCCGCGAAGCAGGCCCGCGATCCACTTCGACTGGACCTCGGCGAGCGGCATGATGGCCCCGAGGGGCTGGACGAGACCGACAAAGTAAAGCCCCTCGTGGTCGAGCGGCACGACGCGATGGTAGAGGCGCACGTCGTTTCCGCGCACGTCGACGGCGCCTGGGTCGAGGAACGGGAACGCCATTTCATAGCCCGTGGCGTAAATGATCGCGTCCACCGGCTCGCGCGACCCATCGACGAAGCGCACGCCGTCGTCCTCGAGTGACTCGATGTCGGACCGGATGTGAATGCGCCCGTGGCCCACAAAGTGGAGGAGCTCGTCCGAAATGGTCGGGTGCGCGGCCGTCAGGCCGTGGGCCGGTTCGGGAACGCCGTAGTCCGACTGCCGGCCACGGGCGACGAGCAACATGGCCTGGACAAGCGCCGACTGCATCTTGAGAGGCAGCTTCGAGAGCGCGGGCGTCGTGAAGTGGTCGACGGGTTTTCCAAAGAAGTACTTCGGGAAGATGTGCGCACTCCGGCGCGTGGACACGCCCACCCACGGGGCCACGCGGCACACCTCGCACGCGATATCGACAGCGGAGTTGCCGATGCCGACGATGAGCACGCGCTTGCCTTCGTACGGGTCCGCGGTGCGGTAGTCGTGGGCGTGGACCGTGGGCCCGGCAAAGTGGCCGGAGAACGCCGGGAGCTTCGCCTTCCAGTGGTGGCCGTTGGCGACGAGGACGGCGCGGAAACGTTCGACGTGCTGGCCGCTCGAATCCCGGAACGCCACCTCCCATTCGTCGTCCACGCGGCGCACGCGTTCCACCGAGGTTTCAAATCGAATGGCCTCGCGGATGCCGAAGTGGTCGACGTACGACTCGAAGTACGCGAGGACCTGCGTGTGGTGTGGGTACTCCGGGTATTCCGAGGGCATCGGAAAATCCGCGTAGGCCATCCGCTCCTTCGACGTGTTGATGTGGAGCGAGCGATAGGCGGCGCTCATGCCGTTGTCATTCTCGTAACGCCAGTTGCCGCCGATGCCCGAGCCCTTCTCGAGTGCAACGGCGGGGATGCCCGCCTCGAGCAGTGTTTTGAGCGCGACGATTCCGGACGAGCCCGCGCCAAGGATGCATACGCGATCGCTCGGCACACTCACTCCGCTTCGATGGGCTGTTCGCGGTGGTCGGAGTGGAGCACGACGCGATCACGGCCCGCACCCTTGGCGGCGTAGAGCGCGGCGTCCGCGCGCGCGAGGAAGTCGCTCGGCTCCTCGGCGGGAAGGAGCTCGGCCACGCCGACGCTGATGGTGAGGCGCCCCCCCGGCTGCCCGTCGGCGCCAGAGAAGGGGTGGTTCGCCACGGCGGCGCGCAGGTGCTCGGCGACCTTGAGGGCATGCACCGAACTCGTGCGCGGAAGAAGCACCACGAACTCTTCGCCGCCGATGCGCGCGACGGTGTCAACGCGCCGAATCTTGTCCTCGAGGATCGCGCCCACGGAACGGAGCGCCTCGTCCCCCACCGGGTGACCGCAGCGATCGTTGAGCAATTTGAAATGGTCGATGTCGATGGCGAGGACGCTGACCGCGTGCCGGAAACGGCGCGCGCGGGTGAGCTCCATTTGGATGCGGCTTTTGAGCAGGCGCCGATTGGCGAGACCGGTGAGCTCGTCGTGCATGGAAAGGGCCCGGAGCTCCTCCATCTGCCGACCGTGCCGGATGGCGAGGGCGAGCGTGTCGCCCACCGCACCGGCGAAGCGAACCTCTTCGGGGAGGAGCGGATCGTCGGGCGGACGCGTAAGCGCGAGCATGCCCACGCGACGCTTGCCGTCCATCACGGGAACGGCCGCATAGGAACCCGTGCGCTCCGCTTCGCCCCAGAAAGCCAGGTACTTCGGCTCCGTGCGAACGTCGCGCACAAGAACCGGATCGTTGCCCTCCGCCGCGTCGCCCGCCACGCCTTCGCCCTGCTGCACCTCGCGACCGAGGAGCGCCGTGGGGTTCGGGAACCCGTGCACGGCGCGGATCACAAGCGCCTCTTCCTCGCGCACGAGGATGGCGAGTTCGCGCAGACGCAGCGCGGGCCCGAGCTTGAGCGCCACCTGCGAGAGCATCTTCTGGAGGTCGGGTCGCCGCGTGCTTTCCTGCAAGATCTCGAACAACACCGCGCGTTCACGCAGGCGTGCTTCGAGCTCGCGGCTCTTCTTTTCGATCTGCTCCTTGAGGGCGAGCTTTTCCTGCGCCTCTTCGAGCTCAAGGCGCTGGTCGATCATGCTCACATGCACGTCGGTGAAATGCGTGAGAAGACGATTGGCCGCATCGGCCGCGACACCGAGCTCGTCGTCGCCGAGGTGCGGCAGACGGTGCAGGTGATCCGACGAAGCGCGACTCTGGTCTGCGAGGAAATCCTTGAGCACGCGAATGCGGTTGCCCACGATCAGGTCGACCCAGTGACCCGTCGTCACCGCCGCAAGGGGCACCACCACCACGAGCACACCGAGCACGAGGTGCGCCTGCTCCACGTGCGCGCCGAGCAACACGAAGGGGAGCAGCACGCAGACCGCCGTCGAAAGCGCGGCGATGAACGCCGCACGACGCGCCACTCGCTCGGTGAGCCAGCCGAACATGCGCGCGAGGTATAGGGCGAAACCCACCCCCCATCGAGCCGCCGGGGGCCGGGCGGGGGCCGGGGGCAAAATCCCCTCGGATCCTGCGGTTCCGCGCGGCCCCCGAGCGCGCGGCGGACGCCCGGGAGGCTCAAGGGTGTGCCGGGAAGGGGTGGCGACGAGTGGATTTGAACCACTGACCTAGCGCGTATGAAACGCCCGCTCTAACCAACTGAGCTACGTCGCCCTGGGGAATCCCAGAAAAGGCGCGGAGTATATTGAGGCTTCCCCCACTGTCAAAGCCGTCGTGCGGAGCCGAAAATGGACGCCACAGCGTCCCATTCGCCCCAAATCCATCAAGACGGTCGGGACCCATCCGCACTCGAACAAGGTTCGGCGCTCGAACCCCGCCGGCGCGGAACCCCGCCCCCGACGCCCGCGGGACGAAGCCCTCATGTCCACCCGGCGCCGTCCTCGCGCGAGTGAAACGGACGCGCGGTACCGGCGTGTGCGCGTGGGAGCTCACCCACGGCTCCAGCAAGAAGGGCGCGTCTCCCCTTGCGGGCGTGCACGACCGGTTACCACGCGACGGAAAGCATCGCCGGGGAGGATCGTCGCCACAAACGCCCTGGTCGCCCTCCGAGTTGACGAATCGCCCGTTCTGCGACACTGGGACAGTGGATTGTGCTGGGTGGAGGCTGAATATCGTACTGCAGGGAGTGGCCCATGATCTCGCGCGCACTGTCCCTAGTCTCCTGCCTGGCGCTGTTGACGGCGTGTCACGGTGACCGGGAGAGCAATTTCTTCCTCGCCAACAGCAACCCGGACGCCGGCAATCCGAACCCGTCGGACAGCGACAACAACATCAACAACAGCGACAGCGCCGTCGCCGGAGGCACGACCCTCGGCAATGCGACCACGGCGGAGGTGGAGGCCCTGTGCCACGGCATCTTCGACGAGTTCAATGCGAAGATCGGCGCAGAGGCAGCATTCAACTACATTTGCACCTATGACGCCCTCGCGGATGTCGTCGGCGGAAACGTGAACCCGACGAAGCAGGCCTGCGAGGACGATTGGACGGGCTGCTACATCAGTTTGCCATTCGTTGGGGCGAACATTGAGCAACAGGAAGATCAGTGCTCCGACGCCAGCATGCAGCCGGCGCAGAAGGCCGCCCTCGCGGCGGACGGTTGCAAAGACTTCGAAGTTGAAGCGGCAAAGCAATGCATGAGCACCGCGTACGCCAACAACAAGACCGGCTACGACCTCTACACCTGCGAGCTGGCGAACCACATCGAAGATGCGGCGTCGGTGGATCAAGCCTTTGCGACCGCGAGGTCCGTCGGCGTAACGGCGGACTGCACCGCCATGATCGCGTGTCTCGACGCGGCCTTCAAATGCAGAACGAACCTCCTGCCTGATTTTCCAGGGGTCGCCCAGGGGCCGCGGGAGGACTAACGGATCAGGCCCTGGAGCTTCTCCATGAAGCCGCGGCGATCTGGCGAGTGCCGGACGGGAGCTGAACGACAGATGGTGTTTCGGCGCCCGGTCCTCCCCGACTCCGCCCTTCGTCAGGGCTCGGGTACGATCTCGCCGTCCTTGTCGCCACCCGGGTCGTACCAGGTGTTGTTGTCCCAGACGAGCTCGCCGGGATCGACACCGTAGCTGGGTGTTCCCCAGGCCAAGGTGTGTCCGTAGATGCCGCCGTTCTCTTCGTACTCGGTGGAAAACTTGTTGTTGATGAAGGTCAAGTTCGACCCGTCCGCGTAGAAGGCGAAGCCGCCGGCGGTGGCCAGAAGGTTCCCGTCGATGAGGTAATCGTCGGACACTCCGTCTTCGGCGCTCCCAAAGTCACCCTCAAGGGCCAGGGCGGCGGTCGCCACGGGTACCGCTTTGAGCGTGTTGTGCCGAATCACCACGTGATGGGCGGTGCCAAAGGACACGATCGCCGTCGTGTGGGGGCAGCCCCCGCCGCAGGCGTCCTCGGGGACAAAGTTGTCCGCAATGTAGCTGTCCTCGACGGTGGTGTTGCTGGCGAGCCAGACGCCCCGGATGGTGTCGTGGATGTACAACCCTTGAAGGTTCGCTCCTCCGCCGTTGAGTTGCACCGCCCGGTCCACCATGGTGTTCACGCTGCCGGTGACGGTGGATGTGATTTCCGTGTCCTCCACCAGGAGTCCCGTGGCCCCATTGTTCTGCAGGATGCCGTAGTCACTCGCACACTTGATCCGCGAGCGTTTGATGGTCACGTTCTTGGCGTTGATGACCAGGCACTTGGTGATGTCCTTGCCGTCGATGACCGTGTTGTCCGCGGTGATGGTGGCGGGGCCCGAGTAGGCCTCGAGCGTCACCCCCGTGTGTTCCCATCCCGTGGTGGCGGGGGTGGGGGATGTGCCGTCCCAGGGGACGGAACTGTCCATGGAAGCGGAACCGTCCGAACCGGTGTCCGCGTCCTCCTGTGATGCGGCGTCGTGGCCGTGGCCGCCGTCGGCCGTCACCACTTCCGTGTCGTCACATCCCGCGACGACCAACGCACAGAGCGCCGCGAAGCATCGCCACATTCCCCGTCTACGCATACATCGTCCTCCTTCTAGGATCGTCAGCACTCCGCCCTTCGTCAGGGTTCGGGTACTTGCTGGCCGTCCTTCTTGCCGCCCGGGTCGTACCAGGTGTTGTTGCTCCATGTGAGGCCACCGCGGGAGGGCACCCAATCCAAGGTGTGGCTTGTAAAGCCGCAGTCTTCCTCGAACTCGGTGGAAAACTTGTTGTTCACGAAGGCCATGTTCGAGGCACCCGCGTAGAAGCAATACCCGCCGTCGGTGGCCAGGAGGTTCCCGTCGATGAGGTAGTCGTCGGACACGCCGTAGTCCCGCTCGAGGGCCACGGCCGCCGTCGCCCCAAATCGGTTCTTGAGCGTGTTGTGCCGAATGACCACGTGGTCCGCGGTGCCGAAGGACACGATCGCCGTCGAATGGGGGCAACCTCCAACGCAGGAGTCCTCGGGGACGACGTTGTCTGCAATGTAGCTGTCCTCGATGGTCGTGTTGCTGCCGAGGTCCACGCCCTTGATGGTGTCGTGAATGTACAGCCGTCGAAGCGTGACTCCGCCGCCCCCCCAAATGGCGACCGCCCGTTCGATGGTGGTGTTCGTACTGCTCGTGTCGGTGGACAGGATCTCCGTGTCTTCCACCAGGAGCCCGGTGGCGCCGTCCCCCTGCTCGATGCCCCTATCGTTCGAGCACTTGATCCGCGAGCGCTTGATGGTCACGTTCTTGGCGTCGATGACGAGGCACTTGGTGATGTCCTTGCTATCGATCACCGTGTTGTCCGCGGTGATGGTACTCGGGCCCGTGTAGGCGGAAAGCGTTACGCCCGTGTGCGCCCACCCGGTGGTGGCGGGGGAAGGGAACGCGCCGTCGCCCGGCGTCGGATCCGTGCCGCTGTCCGGCTCCGGCAGGGTGCCACTGTCGAAGTGGGTGCCGCCGTCCGGACCCAACCCGTTGTTGCCGCCGTCAACGCCGCCGGTGCCGTCGTGACCACCGCCGCCGTTCCCACCGCCGTTCCCGCCGCCGCTGCCATCCTCGCCGTTGGCCGCGGGCATCGTGATTTCCGCTTCATCGCATCCCGTGCCGACGACCGCAGAACAGACCACAGCACACAGAAACTTCCCCCACATGCCCATTTCCTCCCCCGTGGTTCGAAAACACAGCCCGTCAGGCAATCCGGTAGCGATCCCCGGAGTCCCGGAAGAACCCCCTCAGGTTCTTCGCAGAACACATTAACAGGGCGGTGACATCGCGTTACTACAAGTCATGCGCGGTCGCGCCCAAACCCGGAGAGGCTCGCGGGAATTGGGCGGCATCCGCCCCGTTCCGTGACGCACCGACCGGGTCACGATCGCCGTGCCGCTTCTTACACTTGGCGCGCATTGCGTTGACGGAACACCGCCGGTGCCACGCGGCGCGACGTGGTTCGACAGCTCGACACGCCCGCCGCGGGCAGCCTGATGCGGCTCGGCGTGCGTGGAATCTGTGACGCGCATATCGCTGCGTGGTGGGCTCGGTTGCATGGAATCGTGAAAACAGGTTGATCTCAGGAAACTTCGAGTTGACCGATCTTCGCTGCCTGCGGTACTTGACTCGCGGGTGTGGGTCGGAGGCGTATGCGCGCGCATGTCCTAACCTTGTTTCAAGCCGTGGGCGTTCTTGTTCTCGGCGCGGCCGGCGGAGGCTGCGCGCTTTCGCACCAGCTAGGCGGCGCGGGCGACGCCGTCGTGTCGACGGGCGCGGCGCTCTGCACGCAGGGGGAGACGGAGCCGCTGTTTCTCAAGGAGTCGACAGACCGCATTCTGCAAGGGGGCGACGTGATCGTCGGCGGGTTCGGCGACCGGGTGTTCGCGTTTTGGATCGAGAACCGCGACGGGCGCACCGCGACCGTGGGCGCGGAGCTCAACGCCGAGACCGCGGCGCTCGAGCGGACGTTCGACGTGTTTCCGGAGGCGTTGCCGTACGAGGAGAAGGCGGGTTGGTTTGCGGGTGCGTTCGCCGCGGGCGAGAGGCTCGCGCTCTACTGGACGAACGATGGACTTGCGGTCCCCCGCGAGTTCCGTGTGAGCTACCTCGACCCGGATAGCGGCGACGTCCTCTCGACCGTGACGCTTTCGCCGGCGGACGCCGTGGCTCGGGTCGTCGCGGGGCCCGACGATTCGCACACGGTGCTCTTTCGGCAGGAAGCGAACCACGAGCGGGTGCGCCTCGACTTTGATGGGAATGTGGTGGAGCGGGAGGAGCTACCCATTCCCACCGAGATGGATGGCAACCACGTGAGCGCATCCATCGCCGCGGGTCGAGCGGGGTATGCGGTGCCGGTGGCGACGTACGGAACGGACGGCAACGCACTCTCGCTCTTTCTCGGCGACGGCGAGGGCGAACCCCAGCGCCAGGACCTGCGGAGCGCGATGTATGTGCGGGCGCCCTCGGCGGTCTACTTCGATGGTGGCGGGCGAGGAGAGGGTCGCGGCGACGGCGACGAGAGGCTCTTCGTGGGGGCGACGGTGGACAAGCGGGGCACGATCTTCCGCATCGACGGCGATTCGGTGGACGAGTTCGCGCTCTCCACGGGGCAAACCTGGGGCCAATCGCTCGCGACGAGCGACGCCGGGCTCCTCTCACTCGTCACCGAAGCCGAAACACACAACCTTCGCCTCCGTGTGATCGACCCGCAGAACGGCGAAGTGCTGCAGGTGGAGCCCATCCGTGACGCCGACGGCTGCAAAGGCGCGGGCAATGGGTACGTCGAAGTCGAAGACTTCGACATCCTCGGCGGTGCGCACCCGGTCGTTGTGTGGTCGGAGAACTGCGGCACGCCCGAGTCGTTCGTGCGCGGCCTCTACGCCACCCGCTTTGACTGCAGCGTGCCCGGATTGCTCTAGCGAATGCCCCCCGGGAGGATCGTCGCCACAAACACGCTGTTCGGCCTCCGAGTTGACGAACGATCCGTTCTGCGAAACTCGATTGCACCGGGCGGGGGCTCAACGACAGCATCCGAACGGTGAGATACGAGCGACCGTCAGCCACCGACCTTGCTACGGTCGGCGTTCGTCGATAGCTTTTTCTCGCGGTAGCGCCTGACATGGACGACACGACCCTCCCGAAGACGGACACGTCAGACCTTGCGGCAGCACTGCGCGCGAGCGCAGAAGCGACCCGAAATGCAGAGCGCGCGCACAAGAAGCACCTCGTGTGGTCCCTGGCGAGCTTCGCCGTCATTGTAGTGATCTCCGATCTGCGAAAGCCCAGCATCTGGCTGGCTTTGGCGTCACTCGTCGTGAGTGCGACAGGAACGGCCCTCTGGCTTTGGGCTTCGGCGAGGGCGCGCCGATCGGGGCCCGCAAGTGATCCGGCCGCCGCGGCATCGCGCGCGCGCGCCATGATCAACTCATCCAGGCTTTCCATCCTGGGTTCCTTCCTACTCATCGCTTTTTGCGGTGTCTTTCTCGTCGAACTCGCCTGGCCCGTGCTCCGCTCGATCAGCGAGCGGCCCTAGGGAGGATCGTCACCACAAACACCCTGGCCGCACCCCGAGTAGACCAACAGCCCGTCTGGCGAAGTTGGCGTGTGCCGGATGGAACTTCAGGTACAGCACGCCGCGTCAGTGCTCGGAAGCCCACGGGCGCCCGCCTCATTGAGGAGTGCGTAGCGACCGACGACACGTTCGCCCATGTGCTCCAAGCATTCGGCCGGCGTGAGCTGCGCACAGTCGATTCGCCTCTCAGATGCACAAGCGGCAGCGAGGCCGTGGGCCAGCGAGATCACGACGACGCCTCGCCGCACCCCTCCCCCGGGGACGGAGGCGAAGTGGTGGATGCCGTGTATCGTCGACCTGCTAGGCGGACAGCTGCTTTCAGCTATCTCGCTGCTGTTTCACTCCAAACGCGGAATCTAGTGCGTACTTCTCCATGACATCAAAGGCGTCGCACTCGCATACGAGTTCGTGGTTCACTCGGTCTTCGGTCAGGCGAATCAGATTGATGTTGATGCCGAGCGCACGAAGCGACCTACAGAGCGGCACAAAATCCGAGTCGTTGCTGTAGAGAAAGAGTCGGTCCAGCTTGCTGAACGCGGCCAGTTGCATTGCATCGCAGCAGATCTGTGTGTCCACAGCCTTTTCCGCTCTGTGCGCAGCGTCGATCACGTGCTGAGGCGCCTTGTTCTCGCGAAGCCATTCGTGAACTTCTTCCTTCGCGCGAATTCGTTTGCCGCAGTACTCGATTCGTACGTCTCGAACCGCTCCAGGCCGTGCATGCTCGGGTAGCTTCAATATCGTTTCGGTGCGGTCATCGCCTTTCGCAAAGTAGAAGACAAATCGGCGGTAGGAGTTCTCGTGGTAGTGGTGCAGTCCAGAGCCCGCGAAGAAATCCACCATCGCCGAAATGTTGAATTTCAGCTCCGCGAGTCTCGGGTCCTGCTCGCGTAGCGTCTTCACGTCGGCGAGCAACGATGAACCGTCGACAAAGAAGTAGTTGTTCTTCACGTGTGGAGCTCCATGCGCTTGTTTTCGAGGGTCGTCGCCACAATCGCCCTGTTTGGCCTCTGAGTAGACGAACTACCCGTTTGGCGAAGTTGGCGTGTGCCGCGTGGGAGCTCAAGTACAGAAGCGTTTGTGGGACGCAGAACGAAGCTTCAGGGCGACGCGCCAAGTTGAGTCGCGTGTCCCCGGACCCCAAATGGAGTGCCCTCTCCCCCGCGTTCGCCCCGCGAACGCATGCGCGAAGCGCACGCTCACCAGGTCGCGATACCGGCCAATTCCGCGATCGCCTGCGTTAGCAGGCGATGCCAAACATCAGCCCGCGATGGTGGCCCCTCCGCGTTCGCCCCGCGAACGCATGCGCGAAGCGCACGCCCCCCAGGTCGCGAAAACATCCAATTCCGCGATCGCCTGCGTTAGCAGGCGATGCCAAAAAATCACATGAGTCGCGCAACGCGCGACTCAGTCGTTCCGACTGACACGCCTGTACGGGTGCAGGAACGCGGCGAGGTTATGCGGGTTGCGTGTCGAGAGCCAAAGGCGGCCTTGGCCGCGGAACTCGCACACCAGGCCTTCGCCGGAGAAGAACAGGCTCTTCATGCCGCCGACCTTGCGCACGCGGTAGTCGAGGCCCGCGGTGAAGCCGACGATGTGGCTCGTGTCGACGATGTAGCCGCCCGGGCCCACGTCGACGGCATGGAGGCCGCCATAGGCATTGAAGAAGAGCGGCCCCGTGCCGCCGCAGCGCAGAAGGAAGAGCCCGTTCCCGCTGAAGAAGCCGCGCGCGCCCTCCCACTTCGTGTCGAGCGTGACCGACGGCGCCGCCGCGAGGAACGCGCCCGACTGGAGAAACACCTCCGTGTCGCCGCGGAGCTCGAGCGCCTCCACGTCGCCCTGCGGGCCGGGTGCGATCCAAAGTGTCTGCCCGGGCGCCGTCGCGATGAACGTGTTTTGAAACAGGCTCTCGCCACCGAGGAGCTTTCGCTTTGCCGCCGACAGGAGCCCGCCCCGGAGTTCGGTCTTGAGTTCGAGGCCGGGGTCGCGGGCGATCATGGCCTCCGCTTCGACGAGGAGCTTCTCGCCCGGCGCGTCGAACGTCACGTGCACGATGGCGAAGTCGGGTTTGTCGAGGAGTCGGTGGTGCATGGCTAGCCCTTCCTCGACGGCAGCATCTCGCCCATGGCGCGGCCGTACTCGACGGGGCTTCGCGACTGCACCCACACGCGCCCGTGCCCGCGGAACCGGCACACGAGCCCTTCGCCCGAGAGCCACGTCGCAAGCCAACCCGACGCGCTCTTTTGCACGTTGAACTCAAGGCCCGCGTCCCACGCGACGAGGTGCCCCGTGTCGACGATGAACTCGCCGTCGACGGTCATCTCTTCGATGCCGCCGAAGGCGCCGAGCACCAGGGTGCCGCGGCCCTCCGCGCGCGCCTCGAGCACCGTGAGCCCTTCGCCGCCGAGCAGCGTGCGCAGACCGCCGACGCGCGTTTGCACGTTGACGTTGGCACTCGACGCCACGAAGGCGCCCGCCTCGAGCGTGAGCCCCTGCGCATCGATCTCGAGCGCAACGAGGTCGCCGAGGAGCTTGTGCGCCACGAGCACCTCCGCGGGGCCGCCCTCCGCCGTGAAGCGATTGACGAAGATGGACTCGCCGCCGAAGAGGCGCTTGATGCCTTGCATGAGTCCGCCGGCGCGCGTGTCGATGCGCACGTTCGTCGTCATGCCGACCATGGCGCCCGACTCCGCGACGCACGCTTCGCCCTGGGCGAGCACCACTTTTGCGAGGGCCTGCGCGGGCCGGTAACCGATTTGAACGTCCATCGCGTCTACCTCGGAAGCAGCGGTTCGAGCCAACCGACGAGGGCGTGCGGATTGCGCGACTGGAGGTAGACGCGCCCCTCGCCATGGAACGCGCACACCATGCCTTCGCCCGACGCCACGAGCCCAAGCAGGCCGCCGCCACCCGACGAAAGGGAGAAGTGGAGCGCGCCCTCGAAGCCCACGAGGTGGCCGTTGTCCACGAGGTACGTGCCACGCACGTCGACGGCGTGAATGCCGCCGTAGGAGGTGAACCAAAGGTCCCCTTCGCCGCTCACCTCGAGGAAGAACGCGCCCTCCTTTGCGAGGATCGAGCGGAGCCCGCCGAACTTGAGCCGCGTGCGCAGGTTGCCCGAGTGCGCGACGTAGGCGCCCGCGGAGAGCATGAGCGCGTCGCCGCGCATGCGCCGGTATTCGATCTGCCCCGCCATCGTCGGTGCGAGCCAGAGCGAGCCGCCGCGGCGGGTGGTGAAGTGGTTTACGAAGAACGTTTCGCCGCCGATCACCTTGCGAAGGAACGCGATGAACATCGCCCAGATCGACGCGAGCACGCCGGCGGAACGATCGGCATTGACCGTGGTCTCCATGGCGATGTCGGGTGTGTGCGCGACCATGGCGCCGGCTTCCGCGGTCACGCCCTGCCCGGGCGCAAGGTCCACCCGAAGCATGGCGAAGGACGGGCCGAGCGAGACGTGATGCGCGAGCGCCGCGGCGTGGTCGTCCACCATGCCGCGGAGCATACACGGTTCCCCCCGCGCCGAAACGACGCGTGGGTCGGCGCTATTTGAAGAGCCCGTCGCCGAAACTCACCCCCACGTCCGTGCACCAAACGGCAACGCCGTCGAGGTCATCGAGGGATTTCCCTTCCGGGAGTTGCACCGCAAACGTCTCGCCGCGGAACGCCACGCCCTTGATGTTCGGTGAGATGGCGAAGCCCGTGGGCGGGTCGTAGTCGCCGGCTTTGCCCGCGTAGATCCGCACATCGATCCCGCCGCCGTCGTACGAAAAGTCGTCAAAGCGAATGGTGCAGTCGTCGACGATGGTCGCGGTGCCGTCGACGGCGTGGGCGAAGGTGCTGAGCGCCGCGGTCTTGCCGATGGCCGGGTGCGTGGACGCGCATTGGCGCCCCTGGATGCCGCCGTCGCCCCCGTTGCCGCCACCGACGCCGCCGTCACCCATCTCGCCGATGGCCACCGTGTAGGCGACAAGGTCGATGAGCTCCTCGTCGCTCAGGCGGTCGGCGGCCCAGAAGGGCATCGCCCCGCCGGTCAGCCCATCGTAGACGGCGCTCGTGGCGGATCCGCTTAGGCGGACACGTTCCGCGATGCGCTCGGGCGAGAGGGCGCTCCCGACGAGGGACGGCGCCCGCGTCGTGCCCGTGGCATCGGTGCCGTGGCACGCGGAGCAACTGGCGTTGAAGATCGTTCGCCCTTCGTCGACGTCCCCGCCGGAGAGCTCCGCGGGCGGCGCGAGAACTTCGAAGGTGACCGCTGCGCCGGGTGCGTCGCCCGCCAGTTCCTCGAGGTAGCCGCCGAGGTCACGCCAGTCGTCGCTCTCTTCGGACACAGCGTCGGCGCGCATCCACTCCGTGAGGCAGCTGTTCACCGCCGCACGGAGACTCGTGACCTGGCCGTTCTTCCACGACGGGCGGTTTGCCGCGTCACGGAGCGGGTGCCCAACCCGGCGGATGCCGTCGGCCGCCGGCTCGTCCACGGCGTGGCAGGTGGCGCACGCAAAGGAGTTCCCGTCCTCGAACGGCTCGTGGAAGAGCGCCTCGCCCCGGGAGGCGTAGCGGCTCGGCTCGTCCTCCGAGGCGCACCCGGTCGTCAGGGTCCACGGCACGGCAAGGAGCGCAATCAGGCCCCACGGAAGGTGCCGGCGATGGGCCGCGGGGTCACCGCCCGTCCCCGTCGATTTCGCCCGAAACCCCTTGTTTTTACCCGTTGCCGAAGTCCTTCGCATGGACCCCAGTACGCGCGGGAACGGAATCGGTTTCATGCCCCGCTTTTTGCGGGACGTATCGCGCCGAGCGGACGCGGGAAGCCGCCTCGAGGCCAATCGGGGGGCGACGCAGGCTGGAAAAATACCGTGGTTCCGCGAGTTTTGCAGGCAGATCGCCCGAATTTATTCGCACCATTTCGTACATTTCTTGCGCAGTAGGTGCGTGATACATCTTCACCTCCCAAGTGCGCGGAAAGGCGCAATTAACGCATCATGTTGTAGTTTTTTTGGAGGCCCTACACTACTGGTTGTAGTCTCGTGTTCATGACACTACGTTGCATCCGGTGTCGTTCCCAAGCCCGTCGACCGGGCGTTTTTCGGGCCCGCCGCCGGATCGCAACGCCTCGATACTCCTTGGCTTTCCGGAAAGCGATGCGGTCCTTGGTTTTGTCCTTGACGAGTGCGCAGCGATGCGGCACCCCTTGCCGGTTCACACTACAGGTTGTGGTTGCCAGTTCGGGGCCAGGCCTATGGGTTGTGGAAGCACTGTGGATAAACCGGGGAAACGACATCAGCAAGACTGGATAAATTCCGAGTTGTTGCTGGGAGGTGCGCTGTGGGACTAGACATTCGATCTGTGGGGAAAAAAGGGACGGACAACGCGACGGACGCGGAGATCGGCCGGCATGCCGGCGGGCTCTCGATCCAGCGCCATCTGACGGCAGCGGGTGAAAACCCTCTGGATTCGGTCACTTACGAGCTTCGGGACTCGGTCATCCAAAACCCGGATGGATCGGTGGTCTTCGAGCTCCGCGGGGCCGAGGTTCCGAAGGGTTGGTCGCAGCTCGCGAGCGACATCGCCATCTCGAAATATTTCCGGAAGGCGGGCATCCAGGGCGACCCGAACCGCGGCGAAAAGAGCGTGCGTGAGCTCGTCTTCCGCGTGGCCCACAGCATCCGCGAAGCGGGTGAGCGCCTCGGTGGCTACTTCGCCACGAAGGCCGACGCCGAGAACTTCGAGGCGGAGCTCGCGTACCTCCTCGTGCACCAGCGCGCCGCGTTCAACTCCCCGGTTTGGTTCAACTGCGGTCTCTACCAGCGCTACGGCATCACGGGCGCCGGCGGCAACTTCGCCTGGGACCCGCAGAAGGACGTCATCTTCAACACGAAGACGGCCTACGAGAATCCGCAGTGCTCCGCGTGCTTCATCCAGGCCGTCGACGACGACCTCATGAGCATCTACGAGCTCGTCCGCGCCGAAGCGCGCCTCTTCAAGTACGGCTCGGGCACGGGCACGAACTTCTCGAAGATCCGCGGCAAGCAGGAGAAGCTCTCGGGCGGCGGCACGTCGAGCGGCCTCATGAGCTTCCTTGAGGTGTTCGATCGCGCGGCTGGCGCCACCAAGTCGGGCGGCACCACGCGCCGCGCGGCGAAGATGGTCTGCCTCGACATGGACCACCCGGAAATCGTCGATTTCATCGAGTGGAAGGTGAAGGAAGAGAAGAAGGCGCGCGCGCTCATCTCGGCCGGCTACGCCTCGGACTTCAACGGCGAGGCGTACCACACCGTCTCGGGCCAGAACTCGAACAACTCCGTGCGCGTCACCGACGAGTTCATGCGCGCGGTGGAGTCGGACGGCGAGTGGCGCACCTACGGCCGCACGAACAACGAGGTCATCGACACCTACAAGGCGCGCGACATCTGGAAGAAGGTCGCGGACGCGGCGTGGCAGTGCGCGGACCCGGGCGTCCAGTACGACTCGACGATCAACGACTGGCACACGTGCCCGAACACGGACCGCATCCACGCGTCGAACCCGTGCTCGGAGTACATGTTCCTCGACAACTCGGCTTGTAATCTCTCGTCGATCAACCTGACGAAGTTCCTGAGCGAGGACGGCGAGTTCGATGTGGCGGGGTATCGCCACGCGATCCGCATGCTCATCATCGCGCAGGAAATCCTGGTCGATTACTCGAGCTATCCGACGGAGCCCGTGGCGAAGAACAGCCACGACTACCGCCCGCTCGGCCTCGGCTACGCGAACCTTGGCACGCTGCTCATGCGTCAGGGCATCTCGTACAACAGCGACGAAGGCCGCACGATCTGCGCGGCGCTGACCGCCATCATGTGCGGCGACGGCTACGCGGCGAGCGCGGAGATCGCGGCTTCCAAGGGCGCGTTCCCCGGCTTCGCGAAGAACCGTGAACCGATGCTCCGCGTCATGCAGAAGCACCGCTCCTTCGCGTACCGCATCGGCGAGCCCGACCTCCCCGGCATGGTGAGCACGAAGCCCGTGAACGCGGCGCCCGAGCTTGCCAAGGTCGCGCGCGAGTCGTGGGACCGCGCCGTGCAGCTCGGCGAGAAGTACGGGTACCGGAACGCGCAGGCCACCGTGCTCGCGCCGACGGGCACCATCGGCCTCCTCATGGACTGCGACACGACGGGCATCGAGCCCGACTTCGCCCTCGTGAAGTTCAAGAAGCTCGCCGGCGGCGGGTACTTCAAGATCGTCAACGAGAGCGTCCCGCACGCGCTCCGCACGCTCGGCTACTCGGAAGCTCAGATTCAGAGCATCGAGGCCTTCGTGCGCGGCACGAACACCTTCACGGGTGCGCCGCACGTCTCCCGCAAGGAGCTCCTTGAGAAGGGCCTCACGGACGCGGAGATCAAGAAGGCCGAGGGCGCCCTCCCGACGGCGTTCGACGTGGCCCAGGCGCTCGCGCCGTGGGTCATCGGCACCGAGGCGTACGAGCGCATCGGCATCCCGGCGACGGAGTCGGCGAAGCCCGGCTTCAGCATCCTCAAGCACTGGGGCCTCTCGAAGGAGCAGATCGAGGAGCTCAACGACGTGGTCATCGGTCGCATGACGATCGAGGGCGCGCCGTACTTGAAGCCCGAGCACTACCCGGTGTTCGACTGCGCCAACCGCTGCGGCAAGAAGGGCACGCGCTTCCTCGAGCCGATGGCGCACGTGCGCATGATGGCGGCGGCGCAGCCGTTCCTCTCGGGCGCCATCTCGAAGACAGTCAACCTCCCGAACGAGGCCACCGTCGAAGACGTGGCGCGCATCTACAAGGAGGGCTGGAAGCTGGGCCTCAAGGCCGTCGCGCTCTACCGCGACGGATGCAAGGCCTCGCAGCCGCTCAACTCGTCGAGCGAAGAGAAGAAGGAAGAGAAGGCGGAGGCGAAGGAGCTTCCCGTGGCGGCCCAGCCGGCCCCCATGCGCGAAGGCGCCAAGCCCCCGGTGACCGTGCGTCATCGCCTGCCGAAGAAGCGCACGGGCTTCACGCAGGAAGCGCGCGTCGGCGGCCACAAGCTCTTCCTTCGCACGGGCGACTACGAGGATGGCTCGCTCGGTGAGATCTTCATCGACATGCACAAGGAGGGCGCGGCGTTCCGTTCGCTCATGAACTCCTTCGCCATCAGCGTGTCGATGGGTCTTCAGCACGGCGTGCCCCTCGAGGCGTACGTGAACCAGTTCACGTTCACGCGGTTCGAGCCGGGCGGCATTGTGGAAGGGCACCCGAACATCAAGTTCGCCACCAGCGTGCTCGACTACATCTTCCGCGTCCTCGGCGTGGAATACCTCCGCACGTACGACCTCGCGCAGGTTCCCCCGGCGGAAGAGCAGACCGAGCTCCGTAACCCGACGGACGTGGCCGCGGTGCATCGCATCGAGGGCACGCGCTACTCGGACGCGCCGCCGCCCCCGGTGGAGCACGCCGAGCAGTCGACCTTCGGGTTCGACAAGGGCGGCATCATCAAGGAGGAGTCGAGCCCGGGCGCGATGAGCGCGCTCAGCCAGCACCTCGGCGAGATGATGGGCGACGCGCCGCTCTGCGATAAGTGCGGGCACATCACCGTGCGAAACGGCGCCTGCTACAAGTGCCTGAACTGCGGCAACTCCATGGGTTGCAGCTGACGAGCGATTCTCCCCTCGAAGGGGAACGATGAACGAACGGGGTGGCGTGAAAGCGCCACCCCGTTTTGTTTTGTCGAGCGTTCGTGCCACGCTTCTCGGGCTTATGCCGAGCCTCAAGTGGATGGCCCCCGAGGGCAAACCCCGCTTCTTCCCGCTCTACAAGAAGGTCACGTCCGTGGGCCGCGCGCCCACCAACGACGTGAACATCGACTCGCGGGACCTCGACGAGCACCACTTCCAAATCGCCTTCGACGGGCGCGATTTCTCCGTGAGCGAGACGGCCGACACGGCGACGCTTCACATCAACGGCAAGAAGAAGCGACGCAGCAAGATCTTCCACGGCGACCGCCTCGACGTGGGCGGGGTCTCCCTGTCGTTCCAGGTGCTCGACGAAGGTGTCGTCCCGGAATCCGAAGGCACGAGCTTTCCCACCGGCGTGGCCGAGCGTGCGGCGCTCCACCGCCTGGTGGAGTTCTCGGAGCAACTGAACCGCATCGCCAACGTCGAAGAGCAGCTTCAGACGCTCATCGACGCGGTGATCGACGTCACCAACGCCGACAAGGGCTTCGTCATCCTGCTCAAGGACCAGAAGCCTCGCATCACCGTCGCGCGAAACCTGAGCAAGGAGTCGCTCCCCGAGGACGTTACGCAGCTCTCGGACAGCATTCTTCAAAAGGTGATCGAGACGCGGAAACCTGTCATCGTGAGCGACGCGGTGAACGACACGATGTTCCGCGGGAGCGCGAGCATCATGAACCTCCGCCTGTCGTCGGTGATGTGCGCGCCGCTCATGGCCGAGGGCCAACTCATCGGCGTCATCTACGTGGGCAACGACAGCGTGCGAAACCTTTTCGAGGACGCGAGCCTCGATGTCTTCACGGTGTTCGCCACGCAAGGCGCGCTCATCCTCCAGAACGCCATGCTTCGCGACGCCCTTCGTCTCGATCGCGATCAGCTCGCCGGGGCCCTCGAGGACCGCCGCTTCGGCGACATCGTCGGGAGCTGCCCGAGCCTGATGGAGGTCTTCGACACGGTGGAGAAGGTCGCGGGTACCGACGTCAACGTGCTCATCACCGGCGAAACGGGCACCGGAAAGGAGCTCATCGCACGGGAGATCCACCGTCGCTCACGCCGCGCAGCGAAGCCGTTTGTCGTGGTCAACTGCGGCGCCATCCCCGAGAACCTCATGGAGTCGGAGCTCTTTGGTCACGTGAAGGGCGCGTTCACCGGCGCCGTCGCCACGCACGAAGGCCACTTTCAGGCGGCCAACGGCGGCACGCTGTTTCTCGACGAGATCGGCGAAATGCCCGCGAGCCTCCAGGTCAAGCTCCTCCGCGCCATCCAGGAGCGCACCGTCAACAAGGTCGGCAGCACGAAGCCGGAGCAAGTGGATATCCGCGTGGTCACCGCCACGCACCGGAACCTCGAAGAGGAGATCCCGAAGGGCACGTTCCGCCAGGATCTCTACTACCGATTGAACGTCGTCAACGTGCACCTTCCGCCGCTCCGCGAACGTGGCGACGACGTGGTGATCATCGCGAGGTACCTGCTCCACAAATTCGCGGCCGAGTTCGGATCGGAGATCCGGGGCTTCACGCCGGCGGCGCTCACCGCGCTCAAGGGCTACGCATGGCCCGGCAACATTCGACAGCTCGAGAACCGCATCAAGAAGGCGCTCGTGCTCTGTGACAAGTCGCTCGTCGGTCCCGAGGACCTCGAACTCACCAGCGTCGAACGCGCGGAGATCGTGCCGCTCGCGCAGGCACGCGAGGAATTTCAGCGGAAGTACATCCTTGAGGTGCTGGAGCGGAACAACGGGAACCGCACAAAGACAGCGCGCGACCTCGACGTCGACCCGCGTACCATCTTCCGCTACCTCGAGCGTGAAACCGATGCCCCCGATCCGGGCTCGAACGGCGACGCCTAGCGCTCGTTTCACCCGGAAAAATGGGAGCTTCCTTCGGGTGGCGACGGGGCGCGGTTCGGACACCGATGTCAGACCCGGACGGCCGGAACCTCCCCAAAAGGGGAGCTTTTCCGTACCATCGTTCTCGCCGAGACGGCGTGGCATGCAGCTTGCTCGATCGATTCTGTTGCGAACGTTCCTGTTGCTCGTGAGCACCTTTGCGATGGGCTGCCTCGTCACCGAATCCATTTCGTTTCCCGTGGAAGAGAACCTTCCGCCGGCCGTGGTCCAGGCCGACCCGCCGTGGAACCGCGTCGTGCCCGTCATCGTGACGCCGGACACCACGGAGATCCGATTCGCCATCACGATTCGTGACGAGAACGTCGACCAGCGACTCCAGTGGATCGCGGACATCGACCGCAACGCGAACCTCGGGCAGCTCGCCCGCTTCAATGGCCAGCTTGAGCCCACCGGCATGCCCGAGCGCCTGCTCGACCTGTCGATCCCGACGGCCATCCTCGGCAGCGGCTCCTCCTGCCATCGCCTCGATTTGCGCGTGTCGTCCGAATTTGAGTTCTCCACCCAGGACGAGCCGAAGGACCCGAACGACCTCGATTCGGTCACCTGGTGGCTCAACGTGCGCCCCGCCGACGAAATGGGCGCAAGCCTCGACGCATGTCCGTAACTTCCCACGCCGCCCGCCTGACTTTGCTTGGAGTGCTCTCCGGCGCGCTTGGAGCGTGTTCGTTTTCGGACAGCGCGGCTTCCACGCCGCTCATGAACGAGTGCGCTCTGGATTCCGATTGTTCGACCGGCATGTGCGACGAGGACCTTGGGTTCTGTGTCGGTCCGCTCGAGGCACCGATGACCCTCGCACTCGAACTCCGAACCGACGACCGCAGCCGGCCCGGCACGTCGGTCACGGAGTGGGTTCCCCCCTTCGAGGTGATCGGCGCCCTCACACGGGACATCGAGCTCTCGGCACCCATCGCCGTCATGGGCGTCATCACGCGCGCGGACACCGGGGAGCGCGTGCCTGCGGAGGTGCGCCTCAGCCGACCCGGCGCGTTCCTCGGGGCGCCCGCCGTCGATGTTTCCGTTTCGACGTCGAGCGAGCCGATCACTGCGCGCGACGGCATGGCGGCGACGTTCGCCATCAACGTCGTGTCCGAGGCCGACTACGAGGTCACGGTGACGCCCACGGGTGACGCGGCCGGCGCCCTGCCGCCCCTCCGGCGCACGGTGAGTGTCCCGGGCGGCGGCGACTTCGTGCGCGTGGATTTCACCTACCCGGCGGTGCTTTCGACGTTCCGGGGTGTCATCACGGCTCCGGGTGGCAAGCGAATGGATGACCTCGCCGTGCGCGCCGTGGACCGGGTCACCGGCAAGCCCGTGTCGTCCCAAGACGTGACCGGCGCCGCGGGCGAGTCCGGTGTCTTCACCCTCTTTCTCCCGCCCGACGCGTCGTCCTACGTACTGCGCGTGAGCGGAACCCCCGATCGAAGCGCGTTCCCGACGGTGACGGTCGATCCCGACTACTTGATTCCCGGCGTGGGCGAGGAACCGACGCCGATTCTCGTTCCTTCCTTCAAGACGGTGGATCTGCGCGGCCGTTGTGTCGACGAAGGCGGGCAGCCCGTTTCAGGCGCGATGGTCACGCTCTCCACGTCGACCGTGTTCGATGACGCCACGGGTTATACGGGCGCGTTCCAAGCCAGCGCCACCGCCGACGATGGCGGCGTGTTTGAAGTTGCCGTGCCCGCGGGGGACTACGATTTGGTGTTCTCGCCCATGACCATGACGACGGTCGACGCCGCGGGCACGTCGGCCATGGAAGCGTCCTCCGTCGCGGCGTTCCACCTGCGTGTTGAACCGGGGGCCGGTGGCTCGAACGACGACCCGCTCGAGTTCGTGCTCCCGCAGCAGGCCAACATTCGCAGCGTGGTGACCACCTACGACGCTCGCTTTCTCCGGGGCGCCTCCGTGCAGGCCAATGCCCTCGGGCGAAATCTCCCCGGCTCGGACGACGCGTCCGAGCTCTACGCCCGTTCGCTCCCCGCGGGCCCACTCAGCGAAGGGGATGGGTCCCTTCGGGTTCGCCTCGATCCGGGCGTGTACGACCTCATCATCAAGCCGCCGGTCGACGTGGGCTTCCCATGGCTTGTGCGCCCCGCCACGGCGATCAAACGCAACGCGGAGCAGCTCTTCTTCGAGGTGCCAAGCCCCACGGTACTTCGCGGCACGGTTACCACCAACGGCGGCAAGGCCTCGGCCGACGTGGAGGTACGCGCGTGGGCCGTCGTCGAGGAAGCGACGGGGACACGTCTCGTCACCGTCGCCCGTGCCGTTACGGGCTCGGATGGCTCGTACGTGCTTCTGCTTCCTTCGAGTTTCTGAGCCGCAGCCGTCGATCCCAGAACGCGAAGGCGGTGAGCGCGATCAAGCTTCCCCATCCCGGGAAATCGCCCACGTACTGGTAGATCGTGCTGCCGTTCATCCAGTGAACGGTGGCCTCCAACGTTTCGCGATGAAACACGCGGCCGTGAAGCACTACGCGGCCCACGGGGTCGATGACCGCGGAGACGCCGCTGTTCGTCGCTCGCACGAGGTAGCGGTGGTGTTCCACGGCGCGGAACTTTGCCAACGCGAGGTGTTCCCACGGTTCCGTGGTGTCGCCGAACCACGCGTCGTTCGTCATGTTGACGAGCAGCTCCGCGTCGTTCTTGACCACCGCGCGGCGGACGAACTCAGGAATGATGTCCTCGTAGCAAACGAGCGGTGCGATGCGGTGGCCTCGGAACTCGAGCGCGGACTGTGTATTGCCGGGCGTGAAGCGCCCCGTGTGCGGGGAAAGCTCGTAGAGCTTCGGAAACCACGTTCCGAAGGGCAAATACTCGCCGAACGGGAGAAGGTAGACCTTGTCGTAGGTGCCCTGGATTTCCCCCTCCCGGTCGAGCAGGAACGCGGTGTTGTAGTGAGCGCTTTCGCCGTCCTGCCTGCGCCGAAGGAGACCGCCGAACAGGAGCGGTGTCCGAAGTTCGCCGGTCACCGTTCGCTTGAGGTTCGTCACCTCTTCAGGGATCAGGAACGTGTACGCCGATTCGGGCCACACGATGAGATCGGGTTCCGACTCGCGCTCCACCGTAAGGCTCTGGTCGAGGTGGCGCGTGAGCCCTTCGAACGGATCAAGGTGCTTTGAAAAGAGGCCCATGTTGGCCTGCACGAGCGCGATGTCGAGCGAGGGAGCACTACGGGTGCGCGCGTCGACCTGGCGAATGCGGAAGACCCCATACCCAACGGTGAACACCACAAGCAGGGCCACCGCGCCAAGGCGCCGGTAGGGGATCGGTGCGCGCGCCCATCGAGCCCGTAGCAGTTCGAAAATCGCACCGTTGATGGCGGCAAGGATCGCCGTGAGCAGCAGCGGGCCACCGATGTCCGCGACCTGCATCAGCACGGGAACGCCGTGCACGCAGTTGCCAAAGTAGCTGTGGAACAGGAACGGGTAGAGCCACTCGACGGCGCCGAGCACCAACGGCACGCCCACGGTGGCCGGCACGCCGCGGCGCGCGAGCCACGCCCAAACCACCGCAAAAACGCCCAATTGCCCCGCCTGGTACGCGCAGACGAGCAGGCCGAGGAGGACACAAAGCACGTACGGGAAACCCGAAAAATCCCGAAGCATGCCGATGAGCCAGTAGTAGCCGCCAACGTTCATCACGAGGCCGAAGGCGAACCCGAGGGCGAGCTCCTGGCGTCGGGTCTTCGCACCGCGCTCAAGCGCGATGAGATGGGGCACGAACGCGACGAAGGCGAGCGGCCAGATATCAAACCCAGCGAACGCGAGAAAGTAGAGCGCGCCCGAACACGCCGACACACCAAACCAGCGCCACGGGAACGGGTGCGACGGCGCCGGTGGGTTGCTACTTGAGGCCGAGGGCTTTTTTGATCTTCGCAAGCAGGTCGTCCTGCTGGAACGGCTTCGTCAGGTAGAAGCGCGCGCCGGAATTGATGCCCGCCACCACGTCCGTGGGCCCGGCTTTCGCGGTCAACATGATGACGGGAATCATCTGGAGCCGCTTCTCTTTCTTCATTTCCTTGGCCAGCGTGTGACCATCCATTCTCGGCATGGCGACGTCGGTCAGCACGAGACGATAGTCGGTGGCACTGGTCTTGAGGATGCCGAGCGCTTCTTCGCCGTCGTACGCCAAGTCGGGGTCCGCAATGGTCGAGACCACCTTCTTGAGCATGCGCGCGAGCGCGTCGTCGTCTTCTACGATAAGAACTTTGGGGAGTGACTTTTCGGTCGCTTCCATACGGTCGACTGGAATATCACGGCCAGGGTCGGGCCTGGGGCAGTTCGTGGATGGCCACCTACGACGACGCGGCGGCCGCGACGGAATCCCGCAGAATTTCGAGGAGTTTCTCCAGGTCTGGAATCGAGATGTTGAGCGGCGGCGCCACGTACACAACGTCGCCGAGCGGCCGCAGGTAGGCGCCTCGCCGGCGCGCTTCGTCGGCGACCCGGCGACCGGCCGCGGCGAAGTAATCGCCCGCGCCGAGGTCCGCGGCGCCGATCATGCCAAGCGCGCGAGGGGTACGGGCACCCGGAAGCGACTCGAACGCCCGACGGATGCGCGCCGTGCGCTCGGGAATGCCCTCGAGCACATTCTCGTCGCGGTACACGGCGAGCACCTCCCGCGCGATGCGGGCGCCGAGGGGGTTGCCGCAGAAGGTGTGACCATGAAGCAGGGCACGGGCTTTGCCGCCGCGAAAGCCCTCGTAGATGCGCTCCGTGGCGAGGGTCGCCGCGAACGGCAGGATGCCGCCCGAAAGGCCCTTCGCCGTGACAAGCAGATCGGGCACCACGTCGGCCTGATCGACGGCCCAAAACGAACCCGTGCGCCCGAAGCCGGTGAAGACTTCGTCGGCGAGGAGAAAGACGTCGGCTTCGCGCGTGATGGCACGTACCTCGCGGAGCAGCTCCGCGGGCCACATGCGCATACCCGCGGCGCCCTGCACCAAGGGTTCGACGATGACGGCGGCGATGCGATCGCCATCCGCCTTGAGCCGGGCGCGGAGGGATTCGGCCGCCCTCGACCACGCCTCGGCGGGGGCCGGGGGATCGACGTGAATGGCCTCGAAAAGCAGCGGTCCGAAGGCGCTCCGGAAGGACTCGACGCCACCCACCGCCATCGCGCCGAGCGTGTCGCCGTGGTACGCGCCGCCGAAGGAGACGAAGCGCGTGCGTTCGGGTCGGCCATTCTGGTGCCAGTACTGGTGCGCGATCTTGAGGGCCACTTCGACGCCCGTGGAACCGTCGTCGCTAAAGAACACGCGGTCGAGGCCCCGCGGCGCCACGTTCACAAGGGCCTCCGCGCAGAGCGCCGCTTCGGCGTGGGTGGCGTCGGCGAGCGGGCTATGGAGGAGCGTCTCCGTCTGTTCGCGGATTACCCGAGCAAGTCGCGGATGGCGATGCCCTAGGTTGTTCGTCCACCACGAGCCCACACCATCGAGGTAGCGGCGCCCGTCCACATCCGTAAGCCACGCGCCCTCCGCATGTGCGACAACGATCGGATCACGCTCCGCATGATCCTCGTGCGACGTATACGGTCGCCACACGTGGCGCCGGTCAAGCGCGAGGATGTCGTCACGACTGGGCACGGATAGCTTCATAGCATCTTAATTGGCATCGCCTGCTGACGCAGGCGATCGCGGAGTTGGTCGTTTTCGCAACCTAGCGGGCGTGCGCTTCGCGCAACGTTGCTTCGCAACGATTTGGGCCCACCAACACGACCCGATGCCCGCGCCTAGTCAGCACCGTGGCCCCCAACCGTTCGCACAGCGAACGTACGCGCGAAGCGCGTCGCCCACCCAGTCGCGATACCCCCCAATTCCGCGATCGCCGCCGTCAGGCGGCGATGCCAAAAACTCAGAGCTGCTGCACGAGCACTTCGCGGCGGCCGCCGGCTTTGGAGCTGGCGGGGCCGACGATGCCTTCTTTTTCCATGCGCTCGACGAGCTTGGCGGCCTTGTTGTAGCCGAGCGAGAGCTGGCGCTGGAGGTGCGAGATGGAGCAGTAGCCCGCCTGCGCGACGATGGCGACGGCGCGGTCGTAGAGCGGGTCGTCGGACGCCGGCATGCCGGAGCCACCCTCCGCGCCTTCGTCGTCGCGGGGCTTCAGGATCTCTTCGTCGTAGACGGGCTTACCCTGCACGCGGAGGTAGTCACAGACAGCTTTGACGTCGTCCTCGGACACGTACGCGCTGTGCACGCGCTTGAGGTCGCTCGAACCGGGCGGGATCATCAGCATGTCGCCCATGCCGAGGAGGTGCTCGGCGCCCATGCGGCCGAGGATCGTCTTCGAGTCCTCCCGCTGCGACACCTTGAAGCCGATGCGCGTCGGGAAGTTCGCCTTGATCATGCCCGTGATGACGTCGACGCTCGGGCGCTGGGTCGCGAGGATCACGTGGATGCCCGCGGCGCGCGCCTTCTGCGCGAGGCGCGCGATGGCCGCTTCCACGTCCTTGGCGGCCACCATCATGAGGTCCGCAAACTCGTCGACCACAACCACGATGTGCGGCAGCGGCTCGGGCGGCTTGTCGAGGGCGTCCGGACGCTCGTCGTCCACGGGGTTGAGGAGCACCTCTTCGCCCTCGGGGCCCTGCGCGCGCACCTTGCCCGCGCGGCTCGGGTAGAGCTTCTCGGGCGCGAGTTCGCCGGCGAGCACCTTCTCCACGCGGCGGTTGAACGTGCCGATGTTGCGCGCGCCCGCGTCCGCGAAGAGCTGGTAGCGCCGCTCCATTTCGTCCACGGCCCAGCGGAGCGCGAGGGCCGCCTTCTTCATGTCCGTGACCACCGGCAGGAGCATGTGCGGGATGCCGTCGAACACCGCGAGCTCGACCACCTTCGGATCGATCATCAGGAAGCGCACCTGCTCGGGTGTCTTCCGTGTAAGCAGCGACGTGAGCATGACGTTCAAGCCGACGCTCTTGCCCGAGCCCGTGGCGCCGGCGACGAGCACGTGCGGCATCGTGGCAAGGTCCGTGTACACGGGCTGCCCCGCGATGTCCTGACCGAGCGCCATGGGAAGCGCGCCGTCCATGCTCGCCCACTTGGGCTCCTCGAGGATTTCGCGGAGGAACACCGTCTTGCGGATGTCGTTCGGGAGCTCAAAGCCCACACGCGCCTTCCCGGGAATGGGCGCCACGATGCGGACCTTCTGCGCCGCGAGGGCCATGGCGAGGTCGTCGGCGAGGCCGGCGATTTTCGACACCTTCGTGCCGCTCTCGGGCTCGAACTCGTACATGGTGACGACGGGGCCCGGATGGATCTCGTCCACGCGCCCCTTCACGCCGTAGGCGCCGAGCTTCTCCACGAGGAGCACCGCGTTCTCGCGGAGCACCTTCGGGTCGATTTTGAGATCTTCGGCCGAAGCCTTCTGAAGCAGGTTCGTCGGCGGCAGGAGGAACGGCCCCGTGGACTCGGGTGCGGGCGGCGCCTTCGGGCGCGCGTCGGCCTTTGCGCCGGGCGTGGGCGCCACGATCCGCGGAAGCTCGCCCTTCTTCGACTTTGACTTCGCCTTTCGGGGTGCGACCTCATCTTCCTCCGCGACCGCATCGGCTTGCGCGTCGGCGTCGTCCTCCGGAAGGGCCTCAAGCTCCTCGTCGCGCACGTCGTCGTAGTCTTCGAACGTGTCCTCCGCCGAGGCCGCGGCCAACGTGCCCGCGGCGGTGGTGCCGCGCTTGCGAGCTTTCTTCGTCTCCACAACGCTCGAGCCCTTGGGCGCGACGATGCGTGGGCCGTCGGCGTCCGCCTCCGCGTCCGAGCCCTCGTCGTCAACGCTTTCGTCGCCTTCCTCGGCCTCCGCCTCGATGGCGCGTGCCTTCTCCCACGCCCCGTGGACCGACCGCGCAGCACCCGCGATCGCGCCCCAACCGAGCAGCAAGAGCGACGTGGCCCGGCGCACGAGCTCCGAGAGTGGCACCGGCGAACGAAGGGCGAGCGTCACGAGCAGGAGCGCACTCGAAACGAGCACGGCACCGACGGTTCCAAACACCGAGCGCGAAACTTCGCCGAGCGCCTCCCCGAGGGCGCCACCCGGCAGGTGCTCTCCGTAGACCCGCACATCGGGCGCGACGAGTTGCAAAAGGGCACATCCGACGAAGCCCACGGCGAGCACCGAGGCCGCGGTGGCCCGCCCGAGGCGCGAGGGCCGTCCGCGGAAGAGGCGCGCGGTCGCGAGCCCAAGCTCCACCGGCAGCACCCAGGCCGCGAGCCCAAAGGCGCCCACCATGACGTCCGCCATCCAGCGTCCGAAGGCGCCGATCCAATTCGGGCCCTCCGGCCCCACGTACGAGGCGAGCGCGAGGCCGAGGAGCAACGTGGATACGCCGGCGGCGATGCCGAGCACCTCGTGGCGACGGGCGAGGGGCCCGGGGGCGGGAAAACCCGCCTCCGAGGACAATGTGGGCTCCGGTGCGTCCAAGTGCGACTTTCCTACCGTTTCGACGCTATCGGTTCGCCGGCGGGGCCGTCAAAAAAACCAAGTGCTCTCGGGCGCCCCTTGGGTTTTCGGCGCCCTTTCCTTAGTATCCAGCGTCGCCCGCCGGGGGGGGCCTCGAAGGCCCTCCGCCACCGCGGTGACCCGCCTGGAAGGAACATGCAAATCCTGACGCGCATCCCCCGCACCTCCCTTTTCACGTGGACCCTCCTCGCGCTCGTCGCGGCCTCCGGCTGCCGGGTGAACGAGAACGACATCGAGCAGTGGAAGGGCACCATCAAAGGGCCGACCAAGATGGTCGCCGTGATGACGAGCACCAAGTACCCGGTGGAACTCAAGACGCGCGCCGCACTCGCGCTCGTCGAGATGGATCGCGGTGACGTGGATGGCATCGACGAACTTACGCACGCCATCCAGCGCCTCGACGCGCCGGCGCGCGCCGAGATCATCAGCGGGCTCGCCGATGGCCTCGAGAGCTTGATGCGCGGAGGCGAGGCCGCCGCGCAGTCCGATGGCAACGCCGCGACGGACCTTCAGGTCCGCGCGAAGGACGCGATGTTTTCGCTCATCGATCTCGCCGATGGCCCCACGCACGATCGTTTCGTCAAGGCCGTCATCGACTGGTACAGCGTCGACTTCAACGGGCGCAACCTCGCCGGCCGCACCAGCGCCGAGCAGGTCATCGACAAGCTCGGCACCGCCGCGGCGGCGCGCCTCGTCGACTCCATGAACGCGAAAATCCCGCCCGCGGCCCTCGTGAAGCTCGCCGAGCTCATCGGCAAGAAGGGCGACACGGAAACGAAGAAGCGCGGTGGCGACCGCATCGTCGCCATCGAGCGCGAGATGGAAGGCAAGGAATTCCTCGACTGGTTCAAGGCGAAGATTCGCCAGCAGGCCGAGGAAGCGAAGCGTCAGTGCGACGACAAGTGCCTGACGCAGGCGGCGGAACTCAACCGCGAGAACTACCTCGCGGGTGGCGCCATCACCGCCATGAAGCACCTGGGCTCCGTGGAAGCGGTGCAGGCACGGCTGCTCGAGATCGCCGCCAACCCGTCCAAGACGGACGCGATGGTGGCCCGCCGCACGGCGGCGCTCCAGGCGCTCGAGGGCAAGGTCAAGGAGAAGCACCTGTCGACGCTTCTCAAGCTCGCCCTCGACTCGAGCGTTCCCGCCGGTGTGCGCGACTACGCCTTCGACCGCGTCGCGGACGTCGGCAGCAAGAAGGCCATCGACCCCATGTGGCCCCTTGTCGCCAACGGCGACGACAAAGAGCAGCGCGTGCGATGGCGCGCCGGCGAGCTCGTGCTTTCCATCGGCGGATCGGATGTCCTGCCGACGTTCTTTGCGAAGCTGCCTGGCGGAAACACGAAGTATGAGCCGGAAGAGCTCGATGGCTATGCCACGCGCATGGGCGACATGACGCCGCCGCCGCGAACCGTGGCCCTTGAAAAGCTCAAGTCGTCGGCGTGGTACGAGCGCGTCATCGCCCTCCGCTTCCTCGAGAAGCGCGGCCTCAAGGAAGACCTCGGCGCCATGAAGGCACTCTCCTCGGACAACGCCGCCGTGAACGGCAAGGCGTGGAAGAACTTCGAGTGGAAGACCGTGGGCGACGTCGCCAAGGATTCGGTCGAAGTTGCCGAGGGGCGCCTCGCGGCGGGCTCGAGCTGACGCCGGGGACGGGGCCGAACGCATGACCGATCAGAACCGAAAGACGCTCCGGCACTTCCAGTGCCGCGACTACCTCTGGGAAATCTTTTCCCAGATGAGCCAAGAGCTCGAGTGCTCCGTGGACTACCTGATCAACGAGGCCATGCGGCAGTACGCCCGGTCGCGAAACTACGGCACGCGTCCGGGGACCATGTCGACGGTGACCGCGGTGCCGGGTACCCGCCCCGCGGGGAATATCCCGTCGCTCGGCAGCGGCGCGGGCGCCGTCGCCGCACCGCCCCAGGCGCGCATGCAGCCACCCGTGGCGCCGCCGCCGTCCCGCGGTTCGTCGCCGCAGGTTGGCTTGCCGACGCCGCCGCCGCGGCCGGCACCGCCGCCGCCCTTTGTTCCGCCGTCCCACACAGGGGCGTCCACGAACGTGCAAGCGGGCGCCGCACAACCGCGACCGCCGGTGCGTGAATCGACGCCGCCGCCGCTCCCGCAGCGTTCGTCGTCACCGAACGTGGCCCACGGCATGCTCTACGTGGTGTTCAACGGCCAGAAGATTCCGGTCGCCAAGCCCGAGTTCGTCATTGGCCGTGGCTCGAAGACCGCCGACCTCGCGATTCGCGATGGCAACATCTCCCGTCGTCACTGCGCCATCGTGCAACAGGGTGGCCAGTACTTCATGAAAGACCTCGGCAGCACGAACGGCGTCGAGTTCGGCGGCAAGCGCGTCGACACAAAGCTCATCGAAGAGGGCGACGTCTACCAGATCTGCGACTACGAGCTCCGCTTCACCTACCGGTAGAGCGCGCTCACTATCGCCGCTCGGAACCGGGGAGGAGCGTGTAGTGGCCGACGACGACGGAGCCGTCGGCGCGGACGGGGAGCCCTTTGCCCTTCGCCGCGATGGTCGTGCCGCCGACTTCGAGGCGGAGGGCGATGTCGTATTCACCTGCGCGGTCGCGGGTCTTCGTGATGATGCCGTTGGGGTCCAGGATGAACTGTCCGGGTCGCCATTCGGAGAGGGGGAACTGTCCGTTCACGGGCACGTGATCCCGCGAAAAGCCGGATGGACCGGTGACCACGAGGTGAAGCTTCGCTTCCTTCGGCAGAAGTGAGAGGGCTTCGAACACGCACGTGGACGTGACCTTGAGGCCGCCCTTGATCACGGGCTTGTCGACCACTGCCGAACGGATGCGCATGTAATCCCCGAACCGCACGTCGAGGGGTTCCTTGAGCGACGGCTCGAGCGGCGGTGCGCTGGTGGTGACGTGGGTTACGAGATCGAGGGTCTCCCCCATGACTTCGAAGCTGCCGACGAGCACCCGCTGTTGTCCGTCGACTTCCACCGTGGCGCGCTGGGGCTCCACGCGCCCCGCGTCCCTGCGCCAGAAGCCCGTCGCCACCGAGTAGGTGCCCGTCGGGTAGTCGGGCCGCGTGCCGATGGTGAACGTATCGGTGATGTACTCGCCCGGCTGCCAGTCCGAGGTGGGGTAGGCGCCGGCAACAGGCGCGTGATCGGCGTTGAACATCGTGCCGCGTCCGACGAGGTGCGTGAACGGTCGCAGGTCCGCGTCGAGGCGCTCCTTGACGTGGTAGACGAGCGTGATGTCGACGGCGCCGCCGACGGTGATCGCGGCGGGCGTCACGTCCGCCGCGACGATCTCCACGGGCCCAAAATCGACGTACAGCGAACGCCCCACGGCCGGACGTTCCTTCGAAACGTAGGCCTTCCGCCGCGTCTTGGACTGGGCCACGTAAAGGGCGTTGGTCTCGCCCACGAGCTTTTCCATGGCGGCGCGCTTCTCGCGGGCGAGATGGTCGAGGTTTGGGTCGCTGCCGAAGAGATTGTTGCGTTCGGCGGGATCGACGGCGAGGTCGTACACCTCCATCTCCCGTTGATCGTAGTTGTCGATGTACTTGCGGTCTCCATCGAGGAGCGCGCGGCATCGACGATAGAAGTAACAGTGCACGTACACTTCATCGTGCCCGGGGCCGTGGAGCAGGGAGTTGCCGAGCAGCGGGCGGTTTGGCGCGAACCCGAGGGCTTCGAGGGCCGTCGGCATGAAGTCGATGATCTGCCGTTTGCCTTGGATCACCGTGCCCGGTTTCACGCCCGCGCCGAGGAGCACCAGGGGGATGCGCGCGTTCTCTTCGTAGGCGGCCGTGTCGTGCTGGTAGCGGCCATGCTCGCCGAAGGCCTCGCCGTGGTCGCCGCTGATGAGGATGAGTGTGTCGTCGAGCACGCCGAGCTTCGACAACGCGTCGACGAGCTTGCCGAGAAATCGGTCGGTGTAGGCGACCGTGTTCAAGTAGTCGTTGAGCTGCGGGTCCGCCACGTAGCGCTTTGGCGAGTAGCCACGGGGAATGGCGTAGGGGTGGTGCGACGTCAGCGTCAGGATGGACGCAAAGAACGGCTTTTTCTGCGCGCCGACCCACTTCGACACGGGCGCGATGAGCGCGTCATCTTCCCAGCCGAAGTAGCTCGCCTCATCGAAACCGGCACCGTCGATGGACTCCTTGCCAATGAAGGTTTCGTAGCCGAACGAACGGATCAGATTTCGCCGCTCTTCGTAGTTTTCCTCGGCGGGCTGGAAGAACGCGGTGGCGAAGCCGCGCGCGCGGAGCAGCGACGCGAGGCAGGGCGACGGGATGGCGTTCGGGTTCGACTCCGCCACCTCTGGAACAAACTTTGGGTACACACCGCACTGGAGCGAAACGAGGGCCTTTGAGGTGTGGGGGACGACGGCATAGGCGCGCTCCACCAGGGCGCCCTGCTTGGCGAGGCGTTCAAGGTTTGGCGTGGTGGGAAACGCGGCGCCGTAGTCGTTTGGGCCATAGAGCGAAGTGGCCTTCGCGCTCGTCGACTCCATGGTGACGAAGAGAACGTTCTTCGCGTACGCCTTGCCCGCACGTTTGAGTTCGAGGGGCTCGAGGGGCTTGGCCACAAACTCCGCCCACCGATCGTCGTCGTTGTGGAGCGCACCCCGCACGTCGGCGAGGAGGCCCACGAAGACGTTGCGTTCGAGCACGTGCACCTCGTCGGGCGCGTCCCGCCAAGCAAGGGGCAAGGCGACGACCGAAAGCGCGGCCAGCGAAGCAAACCAACGGCGCGCGGGGGAGACTCGCCAATCGTGCCGCGTCGCCGTGGGCCAAGACGTCGCGCGGCGCCTGAGCAGGAAGAACACGGGCACCACCAACCAGGCGTAGGCGGCGGGAAAGACCATGAGCGCCACCCGCGTAACGCTCATTTCGCTCCCGATGGCCGTGCGAACGTCACGCCAGCGCGTGACGACCTCCTTCAACATGTAGCCGTCGGCCACCGCGCCGGTGGCGACGAAGTACACGTGCTCCATCCCCGCGAAGAGACCCACGAGACCCGCCACGAGGTGAATCACGGTGCCAAGGCCGCGACGCCACGCCGCCGATCGCATGTCGAGCACGAACACCGTGAGCGTCCACGCGACGGCGAGCCAGAGCACATCCGCCGCGAGAACCGCACCGCCGTCAAGGAGCGAGGCGTGCTCGGTCATGCGAAGGATCTTGTGAACCTTCGCAGCAAACACGATGACCGCCGCGAGAGCCCAGAGCGCGGTCGCATGCACGACCGCACGTTTCGAAGGGGGTGCCAACCGGTCGCGGCTCATGCTGGGATGGGGTGTAGCAGGGTTCGCCCTACGGCGTGAGCACGCGGATTTCGCGATCTTCGAGCCGGTCCGCTTCCCGACAGAAGGCCGCGAACTCCGGGTACGCCTCCGGGGCCACGCGCATTTCGGGCACGCTCACCTGACGACGAATGAGAAAGCCGTCTTCCGTCCGCTGGACGCCGTAGTCGAAGGCGGAGCCTCCCACGGACGTGAGGTGCGCCCGTTCGGGCAACGCCGACACCTGAAGTCCCTTCGCGAGGTGGAATCGAAGCTCCACGTCGAGGGATTGCCCGAGCCCCACGAGCGCCGTGTACTTGCGCGTGGCGAGGCTTGCGTAGATCGGCGCGAGCATGGTCGGGAACACGGCGCCGAGGACGCGCGCATTCCCGTCCACACGCCCAAGCTCGGGAACCGAGAACGTGTAGTGAAGCACGAGGGGGACGTCGCGATTTCGGAGTTCCTGGATGTCCAAGTCCTGAAGCTCGGCACCCGGCACCAACCGCGCCACGTACGCCTCGCCGAAGCGGGGTCGAAGTGTCGCTTCGGCGATCTGCTCGAGATCATTTCGCCAACGGATGGCGGTCGCCCCACGGTGGGTCTCGGTGACATCGAAGGTCGCCGATCCGTCGAGTGCCACGGTGGCTTGCACCGCGATTCGGCGCAGGTCCGAGACCGCGGACTCGGCGGGCAAGCGGAGCGCCTCGGCATTCGCGGTGATGCGCAGGGCCGACTGCCCGCGAAGCATGGGCGGAATGTACCCGAAGGGCATCGTTCGATCCGCGACGGCGATGGGACGACGCACGTCACCATCGACGATCTCCACGAGCACCTGCCCGTATTCGCCCGCGTCCGCCACTTCGCCCTGGCTCGGGTCGCTCGCAAGCGTCTTGGCGACGAGGAGATCCGAGGGAATGCCAGCGAGGCCCGCCAAGTAGTGGAACACGCGCGCCCGGTGCCCGCTCTTGGCGTTGACCATGGCGGCCGCCGATCCGTAGACGTCGTTCTCCTGCTCGATGTTGTCGACGACCCAGTCGTAGAGCCGTTTGGCCCGGTCCATTCGGGGTGCCTCGCCCTCGGGGCCGGCGATGCGCATGGCGAGGCGCGCGGCGCGTGGGTCGGCCTGGTCCGCATCGGCAAGGGCGTCACGGTACGCGTCCACGAGGTCCTGCCACGATGCGGCATGGCTCGCCTGCACCGATGCGATGAACTCCTTGCCGGAGACGGAACCGGGTTCGGGGGTGATGGGCCGGCTCTCCCGCGCGAGCCAGTGAAGCACCTCCGTGTCGCCCTTCACGCTACGCTCGGTCTTCGGTGCGTTGCCGCGGGCATCGACCACCGGGTCCGTGCCCTTCGGGACGACCACGGTGAACTCGGAACGGTCGAAGGCCTCCTCGGGCGATTCGAAGAAGAATCGCCACGTCTGGTACCCCTTCGGAAACAGGGCGCTCGGGGGCAAGTACCGCACGTACTCGGCTTCAACGAAATCCCCCGGTTGCAGGTCCGGGAGCGAGAGCGTCTCCTTGCCGCGGATCACGTCGGGCTCGAGCACGCGCCCGTCGGCCTTGTGCGTACGCAGGGTGTAAAGCTCCGCGCCGTCGCGCACGCTGTACTCACCGAGATCGTTCACGCCTTCGTCGCTCTGCGCGCGCCAGATGTTGTGCGTCAGTTCCGCGGAGGATCCGTCCTCGAACACACGGATGACCGTGTAATCGAGCACCATGATCTTCGGCTGGTCGTAGGCGCGACCGGATTTGACGAAGTCGCGGATCACCGTCGCACCGTCAAGCCGATAGGCGTCGAGGGGGTGGTCGTGAAACACGGCGGAGCCCACGCGGTAGAGCTCCGGGGCACGACCGGCGGAACGTGCGAGCGCGGCTTCGAGGGTCTTGTGCGCTTGATCCTTCTCGCCCGCGGCGAGCGCGAGATCCACCTTGTCGCGCGCCGCATCGAACACGTCCCGCTGCTCGGCTGCGAGGGCGTCGACGGCCTTTCGCATTCCGTCCACGTCGCCGCGGCCACGCGCGATGCGAAGGGCGCCTTCGTAGGTTCCTTCGTCCGCGTCGCTTCCGTCGAGATCGTTGAGCGCCGAGAGTCGCTTCGCCTCGGTCTCCGCGGCGGACCAATTGCGGGCACGGAGCAGGAGATCGAGACGCGCTTCCTGTCGCGCGTCGCGCTTCATCACCTCTTCGGAGAGCGACTCCACAAGGGCATAGTTCTTCCGTGCGACCGCGCGGGCGCGGGCGTGAACGACCGGTCCGAGGGCAGCGGGCGAGAGCTTCCTCGCGATGGCGATGGCCTGGTCCGTCTGCGATTCCCAGTTCCGCGATTGGTAGAGCGAAGCGAGGAACGTCCAGAGCTCCACCTGACGCGGCCACTTCTTCGCGGCGCCCTCGAGCCGCTCGATGGCCTTCACGGCATGACCATCGGCGCTGTCGAGCTGGGCAAGGAGCACGGCGGAATACCAGAGGGACTTGTCCCGTCGCTCGGCAACTCCCACGAGCCGGCGCACCTCGTCCCGTCGACCCTCGTCGCCCACGGTCGGGTCGTAATAGGCGACCTCGGCGGCGAGCATGAGCATCGTCGCGGAGGCCTCCTTCGTCGCGGCGTGCGCTTGGAGAAGTTCGCGGGCGCCGACGGTGTCGCCGCGGTTGACCGCAATGCGAGCCTCGAGGTAGCCGTGGAGCGGATCCGTGGGAACGCGCCGGAAGGGCTCCTCCCCTTCCGAGGTCGCGGCGCCCGCGCGGGTCGCCGAGCCGCTCGGCCCAAGGGCCACGAGCAGCACGGGGTTCGGGTGCCGCGTGGTGACCTTCACGACGATGCGATGGGCGCCGGCCGTTAGCTCGAGCGGAATGTAGGACACGCGTGGCGTCGGCTCCCGGCGACGGTCGAGCACTTTGACGAGGCGACCGTCCACGAACAGCTTGGCGGCGTTCGGCGTTTCAAGGCGGAGGTCGTACCGCCCCGCCGTCGCCACCGAGTGGGTCTCCGCCGAGTAGAACGTGCCGCCCATCCCGCCGGGCCCGGCGCCGAGATGTGCCGCACAGCCGCGACCGGCGAGCGTGCGAACGGGGCGCGTGCCCGCGATGGTTCGAAGATCGTAGGTCTCCGCCCACGCCGCATCGGCTTCGGGCGGATACGCGTCGTCGAACCCGAGGAGAGCCCGCGGCCCGAAGGGACCGATGACCTGGCGCTCCTTCGCGCAGCCGAGCGCCACGGTGATCGCATCGACGCGGGCGAGGTCCCCATCGCGGAGGGCACGGTCCATGAGAAGCATGCCGAGCGTATGGCGAGCCGCCACGTCGAGGGCGCCCGGCGCGTCCCACACCTGCCGAAGAACACCGTACGCCGCGTCGACGCCACCCGGCGGGTGATCGCCAAGGCGCTCGACACCGGCGAGCGCAGCTTCGGCCACGCGCGACGCCACGGGATGGGCATCGAGCGACGCGAGGCGCACCGCTTCCACGTAGCTCGCAAGGGCGACGTCCGGATCGCCGTGGAGATTTCGCTCGAGGCCCCGCGCGTAGGCCACGGCCACATTCTTGGGGTCGAGCTCCGACGCGCGCTCGAGGGCACCCTTCGTTCGCTTCGCGTCCCCCCCCACGAGGAACATCTCGCCAAGGGCCCAGGGCACCACGGCTTCCGGGTCGTTCGGCAGCTTGTGTGCTCGCATACGCAGGTGATCGAGCGCCTCGTTGCCCGACGGAGTCGTCGCGCCGCCGCAGCCGAGGGCCGTGGTGGCGAGGACGGCGACAGCGGAAGTCGCGATCAATACGAGCGCACCCGGGAGCGAACGCGGCTTCATGGGGCCTCCTTCGTGAGGACGATGGGTTGCTTGAGTTTTCGGTCGATGGACGCGAGCCATTCGCGGAACGCGGGGTACTCGGCCGGAGAAACGCGGTCGACACCGACGGAGAACACCGTCCTCGCCTTCACATTCCGCGCATCGCCCTCCACCGAGAGTTCGAACGAGCCGTACTTCGACTTGAGTGTCACTGCGTCGGGGCGCTGCGCGATCTTGTAGCCCGACGGCAGGCTGACCGTGCGCGTCTCGCGATACAGCGTCGTTGCGCCGAGGGCCAGCGGGTACCGCCGCGTGGCGCTCCGAGCGTCGCGGACGGCGAGGTCATGGAGCACCGAAGTCGGTACGCGCAACGTGGCACCATCTGCGGTGGCGAAGTTTGGCACCTTCCCTGCGTATTCGAAGGCCACCTCGGACTCCCGGTCGGCCAGGGACGCGAAGGACTGCGACGCGATCTGAAACCCAGAGAACGCGTCCCGCAGGAGCTGCTCGGTGCGGTCCTGCCGCGTGCCCGGCGCTTCGAATCGTGCGCGGAACGCCGAGGCCGCGGTACCACGTACCACCTCGCGACCCTTGAGCTCGCCAGCGCCATCCGCCGCCAGTTTCACGTCCACCGCGCGCGCCCGTTCGTTCGTCTCGGGCGGGAGCACGGGCGCGTGCGAAAGCTTCACGTCCTTCGGACCCACGATGAGCACCATGGCCCCTTGATCCATCTCCGGAAGTTCGGTGGAGCCACTGTTCTCTGCCGTGCCGTCGAGGAAACGATCGAGTTCGGGCACGTAGGCGATGGCGTGATCGAAGACCGCCAGGGACGCGGGATCGGTCGAGATGTCGCCATTCCGCCGTGTGCGCAGGAGCACGATGCGCGCATCGATGCCCGCCTCCTTGAGCATCACGTAGAGCAGCGATGCCTTGTCTTTGCAGTCACCAAAGCCGCGCTGAACGACGAGCGACACGCGATAGGGCTTAAATCCGTGCACGCCAAACTCGAGGCCCACGTACCGCGTGTTCGTCAGCACCCAATCGTAGATACGCTGAACCTTCTCTTCGGTTCCCTTCGCGCCTTTCACGAGCTCGCGCACGGCCGCCTTGATCCGCTCGTCGGGTTGGAGCTGATCCTGGATGAGCCCCCACCACCACCGGCCCACGTCCTCCCACGTTCGGTACGTGGAAATATGGAGGTATGGCGCAACCTCGGTGAACCCGGGCATGTCGGGTTCGGGATGCACCGCGGGCACGTCGCGTGCCCCGAAACGGTGCACCTGGAGGTCGCCCTGCGTTTCCTGGGTGTACGTGAGGCCCTTGAGCGCGGGCTTGTGCATGTAGAACGTGCGGTCCTTCGGCGCGACGAGGATGTAGTCGATCTCGACGAGGGGCTCGGTGGATTGGAAGAACTGCGTGTCTCCGAAGTAGTCGTTCAAGAAATTCTGTCGCGTGGTGTCGTCCACGCGGTACCGGAGCTCCACCACGTCGCCGGGCTCAAGCGTCGGCAGCGCGACCACCATGGCGCGACGGTCGTAGTAAATGCGGTACCAGGGCTCGCCGAGCTGCCGCTCAAAGGTGTTCACGGCCTCGAGCACGCGACCGTTCTTCCGGTGCACGCGCGCCACCCGCACATCCACCCGCTGTCGCTCGGGTTCGTAAGGAATCGAGAAGGTTCGCCACGCACGCGCGCCCTCATCGTTGTTGATCTCCGCGGCCACCTGGTGGAACTCGGAACCGAGCCCGCTCGCGTAAACCGTGTGGACCGTCAGGTCCACAAGCCGCGTCGAGGGGTAATCCCGCGAACCGCGGCGTCGCCCGAGGATCTCCTTGGTCGCGACGGCGTAGTTTTCGTCGGCACGGACGGACGGTGCCACCCGTTCGAGCAGCTCCCGAATCGTCGGGTCCTGCGGGCGCAGCGTGCGCGCACGTAGCAACGAATCCCGAGCCGCGTCCGTTTGACGTTGCTCCATGAGGAAGCGCGCCTCGGCCACGTACACGTCGGCGTCCTCCGGTGCGACGGTCCGTGCGGCCACGTACATTTGCGCCGCGTCGTCGTTGCGATCGAGGCTTCGATAGGTCCGCGCGAGATAGAGCAGCGTGGCCGTGCTCGTGCCTTCGAGCGTGCGAAGCGCGTCGAGCTCACGAAGGGCCGCATCCCGATCCTTCCGTCGAAGGGCGTCGTCGATGAGGGCGCGTCGAGCCGCCGCATCTTCGTACTCGACCCCGAGGAGCGCTTGGCGAGTTTCGATCGCGTCGTCGGTGCGCCCCGCCCGATCGAGGGCGCGGAGTTTGTCTTCGAGCAATGCCTGAACGGGGCCCGTGAGCGCTTCGACGCGGGCGACCTCGGCGAGCGCCGCTTCGTTGAGCTGGAGTCCCTCAAGCACACGCGCACGGAGGAGGCCCGCGTGGATGCCCTGCACCGAGCGCGCCGGCACCTTGTCGAGCCACGGGAGCGCATCCTCCGGCCTCGGCCCGGAGGATGCGATTCGGGCGAGGAGCAACGCGACACGGGGGTCCTTCGGCGCGAGCTTCTGGGCTTCCTTTGCGAAGCGCATCCGTTCGCCGCGTGCACGGGCAAGGCGCGCGGCGAGGAGCCAGCGGTCCACCGTGCCCTTCGCCTTTGCCGAGCGCTCTGCCAGGTCCTTGGCCTGCGGACTCGACGGGTCCTCGCTCCGCGTGCGGTCGAGGACGTTGGCGAAGGTTTCGAGGTCGGCGGGCTGCGGGCGCGCCACGGACGCGCGCGCCTCGAGCTCCGCGAAGTCGGACGACACGCCCGTGGCCGCCACGGCGAGCGCGGTTCCATCGACGGTGCGGTTCTCGCTCGCGTCGGCTTCCACCGAGCCCGCGGCGCCGCCAACCCGATCACCGACGCGAAGGAAGAAACCCCAGCGGCCCTCCGCGGTGCACGATTTGACGAGTACACGGTTCCACCCGGCGTTGGCCTTTACGCCCACGCCCCAGCGGTCGGGGAACGGACCGCGGTACACCGGATCCGCCTTGATGAGCTCACCGTTCCACCAGACCTTGATGGCACCCGCGCCGCCGAACCAAAGGGACCGCGCCTCGGCGCGCTCGAAGCGCACGAAGGTCTCCGCGTAGCCGCACACGTTCTTCTGGGGCCGGAAGAAGGCGCCAAAGTCGATGAACGGGAGCACCGCCGCGTGGCTGTAGTCGCGCCACGCGATGGTTCGCTCCTTGCCCGGATACGTCCGATCGGTGGCCAAGGGCGCGAGGCGCTCCTTTTCGGGCCCGAGCTCCGCGTCGAACCCCAATTTTCCTTCATTGTCGAAGCCGCCGATGAAGCGCCACCGCGTCACGTAACCGAGGGCGTCAAACGCGTCCCGTGCACCCTGGACATCGCCCGTGGAGAGGAGCTCCGTTGCGCGGACGTACCCCGCGAGTGCCCGACGAGGGGCCGGCGCACGGCGGGAAGCGATCATTTGGTCGAGCGCGCCACGCACCCGGTCCGGGGTCGACCATGGAGAAATGCGCCAAAGCTCAAGGAGCGGAACCACCCCCTCCGGCTTGGCCGCATTTCGCTCAAACTCGGAGACGAGGCCACGAACCCGCGCGTCGTAGGGGCCCTCGGCCGCGAGGCCATCCGACCCATCGAGCACCAGGAGCGTCAGGACGACTAGGGGGATTCGCCAAGGGATCCGCACACGATGCATGGGCGGACGGTATCACCTTCGGGCACCCGCTTTTCGGGTAGTTTTTCTTGCGTCGAGCGGCACCGAACTCCCAAGATTCGGGCACGCATGGGTGCGCGGCGCGACACGTTCTCCGGGATCCTCCGTTCGATGCGCATGCATCAATGGGTGAAGAACCTGTTCGTGCTCGCACCGTTGGTGTTCGCACAGGAACTGCTCAACGCGGCCCTGCTCGCGCGATCGCTCGCGGCGTTCTTCTTGTTCTGCTTGGCCTCGAGCACGGTGTACCTGCTCAATGACCTGGCCGACGCGGATGCGGACCGCGCGCATCCGGTCAAGTGCAAACGCCCCATCGCGAGCGGCGCCGTTTCCCGTGACGCCGCGCTTCGAACCATCGTCCTGTTTGCCATCGGATCGGTGGGAGTTGGCTTCTGGCTCCGCACGGGGTTTGGCGCCGCGCTGCTCGGATACCTCGTTCTCAACGTCGCCTACTCGTCGCGACTCAAGCGCATTGCCTACGTGGACGTGCTCTGCATCGCGGCGGGCTTCGAGCTTCGGGTCATCGGTGGCGCGTTCGCGGCGGAGGTTCCGCCAAGCGCGTACCTCCTCGTGGTCACGTTGTTGCTCGCCACGTTCCTCGGCTTCGGCAAGCGAATGCACGAGTTGGTGCAGGGGGAGCGGGCCCACGAGCAGCGCAGCGTCCTCAAGGCCTACGACCAGCGCGTGCTCTCGCCGCTCCTCTCGGTGACCGGCGCCCTCACCGTGCTCACCTACGCGATTTACACGCTGGATTCACACACACGGACCACGTTCCACACGGATTACCTGGTCGCGACGACGGTGTTCACCGCCTTCGGGGTATTTCGCTTTCTTCGGCTCGTGCGCACGGACCCGGAAACCGAAAGCCCAACCGAACAGATGCTCCGGGACCCGCTGTTCCTCGGGAACCTCGCGCTTTGGACCATCTCGGTCCTGGCGATCATCTACTTCGCGTAGGCGGCAAAGAGCACGCCGAGGGCCTGCCCATCGGCATCCGCCATGCGCCCCGACTCGACTCCCGCCGCCTGCGCGGCCGCTCGAACACGGGCCCGCTCCGCCTTCGGACCGAGGAGCACCGCGGCGCCGTGGGGATGCGCCGCAATGAGTGCACCGAGACGCTTGTCGGCCACGGTTCCCGGTCGCGCAACACCCACGAGGAGCCCCTCTGGCTTGGCCTCGAGCGTGAAGCCAAAGGCCCGCGCTTCCTCCTCAAGCGAGGCCCGTTCGGCCAGCGTTGCGGCGGGGGCCCGTGCGCGGAGTGTGCCGAGGAGCGCGAGCACGTCGCGCACAATGACGTCCGCCAACTCGAGCGCCGTCGACTCCGGCTTCGCGTTACGCGCGTCGGCGATCCGCAGGGTGAGCGCGTCCACCTCGGTCGCCGCCGCACCCATGGCGGCCGCCGCCGCGAGCATGAGCCGGGCGCGATCGAGGAGCGTCCCCGTGGCCTTCGCGAAGGCCGCACGACGCTCCGCACTCGACTCGCGAAAGCGGGCCCGCTCGTCGGCCGTCGCGAGTTCGAAGGCCCGGCTCGCCTCGTCCCCCGCAAGGGCGGCCGCCGCGTCCCGCTGCACACGCTCGGTCTCGGCGCGCAGGGTCGCTTCGACCGCCGCCACGTCGACCAGCGTTTTCGAAGCGTCGGTCTCGTAACGACGGCGTTCCCGCTCGAGGACCGCCAGATCCGTGGCGGCAACCGCCACCTCCACGAGCGTGCGGGCGCGCGTGGCGTACTCGGCCGCGGCGACCGCATCGCCGGTGGCCTCGGAAGCCCGGGCGCGGTCCGCCGCGAGGGCGGCAAGGGCAACCAGGTCGGGCGCCTCCGCCCTCGCTCGAAGCGCCGCGGCACTTTGGACGGCGTCGAGCGCCGACTCGGCCTCCGTTTTGGGGCCCGCGCCACACGCCGAGATTGCCGACGCCACCAGCAGGCAGAGCGCCCCGTCGCGCCACCTCGGGCGTACGCCTTCGACTCCGCGTGTCGTGGCGCCCATCAGTCCGAGTCTCCCCCCGCAGGCGAGGCCGGCACGGGGTTCGGCGCGGTGGGCGCGCCGGACGCCGCCGCGTTCCGTTTCACGTCGTGGAGCGCGTGCTTCGCCTCCAGGAGACGCCGGCGCGCCGCCTCGGCGCGCTTCTTTGCGAGGTCACGCAGGGCGACGATCTCGAGGACCTCGATCCGCATTTCGAGGAGCCACACCGCCGCCTCGGCGATCCCGAGCGCACGCTCCGCACCGGGGGCATCTCCGCCGCGGGTCCGTTGCGCGGAGGTTTCGAGCGCCCGCTTGGCCTGCGCGACGAGCGCGGCGCCATTGCGCACGGTCGACGCACGCGTTCCGACGCGTTCGAGTCTTCCGGTGATGTCGTCCTTCCGATCCACGACGGGCGCGACGTCACCGGCACCTTGGGCGCCAGGATCCACGGCCACATCGCCCGCGGCCGCACGGCCCGGAGGTTCGGCACGGACGGCATCCGCCGCAAACGCCGCGGTCACGGCCATGGCGACGATGGCACACGCACCCACGCGCCTTGCACGGTGCCCGCTACGAACGACGTCTCCCATGCTCCTCGAGACGCGCCCTACGTGCCCTTGCGCCACTCGTCCTCGAAGCGCTGCATGAGCTCCGATTCTGGGACGGGGTTTTCGGGCGGAGGGCGAATGATTTCGATCTCCACACGGGTTTGCGATCCCGCCGGCGCGATGGAGACGTTGAGCGGAGGGCCATCCTCCACATCGGCCACGGTGGCGTGCTTGAAGCGCGCGCCACGGCCGACGTACTGGATCTCCTCCGGGTTCAGGTGCTTGGTGAAGTACCGGACGAGCTTGTCGATGGGCAGCCGCGATTTGTAGACATGCGCCCCGTTCAGCACGACCTCCGGGCCCAAGTCGACGGGCAACGGAAGCCCCTCGAGCTTGGTCTTCGACTCAAGGAGCTCGCCCGTGCGATCGAATCGCTGCTTGGGCTGGTTCGTGGGCTGATCACGGAGGTTGGCGGGGATCTCTTCGCCGCGCACTTCGCGATCCGCCGAGCGCGCACACGCCGCCGAGCCCGCGACGCAAAGCAACACGATCGTTACGAGGTGCTTCACGACGGTGAGCCTACACCATGCATCGCCGTGCTTGCGACCCCCGACATGCGAAGCCGCCCGCGCGACGTCAGTACGCCGACGCGATCCAGGAGAGCGCCGTGACGTAGCGCGCGTTCGCGCCGAGGTCGCGGTTGATCTCCTTGATCTCGCTGTTCGAACCGCCCAGGGCCTGCCCCGTACCACCGACGAGGGCGACGAGCTGCGTCGAACCCGGCGTGATGCTCGAGATGCCCTTCATGGTCCCGCCCGCCGGACAGCCAACGGTGCTACCCGAACAGGAAACCGTGGTCGAGGTGGTGCAGGTGGGACGCTGCGTAATGGCCACGCCGTTGATGACGGCGTTCGCGTAATCCGCACGACTTTCGTCGCCTTCGCATTCGACGATGTTACCGGACACGGAGTCGGTGAGCCGCGGCCTCGGCGCGAGCCCCGGGCCCGTGTCGAGGTGCTGCACATAGTCCACACCACAGAGTCGACTGAAGCCGAAGGCGCAGAGGTTCGTTGCGGTCGTCTTCGTGACGAACGTCGAGTAGTACACCGTGCCCTCATAGAGCTGCGGCGGGCCGGTCACCTGCTCGCCTCGAATGAGCGGCACCTCCCAGTTGATGTGCGCGTACCAACGCCCAGGGGTGTTGGTATCGTCGTACGACTCAGTGAACGACACGATGCGATTGACCTCATCGGCGTTGTCGAGCGAGTCGAGGTCGCCCGTGGCCAGGATGATCACGCGGTTGCCGTTCTCATCCACGGAGATGAGCGGCGAGCCGAACACCGGAAGACCACGCTCCTCCGGGCTCGAGAGGGGCGTCGCTTCGTTGCCCGGGATGATCGGCGCATTGAAGATGTCGTGGAGGGGCTGGAGGTCCCACTTCGACGGGTCGGTGTTCGTGAGATCGAGCCGCCACATCACGCCGTCTTCGTCGACGGTGTACGCGAGCTCCGCCAGGGTGCCGACCGCGTCGGGGTACGCCGTGATGCCACCGACGAAGGGCGCCGTGATGCATCGATCGTAGGTGCCGAGCGCCTCCGATTGGCAATCGGTGGAATCCCACTTCCGGAGCAGTGTGCCCGTCGCGATGTCGACGATGTAGAGGCTTCGGCCCGCGCTCGTCCAGCATCGACGCGAGGTTCGCACCGCTCGCGTCGTGCCCGTCGGGTACACCCCGTTCGGCGGATCGATGGCCGCGGGGCTCGTGCTCGGCGTCGCGTCGCAGCCGCCGGGTCCCGAAAGGACGCCCTTGCCGCCGGGAATGATGGCCACGGCGCGGCGTTGGTTGGTCTGGCTCACGGGGTCGTACACGAGCAACTCCGTGATGGCCGGCGTGCCGTAGGTCTGACCCATGTCCGCGTTCGAGAACTGCCAAAGGAACGTGGGCTGGGCCGTGGCCACGGCGTTATCGACGCCGGCACCCGTCGGGTCCGTCACGTCCATCGCGATGTACGAGTTGCCGCCGCCACGCATGCCCGTGAGCAGAATCGTTCGGTAACGCATGTTCGCGCTCGTGTCGCCCGACTCGCGCGCGAGCGTGACGTCACGTACGACCGGCGAACCGTCGAAGATGACCTTTCGGAGCGGCGTCGCGCCCGAGTACGCGGCCGTCAGCTTCGGGAACGTGGCCGGAGGCACGAACCCCCAGAGCTCCGTGCCCGCCCGGTAGGAGCCCGGATCGGTGGTATCGCAGATGCCGTCGGGCCCGAGGTCCGGCGGCCCCGAAAGATCCGTGCCCGTGGGCGGACACCAGTCCTCCGAGAGGATCGCGTGCAGGATGCCGTCGTTCGTCGCGAAATAGAGAACGCTCGGCCGAGCCACCTGCTTGAGCTGCGACACGAAGAGTTCGTACGCGGGGTCGGAGCTGCCCGACGTCGGAATGCGCACAATGGCCGGCGTCGAGTGGAAGATGTCCGCCATGGCGGGGCGCTTCTGGCCCGCGGAGTCGACGTTGGTCGCATCGACCCACCCAAGGATGTGGTCGCGCGTCGCGTCGTCACCCGCGCCAAGGAACGCCGCCGTAAGAAGCTTCGTCGCCGGGGCCGGCGGGTTGAGTGCGACGGTGCTCATGCGCGCTTCGGGTAGATCGGTCCCCGCCACGAGCCCCATCAGGCCGCCAAGATCCGGGAACCCGCTCGCCTCGGGAGCGTCGACGCGCTGATCCACGCGGTCGGCGGAAGGGTTGGGTTCGTCGTGTCGTCACGCTGGAGCGTGAACAGGCGGCGATCACCGTTGTCGCGATCCTCATCGAGGAGCACGTGGAACTGGTCGACCTTGTCGCGGACGTCCTGGAGCACCGCCGTGCCCGCGTCGCACTTGTACACGCGGCGCTCAAGAACACCGGACCACGCCCCGACGGATCCACCCGGGCGGAAACCGGAGTTGAACTGCGCCTGCTCGGTACCCGCGGCGCTGTAGCCGGTGGCGAACGCCGGCAGGGTACGCGACGTGGCCGAGTAGAGCGTCTCGTCGAGAATGTCCGAGAACGTCTTCGAGAGGTCGCTGGCGCCCGAGGGGAACCGCGCGCACTCCTCCGTGCCGTCCGCAAGCGTGTGGCAGGAGTTGCCAAGCTCGGCAAGGGTGTTCAGGTAGTCGGCCGTCGGGCCCGTGCTGTCGACGTCGAACCCGACGACGTACACACGCCGAACGTGGTTCGCGACCAGGTCCTGAATGATGTCCGTGGCCTTGTCGTACGGGCACTGATAGCCGTCCGTGTCGCAGAAGTAGGGCGCGCCGCGGAACTCGAGGTTCGGGTAACCGTCGGTCATGAGGACGACGAAGTTGTCGCGACAGCCGCCGTAGTCATCGTTGTCCGCGTAGCCGGGTTCGGTCGCCGTCTCGTAGTAATAGCGAATGTCGTCGAGCATGCCGGCGATGGGCGTCGACCCGTAGGCGCGCATCTTGCGAACCGCCTTGCGCATGAGCGAGGTGTCGCCGCCCGAAAGCACGTGGGTGGTCGTTCCGTCGCCCGGATCCGTCCACGAGAAGCCGGGGAACGGGAACATGGGGCCGAGGTAGCTGTCCTTCGGCTGAACGTTCGAGATGTCCGACTGCGGGCAGTTGAGCCCGAGCCCATCCGGGTCGTAGCCGAAGGGCCAGTACGGCATCTTGTAACCCTTCGCACCCACGTTGATGAGGTACGAGTCGCTGCAGCCCGGGAACGTGAGCGGCTTGTCTTCACCGTAGGAGATGCCGCCCTCGATGGCGGCCGAGCGGGTCGCATCCCAGTTGTAGTCCTCCACAAGCTCGCTCTGCCCCTTCCAGGAGGGGAGCGCGTCGAACGTCATGATCGAGAAATCAACTTCGTTCTGGTAGGTCTCGAAGAGGCCGCCGTTCCACTCGTTGATGTACGGACACTGCTCCGCGATGACATCCGAGTAGTAGCGGGCCACCGGAAGCGTGTAGTCGGCATCGATGGCACTCGACCAGAACGGATCGGTGCGATCGAAGGGCACGCAGTAGTCCTTCCTTGGCGTGCCGTCGCCGTACGTACCGAGGCTCGGCGGGCCGCCCGCGAGTACGGTCTTCAAAATCTTCATGCGGTTTTGCGGCGCTGCGGTCGTGGGCTCGACGCTCGGAAAGGTGTAGCCGGGCGGAGGCGTCACGCAGTCCGGAAGGCAGTCTTCGCACGTCGCATCCCCCGCGAGGCACGTGCAGTCCACGTTCGGGACGCCGTTGCGACTACAGACGCAGCCCGGGATGCGCTCCATGGAGCCGGAGGTGTCGAGCGCGAATAGAACGCGCGGGTTGATGCTTCGAACGTCGGGCGTGCCCGATGTCGACTGGGCCGCCGCCACGCTCGCACTTCCGAGCATGAGCGCCAGCGCACCGATGACCCCGATTTTCATGAATCCGTATTTCGTCATCATCCGTTCCCGCCCCCCGATCAATCCATGTACGGATCGGTGATAATGTGTGCCCGCGCGCCCGAAACAACCTCGTGGTACTCGCGCGTCCAGCTGGTGTCCGCGATGTTGCCGTAGGTCTCGCTCGTCGTGACGTCGCCACTCGCGGTGCCGTCGCGGTCGAGATCCATGCGAAGGCTCGAGTACGCCGTCACCGTGATGCGCTCGCGGCGCTGCTGGTGCGCACCGGAGCCACCCGCAAGCGCGTCGCCCGCCACTTCGGTCGCGTCCACCGCGCCGTCATAGACGCAGATGAAGTAACCAGGGTTATAGATCTGCCGGTTCCCACCCAGGGCGTCACGATCGACCGGCGCGATACCGAGACCGCTGTCCGAGAGCTGATCGAGGAGGATCAGGTACCCGAGGCGCCCCGAGGAAATGGACGGTTCCGCACCGCAGAACGTCGACTCACGGCCGAGGAGTTTATAGAAATCGGGGCGCGTGGACTGGCGCGTGGCGGCCATGAACGAGCCGATGGCCGTCTCCGCCGCGTACTGGCTTTGGATGGCCTGACGCTCGTAACCGGCGGCCGCGAGCTCGTAGCCCGTGGAGTGCACCGCGAAGGCGGCCGTCGCCGTCGCCGCGAGGAGCACGAGCATCACCACGATCATGGCGGCGCCCTCGCGCCGCACTCGTACGGAAGGTCGAGTTCGGTGCGTCATTGGTTGAGCCGTCCTTTGTACGAGAAATTCGGAAGGAAGATCTCCGTTTGGATCGTGCGCACGCGGGCCGCACCCGCAACGCCCGGATCGAGCTCATAGCGGAGGAGCGGCGCGGTGGAGCCACCGCGGGCCACGAACGTGAAGCGGGCGTCTTCGGAGGGGCTACGCGTCGAGAGGCGCAGCTGCACCGAACGGATGCGTTGGGGGCCTACGGTGCTCATGGAATTGGAGTTCCTGGCATCGGCGTCGTTCGTGTTGGTGTTGGAATCGAGCGTCCAATCCACCGCGGGGTCGTCGGCACGCACGACACTGGGCGGCAAGGAATCGTTGGCACGCGTATCCACGAAGAGGTCGACGTTGAACTCGGCGAGGTACTCGAGCACGACTTGCGCGGTTGCGTCGGCGTTGCCGGTGCCGTCGACCGGCGTCTTCTCTGCGTCGAAGGTGATTTCTCGGCGAATGAGCGCGGGGGCTTGCGAGGTAACGCTCCCGACCGTCCCCGCCTGCTGACCCACGAGGGGCGTGGAGCCGGCGAACTTCGACCCCGAAGCCGATTGCCACGACCCGACCGCGTACTGAATGCGCATGAGCGGCGCCACGGTGACCCACTCGGTGGTCTTGAAACACGCGTCGGTGTTCACGTTCGACGTGTCGAGGGTCAGGATCGGACCGGTGCCGGACCCCTCCGAAACCGCCGTCAGCTTCGCGAGCAGAATGCGCCCGTGGGAGGTTCGGACGCGGACGATGCGAACCGGAGCGGTGTCGGGGTCCTTGCCGCCACCGAAGACCGCCAGCACCGCATCCTTGTAATCGGCCGCGAGGACACTGGTCCCAAAGCTCCGGCGAAAGGCCTGGTTGTTCACGTCGATTCGCAGCTGGCTCGCCGGCAACACCTCGGCCACGTACTCGTCGGCGGTCGCGTAGTTGCCCACGAGACGCACTTCATCCGCCTGCACCTCGTTCGTGCCCTGCTGATCGAGCAACGACGTCATGGCGCCGTCTTGGAGCCAAAAGCCCTGCACGTAATCGTTCGGCGCACCCGAACTGACGAAGTCGCCCGCGCATTCCGCTCCCTCACCGTTGAACCGCGGATTCACGCTTCCGAGGAAGCCCGCGCGCTGGAAATCGGCGCGGATGCGCTCGGCGGCCAGGCGTACCGCCGTCTGCATGTTCGCCACGAGCTGCTGCTCTTGAAAGTGCTGGGACGAGGCGGCACTCACGTAATAGATGGACGTGATCGCGATGGCACCGGCCGTGAGCGCCACCATCATTTCGACGAGGGTGAAGCCCGCGGCGCGGCGTGGCGATCGACGGCTTCGAGGTTGCTGCGTGGAACGGTGCACGCTCATGGCTGCACCTCCACCGGTCGAATGATCTGTGACGCGTAGACGGCCTTGATCCGCCCCGCACCCACGAGTTCATCGTCGATGGCCGCCGCCTGCGCGCCCTGTGCGCATTGGAACGCGCCCGAGCCGCCGTAGTCGGTGTTCGAGGAGGTGGCATAGCGGTTCCACCAGGTGCGCACGTCGGTCCGCACGGCGTTCGTCGTGGTCGCGCTCAGCACACGGGCGAAGCGAACGTTCGTGCAGTAGGTCCAGTCCGCCGTGGAACGCGTGTCGACGCCGCGGTAATCAAAGGCCCAGCTATCGGTCGCCGTGGAACCGGGCGGCACCAACGCGATCCAGTCCGAGAAATCACCCACCACGAGCGCGTCGGCCGACCGGAGGTACTCCGTGCTGAGCAGGTTGATTGTGAACCCATCGACGGTGCGCTGCGCACCCCAGCTGAGGCCATCACGGCGGAGTCGTTCGAGCCAAATGCGCGTCACCTCGTTGGCCGTGGTGAGGTGATAGGCCTGAATGTTGGCGGAGGTGGCCGCCTGCTGGAGGGACATGATGCCCACGGCGCCAACGGTCATGATGCCGATGGCCATCATGACCTCGATGAGCGTGTATCCACGCCTGTGCTTGCGCGACATCGTCGTCGTCGGCGTCGTCATCGGAGAATCCTCGCCTGGCCGCCCAGGGGAAGCGCCACGTAACGGCTCACGCCCGTCACGACACCGCCGTCCTTCCGGGTGAACTGAAAGAGGAAGCCCCCGTTGAGGGCACCGGCCGAGTCCTCGGATGCGAGCGTGGCAATGTCGAGGTTCGCAGTGTCGGCGGCGCGCCGCCAATACATCGTGCCCTGGGGTTCAAAGCAGACGTCGATGGCCTGATTGCTCTCCGCCGAGCCGCCCATCTTGTCGACGGCGACGACGCTCAAGGTCGAGCTTGCGATGGCGTAGTCGTCGTCGTTCATTACGACGTAATCGATGCACATCGTGGTGGCCGCGTCACAGTCGCCAACGGCGAGGACATCCTTCCAGCCGTTCGGGGTAAGCGACGTCACTTGATCAAGGCAGGAACTGGTGGCGCCGCGGTACACGCGGAAGGCGCCGTCGGCGTCCGGGAGAAAGCGGATCAGGTGCGCACGCCCGTAGGCGATGGACTCGGAGCGTGCGTTCCGGAAGAGGCGCAGCACGTCGAGCGTCGCTTGGCCGTTCTTGCGCTCCACCGAGGCGCCCCGGAACGCGGGGCCGGCCAGCGTGGCGCTGATGGCGATGATGAAGACCACCGTCATGAGCTCGATGAGGGTGAAGCCGCCCCGCCGCGCACGGTGGCGCCGCGCCGTTCCCCTCCGTCTCTGGTCGACAAGCCGCATGCCTCCCCCTTTCCATAGCAATGCTCGTACCTTCGACGCCGGATCACCAAATACCTGCAAACAATGGACTTTCGCCGCGCAAGGTCCCTTCGGCGCGTCGCATCCAGTGCGGGGGTCCGCAAACGTTGCAACGCGGACGTCGGCAGATCGCGCACATTGTATGGTGCTTGCATCCGCGGGGACGGCGGCCTAGCTTGCCGGCCCCACACGCGGAAGTGGCGGAATTGGCAGACGCGCTGGATTCAGGTTCCAGTGGCCGCAAGGTCGTGAAGGTTCAAGTCCTTTCTTCCGCACAAGGGCGCTGCTTTGCAGCGCCCTTTCGTTTTTGATGGCACCGCCTGCGTACGCAGGCGATCGCGGAATTGGGCGTTTTCGTTGGCCGGCGGGCGCGCGCTTCGCGCGGGCGTTCGCGGAGCGAACGCCGAGGGGGGGGGCCACCGTCACGGGCATGACGGGTGCAGCGCGGGCCGATCAGGGCGCCCCATGAGCCAATTCCGCGATTTGCACCATCAGGTGCAGATGCCGAAAACCACCGTTCCGCCGTGCGCGTCCGCACGGCCGTTCTTGCCGGCTGTGACGCGGCGCGTAAACCGGAGCGCGGAGGCTTTCATGCGTCTTGAAGATTCCCGATTCGTGGCCCTGGCGGGCTTGGTTGCACTCGCGGGCTGTGCCAGCGAGACGGGGAACCCGGAAGCCTCCCATGCGCGACGATGGACGAACGCCAAGGGCGACTTCGCCACCGTGTCGGCAACGTGCAGCGCGTCGGCCTACCTCAAGGGCACGCACAGCGCCGAGGAGACGGAGCTCGGAAGCGTCGTCGCCGTTTCCGCCGACGGATCCATGCTCGCGGTCGGCATGCCCGGCGAATCCACCGACTCGGTGGGCGTGAATCCATCGCCCGTCGCCGGCCCGAAATTGAGTGCGGGTGCCGTGACGATCTTCCGCTGCGACGCCGGCACGTGGAGCGAAGAAGCATTCATCAAACCATCGAGCGTCGACGACTACGATCGCTTCGGCACCACGGTCGCCCTCTCCGCCGACGGCACGCTCTTGGCCATTGGTGCCATCGGCGAGTCGAGCGCCGCGACAAGCGCAGGCGGCAATGAGGCCGACAACTCCCAGGACAACGCCGGCGCCGCGTATATCTTCCGTCGCTCCGCGGGGGCGTGGGTCCAGGAGGCCTACTTGAAGGCCTCGAATGCGGACTCGGGGGACGGTTTCGGCGGCGCCATCTCGCTCTCCGCCGACGGGAAGACCCTCGCCGTGGGCGCATGGGGCGAAGACGGGCTCGATTCGAACGGAGTCGAATCCGACAACTCCGGAACAAACGCCGGTGCGGTCTACGTGTTCGACCACGACGATGTGCTCGGATGGCAACAGGCCGCGTTTCTCAAGTCGTCCCTTCCGCACACTTGGGACTACTTCGGCTCGTCGTTGGCCCTTTCCCCCGACGGCCAGACGCTCGCGGTGGGCGCCAGCCAGGAGAGCAGCGAAAGCGACGGTGTGAACTCGGATCAGCACGACGAGTCAACCTACGGCGCGGGCGCCGTCTACCTCTTCCGCAAGGGCGAGGATGGGGATTGGTGGGAAGAGAGTTACATCAAGGCGTCGAACTCCGGCGATCAACACTACTTCGGCCAGTCGGTCGCCCTGTCGGGTGACGCCTCGGTGCTCGTGGTCGGCGCGGATGGCGAACCCAGCGCCTCGCCTGGCATCAATGGCGACGAACTCGACACGAGCGCGTGGTCGGTGGGCGCCGTCTACGTGTTCCGCTACACCGACCTGGGCTGGACACAGGAGGCGTACATGAAAGCCTCGAACCCGGATGGCGGCGATAGTTTCGGCCACAGCGTCGCCGTCTCCACCGACGGAAACGTGGTGGTCGTCGGCGCGCCGAACGAGAGCGGGGACGGCACCGGTTTCGAAGGCGACCAGGATGACGGCAGCGCGGACATGTCGGGCGCGGTCTATTCATTTGTGCACGGCACGACGGGCTGGACGCAAACCCACTACATCAAAGCGAACAACACGGATGAGAACGACATCTTCGGCACGTCGGTGACCCTTTCCGCCGATGGGTCGCTGCTCTTTGCGGGCGCGCCGGCCGAGGACAGCAACGCAACGGCCGTGGACGGCGACGGTGCGGACAACTCCGCCCTCGACTCGGGCGCCTGCTACGCCATCGCACTGCCGTAACGCGCGCGTACGCGTCACGCGCGTTGCACAAGCACGAAGGGCCGCGGGGAAACCCGCGGCCCTTCGTGCATTCAGACCGTCGACTCGCTATTCGGCCGGGGTCGTGGCGCCGCGGGGGCCGCCCTTGCCGCCGCGCGGCGGGCCAAAACCGTCCCCGTGTCCCGGGCCACCGTGACCACCACGGAAACCCTTCTTGCCGTGACCGCGGCCACCACGCGGACGAAGCGTGCCGTTGTCGTGGGCCGCCTTGAGCTCGGCGAAGGTGAGCGCGCCATCCTTGTCGGCGTCCGCGACCACGAGGTGCTGCCACATGCGCTCGGGCACTTCGCCCTCGACCAACTTGCCGTCCGCGTTCTTGTCACTCTCCGCGAAGCGCGCTTCGGCCTTCTTCTCGAAGGCGGCCTTGCGTTCGTCGTCCGACAGCTGGCCGTCGCCGTTCGTGTCAGCCTGCTTCATGAATTCGGCGCGCTTGGCCTCGAAGTGCGCCTTGATCTCTTCGCGGTCCACGAAGCCGTCCTTGTTCGCGTCGGCTTCGCCGAAGTGCGCCTGGGCGCGCTCAGGAAGTTCAGCGAGCGCGATCTTGCCGTCGCCGTCCTTGTCCCAACGATCAAAGCGGGCGCCCTTGCGGCCGTGATGGCCTTTGCCGTCACGGAAGCCGCGCCTCCCCTCGGCACGCGGCGCGCCCATGCCGCCATCGGCGGACGACGCAAGCGCTTGGTCGGTGCGCATTGAACCCGTGTCGCCCGCATCGGCGCCGCATCCGGCGGCCGGCAGGACGAGGGCCCACGACAAAGCAAGAGAAGAAACGGTGCGGGTCTCCATCCATCGACGCATAACTGACTTCCTTTCGGTTGGGGGAGCGGACGCTCTGGCCGTCCAATCCATTCGACGCCGCGGCCCGGGCGGTCCCTACGATTTTTTTTGGTGCGCGGATTTGTTGGGCAAAGTCACGGTCCCGAAGGAAATCGCCGGCAGTACCGTAGGGGACCCCGGCGTCGCGGCGTCCAAATGCGTGGACCTGTCGAACCCGAGGGAGAGACGTGCCCTTTGACCCCACCCCACGAGACCTCACTCGACCTGCGCTCGCTCGACGAAGCCGTCGCGCGCGTCCGGCGGGGCGACGCTCACGCGTTCGCGGTCATCGTGAATGGGACCCAGCATCGACTGGTGCGCCTTGGGGCGCGGCTCCTCGGGAGCGCGGCCGACGGAGAGGATGCGGCGCAGGAGGCCTACGTGCGCGCGTACCGTGCCATTGTCGACGGCAAATTCGACGGCCGCTCAAAGGTGGATACGTGGCTCTACCGCATCATGACGAACGTGGCACTCGACGCGCTTCGTGCCCGATCGAGGCGACCGGTGAGCGACGAAATCCCAGAAGGTCTCGCCGGCTCGGGCGAGGCCGAAGCCACCGCCCATGTGTCGCTCCGCGAGCTCGACTCGCTCCTCAAAGACCTCCCGCCGGACCAACGCATCGCGCTCACACTTCAGGCGATGGAGGGGTTCACGGCGAAGGAGATCGCCGAACTCACGGATTCAACCGAGGGCGCGGTAGAACAACGGCTCGTGCGCGCGCGGGCCGAGCTTCGCAGGAAGCACAGGGGGCATGATGGAACCGAATGAACCAGGCCTGATGGAAATCGAAGACGCGCTCGAGCGCCTGCGTCGCGAGACGGACAGGGTCGGCGCGCGCGGCGGCTTCGAGGCGCGGATCATGGCGGCCGTTGAACGGGAAGCTGCGTCGAGCCCAACCGCACCGAGCTTCGTGGATGGTGTCCGTCGCGCGGCGTGGTTCGGCGTGCCCGGCGCGCTCCTCGTTGCTGCGCTCGCCATGTTCCTCGCCGTACGCGAAGACGCGATCACCACGGACTCGGTCGCCGAGACCTACGCTGCGGAGGACTTCGACCTATGAACGCCAACGTGTGGAAAGCCGCCGGCGCCCTCTTTGCCGTGTTCTTCCTCGGAGTCATCACCGGGGGCGGCATGATGTACGTGCGCGCAGAACGGAATCTGGCGAACCTGGTCTCGCCCGACGCTGGCCCACGCGGCGAGTGGCGCATGCATGCCCTCAACCGTGCGCTCGGGCTCGACGACGCGCAGCGCGAGAAGGTCCGCGCGATCTTCCGCGCGCACGCCACCGAACGCCGGGCCCGCCTCGACGACGCCATGGACAAGTGCGGCGATCCGCTCCGCGAAATGAAGGCGAAGATGGACGCGGAGATCCGCGCGGTCCTCCGTCCGGATCAACAGCGCACCTTCGACCGCATTGCGGCGCGGCAGGATGCTCGTATGTTCCGCGGCCGCGCGGGACGACACGGCGGCGGGAAACGCCCGAGCAACTAGACCGCGTTCTGACGTCGCCTACTGATTGTAGGTCATCGTCACGCAGTGGATCGCGCCGGCCCACTGGATGATGGCGTCCGAGGCGATCGGGACGAGCTGACGGTTCGGGTAGGCTTCCTTGAACACCGCGAGCGCCTCCTGCTCGTAGCGCTGATCCTCGTCGTAGACGGGGACGAGCACCTTGCCGTTGACGGCGAGGGCGTTCGTGTACGAACGGAACACGCTGCGGCGATCGTTCTTCGGCATGGGCACGCGGCGCACGAGGAACCCGTCATTCGCCAGCATCTGGGCCGCCTGATCGAGGCGCTTGGCGTTCACGCTGTCGTCGGCGGTCGTGTACTGCCCAACGATCACTTCGCCAGGGCCGGTGACGTGCACGGACATGTCCACGTGGCCGGTACCTTCGCCCGACAGGGCGGGCACGAGCGTTGTTTGTTGGCAGCCGTAGTAGGCCGCGAAGAGGTTTTTGATGTCGGCGGCGGTGTACCCAAAGGCGTAGTTCCGCTCGACGTGGGCGTCGGTGGCGACGCAGCGGCCCTGACCGTCGGACTGGAAGTTGCCGCCCTCCATCTCGATGGGCGGACGCGAGGCGGGAAGTCCGTCGGCGTTGGCGAGCGCCGTCGGGAAGTAATCATCCATCCAGCGGCCCCAGTAGTAGCGCGGGTCGACGAGGGTCAACGCGCCCGAGCTTGATGCGGCGGCAAGCGGACCATAGTCGCGCATCCAGATGGTATCGACGCCGTAGAGCACCATCTGCACGTTTGCCATGTTCACGCCGAAGCCCGCGAGGTCGCTGTCGAGGGCGTTGGCGGACTGCTGATCGGGCACAACGATGGTGACCGTCACCTCATCGGCCGAGGCGCGGATGATCTCGGCGAAGAACTGTTCGTTCTCCCAGGCGCCCGAGCCCCAACCGATGAAGAAGGTGTTGATGGGTTCGAACTCACCGGCGACGGCGCTCTTTACGGATGGCGGGTTCGTGAAGCCGTAGGAGCCGGGGTACTGATCGCGCGGGTCGTTGCCGTCGGCCTTCCCCTGCTGCTCCGCGCCGGTGGGCGTCGCGGGAAGGACGTCCGTTTTGGCATCACCGCGGGCGCGCCCGGAAAGGGGACCGCCTTCGAGCGATTTGGACGCGCCGTCCGCGGTGCAGCCGAAGGCACCGAGCGCCGCCAAAAGGATTGAAAACGAAATGGAAAAACGCATGGACAACCTCCTGTGACAGCCAGTTGCCAGGAGCCCGCGGGGGGACAGGCGAAGGTGCGTCTACGCCCCGACGGGGACGTGGGCCAAGGCGCTCGTGCGTTTGCTCACCGGAGAACGGCGTGGATGTCCACGACGAAGCGTCGCGGCGGTTCGACGCGGCACCGGCGATCGCGCGGGCGTGTAAGGTGCGACCGCGTGATCAAGTACCTCGGCTCGAAGCGATTGCTCCTGCCGCGCATCGTGCGGGCGGCGGGCGCCTTTGGCGACGTCGAGTCGGTACTTGATCTGTTTTCGGGTACGTCGCGCGTGGGTCATGCGCTCAAGCGCGAAGGCTTCCACGTCACGGCCAACGATCACCTGCGCTACGCCGCGACCCTCGCACGGTGCTACGTGAAGGCGGACCGATCGCGCGTCGAGAAGGATGCGCGGACGATCCTCGCCGAACTCCATGCGCTCCCGGGCAAGCCCGGCTACTTCACGCAAACGTTCTGCGAAGACGCGCGTTACTTCCGGCCTGAAAACGGCGCGCGCGTGGACGCCATGCGCAACGCCATTCGGAAGATGGACCTCGAGCCCACGCTTGAGGCGGTCGTCCTCACGTCGCTCATGGAGGCGGCCGATCGCGTCGACTCGACGACGGGCGTGCAGATGGCCTACCTCAAATCCTGGGCGGCGCGGGCCCTCCAGCCCATGGAACTCCGCATGCCGGACGTGCTTCTGGGGCCGGGCGAGGCCCTCGAACTCGACGCGCTCGAGGCCGCGGGAGCTGTCGACGCGGACCTCGTCTACCTGGACCCGCCGTACAACCAGCACTCGTACATGGGCAACTACCACATCTGGGAGACGCTCGTGCGCTGGGACGCCCCGGAGGCGTACGGCGTCGCGCGCAAGCGGGTGGCATGCCGCGAGTACGCGAGCCCGTTCAACCGCAAGCGGGCCATTCGCGATGCGTTCCAGGCGGTCGTCGAGGCGACGCGCGCGCCGAACCTACTCGTCTCGTTCAACAACGAGGGATACCTCGATCGCGCGACGCTTGAAGCGATCCTCGGCGAGCGAGGGCATGTGGGTGTCGTGGATGTGGACTTCAAGCGCTACGTCGGCGCCCAGATCGGGATCCACAACCCGAAGGGCGAGCGCGTGGGGCAGGTGAGCCACCTTCGGAACAAGGAACTCCTTTTCGTCGTGGCGCCGTCCGTTCGCACGGTGGAGCGCGTCGTCCAAGCCATCGGCGACGAAGGGACCCAGGTTCAGGCCGCGCGGAGCGTCGTCGCCGCGGTGCGCTCAAGCGACGCGTGAAGCGCGGCGGCGGTGGCGAGGCCCCGCATGGTCAGGCGCACGCGCCCCGCATCCACGAGGCCACGGCTCTCGAGGTGGTGGAGCGCTTCGATGACCACTGCCTCCCGAACGCCGACTTCCACGGCGAGCCGCATGGGCGTGGGTTCCACCGTCTGGGCGGAGAGGGTGAAGAGCGAATCGAGGGTGAGAAGGAGAACGTCGTGGTGCATGGAAACGAGCATGCGGGGGGTACTGCTCACGCGTCCAGTTTTCGGCGTTCAGTGCTGGGCGATCGATCAGCCTGATCGTTCAATTTGATTGAATTTGCTCGTCTTTTTCCCGGCCCGGGAGGGTCACGGAGAGCAGCACGAACTTGTTGTTGTCCCGCTTGGTGGTGACCTCTTTGACCTCGCCGCCGCGCACATGCCCGCGGAAGGAGCCCACCCGCGAGTGCTCGAGGAGCGCGTACGCGTGCTGCCCCGGATGATCGGTGATCCAGTCCTTGAGCTGTTTCGTGTCGAGCTTCACGAACACGAAGGCGTGGTTGCCCGTGTAGAAGTTCTCGCCCTTCCAGTTCATTTGGTAGGCGAGCAACGGCTCGGACGGGCCCTTCCGGAGTTCGTAGTACTCCTTGATGAGCTCACGCTGGCCCCAGTGCGGTGAAAGGTCGACGAGGTAGATGTTCACCGTCCAGAAGGTGAACGCGAAGGCGACGCCGAGGAACGCGGGCCCGAAGATCGCACGGAGCCGCGGCACCGCGAAGAGCACGAGCACGAGCGTCGCCGCACACGCGAAGCCCGTGAGCGCAGCGCGGTAATCGAACTGCTCGGGCCACGCGCGCTGGTAGTTGTAGACAAAGAGGTGAATGAGTCGCTCGTACCCCGCCGGGCGCGCGTCGGTGCGCCACGCGAGGTCACGCCCAACGAACGCGAGCACGGAGGCGCCCATGAGGATCGCGACGGCGAAGGCCGGGGTGTGCACCGCGGGATCCGCGGCCTTTTCTCCGTCCGCACGGCGCGTTCGGAGGAGCCAGGCCGCACCCACAAGGAGTGCGAGCGCGACCACCACGAGCGCGCCCGCGACCCCCGCGGATTCGGCGTGCTGCCGCGCCCAATCGGCGCGATTGGCGGCCTCGACGGCCTCCGGGATCACGCCGCGGAGATTCCCCACGAACGCACCCAGGGCAAACGGCAACGCGACACCGAAGCCCGCGGCGAGGACGACGCCGAGCTTCCCCCTCCACCCGGTCGCCCACGCACCGAGCAAGCGGTCGAGGGCGATGGCGGCAAGGATTGCCGCGGGTGGCTCGGCCGGGAAAATGTAGTGGTGAAACTTCGTGACCATGGCGCTGAAGAGCGTGAAGGCCGCGAAGAACCAAAGTGTGAAGAGCGTGAGCGTTTCGCGTTCCGCCACGCGCGTGTCCGAACGGCGGCGCCACACGAGGGCGATGGCAACGCCCACGGGTACCAGGGCGATCCACGGGAACATGCCGTAGCCGAGCTGCTCGAGGAAATATTGAACCGTGCCCTTGTCGCCGTGCACACCCGCGGTCAGGCGATTGATGTGGTCGTGGATGAGCAGCCGGTCGGTAAACCGACGGCCATGCCGCATGTACATGGCCACGTACCAGGGCATGCCGACCACGGCGACGGTGAGCATGCCGCGTGCGACGCGAAGTTCGCCGTCGCCGAGCATCTTCCACTTGCGTGTGGCGACGAGGTGGAAGAGCGCCACGAGCCCCGGAAGCGCGAAGCCGGGGATCCCCTTCGCCATGAACGCGAGGCCGCAAAACAGGTAAAACCCAAGGAGGAGCAGCGCACGCGTGCGACGCTCGCGGCGGTACATCCACACGAGGACCGCGAGGCCGAGGAGCCACACGAACCCCTGCGTGATCGGCTGAAACGCCCACCCGCCCACGGCCGCCTCGTGTTCGCGCGGCGCCGGGTTCCCGGGCACGTCTGAGCCGTTGCCCGCCGAGCCATAGAGGAACGCGTCGGGGTGGAACGCAAAACGGAAACCCTCCGTGAGGGTCACGTTGCGCGAGAGAAGGTAGATCGCCTGCGGAAGCACGACGGCGATGAGGGCGGCCAACACCACGTGCTGCGCCGAGAAGGCGAAACGGCCCACGCGGTAGCTCGTCACGGTGGCGTCGCGGTCCGTCACAAGCGCCAGTGCGAGCAAGCACATGGCGATGGTCATGGTCGACACGAACGGCATGTCCGTGATCGCCTGATGCGCAAGGAAGAAGAAGTGCGGAATCGTGGCGAGCGCGAGGCCCGCGAGGAACCCTGCGCGCACCGAGAACGTGCGGCGGACGAGCGCGAAGACACTCATCACCGCGCCCATGCTGAGCAGGTAGTGCGGAAGACGGAGGGCCCACTCGGCGTTCTCGGGGTTCGCGTCCGGGAGGAAGTTCACGCCGAGCGACGCCATGCTCGTCGCTTCCATCCAGAAAATGAGAATGGGCTTCGACCAGAACCAGTATTCCTGCGCCCACCAAAGGGAGATCCAGTCCTTCCGCGCGAGGATTTCGCGCGAGACTTCGCCGTAGTGGGTTTCCCACGGGTCCCAGAGGCCGTAGCCACCAAGGCGCGGCAGGTACGCCGCCGACACGACGACGAAGAGGAGCAGCCCGGGGCGTCGAACGGCGCTTGGGAGCAGGACCACCAGCGACGCGACGGCCACCCACTCGAACGATGGATACCCGAGGGTCAGCGCGCCCACGAGGGCGACGGCGAGCGCGGCGGGGATCGTGTAGCGCGGCGCGAGGTACGGCGACTCTCCCGGCTGCGCGTTCCAGAAACCCGGGAGGCCGTCCACCACTGCGGCGTCCGCGGGCGGTCGACCGACTCGGTAGAACACGGCGGCGATGACACCGAAGATCGGGATGAGCGCGACGAGCGGCGCCCGCGGCACGTGCCCTTCGTAGGCGTCGAAGAGGAAGAGGGCAGCCATGCCGGGGAGAACGGGCCAGCCAACCCGCGCAGCGCGAAGCGCATGGCTCGGAGCGTGACGAATCGCTCCGCCAACGGCTTCCAACACTCGCGTCATCCCGCTCGGCACGGCGGCGCGAGCATAGTTAAGCCGATCGGGCCGGTCCAGGCCGAGAACGGCCAGTGGAAGGCCGGCCTAGTCGTCCTTGTCGGAACCGCCTTCGCCGGGGTGCAGGCCGAGCTTCTTGGCGAGCTTGTGGAGGTACTTTCGATCCATCTCCGCTTCACGTGCGGCGCGGCTGATGTTCCCGTCGTTGCGGTCGAGGAGCCACGTGACGAAGGCGCGCTCGAAGCTTTCTTCCCAGGCGGCCTTCGTGTCGCGGTAGCTCTTGCCCGGCTCGAAGGGCGGCACCGGCGAGCGGCCACCACCCTTCGCGCCGCCGGGGAGCGGTAGCCCGGTCACGGAGATTTCGGTCTCCCCCACCGCCCGCGCCAAGTACACGGAGCGCTCGAGCACGTTCCGGAGTTCGCGAACGTTGCCCGGCCAGTCGTGACCGAGGAGCGCGTCTTCCATCCCGCGCGAGAGGCGCACCGGCGGACCGTTTTGGGCGACACGCTCGAGGAGCGCCCCGAGGATGAGCGGGATGTCCTCGCGACGCTCGCGGAGCGGCGGCACCTCCACCGGCACCACGGCAAGTCGGAAGTAGAGGTCTTCGCGGAATTTGCCGCGTTCAACTTCGAGCTTGAGGTTTCGCTTCGTGGCGGCGAGCACGCGGATGTCCACCGCCACTTCGCGTGTGCCGCCGACCCGGCGAAACGTGCGCTGCTCAAGGACTCGGAGCAGCTTCGGTTGAAGGTCGAGGGGAAGCTCGCCGATCTCGTCGAGAAAGAGCGTGCCGCCATGGGCGAGCTCAAAGGCGCCCTGGCGCGCGGCATCGGCGCCCGTGAAGGCACCCTTCTCATGGCCGAAGAGCTCGCTCTCGATGAGCGTGCCCACGACGGCGCCACAATCCACCACGATGAACGGTCGCGCCTTCCGCGGGCTCGCCGCGTGGATGCTGCGCGCGAGGACATCCTTGCCCGTTCCCGTTTCACCCGTGAGGAGAACCGTCGCGTCCGTGGGCGCGAGCCGCTCGAGCAGGCCGAAGATCTCGCGCATGGCGATGCTCTTGCCCACGACCTCGCCGAAGCGCGTGGCTTCGCTCGGAAGCAACTCGATACGCTCGGCAAAGGAGCGCACCTGAAGCTCGACCTGGCCCACGGTGATCACGGCGCCCGGCGCGAGGTACGCCTCCTTGACCACGGCGCCATCCATGAGCGTGCCGTTTGTCGATTCGAGGTCGCGGAGGAGATACCCGCGCGCGTCGCGCACGATCTCGCAGTGCATCCGCGAAACGGTCTGGTCGTCGAGCACGAGGGCGTTTTCCTGCGCCTTGCCGATGCGAAAGGGTTCTCGATCAACGATCCGCTCGCGACCCCGGTCCGGACCCGACAGGTGCACCAGCACGCAACGAGGGAGCTCGATGCTGCGTCGCGAGGCGTGATCGGTAAACGGCGCGCTCAAGGTTGCGCCTCGCCGGGGTGCGGCACTCCATCTCGGCGCGACTGCGAAGGAAGAACCGCCGCGTAGGCCATGTCGAAAAGGTCGACGTGAACGGTGCCCTCCGCCGGGAGCTCGAGTGTCCGGTCGATGGCGTGGTCCCCCGTCGCATCGCGGAGCTCGGCGCGAAGCGTGTAGCGGCCCCGCGAAAGGCTCACCACGTGATCGAATGTCTTCGGCGCGCCCTCGGGCCAGTGAAACGTGGCGTGCTGCACGTCATCCCCCTCGAGCGCGTAGACTAGACGCACGTCGTGCACGTCCGCATGGTCCGGGCCGAGGCCGTAACGGATCCGCGACTCCGTGGGCACCGCACGGAGGAGGGGGACGGCGACGACCGCGGCGCCAATGACCAGCACGGCCGGCGCGAACCGCCGTCGATGTGCCCACCCCCGACTTGCCAGCGACGCCTTGTCCGACACATCCGAAAGGTAGCGCAGCTGGGGGCGTCGACCCCCATTTTCCCCTTAGCGTCCGCGCTCCTCCAGGTCGGTTGCTTGTGGGCGTTCGGGGCGGGTGTTAGATACCAAGTGGCCCTTTTTCTTAACTTTTCGCGGCCCCATGCATGCGTGCGGCCCCGGATTTGGCCATGGTCCGACTGACCCAAATTCTCGAAAAGGTTCGCACCTACCATCCGTCGGCCGATACGGATCTGATCAACAAGGCCTACGTCTACGCGGCCCGGATGCACGAGGGCCAGAGCCGGAAGTCGGGCGACCCGTACCTCATCCACCCGGTGAGCGTCGCCGACGTCATCGCCGACATGCGGCTCGATACGGCCAGCGTCTGCGCGGCACTGCTCCACGACGTGGTCGAGGACACGCCCGCGACCCTCGATGAGATCCAGCAGCTCTTCGGGCAGGAGATCGCGTTCCTCGTGGACGGCGCGACCAAGCTCGGCCGCATCAACTTCACCTGCAAGGAAGACCAGCAGGCGGAAAGTTTCCGGAAGCTCCTCATCGCCATGGCGAGCGACATCCGCGTGCTCCTCGTCAAGCTCGCCGACCGCCTCGACAACATGCGAACGCTCGAGCACATGTCGGTCGATTCGCAGGAGCGCATCGCCAACGAGACCCTCGAGATCTACGCGCCCCTCGCCGGGCGGCTTGGTATCCACTGGCTCAAGGCGGAGCTTGAAGATCTGAGCTTCAAGCACCTCAACCCAGAGGCGTACCGCGACCTTCAAAAGAAGGCGAAGAAGGCGGCGCGCGACAGCGAGCGCTACATCGACGACGTTCGCAAGCGCATCCAGACGATGCTCATCGAGCGAAACTTCGCGGTGGATGTGCAGGGGCGCATCAAGCACCTCTATTCGATTCACCGGAAGATGCGCGACGTGAACGTGGAGTTCGAGCAGGTCCACGACTTCGTCGCGTTCCGCGTGCTCGTCGAAACGGTGGCCGATTGCTACGCAGCCCTCGGCGTCGTCCATTCCCAGTGGACGCCGATCCCGGGCCGCTTCAAGGACTACATCGCGCTTCCGAAGCCGAACATGTACCAGTCGCTCCACACGACGGTCATCGGCCCCGGACAGCGGCGCATCGAAGTGCAGATCCGCACGCACGGCATGCACCGCACCGCCGAGTTCGGCATCGCGGCGCACTGGAAGTACAAGGAGCGGAGCGGCGGCATCGAGAAACGCGACGCCGAGCGCTTCGCCTGGCTCCGGCAGCTCATGGAGTTCCAGCAGGAGGTGGCGGACCCGGCGGAGTTCCTCGAAAGCGTGAAGGTCGATCTCTTCCCCGACGAGGTCTACGTGTTCACGCCGAAGGGTCAGGTGCGCACCTTCCCGCGGGGCGCGACCCCGGTGGACTTTGCCTTCGCGATCCACTCCGAGGTGGGCGAACACTGCGTCGGCGCGCGCGTGAACGGCACGATCGTTCCGCTTCGCCACAAGCTGCACAACGGCGACGTGGTGGAGATCCTCACGAACCCGAACCAACAGCCAAACAAGGATTGGCTTGAGTTCGTTCGCTCCGGTCGCGCGCGCTCGAGATTCACACATCCGGAAAGAAGAGCGCAAGCGGAGCATCGAGCTCGGGCGCGATTTGCTCGAACGCGAAATGCATCGCCGCGACATGTCGCTCGCGAAATCGCTTAAAGGCGGTGCCATCGACCAGGTGCTCGAGCCGCTCAAACTCGGAACACGCGATGACTTGTTGGCGCAGATCGGCTACGGGCGCGTGGCGCCGCAGCCCAGGTCACCGAGATCCTGAATCCGCCGGAGGAAAAGCCGCGGGAGGACCTCCGTCCGAGCATCATCGAGCGCACCGTCCGCAAGGTGCGCCGGAACGACGACGGTATCGTCATCGACGGTATGCACGACATGATGGTGCGCTTCGCCAAGTGCTGTACGCCCCTCCCGGGGGACGCGGTGACGGGTTGGATCACGCGCGCGGGCGTGGCGTCACCGTGCATCGACGCCGAAGATGTGCGCGCGCCATGGAAGCGTCGACCCGGGCCGCCGCGTGGACGTGAGCTGGGCATCGTCGGCGAAGGTGGAGCTGCCGGTGGCTGTGCGCGTCGTGACGGACGACCGACCCGGCATCCTCGCGAACGTCTCCACCGCGTTCACGGAGAACGGCGTGAACATCACCGAGGCCAACTGCCGCACGGAAGACAACGGCCGCGCGGTGAACATCTTCCAGTTCTCCATCGGCGACGTCTCCAAACAAAAACCTCATGCGCCGCATCCAGCGCGTTGAAGGGGTTTTGAGGTTGAACGCGTCTGATTTTTGGCATCGCCGCCCAGGGGCGGCGATCGCGGGAATGGACGGCTTCGTGACCCGACGGCGGCGCGCTACGCGCGAGCGGCGTTCGCAGAGCGGGCAGCAGGGGCCACCGTCACGAACCGCCGTCTGATTTTTTGGCATCGCCGCCCAGGGGCGGCGATCGCGGAATTGGACGGCTTCGTGACCCGACGGCGGCGCGCTACGCGCGAGCGTTCGCAGAGCGAACGCTTGGGGGCCACCGTCACGAACCGCAGGGGCATCGCCGCCCAGGGGCGGCGATCGCCATCAACGGTGGAGCGCAGCTCGAAGTGCGGGGATGTGGTCCGAGACGAGACCGTCGACGCCGTAGCTGGCGAGCCGCTCGGCGGCGGCGACGTCGTTGATCGTCCAGACGTTGACGATGCGGCCCTCCGCCTTCCAGGCGCGCACCGCCGACTCGGTCGCGAAGGCTTTCTCCGGGTGGAGGACCGCGGGACGAAGCACGCGGATGCCCCACCTCGAACGACGCTGCTGGGTGTGCTCTTCATCAAATAGAAATGCCACCGGCTCGCGCACGCGGGCGCGGACCGCGGCGAACACCAGCGGATCAAACGTGGAAAAAAGCACACGGTCGCGATCCGAACGCGAACGCCGCCCGAGTGTGCGCACCACCGCCCGCACGAGCTTGGCCTTGTACGCGAGTTCCTGCCGCGCGAGGTAGGGGCGACGATCATCGAGGACGCCCTTGAGCTCCACGTTCACGATGCCGTTCCGCGCCACGACGATATCGAGGGCTTCGTCGAGGAGCGGAATGCGCGCGCCGTTACCGAGATCGACATCGCGCAACTCGGACCACGGTTGGCCGTGCACCCACCCGCGTCGCTTGGCCATGCGGCCGAGGGTGGCGTCGTGGAAGACAACCACCTCGCCCGACTTCGCGATGCGCACGTCGAGCTCGACGCCGTCGGCGCCCTGGTCGAAGGCGCGGTCGAAGGCGGGCGCCGTGTTCTCGACGCACACGTCGTGCGCTCCGCGGTGCGCGTAGAGGAACGGCCGAGCCGACGCGGGACGCCGGAAATCCATCCCGCGGATTCTACCAGGGGCCGCGTGGTGTAGGCTCGGCGCACCCACCGACGGAGCGTCACCATGTCGAATGTTCGCGCAGTTGTCACCGGAGCCGCCAACGGACTTGGCCGTGCCTTTGCCGAGGAACTCGCCAAGGACGGCGCGCGCCTGCTGCTCTCGGACATCGAGATGGACACCCTCGAAACCACGCGCCGCCACATCGCGAGCCTCGGCGCCGAGGTGCACACGACCCGCTGCGACGTGCGAAACATGGACGACCTGACCCGCCTCGCCGCCGAAGCGGACGACAAGCTCGGCGGCACGGACCTCGTGATCAACAACGCCGGTGTTGCCGTCGGGGGGCCCGTCGACGAGGTCTCCCTCGAGGACTGGAAGTGGGTGCTCGACATCAATCTCTGGGGTGTCATCCACGGCGTGCGCGCGTTCGTGCCCGACATGAAGGCGCGCGGCGCCGGCGCGGTGATCAACGTGGCGTCCGTCGCGGGCCTCGTGCACGCGCCGCAGCTTGGGCCCTACAACGTGTCCAAGGCCGGCGTCGTGGCCCTCTCCGAGACGCTCTACGGCGAACTCCACGGTACGGGCGTGCGCGTGACCGTGCTCTGCCCGAGTTTCTTCAAGACGCGCATCATTGAGACCGCGCGCGGCCCCTTGGCTCACGCGATCGCGGCATCGCCTCCGTGATGATGGATCGCTCGAAGGTTCAGGCGAACGACGTCGCGCGGTATGCCCTCGACGCCTCCGCGCGCGGGCAGCTCCACGCGCTCCCCATGTCGGACGCGCGCATGATGTGGCGCGCCAAACGCACGGCGCCCAACTGGTTCGTGCGCAGCACCGCACGCGTCGTCCGAAGCAAGTGGCTCGGCAAGCTCACGCGCGCCGGCGGATAGGCCAACGGCGGCAAAACCCACGCATTTTCGCGCTACTTCGGCGACCGGACAGGGCGCCGCGATCGCGCTAAACCAAACCGAGATGTTGGCCGTGACGCAGCGGGGGCGGCGGGGGGTTCTCGTCGCGGTGTGCCTGTGGGTCACGTGGGCGACGGCGGGTTTTGCTCCGAGCCATGCGCATGCGCAGTCGGTGAACGATCTCGCAGCGAAGCGCGCGTGCACAACGTCGGGGCTCGAGGGCCTCACGGGGCAGCTCGTGGAACTCCACCTCTGCATGTTTCCCGAACAAGTGGTCGAGGCCGCGAACCCCAACATCGTGCCGACGGCCGCGCGCGTGAACCTCCTCTTCACGGCGGAGACGCTGGCGGCGCTGAACCAAGCCGCCGCGTCCCTCCAGCTCCAGGTGAACTCCGCGTTCCGCTCCCTCGCCGACCAGTTCGTGCTCTACCACTCCGGCGCGTGCGGCGCCGCGGCGCTTCCGGGGCGGAGCAACCACCAATCTGGCCTCGCCGTGGACTTGGCGAACTGGAGCGCCGCCCTCGGCGCGATGACCGCGGCGGGTTGCAAGCATCCGCTACCCAACACGGACGCCGTGCACTTCGATTGCCCCGGCCCCGACATGCGCAGTGCCTCCGTGCTCGTGTTTCAGCGCCTTTGGAACGCCAACAACCCCGCGGATCCCATTTCCGAGGACGGTTCCTACGGGCCCCAGACCGCCGACCGCGTCGGGCGATCACCCGCAGGTGGCTTCGCCTCGAACGGTTGCGACACGGTCGGCATGAACATGACCGGCGCCGAATGGGCCGCGGGCGTTGTCGCCGCGGCGCCTAGTCTGGATATCGCATTCACCATGGCGCGCGGCGAGACGCGCGATGTGACGATCGAACTGTCGAACTCCGGCAGTGCGACCTGGGACGGCAGCGTCAAGCTCGTCACGAGCGCTCCCCGCGGTCGCGAAAGTGCATTTCGGGGCAATGACTGGCTCTCGACGACGGAGGTCGCCGCCGTCGAAGCAAGCGTGACAACGGGCGGGAATCACCGATTCGAGTTCACGATCACCGCGCCCGACGTCCCGGGCCACTACGACGAACACTTCACCCTCCGGCAGGGCGACGCCACTTGGTTCGGCGACGCGGGCGGGCCGGCGGACGAAGTCCTCCACTTCTCCATCGACGTGACCGAGCAACGGGCCGCGCGGACGTCGAACGCCGACGGCGGATGCAGCGTGGGGCAGACGGGCGACGCGCCCTGGGCCTCGATCCTCGGGATCGCTGGGCTTCTTGCCGTGCGCGGCCGGCGCCGGCGCTCCGCCGGTTGCTCGACAGGGGGGCGCGAAAAGCTGTAAATTTCCCACGTCGTTTCGCGCCGCGTCACGATCCCGTCTTTCATGTCCCGCGACGACAACCCGCCTGGCTCACCACCGCTCGAGCGCACCGAGGTCGTGCCTCCGCAGCGGACCATCGCGGGCAAATATCGCCTGGGTCGACAGATCGGCGAGGGCGGCATGGGCGCCGTCTACGAGGCGATGCACACGGGCCTCGGAACCAAGATCGCGATCAAGATCTTGAGCGAGCAGCTCGCCGAGAACCCGACGTTCGTGCGTCGCTTTCGGCGGGAGGCACGCGCAGCGGCGGCGGTTCAACACGAGAACGTCGTTGCGGTCACCGACACGGGCGAAGACGACAACGGCGTCCCCTTCATCATCATGGAGCTGCTCGAGGGCGAGACGCTCGCCGCGACGCTCCGGCGTGAGCGGGTACTCATCCCGCAGGTGGCCGCCGAGGTCACGGTGCAGATGCTCCGCGGTCTCGGCGCAGCGCACGAGAGCGGCGTCATCCACCGCGACCTCAAGCCAGGCAACATCTTCCTCGCGCGGCAGGCCGACGGGACCTACCGGGTCAAGGTGCTCGACTTCGGCATTTCCAAGTTCGCCGCCGACGTGAGCAATCTGAATGTGACCGTCGAAGGCACCATCGTCGGAACGCCAAACTTCATGGCGCCCGAGCAGGTGATGGGCAAACACGACGTGGACGGCCGCGCGGACCTCTACGCCGTGGGCGTGATGATGTACCGCATGCTCACGGGGAAGCTCCCGTACGCGGGCACGAGCTCGAAGGAGGTCTACGACAAGATCATCCAGGGCAACCCGCTCAAGCCGCACCAGATCCGCCCGGACATTCCCGCGGCCCTCGAGAACGCCGTGGTCAAGGCCATGGCGCGGAAGGCGGCGGACCGGTTTCAAACGGCCGATGAATTCGTCGAAGCGCTGCGCGCCGCGGTTCCATCGCTCGAGACCGGGACGTCGAGACCGAGCCTCCCCCACATTCCTTCGTCGGACTTCGATAGCGAAGGGATCTTTCCAAACGACGAGCCCGCATCGAAGACCTCGCTTCCCACGCGATCCGATCGCCCCAAGTCCACCCAGGACTCCCTTCGCCGCGTCACCACACCGCTCGCGCCGGCCTATGTGCCGGAGATCGAGCCGAAGTCTTCCGCCGTTCCAACGGAGCGAGGGTCGTCGCGCCGGCAGGCGATCCAGAGCGGGCTCGTGGGCCTTGGTGCACTCGCCTTCGCGGGCGTCGGCTACGCCATCTGGCGGCACGGCCAGGAGCAGGGCGAAGGCGGTGGGTCGCTTCCGGTGACCGGCGGCGTGGGCGCGCTCAAATATGTCGTGCGGCTCTACTCGGCGGCGGCGGACGTCCGGAGCACCCACGAGCCGGTGGCGAAGTACCTCGAATCGAAGCTCGGCCGCCCGGTCGAACTCACGTTGATCAAGGACTACGTCGACGTGGGCGAGGTGCTCGCGGGCGGCGTGAACGCCATCGGCGCCATCCCCGCGTACACCTACGTGCTCGACAAGGACAAGGACCCGAGCCTCGAGCTCCTCGCGAGCGCCGTGATGCAGACGGGGGCGACCTACGCGGGCGCGATCGTGACGCGGAAGGATTCCAAGATCGAATCGCTCGCCGACCTCAAGGGTCGAAGCTTCTGCTTCGTGAGTGAAAGCTCGGCGTCGGGCTACGTCTACCCGAAGGTGTTGCTGCTCCGGGCCGGCATCGACCCGGACCGCGATTTTGGGTCCGTGCGCATGTCCGGCGATCACCTTGAATCGCTCCGGGCACTGAACGGCGGCGGATGCGATGCGGCGGCGATGTACGAAGGCCTGACCTACGAGGTCGCTTCCCACGGGATGGATCCGGTGTTCAAGATCCTCGCGCGTACCGATCCGATCCCGTACGACGCGTACTGTGTGCGAGGGTCGGTGGACCCCCGCTTCCGGGAGGCGATCCGCGATGCGCTGGTGTCGCTCGTGCCGAATGCGCCGGAGACCGCCGATGTGCTCGGCAAGACGAACCAGCTTCGGGGCTTCGTGCCGGCCAAGGACGCGGACTACGAGAGCGTGCGCGCCATGCTCCGCTTCCTGGAACTCGCCGAGAAGAAGCGGCGGCGCTGATGCGGTGGCCCGTGCGCGCGATCGCCGGGGCGATGCTCGCAGCAGGCCTCGCCACGGCGTGCGGCTCGGGCCCGGGCACACCGGCGGCCGCGCCAACACCCACGACAACGCGGGATCCGGCGCCGCGCGAGGCCATCGAGGTCGACGTCGAGGGGCTGCCGCTCGGGGAATTCGATCGAAGCGACCTGGAATTCTCGGGACTCGACAGGTGGGGTGACCGGGTCGTGATTCTGCCGCAGTACCCCGAGCGCCTCGGAAACGCGCTCCTCGCGTTCGATGTGACCGCGCTCGATGCATTCCTCGACGGACGCTCGGCGGAGCTGCCCATCGAGCATGTCCCGTTCGATGGCTCCGCGGTGGAACTCGAGTTTGATGCGGAGCCGAACCTCGGTGTGTTCGAGGGCTACGAGGCCATCGCGTTCGCTGGCGATCGCGTCTTTCTCACGGTGGAAGTTCATGGCGCGTCGGACGGCGCCGTGGGCTACCTCGTGCACGGCCACGTCGACCCGGAACGCGGCGTTGTGCTCGACGACGCGCGCATTCCGCTCGGAGGCCCCTACGGCGACGCGGCACCGGCGAGCGCGCGAAACCTCGGGTTTGAGGCCCTCTTCGTGGAGCGAGACGCCGTCTTCGCCCTCTTCGAACGGAACGACGCCTCGAACCCGTCACCCATGGCGGAGCGCTTCACGCTCGACGCGAGCGCGCGTTCAACCGTACCCATGGGGCACGTCGAGTACCGCATCACCGATGCGACGACCGATCCGCGCACGGGCCGCATCTGGGTCACGAACTACCACTGGCCGCCGAGCCCGTGGACACCCGGGCGCGACCCGCTCCGGGCGCGCTGGGGCACTGGGCCCACGCAGGGAAAGAGCCAGGCCGTCGAGCGCATCGTCGAACTCGAGTGGCACGGAGGACGTCTCGCGCCCGCGCCCCGCCCGCCCATCGATTTCAAGCTCGCGGAGGTGAACGAGCGTGATTCGAGGAACTGGGAGGGAATCGCGTACATCGAGGGCCGCGGGTTCGTTGTCGTCACCGACGAACACCCGCGAAGCATCCTTGGGTTTGTGCCGTTCGACGCGAACGCCCGCTAGCGTTCAGCGCTTGCGCTTGGCCGACACGGTGGAGCCGGGGAGCCCGTCACCGTAGCCGGCGCGCGTCGTCGCACGGTCACGACGGCGCGTGGCCTCTTCGCTGAACCACGCACCCGTGAGCACGTCGAGGATGGCCGTGAACTCGTCGATGCGGAGCTCGAGCGAAGCACGCGAGAGGGCCTCACGGGGCGGATCGAGGGCGAGGCGCAACACCAGCTGGCGGCGCAGGAAGTACGTGCGCGTCACTTCGAGCATGACGTCACGTTCCACGCCGACGAGACCGTAGACCTGGACCTCGGACGGGTTGAACACGATCTGGCGGAAATCCCAGATCGCGCCGACCGTGAACGAGTTGTAGCGGTCGTTACGGTTCTGCGCGGTGTTCGCCGGATCGGTGATCGTGCGCTGTTCATTCACGTCCACGCCGAGGTCGTAGAAGCGGTAGCCCGTGGCGATGGTCGGGAGCCAACCGCGGGTCTGCGCGGCGGACCGCAGTCGATCGAACGCCTCGGGACTCACGCGGAAGTACTCGAGCGCGTGCCGCACGGTTTCGGCGGCCGTGGGCTCGTACTTGAATGGGTTCGGCGTGCGCGCGAGGTCATCGGCGGAGACGCCGGCCTGCGCGCCCACCGAAGGGGTGAGGGCGAGCAACGCGCCCGCCACGAGCATGGGGATGATTACTTTTCGTTTCACGGTTACCTCCAAAAGCGCCTTCGTACGTCGGGGAGTGCGCGCCCCATCCAATACTCGAGCGTGAGCTCGAGGATATCGATGCGTTCCTGCGTGACCGCGATCTGGTAGCGGTTCGACATGCCTTCGGCGAGGCGGTTGAGCAGGTTGACGCGTTCGTGCCACGCGTCTTCGACCATGAAGTCGAGCTGTCGACGGAGTTCGTAGAGCTCGCCGCGCGTTTCGTTCTCCTCGCCGTCGAGATCCTCGGGGTCCGACGAGCTCGATAGGTACACGGCGAGCGCGAACGTGTACCAGCGAAGCTGCATGGTGACGCTCCACTGGAGGGGACGGTTCTGCGTCGCGATGTCGTAGGGCTCGAAGAGTCGCTGCTGCGTCGACACGTTGGTGTCGCGTATGTCGAGGTTGAAGAGGATGCGCAGGTCGGGCACGAGGCCCGAGCTCCGCGCGCGGGCCCAGAGGGCATCCATGGCGCGGGGCGAAAGGCGCTTGTTTTCAAGCGCGATCTCCTTCGCTTCGCGCAGCGGAAGGTTTCGGCGCAGGCGATCCTTGGCCCAGGCCTGGGCCTCACGATCCACGCCGGGACCGCGGCGCTGGGCATCGTATCCCGAACCGTTGGACCACACGGCGCCGCCCGTGGCGATCCACCACCGACCGGGCTCGCCCGCGACGTAGGGCGTCGCCGCCATCCACACCACGCGGCGACGCGACATGCCCATGAAGTACGGGAACCACGTTTCGCCACGATCGTCCGACGCATAGACAAAGCTGTTGCGGCAGATCTGCCGACGGTGGAGCGGGGGCTCGGGGCAGTCCTCCACGAAGACGGCGATACGGAGCTCGCCCTTTTCGTTCCCACCGGCGAGGACCTGCTGCACGTTGTGGCCGTTGAACAGGTACGGTTCGACGATCTCCCAGTTCTCGCCGTTGTCCTTCGAACGGCGCACGCCGTCGATGGTCGCAAGCCAGATCTCCCCGTCGGGTGTCGTCTCGACGGAGTTGATTCGCTTCCAGGGTGCGGTGTCGGGGTTGTTGAAGTTTGGGTACACCCACACCATGCCGGCGGTGGAGCCCGGAACACCGCGGAACAAGATCGAATCGAGGCCAAAGAACGCCTGCTCCGTGCCGTCCGCGCTCGCGTTGCCCCAACCGGCGGCATAGGAAGGCTCGCCCGGAAGACCGGTGAACTCCTGATCGAACGAAGCGCCGCCGTTGTTCGAGTAGAACAGGCCGAAATCGGTCGACACGATGACGCGGCGGGGGTCGCGGCGCGACCAGCGAACGCGGTGAATCTTGAGGTTGCCCGGGATGGCGAGGAGCCGCACCCAGGCGGTGCCGTCGTCGGGCGACCCGTAGAGCTCGTCGTAGGTGGCCGCGAGGATCGGGAAATCGTTCCCGGGGCAGAAGGCGATCATTCGAACGGGCGACGTCTCGAATTTTCGGCCCGCCACGGCGCGCGTGAGCGTCGTGTCGCGGCGAACGAGGTCGCTCGAGTAGTAGAACGTGTCGACGTAGGAACCGAGCTTGTCGCTGATGGGGCTCAGGCCACGGGTGCGAATGTCCTCGTTGGCGGTGCCGGTGAGATCATCCACCTCACTCGTGATGTCGTCGGGGAAAATCTGATACTCGAGCGGGTCGTCGAGGCCGAGGCGCGGGTACTCGAAGAGGCTCATGGCGCCCGGCGTTTGGAGCACCGTGGCGATGCCCTCGTCGACGGCGCCGTTCAGCGACGGGCGGGTCGGCACCTGCACCGTGCGCGTCTGAACGACGAACGGCCGCATCTCCTGCTCTTGCCAGGTCACGCCGTTGTCCTCGCTGTGGACGATGGTCGCTTCCTCGGTACCAACGAAGATGCGGTTCGGGTTCTTCTCGTCCACCTCAATGGTGTTGAACTGCCCGTTGAGGCGCGGAACGTGGACGATCTCTTGCCACTCCACGGTGGGAACCGACGTGTCGTAGCTCCCCGGCACGATGTCCGTGCCCGGACCCATGATGGGGTGCGGCACGCTCGGGTCGCCGCCCGAGCGATACGTGGAAGGGTCGGGCTCTTCGCTGTGCGCGACGGTCGCTGGAACGCACAGGGCGATCAGCGCGCCGAGCAGGCAGCTTCGGTTCGACATTACGTCCCCGGCGTCACGCGGAGGTACATGCTGTACTCCGCCGAATCACTCGTGGTGGCTCCCTTGACGCGCACGACGTAGCGGCCCGCGCTCGGCGCGCGGTAGGAGACCCATTCGTCGTCGTCCAGGGTGGTGGCGGAGGTGAGAACCTTCGTCCCGTCGGCGTTCAGGAGCTCGAGATCGAGGTTTCCTTCCGCGTCGGAGAAGTAGATCTTCACGTAGATGTCGTCGTTGGCTTGGGCCTCGACGCCGTAGAAATCGCTCTCGCCCGAGCAGAGGTTCACCTCGTCGTAGGTCCCCGGTTCGAGGGCCGGCGCGGAGATGTCTCCGTTCGGCTCGAGGTAGTCGTGGTCGCACATATCGCAGGTCGGGTCCGCGGCGTCGGCGAGCCCGTTGCAGTTGTCGTCACGCCCGTTGCCGCAGATTTCTTCGGCGCTCGAGCAGCCGATGGGATCGGCGCCCGTGCACGTCTTCATGCCGGGAATCGTGGGCGCGGACGGGTCGTACTCGGTCCGGACGACCGTCGAGCCCGAAACCACGCCCTTCGAGTGGGACACCATCGTGAACGAGTAGGCGCCCGGGCCCGTGAGCGGCACGTCGATGCAGAACGAGTTGCTCGTGATGAGCTTCGCCGTGATGGGGTTCATGCCGTCGCCGGAGATGAGCACGCGCTCGGCGCCGTCCGCGACGCCGCGGAGCGTCACCACGGGATACGGCATGCGCGTCGGCAGCGGATCGAGGAGGAACGGCGCCTCCGGATTCATGGACGGGCTCGTCCCCGAGTCCGGGAGAATCGGCAACTTGTCGTTGCCGAGGTCCGCCTCCGCGGGACCACAGCCAATGGCCAAAACCATGAGGCCCAATGCAATGGCATTACGCATGATGTTCATCCCCTCCCTCAGAGCTCCCCATCACAGTCGTTCGCCGGGCACGACGCCGGCGGAAGATTGCTCTCCGGCAGCGGCGGGCAGGACGTGCCCTGGCCCATGTCGATGGCCCACGACCAGTCGGTGAAGTCGAGCTCGCCCACTTCGGACGGCTCACCGCACTGGTTGTACGTCACGACGACGCCGCGGCGCGTGTAGCGAACCTTCTGCGTGTAGAGCACGGCGAAGGTGCCCGCGGGGATTTGCCCCTTGAACGAGTTGCCAATGGACTCGGCGGAGGTCGCAACGAACGAGTAACCCTCGCCCATGGAGCCGCCCTCGGACTCACCCACCGATTCGGTCTCCGTGGTGGTCTCGCTGACCTCGATGCCTTCGCTCCGCGTCCGCTCGCTCGAGCTCGACGAGGTCACGCCCTGATCGCGGAGGTAGTTGCGGCGACCACCGATGCCCGCTTCCACGAGGAAGTCGAACTTCACGGTGCCGTTGATTTCGCTCTGGGTGCCCCAGTTGTAGCTGATGCCGTCCGTGGTCGAGAAGCCGATGCCGTTGACGACGCTCGCGCCCACCGTACGGCTCGAGCCCTGCTCCACCGTGTGGGTCTTCTGCCAGTCGTTCGACCAGTTGATGTCGTAGCTACGCGTCTCGGACTGCTCCTTGACGTTCTCCCACGTGTGCTCGCGGCTCGTCGCGCCGCCGGGGATGCAGCCCGACACGGGGGACGGCGCGAAGAACTGCGCCGGCTCCACGTTGCCGTTGTAGAAAACCTCGATGGGCCGGCGAACGCCGAGGGCGAACGCGTTCTTGAACGACTCGCCGGAGGTGCTCGTCGCCTCCACGATGAGGATGGCGCCGTAGAACTGGTAGTCCGCCGGCACGTCCGGGAGGACGAGCTGTCCGTCTTCGCCGAAACTGTCGAAGCGGCCCGTGGCCAAGCGACGAACCGACCAGAAGGTGCGGTCGAGTTCGGGCGTCTGCATGGTGTACGTGAACGTTTCGGGCTCAAAGCCCACGGCCTCGACGCGGATGCGATACGCAAGACCGCCGATGCCGCGCTGAATCGGGCCGGCGCAATTGGCGGTGAGCGGCTGAAGCTCGTGGACGAGCACCGACGGCTCCACCTTGAACGTCACATTCTGCGGTTCCGAATCGGTCGCGATGGTCTCGCCGTCGCGGCTCTTGACCGTGACGCTGACGCGGCCTTCGAACTCGCCGATCTGGCTGCCGTCGCCGAAGGGCACCGTGTACGGGCCGAAGCTCGTCCAACGGGCAAGGCCCGAGTCGAGCACCTTGAGCGGGTACTCGGAGAAGATCTGCTCGCGGTCACCGTTCGACGCCTTCCAGAGGCCGTCGAACACGATGTATGCGCGGCCCGCGTCCGGCATCGGGAAGTTGGTCCCGTAGACGTCGATGGAGCTGCCAAGGCTCGCGTCGTAGCTGCTGAGCGCGAGGAGGTGCGCCGAGGTGACGTCGCCCTCTGTCTCCGTACCGGTGGCGCAGCCGCTGCCCCAAACGCCGCCAAGGGCGACCGAAAGGGCTGCCGCGTAGCCGGCCAAGCTCAATCGTGTTTTCGGTGTGGTTTCCATGTTCTCCATCCCTGCCGCTCGTCCCGTCGAGTCCTCTAAGTGCACAAAGCGATCCAACGTGGCGCCTCCGCCGGTCACCTAGAGATCCTTTGAAAAAACCCAGTAGTTCTTGTCCGCATAGGTGGTCAGATGTAGTCAAAAGGAGGACTTCTGGGGTGGGGTGGGATCACCCCATACCAGCCAGATCACCGGCCAGGGTTGGCGCCCTTGGAAACCCGGGTGACCAGTCCCCACGCGCGACGCAGGCCTCCGGGAATGCACACCAATTCCGCATGACGCAGCTCGTCGAAGCACGCCGCATGCCGCAAGGTGAAGGATGCCCGCCGAGCTGCCGGTTCCGCTGATGACCCTCGCCATTGCGCTCGTGGCGACCTTCGCGGCGGCATGTGCCCAGGGCGTGGTTGGGTTCGGGTTTGCCGTCCTTTCGGTGCCCGTGCTCGCGTTGGTCGACACGCGCCTGGTCCCCATGCCGCAGCTGCTCATCACGCTGCCCATGACGGTGATGCTCTTCGCGCGGGAGCGGGGCGCCATCGATCGACGCGGTCTCACGTGGCTCCTCGCGGGGCGCGTGCCCGGCGCTGCCCTCGGCGCGTTGCTCCTCGCCGTGAGCACGCCGCGCACCTTGAACCTATGGATCGCCTTCGCCGTCCTCGGCGCCGTGGCGCTCCTCGCCTCGGGTCGGTCCCTCAAGCGCACGCACGCGACGGAGTTTGTCGTGGGTGTGGTGTCGGGCGTGATGGCCTTCGTCGCGGCCATCGGCGGACCACCCCTCGCGCTTCTCTACCGTGATGCGAAGGGGCCGACGCTCCGAGCGACGCTGTCGGCGGTGTTTGCCCTCGGCAGTCTCATCACCATCATTGCGCGCCTCCTCGCGGGGCAGCTGACGTGGCTCGATGTGGAGATCGCGCTCTGGCTCCTGCCGGCGCTGGTGCTCGGCGTCTGGGTGAGCCGGTTCCTCGTGGCGCACGTGGAGGGCGATACGCTTCGGCGCGCGGTGCTCGGGCTTGCGGCCTTCGCCGGCGTGGGCGTGTTGGCTAAGGCGCTGTTCGCCGAGTGAGGCGCCGCACCGCGAAGTCCGCGATCAGCGTGAAACCAAGCGCCACGCCCCCCGCCACGGCCGCCCGCTCGCGTTGGTGATCGAAGATGGCGAAGGCTGTGAAGGCCAGTCCAAGCGACCCGGCGAGGGCCAAGGCGCCGCCGAGCCCGCGAAGCACGCCGAGGCCCCGCGGCCGAGGAGAACCACCCCGCGCCGCGTCGGCGACGCTCGCATCGTGGGCGCCCCGGGGCGCACCGAGCAGCAACGACACGAGGGAGATGACCGTGCCGGCCACCACCGCCGCGAGGTACGGGTAGACCATCATCGGACCGGGCCTCGTCCGCTTTGCCCTCGGCTTTTCACGACGCGGACCATAGCAACCTCCCGTACCCTCGCGCCATGCAGGACCTTACCCCTCGCGCGGTCGTGATCGGGCTCGCCCTCTCGGTCGTCATGGGCGCGGCGAATGTGTACCTCGGCCTCTACGCCGGCATGACCGTGTCCGCGTCCATCCCCGCGGCGGTGGTGGGCCTGTTGATCCTTCGCATCTTCTTCCGCGGTGGAACCATCGGCGAAGCGAACATGATTCAAACGTCCGCGTCGTCGGGCGAAGCGCTCGCCGCGGGCATCATCTTCACGGTGCCTGCGCTGCTTCTCATCGGCGCATGGAAGGAGTTCGACATGGTCACCACCGCCATCATCGGCATGGCGGGCGGCCTCCTCGGGGTTCTGTTCATGATCCCCATGCGTCGCGTGTTCGTGACGGAAAACAACGATCTCCCGTACCCCGAGGGCGTCGCCTGCGCGATGGTGCTCGAGGCGAACACGCGCACCGGCGACGACGCCACCTCGAAGCGCGACGGACGCCTCGTGATCGTGGGCTCCGTCATCGGCGGCCTTTGGAAACTCATCGGAGGGTACTTCGGCGTGTTCCTCGGCACGCTCGAGGGAGCGACCCGCATCGCGGGCCGCCTGCTCTTCTTCGGCGGCGACATGTCGCCCGCGCTCCTCGGCGTGGGGTTCATCGTCGGGCTCGAGGTCGCGCTCCTGGTCTTCGCGGGCGGCGTCATCGCGTGGCTCGTCTGTATCCCCTTCCTGCCGGAGATTTCGTCGGTGCTGAACGCGCTCCACCCGGGCTGGGGCGCATACGACGTCCCAAGTGGCTCCGCCCTCGACCAGGCGTGGGAACTCTGGAGCACGCGCATTCGCTACGTGGGCGTCGGCGCCATGGTCGTCGGTGGCGTGAGCTCCATCGTCAAGGTGCGCCACGGCCTCGTGCGCGCCGTGAAGGAACTCGGCGCCGGATTCCAAGGGCGCACGGAGGAGACCGACGAGATGAACCGCGACCTCCCCGCGTCGGGCCTCGTCGCCCTCGCGGTCTTCGCGACGTTGCTGGTCGGGTACGCGTACTACCAATGGACACACCACGCGGCGATCACGCTCGTCACCACCCTCGTGATGCTCGTGCTGTCGTTCTTCTTCGTGGCCGTGGCGAGCTACATCGTTGGACTCGTCGGCAACAGCAATAGCCCCGTGTCCGGCATGACGATCACCGCGGTGCTCTTCGCCGGGGCGTTCCTGCTGTTGCTCGGCTTCTCCGGCGAAGAGGGCATGCTCGCGACCCTCGGCGTGGCCACCATCGTGTGCTGCGCCGCATCCACGTCGGGCGACATGTGCAACGACCTCAAAACGGGTCAGCTCGTGGGCGCGCCGCCGCGCAAACAGCAGCTCATGCAGATCGGCGGCGTCGTGGTGGCGAGCCTGGTCATGGCCCCCGTGCTCCAGATGCTGCACCACGCCTACGGCGTCGGCAGCAAGGCGCTCCCCGCACCGCAAGCGGCACTGTTCGCGAGCCTCGTGAAGGGCTTGTTCGGTGATGGACACCTCCCCTGGGGCTTCGTGGCACTCGGCGCCGTGCTCGGCGGCGCCATTCTCCTCACCGATGCCGCGCTTGAAAGGCGGGGCGCGAAGGTGCGGGTGCACCTGATGCCCGTCGCCGTGGGCATGTACCTGCCGTTCGGCCTGTCGGTGCCGATGGTGGTGGGTGGCGTGCTCGCGCATCTGCGCGCCAAGGCCGCCAAAAACAAGGAAGAGGCCGAAACCAGCCTTCACCCGGGTGTGCTCTTCGCATCGGGCATGATCGCGGGCGAGTCGCTCCTCGGCGTCGCCATCGCCATCGCGGTCTCCGCCGGCGCGTCGACATTCTCACCATCGATCCCAGGGCTCGCATGGATCACGTTCGCATGCGGCATGGCCGTGGTGTGGTTCACGAACCGCCAGAGCCGCGCGTAGCCGACGCCTAGTCTCCCCGTCGTCCCCCTATTTCCGTGTCCCTCTTTTTTCCAAGCGCCGCACAGACGCCAGCACCAAGTCGCGACGGTGGCCCCACACGTTGCGAAGCAACGTTGCGCGAAGCGCACGCCCACCTGGTCACGATACGCGCCAATTCCGCGATCGCCTGCGTCAGCAGGCGATGCAAAAGAAACGTGCACGCCGCCGCTACTCGGCGGCGTGCGCTTGCCCGAGGCCGCCGCGGAGCCCCGAGAGCACCCGGACGGCGGCGTCGAAGCTGACTTCGCCGGTGGCGTGGATGGCGGCGGCGACGCGTTCGACTTCGTCGCCGCGGGCGCCGGCGGCGATGGCGACCGAGCGCGCGTGGAGGGCCATGTGGCCCTCCTGGATGCCCACGGTCGAGAGCGCGCGGAGCGCGGCCAGGTTCGATGCGACACCGACGGAGGCCGCGAGGATCGCGAGGTCCTGTGCGCTCGACACTTCGCCGAGTTCGAGCGCCACTTGCACGCCGCGGTGCACGCGCGCCGGGCCGCCGACGGTTCCCAGCGCGAGCGGCATCTCGAGCTCGCCCACGAGGTCGCCCGTCGCGTCGTCCACGCGCCATGTGCAGAGCGGTGCATAGGTCCCGTTGCGCGCGGCGTAGGCGTGCGCCCCGGCTTCGGAGGCGCGCCAGTCATTGCCCGTGGCCATGACCACCGCATCGACCCCGTTCATGATGCCCTTGTTGTGGGTCGCCGCGCGGTACGGGTCGCGCTCGGCGAAGCGCGACGCGCGCACGATTCCGTCCCGCACCTTTTCACCCGAAAAGCCGTCGAACCCGAGGGCCCGTGCCGGCACCCGGGCGCGCACGCGGACGCACCGACGATCGGCGAGGTTCGAGAGAATCCGCAGTGCCACCACGCCGCCCGCGAGGCCCGCGACACGCGGCGCGATGCGTTCGGCGACGGTGTTCACGAGGTTTGCGCCCATGGCATCGCAGCAATCCACGAGGACGTGGACCACCATCATGCCGTCGCCGAGATCGCGCACTTCAAGTTCGCGCGCGCCGCCGCCGCGGCTCACGAGCCCAGGCACCGCCTGATCCGCCATGGCGAGCAGCTCCGCCTTGGCGCCATCGATGGCCGCGCGCGCCGCCGCCGCGTCGGGCACGTTGTCGAGGGCGATCTGCGAGATCATCCACGGCGGGTCCGTCTCCGCCTCGAAGCCCCCACCCGCGCGGATCATCTTCGCCGCATTCGACGCCGCCGCCACGACGGACGGTTCTTCAACGACCATGGGCGCCACGCGATCGCGGCCGTTGATCTGCAGATGGAGTCCAAGCGCGAAGGGGAGCGCGTAGGTACCGATGACATTCTCGACGGTCTTGTCCGCGACGCTGAGCTCGAGGCCTCCATGGGCGAGCGCGCCTTCGATGGCACCCTCTTCCATGCCGAGGCGGGTTTCGGTCGCCGCGCGGCGATCTTCGACGCGCTGTTTGTAGAAGCCCGACCACAGCGACTGGGTGCCGGGTGACTGGGGTTTGGAAGGCATCGGTTTGTTCTGGTTGGTCATGAAAGGGTTCCTCCCCAGGCAAGCTCGCGTCGCACGCCGTCGTCGCCGACGGTGAGTGCGAGCGGTTCGAAGCTCTCCGCACGGGCCGCCCGTTCGAAGGCGCTGCGCGCATCGCGCGAAGTGAAAAACGCCACGGCCACGTCGCCGCCGCCGGCGCCCGAAGGTTTGGCGGCGCCGCCGTGTTCCGCCGCGAGCACCGCAAGTCGTGCGAGGCGCGCCTCGACGATTGGGACACCGGCCGCATCACCAAGCGCGCGAAGGGCCTCGGCGTGCGGCGCCGTCGCGCGCACCACCGCCGCAGCATCGTCGCCGCACCAGGCGTCCACGAACGCACGCGCGGCAGCGTCGACGGCGCCCATGGTCTCGGCAAACGTTGCCGGGTCCCGCGCCTCGAGTTCGAAGACAGCCGAAACGAAACCGCTTGTGCGCACGGGAACGCCCGTCCACACGACCGATACTTCAAGCCCATCCGGCACATCGGCGTCTTGGTGCACGGGCACGTCCTCCGTGCGTTCGACCCGAAGCACGCCGCCATGGGTCGAGACCACCACGTCCACGCCGCTGCCATCGGGCGCGACGGCGCGGTGCCCGTCGAGCGCGGCCCTGAGCACGCGAGCGCGGATGTCCGGTGAACCGAGATCGTCGCCCGCGTCCGCGAACACGAGCGCCGCCGCGGCCACGGCCTGTGCGGCGGAGGAACCGAGCCCAAGCTTTGTGCCCGACGGATGATCGAGGGCGGCCCGGTTCATGCCGATGGGGCCCCCGAGTCGGTGGTTTCGAATCGCTTCCGCACGGGCTAGGGCTAGCCGGATTTCCGGGGAAAAATGCGCCGAATCCCGCGAGCCGGCGGCTCGGGGGGGCGAACCGTCGCTCGCCCCGGCCGAAACGTGGCCCACGACCCGCCTCGACACGGCGGCGACGAGGGCCGGCGTTCCGCGGAGAACGGCGTACTCCCCGGCGAGGAGCACCTTCCCGGGCGCGCTCACGGCGGCGACGGTCCCCTGGGCGAACACGCTAACGCGCCCCCGCACCGCGCCGCACGACGAGACCGGGGCCGGGCTTCGCGACGATCACGCGGAGCACGCCGGGCGCACGCGCGAGTGTCGACGCGACCCGTCGCGCATGCGCGTTCGAGGTGAGCACCTTGACGTGGGGCCCCGCGTCCATGGTGGCGAAGGCGGGCACGCCGCGACGATCGCGGAGTTCGCGAACCGCGGTGTACGCGGCGAGCGTTGCGGGGGTGAAGTACATGAGGGCTGGCACCGCGGTGTGCGCGCAGGCGTGGAATGCGAAGGTGCTCTGCTCCATGGCTTCGCCGAGGGCCTCGAGATCGCGCGCGGCAAGGGCACGACGCACGCGACGCGCCATGGCCGGCGCCCCGTCGACCCAGGCGTCGTAGAACGGCGACGTGCGACGCGAGCGCTCCATGCCGGCGGTCGAGCCCACGGCCTTCGGACCTTCCGCCGTGACGGCGACGACCATGCGCACGTCCCAACCGGCGCCGACGCGGAGCGGTCGCGCGGTGAGGGCGTCATCGCCGCGCTCGCCGGCGGGCAGTTCGACAAAACCGCCGTAAACCGAGCGTGCCGCCGACGCACTCGCGCGCCTGGCGAAGCGGCTCACCTCACGGGGGGAGGCCTGGAGTCCCGCGGCAACAAATGCCGCCCCCGCAAGCGCCGCGAAGCCCGACGCGCTCGATGCGAGCCCCGACGCGGTGGGGAAGTTGTTCGTCGAACGCACCTCGGCGCGAAGTTTGGTGTTCGCCCGGCGTCGAACGCGATCGAGGAGCGCACGCACGCGCCGGAGCTCCTCGGCGCCCGCGGGCCGACCGTTCAGCACGAGGCGGTCGTCACCGAGCCCACGGCGAAATGCGACGCTCGTCTCGGTGAAGAGTCCGTCGAGCGTGAGCGAAATGCTCGGCACCGCCGGCAGGTTGAGCCGCACGTCCGCCTTGCCCCAATATTTCGCGAGGGCGATGTTCGTGTGGGCCACGGCGAAGGCCGCATCGGCCGTCGCACTCGCTTCCGCGCGTCGTTTGGTCACGGGGTCACCTCCGCACGGAGCACCGTGGGCGATTCGTTGCGGAGCGCGGCCTCGATGCGATCGGCCGAGGCCGCATCGCCCGCGAGGGCCACGACACAGCCGCCTCCACCGGCACCCGTAAGCTTCGCGCCGAGGGCGCCGGCACCGCGCGCAGCGGCAACCAAGCGTTCAACGGAGGGGGTCGAAAGCAGAAGCGACGCGAGAAGCGTTTGGTTCAAATCGAGGAGCTTTCCGAGGGCGCCAAGGTCCCCGGCTTCAAGCGATGCGCGACCGTTTCGAACGAGGGCCTCGATGCCATCGAACACCTTCGCCACGCGCGCCGGGTCCTCCTCGCGCTGGCGGCGCACGGACTCGACCATGTCCTTCGTTGCCGACGGCTCGTTCGTGTCGGCGACCACGGCCACGAGCGGCCCCCGGAGCCGCACGCGCACGGCGGGCGCGCCCTTTTGAAAGAGCATCACGCCACCGAGCGCGGCCAGGGTCGCGTCGATGCCCGACGGATTCCCGTGGAACACGCGCTCCCACGCCATGGCCCGCTCGATCGCCTCCGCATCGCCCAGGGTTTCCCCCCGCGCTTCGCCCACGGCCCTTGCGACGGCGACGCCGAGGGCGGCGGAGCAACCGAGGCCCGCCCCCGCGGGAATCGCCGCGTTCGCCGTCACCACGACGGGCGCGCCTTCCCCGACGATGGCGGCGAACGCACGCGCGAGGGGCTCGTCGCTCGACCGGTCGGCACGCACCGTTCGGTCCCACGAGGGCAGCCGAAGTTCGGATGCGCCCACGCCGAGGACGCCCTCCGCCGAGGCGCCGCGGTCGAGGCCCATGGCGAGCGCCGCGTGGCCGTACACCACCGCGTGTTCTCCAAGCAGGATCACCTTGCCGAGTCCCGTGGCCACGACGCTACCGGTCCCGATCCGCGAGGAGCGCGATGAGGGCGTGGAGATCACCCGTGAAGAATGGCGCCGCATCGAGCGCGCCCTTCGCCGCCGCGACCAGACGCCCGAGTTCCGCTTCCACGGCCGCGCGTGCGCCGGAGTCTTCGAGTACACGCGTCGCCGTGGCCACGTCCGCCTCGGTCGCGTCGTTCACGCCGAAGACCTTCGTCACCGGCGCGAAGTCCGTCGCATCGAGTGCACGCTTGGCAAAGGCCACCACCTTGGTGTGCTTGCCCGCGCGGAGGTCGTTTCCCGCGGGTTTGCCCGTCGTACTCGGGTCACCGAATGTCCCGAGCAACTCGTCACGTACCTGGAACGCCACGCCGAGCGGCGCGGCGAATCGCTCGAGCACGGCGAGGGACGCCTCGTCGGCATTGGCGAGGAGCGCACCGAGGCGCGCGGGGCCGCGCACGGTGTAGCTGCCGGTCTTGAGATCGTAGACACGGTCCACGTCTTCACTCGCGATCATGTCGAGCTGCTGCCCCCAAACCACTTCGCGCTGGATCGCCCAAAACGCGTCGAGCGCCGCGCGGAGGCGCTCGGCCGGAAACGCCGCGCCGGTGATGAGTTCCGACGCGTAGGCGGACGCGAGATCACCCGCGAGCACGGCGAGGGACGCGCCGAGGTGTTCATCCCCATGGCGATCACGAAGGGCGGCGTAGACCGAGGGGCCACCGCGTCGCTCGTCATCGAGATCCATCCAATCGTCGTGGATGAGTAGGTACGTCTGCAGCATCTCGAGCGCCGCACCCGCGTCGTCCGCGAGGTTCGGTTCCGGCGACTTCGCCACGGCGCGGTAGGCCGCCTCGAGCACCACGGGGCGGAGGCGCTTGCCGCCACGCAGGGTCAGGTCGCCGATGGCATCGACGAGTTCGAGCGCGCGCGGGCTCGTGCGCTCCGCCTCGGCGCGCTTCGACGCAAGGAAGCCGCGGAGCCGCGCTTCGACGCGCTCGCGGGTGCCAAGCATCCATTCCGAAAGCGGGGGCCGCGTCACGGTGGCGGGACCATGGGCGCGCCCCGAAAACCAGTCAAGGACGGCTCCGCTTGTGAACAGGGGCGCTTCGCCCTACGACTGCGGCGCGACGACGCGCGTTTTTCCATGGGCATCGGGCAACGGAAATCCGACCACCTCGAGCTGTGCGCCACCGACGATGTGGCGTTTCGGCACGGCACGAATCTGCTCGAGTGCGTGCGTCTCGTGCATCAGAGCCTCCCCGACCTCGCCCTCGACGACGTGGACACGCACGTGGAGCTCCTCGGCAAACGTCTGCGTGCGCCCATCGTGATCGCGGGGATGACGGGTGGCACGGAGCGCGCGGCCGAAGTGAACAAGGGCCTTGCGGCCATCGCCGAGCGGCGCGGTTACGGATTTGGTCTCGGGAGCCAGCGGGCCATGCACGTCGAGCCGACCACGGCGTGGACCTACAGCGTGCGCGAAGTGGCGCCGACGACGCTCGTGCTCGGAAACCTCGGCGTCATTCAGGCGCGCGGCATGGCGACGGTGGACATCGCGAAGCTCGCGACAAACGCAGGCGTGGACGCCATGTGCCTGCACATGAACCCGGCCATGGAACTCATTCAGCCGGAGGGCGACCGCGATTTCCGCGGCGGCACCGAGACCTTCGCGCGCCTCGTGCGCGAGCTTCCGCTCCCCGTCGTCGCCAAGGAAACGGGCTCGGGCATCAGCCGCGAAACGGCGAAGAAGCTCCGTGACGTGGGCGTCGAGACGGTGGATGTATCGGGGGCCGGCGGCACGTCGTGGGTCGGCGTCGAGACGCTGCGCGCCACGGGCGCCTCCGCCGAGCTCGGCGAGAAGCTTTGGGATTGGGGCATTCCGACCGCCGCGTCCATCGGCTTCGCCGGTGCCGCCGGCATGCGCGTGATCGCCACGGGCGGCATCCGCGATGGCCTCGACGTGGCCCGTGCCGTCGCCCTTGGCGCGCACGCGGGCGGCATCGCACGCGTGGCCTACCAAGCCTTCCTCGACGGCACGGCCGACACGTTCTTCGACGCGGTGGAGCGGGAACTGCGCACGGCGATGCTGCTCGTGGGCGCGCACAACGTGGAAGAGCTCCGGCGCGCGCCGCGCGTCATCACCGGCGAGCTTCGCCACTGGCTCAGCGCCGACTGAGCGCCGTTCCCGCCGAAAGCCACGCGGGGGCGGGCGGTGCGTTCGCGAGCGACGCGTCCAGGCTCACCGAGCTCAGCGTGTGCCAAAACAGGATCGGCCCCGCGCCCACCGACGGCGCCCTCGCCACGAGGCCCGCGAAGGCCTTCGCCGTGTAGGTCGGGTCGAGATGGATGCCATCCTCCGCCGCGAGGGCCGTTGCGCGCTCACCCGCCGAGGTCGGCACCCCGTAGCCAACGCCGAGGTGCCCCGGTTCAAGGTGCACGAGCGCGAGGGCGTTCGTCGCGAGTTCCGCCGCCTCGGGCCGCCGCTTCGTCACGAGTTCCGCCGTTCGCTTGAGCAGCCCGCGGAGCCAAAACCGGTTTGAAAGCGGCGGAGGCGCCACGCGCACCGCGCGGATCGGCACCGGCATCCCGGCGAGCACGAGGCCGAGCGCGAGCCCGCCCACGGTGCCGCCGCTGCCAAACGCCACGACGATCTCCTCGGGCTTCGACATCTCTCCGCGCGCCACTTGCTCCGCGAGCTCGAGTCCCGCTTGGACGTAGCCCAGGCTCCCCGCGGCGGACGAACCGCCCGGGCTCACGACGAAGGGCGCCCGGCCCGACCGCGCGAGGGCGCGGCGAAGGCGCCACGTCTTCCACGCCACGTCGACGGGGTTCCGCGCCACGTGGAGCGTTGCGCCGTGCGCGAGATCAAGGCGCACGTTGTTCTCGACGTGTTCGTTCACCGGTTGCGGCGCCACGACGAGATGCACTTCGAGTCCGAGGGGCGCAGCATGGATCGCCGTCGCAAGGCAATGGTGTGAACCGTAGGCGCCCATGGTGATCACCGCGCGCGCGTTTCGGTCGAGGGCTTCGGCGAGGGCGAAGGCGAGCTTCCGTGGCTTGTTGCCGCCGTAGGCGGTCGACGACCGATCGTCGCGCTTGATCCACACGTCGCGTCCGAGGGCCTTGGACACGGACGGCAGGGGCTCGACCGACGTGGGCGCCGTGGTCAGCGGGAGCGACCGCCGTTGGATTCGATCGAAGGGCACGGCCCCTGACTTGGCCAAGATCGGCCCCGCGCGCCATCCAGATCGCCCCCCGAGGGCGTCCCCGCCCGGCGGCGGGACCGGGGTCCGTGGATGCGAAAAGCGGTCACCCGGAGCCCCACCCGAGTGGCCAGTTGGCCCCCGGGATACCCCACACCCACCCAAAAACACCTGTCATTTCAGCGAATCTTGGCTGGCACGGGATGTGCGATCTTGTGGGGCTACCACCTATGTTTACGCACGACTCCCTTCAGGCCCTCCGACGGCGAACCGACGGCACTTCGTCGGCGGAGTACATCACCCTGACCCTGACGGTGGCCCTCGCGGGCATCGGGGGCTTTGGCGCCCTCGGCGGCGCCATGGGCGACGACATCGCGAACGACACGCGGGGCGGGGGCGTCGGCGCATCGATGCCCGTGGCCGTGGGTGCGATGGCGGCGGAGAAGGACGACGTCCGAGCGGAGCTTGAGAACCGCGGCCTTGAGCCGGAGGACATCGACGAGCTCGAGGCCATCGGCGTCGATCTCGAGAACCTCCTCAAGAAGGACGGCGACGGTAACTACGTCAGCAACTACACGCGTGAAGACCTCGAGGCCCTCGGCGCGGATCCGAAGATCGTCGACCGCGTGATCGGCATGGACCCGAACACCATCGGCAACACGCCGACTCCGGTGGACCCGAACGCGAACAACAATTCCTCCAACACCGGTAGCGACACGCCCAGGCTTTCGACGGACGAAGCGCCGGACCTCTCGACGGTGGACCCGGACGAGTTGCTCGCGGGCACGGGCGCGGAATTTACGCTCGACGAGATCAGCCCCGACTCGGGGCGCTTCCGTGAATGCGAAGGCCTCGCGAGCCCCGAAGCGCGCTACGAGTGCATGGCGAACGCGGCAAACCTGCCCGCGGCCGACTCGTACGAGTTGGGCGGACCCGGCTGCTTCGGTTTGTTTGGCCACTGCCTGAAGGACACGTGGCATGAGTTCTCCGATGGCTTCATGGGCACCGTGGGCGGCATCAAAGACTTCTTCGTGAGCGCCTGGAACAACCCGAACGACTTCATCGGCTCGTTCTTCTACTCGGTGGCCCACCCGGTGGAGACGGCGAAGGCGATTTGGAGCCACTACCAGACCGAGTGCGGCAAGGGCGCGGCCACCTGCGCGGGCGTGATCGCCGGCGAGAGCGTCTTCGCCCTCGGCACGGCGGGCGCCGGTCGCGTGGTCGCCGGCGGCAAGCTGGCCCTCCTCCGAAACGCGGAACGCTTCGGCGCCGGTTGGCTCGCCGAGGTCCCCGGCTTCCGCATCGCGGGGCGTCGGTTGGCGGCGGGTCCGTTCTTCGACGACGACGTGATCGCGGCCCGCGGCGCCGCCCGCTCGAGCTCGGCGGCGCTCAAGGAGAAGGGCCTCGGCCCGCTCGCCCGCGTCCAGGAGCGCTTCAAGGCGTTCCGCGCAGGGGTCGACGGCTCCATGCAGCTCAAGAAGGTCCTCCCCGGGAACATCTTCACCCGCTGGCGCCGGGCCACCGAGCTCATGGGCGAAGAGGCCGGCGTCGGTCGCCTCATGGCTAGCCAGGCACGCAAGGGCCGCGTGACCCTCACGTCGCTCAACTTCGACGAGTTCTTCCGTGACGGTCGTGTGTACACGATGTCGAAGGAAGCCCTCGGCGAGAAGGGCTTCGCCCTGGCGCGCGACACGGTGGATCAGTTCGCTTCGAAGAACGCGATGACGCGCGCGGACAAGGCGCTTCAGCGCGTGGCCCGAAACGCGGACGGTTCGTTCTCGCTTTCGGACAAGCTCCTCGGCTTCAAGCTCGAGAGCGGCGAGATGCAGCTCATCTTCAAGAGCTCGGACGACATCGGTGAACTGCTCGGCAAGTACCACGGCAACGGGTTCACCACGCGCAATGCGAAGTTCCGCACGGGCGCGGGCACGACCGACTCGGTCATCGTCACCGTCCGCACGGACGCGAAGGCCGTCAAAGGCCTGAGCCAGTGGAACCTCCGTGCGTGGAAGGACGGCCTCGCCACCGGCGCGCCGTTCGTCATCACCGGCGAAGGCACGCGCCTGAACCCCGGTCCCTAACCACTTCGACTCCTCGCGTCGGGCTCGACCCTCCCTCCCTCCCAAATCGAGTCCGGCGCGAGGGGCCGCTTATTTCGAATCCCCGGCGTCGTCCGGGTCGGAAGCGGCCGCAAAGGAGAGGATCTCCTCCACCCGTTCGACGAGCTGACTCTCGAACTCCACGGCGAAGCGCGGGTCGAGCAGGTCGACGCGCACACGCCAAAGCGAGGGGTCGGCCGCTTCGCGGGAGATCACGGGTTCGGACGGCGTCCGCACCCACGGCGACATGAGCGTCGCATCGACAAGCGCCTGGCGGGCATCGGCGGCCTTGGCGACCTCCGGCAAACGCACGAGCACGTCGTGCACCGGCGCCGCACCTCCCTGGGTGGCCACGGGCGCGGCGAGGAACTCCCGGTTCGGAACCGACACGCGGCGACCGCGCCGGTCGCGGATCCACACGGCGCGGAGTGTGCCCTGCTCCACCGTTCCCTCGACGCCGTCCAGGGTCACCCACGCGCCCGGGCGCACGCGCGCTTCGAAGCGCAGCACGACCCAGGCGATGGCATTCGTGAGGACATCGCGGGTGGACCAGCCCGCGGCGACCGCGATCGCCACGAGCATCCAGCTCACATACGCGTCGGGCACGAAGACGGGGGCGACACGGATCACGGCGACGACGATCACCGTCGCCGAGAACCAACCCACGAGCCGGAGCGCGCGCGACGCGAGTTTGCCTGGGACGAGACCGCGGCGGAGGCGGCGACCAAAGCCGTAGACAAACGCCGCAAGCAGGCCCAGGAGCACCCATGAAAACGCGTAGGAGCCCTTCACCGGCGGCAGCTTCGGGATCAATCCCTCCACCGGATCACGCCGATTCGCCTCCGCGGACGCATCGGACGCCATTCGGTCGGCGGCCAGCTTGTCCGCGGCGGCCTTCTCGGCTGCGACCTTCGACGACGCATCTTCCCGCCGAGCGAATCGCTTGTCCGAGCTACCGACGTCCAAGAACCCGTTGATGTCGAGCAGCCACGGGATCGGGAACGGATGGATGGGATCCATGTTCGGCCGCCGGAGTTCGAGGGACGGCCCTGGGACGGGCGCCTCCGCTTCGACGCCCCCGTCGAGTGCATCGAGCACGTCGGATGACGTCGGCTCAACCGGCGTCTTCGTGACGCCCTCCGGGTTCGGCGCCGGAGTCTCGCTCGGCACGCCGCCGTCGACCGGGTCCGCCGTGGATTCGCTCGCGCCCTCCGCGGGCGGCTTGCCCGTGACGACGGGCGCAGACCTCGGTCGTCGCGGCGCCGGCTCGACCGCATCCCCCTCGGCCATCCCCGCATCGACGGGCACCACGACCGCCGGACGCCTGGTCTTCGGTCGCACGGGCGCCGGACTGGGCGCCGGACTGGGCGCCGGGTTCGGCTCGGGGCTTGGTTCCGGGTTGGGCGCCGGACTCGGTGTGGGCGCCGGGTTCGGAGCCGGGCTTGGCGCCTGCGCCGTCACGGGCGCCGTGAGGGCACAAAGCATCGCCGCGACCATCATCGCGAGGGCGGCGACCCGCACGATCGCGCCCGTACGTCCTCGCCCCACGCGCATGGGAACCCGCGCCGTCATCCGACCCACCCCAGCTGCTGCACCACCGTGCGAAGCGGCCCGCGAATGTGCGACGCGACGCGGAACGAGGTCCCCGTCCGCTCGAGCAATCCAAGGTGCGCGAAGTACGCGAGCTCGGCGTCCGCGATCTCGACGCCAAGTCGGAACAGCGACGCAAACGTCGGTGCGTTCATCCAGCCCTGGCGTTCCACTTGATGGAGCTTGAGCAGCATCAGGGTGGGTAGCTCGCGGAGTGCGCGCTGCACCGAGGGTTTGACCCGTCCCATGTGCACGAACTCGTTGTCCTCGTCGATGCGATCGACGGCGGCGAGCCAATGGCGAAGGGCATCGCGGATGAGGCCGCCCGACGCGGCGTGGAGCGCGCGGAAGAACGAGTCGTAGGGGCGCCGAACCTTCACGGCGACACGCTGCACCGCGTCTTCGATGGGTGAACCCGTGGGCCCCGGGTCAAAGCTCAGGCCGTACTGGCTCAGGTTGTGCCTCGCGAGCACCGCCGCCTCGAGCTCCCGGGGCGGCAGGGGCTCGAGTTCAATGGTGAACGGGAAGGCGTCGTGCACGGAGGACGCCGTGGACGCGAGGTCCCACACGGCGTTGTCCACCTCGAGGAGCCACGCGTTTTTGCCCGCGTCGCGGATCACCGTGTCGACGAACCTTCGGAGCGGCTCGAATCCGCCGGGTCGGAGCGACGCGAGCCAGAAGAACCCATGCACGAACACGAGCGAGCCCTCGCCGAGATCGCGCAGCGCATCGTCCACGTCGCGCACGGTGACCGGTCCGCTCCAGGTCACGCGCTTGATGTTGCGGAGCGTTGTGCGCCGCAGGATGGCGTTTGAGACCGACCCCTTGCCGACACCGTCCGGTCCGACGAGCGCCACGGTCCGAAGGCGCCCTTGCCCGCGGCTGGTGAGCATCTCGTGGGCGGTTTCGATGTCGGTGTCGCGGCCCGTGATGACGTCCGTGGCTTCGAGGGCGTCGGTGGAGAAGAGGCGCGTGTAGACGAGCGGGACCGCACCCAATGCCGCGGGCGCGGCGAAGGCGGCCGGCGTCAGGGGCCGGGCCTTTCGCCGACGGGGAATGCCGAGCTCCTCGCGCCACGCATCGAGCTGCTCCTCGCGCACGAGCCCCGAGGTCGCGCGCCGCACCGCCTCGCGGAACTCGGGGAACAGTGCCGGCAGACGGTTCGCTTGGAACACGAGCTTCTTGCCCGCGGCCGAGCGCCGCATCATGGCCACGCGGATCTGCGAGAGCTCGCCGTCCATGAGCTGCCCGCGCAAATCAGCGACGCTGCCGAGCACGGCGCGGTCGACGCCCTCCCGGAGCGTGCCGGGCCACGCGGAGGCCTTTTTCTCGAGCCCGCGGGCCATGTCGCGGTGCTTTTCCACCGTGGCCAGGAGGAGCTCGCGCACCACTTCGCGCACCTCCTCCGTGACCGCTCGGCCATGGAAGAGCTCAAGCTCGTTCACCACGAGTTCGAGGTTGAAGGCCATGGCGCGCTCCACGTCCTGAAGCGTTTGCGAGAAGGGCTTGATGAGGTCGCGCACCTCCCGCATCACGTCGAGCAGGTTCGGCACGACGGAGGTTTCCACGTGCGCCGTCACGAGCTCACGGAAGGGCACGTCGACGATCGAACTCGGCGCCTCAAGGCGTTGGTCGCCGAGCATGAGGGGACCGGACGGAATCTCGTAGCGGTCCGAAAGCGAGCGCGTAGCCGCACGAAGTGCATCGAGAAGCGGCTTGAGGACGGCCTCACGGGAGAGCTCCTCCACGACGAGGTTCGACTGTCGAGCAACCTCGTGGGCTGTACGCTTGAGGGGCTCCATCTGCGCTTCGAGGGCCTGTTCGAGCGCCTCGCCCTGCTGCTCCGCCTCCACGGTTTCCGCCATGGTGGGAAGGGCCCCGTCGAGGGCTTCGACGAGCCGCTCGGCCTGCACGTGGGTACGCCCGCGCACGTTGCGTGCGAACTGTTTCGCGTGATCCGCGATGACATCTCGAATGCGCGCCTCGAGGGCCACGAGCTCGCATTCGAGCGCGATCTGCGTGTACGTCGCCGAAACCACCTGCCGGACACGCTCCAGGCGGTCACCAAACACATCGAGCGCGCGCATCCGGTCGCGGAACACGCGGTTCGTGCGCCGCTGACGCAGGGGCAGATCGGGCGTACCGAAGACCGCCGCCTCGTGACGCACGTCCGAGTACGAGCGCGCGATGGCGTCTTCAAGTTTGTCCCGCGTGCGAACCACTTGGTTCACAAAGGACTTCTCGAACTGCGTCACGTGGTCCTCGAAGGCTTCGCGTACGCGCTCGAGTTCCTGCTCGACGTTCACCTTTTCGGGCCTGGCGAGCAGCTCTTCGATTTCAACGTTTTGACGCGCCACGCGGTCGAGGAGGCCTCGCGTTTCGCGCGCCACGCGGAGCTCCGCGTCCACCAGCAAGACCACGAACGGTTCGAGGCGCCCGGGCACGAGGCCGGCGAGGTGGTAACGCGCGAGCGCGCGGAGCTGCACCGTGCGGCGAAGCTCCACCCGCACCATCCGCGCCGCGCGGCGACGAATGCGAAGCCAACGGGCGCCGAGTGCTGCCACGAAACGGCGGCGCACCCGGGTATCGAGCGCCCGCGCCTCGTAGGGCGCATCGATGCCCTCGGGCAACGCCTCGACGATGCGATCCACCACTTCGATGAGCGAATCCGGAGACCAGTTTGCCTGGGCGAGGCGCGCCGAGCGGGCGAGGGCAGCGCTGCGCCAACGCTCGGCGAGGTGCGCGAGCTCCGCGTGCAGGACGGCGGCGACCTTCACGGCATCGCCGTTCGCCTCGCGCACGCGCAGGAGCGCGCGCCGATGGTGCCGCTGAAACTCGCGGCGCAGTTCGCCAACAAACGATTCAACACTGCTTTGAAAGCGTTCGACGGAGGCGCTCTCCGCCGCGTGCATGGCGCGATCGAGATCCTCACGAAGCTTTTCGAGGGCCTGGTTGAGCGCATCCGAGGCGGTCTCCGCCGGCGGCCCCCAGGGCGAGGCGCGGCGTGCGAGGAGCTCGAGGTCCACGTCGTCGGCCATCGAGAGGCGCGGCGGAGGCGCGGAACTCGTGCGCTCACCGGGGGACGTCGTCTCCCGTTGCCCCTGGATTTCCCCCGCGCGGCTCAAACCAAACTTGAGGAGAACGGGCCCAATGAACTCGTGAATACCGATGGCGGACACGAGCACCGTCTGAAGGCGCGCGCCGAAGTCGCCAAAGCGGCTCCCGATGATTCCGGCGAGCGCCAGGGAAACCCCCGCCTGCGAGATGAGGCCGAGCCAGACGTTGTCCTGCACGACCTGGGGGCTTCCGGCGATCTTCGCACCGAAACGCGCGCCACTGCGCACGGCGAGCAGTCGGCTACCGGCGAGGATCACCGCGACCCACCACGCCGTGGCGAGCTCCTGCAGATGGAGTTTCGCGCCCGCGAGCGCGAAGAAGAGCACGTACACGGGCTTTGAGAGCCGCTCGACGGACTCGATCAGTGGTTCGGCGCCCTTGCTGAAGTTCGCGACCACAAAGCCCGCCCCGAGGAACGTGAGCACCGGGTCGAACTCGCCCGCCTTGATGATGAGGCTCCCCGCGTAGATCGAGGCGACGAGGAAAAGCAGGAGTTCCCGGTTGATGTAGCGAACGTAGAGCGCGAGCACCGCGCCAAGGCCCACGCCAACGGCGAGGGAGCCCGCGATGTGCGTCGCGAGGTAGGTGCCGAGCGACTGCTCGCCGCTCGAAACCCCAAGAACCGAGCCGGCGAGCACGGAGGTCACCGCGAAGATCACCACGACGGGCACGTCCCCGAGAACGACGGTGGTCAGCGTCGTGCGGCTGAGCGGACCGGTGGCGCCGAGGTCGTTGATGACGGCGATGGTCGCGGCGGGCGACGCGGTCGTCATGACGCTCGCCACGAGCGCGCCGATGGCGAGGGCGGCGGCGAGCGAGGGCCCTTCGCTCGGCGTAAACCCCGCCGCGGGCACCAGCATGACGAGGCCCGCGACCACGGCGGTGACCACGACATACACCGCGACCACGCGGCCCGCGATGATCGAGAGCACTTCGCGAATGCCACGACGGATGGCGTCGAGCTTGAGTTCGCCACCGGCGGTGAGGGCGATGAGCGCCACGGCGAGTGTGTCGAGGAGCGCCAGGTCGTCGATGACGTCGTGCGTGAGGATGCCGTGATCAAACGGGGGACCCGGCCGAAGCCCCCCAAGCAAGAGCGGCGCCGACGGGCCGAAGACGATCCCCGAAATCAAATACCCCGAGATGCGCGGCAACCCGAGGAACCCCACCAGCTGCCCGATGGAGTGCCCCGCGAGCACGATGAACCCGAAGGCGAGCATCAAGGTCGCGCGGCTCGTTTCGACGACGGGCGCCGCCCCGTGGAAGAACGCCGCGCCCCCCACGAGCAACGCCAGGATGACGAGCTGTCGAAGGGCGCCCTGCGGGGTCAGCTTCTGTCCACTGTCCGCCACGCGTTACGCCCCCTGCTCTCGGCGAAGTTGCCCCGCATCGACCAGGAGCCCGCGCAGCGCCCGAGGCGCAACGAGGTCGTGGAAGATCACCGAAGCGACGAGGATCGTGTAGACGACGTTCGCCAGACCATCCGTCGAGCGGTCGAGCAGGCGGAAGGTCACCGCCGTCGCGATGGCGACATCCCCTTGGCCGAGCAGCCCGCGGAAGAGGTCCTTCCGCTGCACGCCACCGAGGCCACCCACCCAGGTGGCAACCGCCTTCGCGGCGGAACGCAGGACGACGTACGCGGCGAAGCCGAGCGCGGTCACCCCCCAGTCCGCAGGCGGCGTCCAAAGCGCCCCCGCACAGACGTAGAGAATGAGCGACATCGGTCGCTCGGTGCGTTCGAGCGTCGAGCGGATGTGGTGCCCCTCGCGCGCAAGGTTCACAAGCACGGCACCCAGAACGAGGTTCACGGTGAGCGCGCCGACGTGGAGCAGATACGCCGCACCCGACGCAAACGTGATGATGCCGACCAGCGCGAGGAAGCGCCCGTTCTCCGTCTCGTCCTTGCCCATGAACTGGGTGAACAGAACGCCGAGCACCGCGCCCACGCCGATGGACACGAGAAACCACGTCCACTGCGGCAAGTCGACGAACTGCCCCGTTCCCTCGGAGGGCGGCCTCCCCATCACGATGACGAAGCCGAGGAGCAGGATCGCGCCCGCGTCGCCGAGACGGGCCGCGCGACGGAGGAGCGGCACGATTTTCCCCTCGATTTGGTAGCGCTTCTTGAGCACGTCGATGGGCCGCGAGGAACCGGAGATGGAACCCGCGCCGAGCAAACCGGCGAGGACCATCGCGCGATCGTGCGGCACCTGCGGAAGCCCCCAGCGGATCCCGTAGTACGCCGCCACGGAGATCACTGCGGCGGGGAGCGCGTCGTCGAGGATCGCGAGCTGCACGGCACCCTTCGGCGCGTTGCGGAACTCATCGACGCCGAGATCCATTCCACGCAGAAGTCCGAACCAACCCGCCGCCAACGCGATGACCGGCAAGATCGCATCGAACTCCGCCATGTTGGTGGCGCGGCCACCGGCGGTGAAGGCCACGAGCGCGCCCACGAGCACGTACTCCGCGCCGGAGACGAGCAACATGCGCCGCTGGAGACGATCCACGACGAGGTGCGCGAGCAGGTACGCACCCGCAAGCAGCACGAGCACGAGCACCGCATCACGGGTTTGCTCAAGCGTTGCGCCACCGCCCGCCGCATGCGCCACGGGGGGCACCAGCCAAGGCACAAGCAGGCCGAGGGCCAAGGGCGCCCAGCGCAGAATCATCCGCATGGCCGGAATTGTTGCAGAGCCGCGCCCACGATTCCCAGTTTTGGCCGGATGGGGTACGCGTTTTCTAAACAGTTTCATCGGCTTGAGGCACCCCGGACCGGGTGGTAGCGTGCCCGGCCCGGCCCCACGGCGCGCCGGGGCCCCCGCGGCCCATGCCCGAACGCACCTCGCAAAAGAAGCCCGACTGGCTCCGCGTCCGACTCCCGGGCGGCGAAGAATACAACGCGCTCAAGCAGCGCTTCCGCGACCTCGATCTGCACACGGTCTGCGAAGAGGCGCGCTGTCCGAACGTGGGCGAGTGCTGGCGGGAGGGCACCGCCACGATCATGATCCTCGGCGAGACGTGCACGCGCGGCTGCCGCTTCTGCGCCGTCAACACCGGCGACCCGCGCGGCTACACCGACCCGCGCGAACCCGAGAACACGGCCCGTGCGCTCGCGCAGATGGATCTCGCATACGTCGTGCTCACGATGGTGGACCGCGACGACTTGCTCGACGGAGGCGCCGCGCACGTCGCCGAGACCGTGCGCCGAACCAAGCAGCTCTCGCCGAAGCTCCTCGTTGAAACGTTGGTCGGCGACTTTGCGGGGGCGCGCCACGACGTGGCCACCCTCGTCAAGGACGGCGCACCGGACGTCTTCGCGCACAACGTGGAAGTGGTTCCGCGCCTTCAGCGCACCATGCGCGACGCGCGGTGTTCCTGGGACCGCTCGGTCGACGTGCTCCGCTGGGCGAAGGACGCCGGCAGCCGCGTGACGAAGTCGTCCCTCATGGTCGGCTGCGGCGAGGAGTCCGATGAGGTTTTCGACGCAATGCGTCGTCTTCGCGACGCGGACGTGGACGTGCTCACCGTGGGCCAGTACCTCCGCCCCTCGGAAAAGCATGCTCCGCTCGTGCGTTACGTGGAGCCGAGCGAGTTCGAGAGCTACCGCACAGCGGGCCTCGAAATGGGCTTTCGTTACGTGGCGTCGGGCCCCCTCGTGCGGTCAAGCTACCGCGCCGCCGAGGCCTTCCTCACGGGCATCCTGAAATCCAGCGACGGTGTCGATGCATACGGAAAGCGACCCGACGACAAACGTCGCCTGAATGTGGTCGCATAACTGAGGTAGAAACGGACCCATGGAAATGCAGCAGGTCGGCAGCCACCGGACGCCGCAGGGAACCCTCGGCGATGATGTGTACTCGGTGATCCTCCCGGACGGCTCCGCCGACCCGGCCACCGACCCGCGGATGCCCCTTGAACAGGTGCTCGCCATCTACGAAGCGATGGTGCGCACGCGCTCGCTCGACATTCAGCTCGAGCGCCTCCAGCGCCAGGGCCGCATCGGCTTCCACATCGGTTCGCTCGGCGAAGAGGCGTGCATCCTCGGCTCCGCGGCGGCCTTCGGCGAGCCCGACTGGCTCTTCCCCTGCTACCGCGAGTTCGGCGCGCTCCTTTGGCGCGGCATGCCGCTCCAGGCCTACGTGAACAACATGTACGGCAACGCCGAAGACGTGGTGAAGGGCCGCCAGATGCCCGACCACTACTCCGGCAAGCCCTACCACTACGGCTCGGTCAGCTCGCCCATCGGCACGCAGATCGCGCAAGCCGTGGGCTTCGCCTGGGCCGCCAAAATGAAGCAGGAACGCCTCGCCGTCGGCGTCTACTTCGGCGAAGGCGCGACGAGCTCGAACGACTTCCACACGGGCATGAACTTCGCGGGCGTCTTCAAGACACCGAACGTGTTCCTCTGCAGGAACAACCGCTGGGCCATCTCCGTGCCGAGCGAGAAGCAGACGGCCTCGACCAACTTCGCCATCAAGGGCCTCGCCTACGGCATCCGCGGCGTGCGCTGCGACGGCAACGACGCCCTCGCCACCTACGAGACCGTCCGCAAGGCGGTCGAACGCGCGAAGAACGGCGAGGGTTCGACGCTCGTCGAGATGGTGACCTACCGCCTCGGCGGCCACTCCACGTCGGACGACCCGCGCGTCTACCGCCAGCAGACCGAGGTCGAGGCATGGCGCAAGACGGACCCGATCCTTCGCCTGCGCAAGCACCTCGAAACGAAGAACGCGTGGGACGACCACAAGGAAGAGGCGCTCAAGCAACAGGTCGAGACCTCGCTCAAGCAGTGCATCGAACACGCGGAGCAGGTGAGCCCGCCGGACCTCGCCACGATGTTCGAGGGCGTGTTCAAGGAGATGCCGTGGCATCTCGAAGAGCAACGCGACGCACTTCTCCGCGGCCCCCGGGCCAAGGCCCACCACTAGCCCCACCCAAGGCCCGCGAAGCTGGGCCGCACTCGGATTTTTTAGAAGGTGACCAATGGCTGAAATGAACCTGGTTCAGGCGATCAACGACGCGCTCCGCTTGGAGATGCGCCGCGACCAAGACGTGGTGCTCCTCGGCGAAGACGTCGGCAAAGTGGGCGGCGTCTTCCGCGTGACGCAGGGGCTCTTTGACGAGTTCGGCGAAAACCGCGTCATCGATACGCCGCTGGCGGAAGGCGGCATCATCGGCGCGGCGGTGGGCATGGCGCTCTACGGCCTGCGCCCGGTTCCCGAGATCCAGTTCGCCGATTTCATTTTCCCGGCGTTCGATCAGATCGTGAGCGAAGCGGCGAAGTTCCGGTATCGCTCGGGCGGCGAGTACACGGTGCCCATGGTCATCCGCACGCCCGTCGGCGGCGGCATCCGCAACGGCCACTACCATTCGCAGTCGCCCGAGTCGCTCTTCATTCACACGGCGGGCCTCAAGGTGGTTTGCCCGTCGAATCCCTACGACGCGAAGGGCCTGCTCCTGAGCGCCATCCGCACGACGATGACCCGGTGCTCTTCTTCGAGCCGAAGCGCGTTTACCGCGCCGTGAAAATGGACGTGCCGAAGGCGAGTCACACGGTCGAGCTCGGCAAGGCCAAGGTCGTCCGCGAGGGCGAACACGTCACCGCCATCGCCTGGGGCGCCATGCTCTACGAGACGCTCGCCGCCGCGGAGGAAGTGGCCGAGAAGGGCGTCGACGTGGAGGTCATCGACCTCCGCACGCTCTGGCCCGTGGACATCGACACCATCGTCGAGAGCGTGCAGAAGACGGGTCGCGTGGTCATCGTGCACGAAGCGCCGAAGGCCTGCGGCTTTGGCGGCGAGCTTCTCTCGCTCATCTCCGAGAAGGCGTTCATGCACCTCGAGGCGCCCCCCGTGCGCGTCACGGGCTGGGACACGCCGTTCCCCTACACCCTTGAAAACGAATACCTGCCGCTCCAGCACCGCATCACGCCGGCGCTCCTCGAGACGGCGAAGTTCTAACGCGGAGCGACCGATGGCCGATTTTGAGTTCAAGCTTCCCGACATCGGGGAAGGCGTGACCGAAGGTGAGATCACCGACTGGCTCGTCAAGACCGGCGATGCCGTCAACGAGGACGACCCGATGGTCGAGGTGATGACCGACAAGGCCACCGTCACCATTGGCGCGCCGCGCAAGGGCGTCATTCAAGACATTCGCTTCCAGGTGGGCGAAGTGGCGAAGGTGGGCCAGGTGCTCGTGGTCATCGGCGGCCAGGGTGGGGCAACCGTGGTCAGCGCGCCCGCAGCCGCATCCACGTCTTCGCCGTCCACGTCGCCGTCCACGTCGTCGGCCGCGGAGCCGGCTCCGTCGAAGCCCGCATCGAGCGACGGCCCGGCGGCAACCGCCGTGGGCGACATCCGAGACGGCCTGCCGGGCTCGAACTACTTTCAGACGAAGCCCGCGAAGTCGAGCGGCTCCAATGGCAACGGCCAGACAAAGACCGCGGCCGACTACTGGAACCCGAAACCGCTCGCGACCCCGGCCATCCGCAAGCTCGCGCGGGATCTGTCCATCGACCTCCGCCGCGTGCGCCCGACGCACCCGAGTGGACGCGTGACCAAGGAGGACGTGCGCGGCTTCGGTGCGGGCGCGTCGTACGGCGCCGCCCCGTCACGCTCCGCCATGCAGGAGGAGCCCGTCCATCACGTGCCCGCGGAGCTCAAGCACAGCACGCCGCGCACGGAGGTTGTCATCGCCGAGCCCATCGAGCCGAACGCCGTACAGGACACCGTCGTGGGCCTCCGCGCCCCCGAGCGTTCGAACGCGTCCCTTGAAGTGCGCAAGCCCTTCGTCGGCATTCGCCGTCGCATCGCCGAGCGCATGCAGCTCTCGAAGAACACCGCGGCGCACTTCACCTTCGTCGAGGAGTGCAACGCCGACGCGCTCATGGCCCTGCGAAAGCGCCTTCAACCGAAGGCCGACGCGGCGGGCCTCAAGCTCACGTTCCTGCCGTTCATCGTGAAGGCCGTGGTCGCCGCGCTCAAGAAGCACCCCGTGCTCAACAGCGCCCTCGACCCGCAGACGAACGAGCTCGTCTACCGCGGCTACTACCACGTGGGTGTTGCCGCCGCGACGCCGCAGGGCCTCATGGTGCCCGTCGTTCGCGACGCGGACCGAAAGAGCATCATCGAGATCGGCAAGGACATCGAGCGCCTGGGCGAAGGCGCGCGCACGGGCTCACTCGCGTCGAATGAGCTCACGGGCTCGACCTTCACGATCACGTCCCTCGGCAAACAGGGCGGGCTCTTCGCGACGCCGGTGCTCAACTACCCCGAGGTGGGCATCCTCGGCGTGCACCAGATCAAGGAGCGCCCCGTGGTGCGCAACGGTGAGATCGTCATCGGCAACGTGATGCTCCTGTCACTCTCCTTCGACCACCGCATCGTCGATGGCCACGTGGGCGCGGCGTTCGCCTACGACATCATCGCGTTCCTCGAGGACCCGGAACAGCTCTTCCTGGAGATGAGCTGACGTGAGCCCGCGCAAGGTTGGACGCCTGCTGCTCATCGCAGTGGGTGCGCTTCTGTCCGTGATGCTCCTTGGGATGGGCGTCGTGATCGCGGTGAGCGTGAGCCGTGAATCACACGTGTATCGCGTCAAGGTGCGCCCCGTGCACGCGGCGGCGGGCGCCGACGCCGTCGCGGAGGGGCACCGCCTCTACCTCACGCGCGGTTGCGCGGACTGCCACGGCGAAGACGGCGGCGGGCGCGTGATCGCCGACGCCGCGGTCGGGCGCTTTGTCGGCTCGAACCTCTCGAAGCTCGTCAAGGATCGCACCGACGAGGACCTCGTGCGCGCCATCCGTCACGGGGTCAGCGTGAGCGGCAAACCCCTCATGCTCATGCCCGCGAAGGAGTACCACGGCATGGGCGACCGCGAGCTCGCGAACATCATCGCGTTCGTACGCTCGCTCAAGCCCGTCGAAGGTGTCGACGAGACGTGCGAAGTTCGCACCCTCGGCCGCATGCTCCACGTCACCGGCATGATGCACCTGTTCAACGCCGAGGAGATCGACCACGAGACGCCACCGCCGCCCGCGCCCGAGCCGGGCGAGACGGTGGAGTACGGCGCGTACCTCGCCATCGGCTGCCAGAGCTGCCACGGCGAAGGGCTCGGCGGCGGCCCCATCCCCGGTGCGCCGCCCGAGATGGGGTTGCCCGCGAACCTCACCATGGACGACACCGGTCTCAAGGCGTGGACGAAGGACGACTTCTTCACGGCGATCCGCAAGGGCAAGCGCCCCGACGGTTCGGACATCAACCCAAAGCAGATGCCCTGGACGTCCCTCGCCCATATGAGCGACGTGGAGCTCGGCGCCATTTGGGTCTACCTCCAGTCGCTGCCGCCGAAGCCACGCGGTTCGCGGTAGGCGACGCGGCTCGCGGCGCTAGGGCGACGGCGAAGGGGCCGGAGCGCAGTCCGTCACCTTCGCGACCACCGTTCCGTCGCAGCGCTCCACGGAAAACGTGGCGCCACGGACCGGTTCGGCGGCGCCTCGCGCCGCATCGCACTGCCCCCCACGCCACGCCGGCGCTCGCACGGCGGCCCCCCGCCGGAGCGTACGGCAGCGCGGTGGCGCTTCGAGGTCGCAGCGATCGCGAAGCACCAACGGCGCGAGCACCTTCCCGTTTGCATCCGTGGCGGTGACGGTCGAACGCAACGAGATCGCGTCGGGGCCATGGTTTTCCACCGTGAGCTCCACACCGCGCGGGGCGGCGGCGCACCGCACGCGCACCTTTGCGTCGGGCGCCTCCGTGCGATCCGCGGGCGCGGGTGCCGGGCGTTCGCCGCCCATGTCCGCCTTCGATTCCACCGCGACGCCCTCCGGGGCGGGCTTCGCGCCCGTGCACGCCGCCCAACACACGCCGCCAACCATGAGCACCAATCGCACGCGATCCGCGGCCCGTTGTGGCGTTGCACGCACGCCCGTGGAATACCACAGCCCTTCCCGTGACCAAGAAACGCGCCGCCCGTAGCGAGCTCCTCGGCTGGTTCCGAGCGCACGGCCGCGACCTGCCCTGGCGACGCACGAACGACCCCTACGCCATCTGGGTCTCCGAAGTGATGCTCCAGCAAACGCGCGTGGACACGGTCATTCCGTACTTCGAACGCTTCGTTCGCAAGTTCCCCACCCCGAAGGCCCTCGCACGCGCGCGGGAGGATGCGGTCCTCGCCGCCTGGAGTGGGCTTGGCTACTACCGCCGCGCGCGACTGCTCCACCAAGGCGTGAAAGAGGTCGTGGCGACCTACGGCGGCCGGGTGCCCGAGGATGCGGCGGCGCGACTCGCCTTGCCCGGCGTCGGACGCTACACGGCGGGCGCCATCGGTAGCATCGCCTTCGGCCTGCCCGAGCCCATCGTCGACGGGAACGTCGCGCGGGTGCTTTCCCGTGTGCACGGGGTCCGAGCCGCCCTCGGCACACGCGATTCGGAGACGGAGCTTTGGGCACGCGCGGCCGAGTGGGTGAAGGGCCCGTCGCCCGGGGACCTCAATCAGGCGCTCATGGAGCTCGGCGCGACACTCTGCACGCCAAGCGCGCCGAACTGCCCGGCATGCCCGCTCAAGGCCGAGTGCGTCGCGCGGCGCGAAGGCACGCAGTCGGAGCTACCGGTACCGAAGGCGCGCAAGGCACCGCGCGGAGAGTCGTGGGTGCTCGTCGTCGTGACGGACGCGAAGGGCCGGGTGGCACTGCTGCGCGGCACGAAGGCGCTCTTCGGCGGGCTCTGGGCACCGCCGAGCGCCGTGGGCACGGGACGCGACGTCGCGAAGGGGGCACTCGAATCGGCCGCCCTCAAGGCGCGTTTGGCCCGCGCTCCGCGCGGCCGCCTCCGGCACGTGCTCTCGCACCGCGACCTCCACATCGAAGTGTGGACCGCCACCCTCTCCGCCACGCCGCGAATGGCCGGTCTCCGCATGCAGGCGCCCGGTCGCCTCGGGGGCGTTGGCGTTTCGACGCTCACCAAGAAGGCCCTCGCGCTCGCCGTCACGAAGAACGGCCCCGGGCACGGCCGCGCTAGAAGTCCTGCGTGATACCCGACGCGGGTTTCTTCGCGGGCCTGACCACCGGCGTGGGCGTCGACTCCTGCGCGGGCCGCGTCGTACGCGTGCTGCGCCGCGAGCCCCGTGCGGCGCGCTCCGCCGCCTTTCGTGCGGCCTCCGCCGCGGCGTCGGCGGCGGCCTTCTCCTTGGCAAGGCGGTCCGCTTCCTTCTGCTGCTCTTCGGCCTTGTCCTGCATCGCCCGCAGCTCTTGCTCACGCCGTGCCGCGTCGAGCTCGGCCTGGTGCCGGATCTCCTCGAGCTGCCGCTGAACCTTCGCAAGTTCGTCGTCCGCACCGGACGGAGCGGACTGGACAGGCGGCGCCGTGGGTTCGGGCGCGAAGATCACGCGCACCAACAAGACCCCCATCGTCCCAAGGACAAGGAGCGCAATGGCGAACACGATGCCGATGCGAACGAGCGTCTTGCCTGCGCCCGGGCCCGACGCGGCCATGGGCACGGGCGCCGGGGGCGCGTCGAACTGCCCACGCGAAGGGAACCCGGCCGGCACCGGCGGAAACCCGAGCGGCGCCGCCGCGCCGGCACCCGCGCCACCGGAGGAAGGCGCCGTGCCGAACGGATCGGCGAACGGGGACTGCGACGCCAACTGCGCCGGATTGGGCGGGAGGCCCAAGGACCCGCGACCCGAGATCATGGTCTCTTCGTCGTGGACCGGCGCTTCGTGCAGCGTGGGCACACCGTCCACTCCATCCGTGACGTGCGTCGCCTCGGCGGACGGCGCGTCGGAGTCGGGCGAAAAGATCGGGGCCGCCTGAACCGTCGCGCCTTCGTGTTCGCCGTCGTCGGCGAGCGAGTAGCGAGGCGAACGCGCCGGCTCACCGCGACGCGACGCGGTCGATCCCGTGTGCGTGGCGCCGAAGGCCTCCTTCGGTAGCGGCGCCGGCGGTTGGAGCGACGTGGCCTCGTTGTCCATCGCATCGAGGCCCGCACCGGCGTCGGGCAGCAGGAAATCCTTCGTGGCTCCGTCCCGCGCCCGCGGCGCCTCGCCCACCGTCGGACCATCATCGTTGTCGAAGGACGGCGGCGGCGCCGGCACGCCCCCGGGTCGCGATGGCCGCGTGGCGCCCCGCGTCGCTTGCGACGACGTGGATTGCGACGACGTCGAGCGCGAACGGCCCGACTCCGACGGACGCCACTTGGTGGTCGACGCCGGGTTCTGGGCCCGCGTCGGATGCGAGCTTCCCCGTGAACCGCCCGTCCGTCGATTTGTGTCGGCGTCCGAGCGCATGGTCACGCCGCTCCCCGCATCGGGGAACGCCGAGAGGGACCCCGCACCGCCGGGTGGATTCGAAGCGCGCGTGTCGTCGAGCGCCACGCGGATGCTCTCCTCCATCCGCTTGAGACGATCGCCCGCCGCCTCCTGCACGAAGGCGGACATGACCGATCGATCGGGCAACGGCAGCGTCTGCCGCGCTGCTTCGCGGAGCGCGTTGGAAAAATCCTGGGTGGAGGCGAAACGCTTCTCACGGTCACGCTCGAGGGCCTTCTGGACGACCGCATCCACCTCCGCCGGCACATCCGCGTGAAACTTCGTCACCGACGGGATGGGCATGTTGGTGATGCGGTCGAGGAGCGCGAGGGGGTTTTCCGCCTTGAAGAGGCGCCGCCCCGTGAGCGTTTCCCACGCGACGATGCCAAGGGCGAAGACATCCGAGCGGCGATCGATGTGATCGTCGGAGACCTGCTCCGGCGAGAAGTACGCGAGCTTGCCCTTGAGCTCGCCCGTCGTCGTATCCGTGCGCCGCAGCATGGCGCGCGCCACACCAAAGTCCGTGATACGCGCGCGTCCGTCCGCGCCGATGAGCACGTTCTGCGGCGACACGTCACGGTGCACGATGCCGAGCGGAGTGCCCGCCGGCGTACGCGCTTCGTGCGCATCGTGAAGCCCCTGCGCCGCCTGGGCGAGGATCTCCACGGCCACGCCCACGGGGATTTGCTTGGCCCCCTTGGCCGCGTTCCGGAGCAACGACGACAGGGTCACCCCGATGATGAGCTCCATGACGAGGTAGAGCGACCCATCCTCGGAGCGGCCAAGGTCGAGCGTCGAGACGACGTGCGGGCTCGAGATGTTCGCCGCGAGCCTCGCTTCGTCGAGGAACATGGCGGCGAATTTTTCGTCGTCGGCGAGGTGCGGAAGCATTCGCTTGACCGCCACAAGCTTCTGGAAGCCGGCTTCGCCGCGCACGCGGCCCGCGAAGACCTCCGCCATCCCACCGCGGCCAATTCGGAGCAGAGCTTCGTACCGACCAAACCGCGTGGAGCGGATCTGTTGGTCCGCTGCCAGCTCCATGCCGTGAAGTATATCAGCATTCATCGGCGGGGCCGTAGGACCCGGCAGCGGAAAATTCCTGCCTCTTCCCACGGAGTTCAGACCCGCGGGGCGCGGGGCGCTTGGGTGGGGAATGGCTTAGAAGTCGGTCTGATCGCCCGCGTCGCCCGAATCGCCGACGTCCGGCGTGGCCGCATCCTCGGGGGGCGAGGACTGGCCGCAGACGGGGCTTACCCCCGTGCCCGACGGCACGCAGCGCCCCTTGGAGCACTTGTATTCCACGGGCGTACCCTTGCCGCTCGGCACGGTGGCCGCGTTGAGCGTCGCCTTGGTGCGCTCGCCGATGGTGTACGGGTCGAGGAGCACAAACCGTGATTCGGCGGGGAACTCCGACGCGCAGTCGATGTTCTTGCAGTAGCTGACGCGCACGGCGACGTCGATGTTGTCCTTCGTCGTCTCGGCGCTCACGTCGAACGCCACGGGGATCGACTGGAGTGGGACGTGCTGGTCCTCGGTCCCGACCCACGGAATGTCGTTCTCGAAATTCGTGTCTTCGGTGATGCGACGCACCTGCACGAGGGCGTACTCGCGCTCCCCGGCGACCTCGTCCGGAAGACAAACCTCAAGCTCGAGGATGGCGTTGTCGGCGCAGCCCGTAAGCGCCAGGAAGCCGCCGATCCGCAGGGCAAGGGGGAGCCACGCTGTGATTCGCCGGCGCATCAGAGGTCCAAGTTTACAACGTTCTTGCTGTTGGGCTCGAGGTCCGCGGCGCCATCCAGGATGAAATAGAGGCCCACGGCCGCACCGGCGGCGACGACGGCGCCGGTCACGATCCAAAACCACGGGCTCTCGAAGATGCTCTCGCCATCCGCGCCGGGGAGGACGACGTCCACCCGCACCCGCTCGCCTTCGTTGAGGGTCCCTTGCCACGTGAACGCCTCTTCGGCGTCGGCGGCGGAGACGCGCAGGCTCACCGCGCCGGGGTCTTCGTCGACGCGCACGGGACGGGTGCCGTCGTCGTTCACCTTCCGCCCCTTCACTTCGATGTCGTAGGAGACATCGCGCTCCATGCCGTAGAGGTCGAGCACGGAGATCTTGCGGTCGACCGTGTCGAGGAGCGCTTGGGCGCGAACCCGAAGATCCTCCGCCGGGGTGAGCTCGTGGAGGAGCGTCTGGAGCGCCTCCCGGGTTTCCACGTAGCGCTTGAGTTCGCTGAGACTGACCGCGTAGTTGAGAAGCGACGACTCGCGGTGCACGAGCTCGTAGGAACGCTTGAATAGGTCCGCGGCCTTCTCCCACTCGTGCGCCTCGGCCGCCTGCGTCCCCTCGAGGAAGAGGGTCTTGGCCTGCTCGAAGTTCTCGCTCGCCTGGGCGTGCGCAAAGGACGGGCCCGAAACGGCAAAGAGAAGCGCGGCGACGGCGATCGTGCGAATCCAACTCATGGCGAAGCGCAAGTCATGACGGGGCCCGGATCACGGAGAAGAATCCGGGGGCCGCGTGCGCAGGAGCCGCAGCACCCACGCGACGAGGCCAACCGCAAGTATGACCTCCCCAGCCAGCCTCGTGGCAAGCAAAGCGCTCGAATCGGGACGCGGGTCCTCGAACTGCACGCCTTTCATGCCGGTGGCCGCGCCATAGACAAGGCCCACGACGGTGATCACGACGCCCCCGTGGATGAGCCAGGCCACCCACCGAGACGGCCCGGTCCAGGGCGAGAGCCACGCCGCCACGAACAGGACGATGGCCAGGGCGAAGGCCCCGCGCTTGAGGTCGCCGATGGGCTCGGCGAGCACGCCGACGTGGTAGGGCGACGACGGCATCTGCATCGCGAGTCGCTCCCAGCCCGCGGCGATGGCGGCCACCACCAATTCGACCGCCCCGTGGCGCACCAATCCCACGCCTTCGCGTCCAAGGTTCACGCCGTGCGTCTAGCACGGGGCCCGGCCCACCCGGAAGCCCCTGGTCCGCGCCCGGGAGCTGGTGTAGATGCGCCCCATGCTCGATCTCCGATACGTCACCGACCAACCCGATGCGGTCCGGGAGGGGCTCGCGCGCCGCGGCTTCAAGGACACAAAGCTCCTCGACGACGTGGCGACGCTCGCCCGCAAGCGACGCGAGGTTCAGGCCGCCCTCGATCAGGACCGCGCCGAACGCAACCAGGTGAGCGCGTCCCTCGCGAAGGTCGACAAGGCGTCGGCGGAGTTCGAAGCGACGCGCGCCCGCATGAAGGAACTCGGCGGCAAGATCAGCGGCGCCGAAGAAACCATGCGCGCCACCGAAGCGGAACTCGAGGACAAGGTTCTCTTCCTGCCGAACATCCCCCACGCGAGCGTGCCGAACGGCGCGAGCGAAGCGGACAACGTGGAGCGACGCACCTGGGGCACGAAGCCCTCGTTCGCGTTCAAGCCGAAGGACCACGTCGACCTCGGCACGGCCCTTGGCATCTTCGATTTCGAGCGGGGCACGAAGATCAGCGGCGCGCGGTTCACCGTGCTCCGCGGCGCCGGCGCCCGCCTCGAGCGGGCGCTCATGCAGTTCATGCTCGACCTGCACACGGGCGAGCACGGCTACACCGAGGTGTGGCCCCCCGTGATCATCAAGGACTCGGCCATGCGCGGCACGAGCCAGCTGCCGAAGTTCAAGGACGACGCCTTCCGCATCGCCATGGAGCCCGACGCCGAGGGCAAGGCGCCGCCCTTCGAGTGGTACCTCGCGCCCACGGCGGAAGTGCCCGTCACGAACCTGCACGCCGATGAGGTGATCGAAGCGAGCGCGCTGCCCATCACGTACACGGCGTATACGCCCTGCTTCCGGCGCGAAGCGGGGAGCTACGGCAAGGACACCCGCGGTTTCATTCGGCAGCACCAGTTCGACAAGGTGGAGCTCGTGCGCTTCACGCGACCCGAGACCGCCGAGGCGGAGCTCGAGGCGCTCACCTCCCACGCCGAAGCCGTGCTCCAACGGCTCGGGCTCCACTACCGCGTGGTCGAGCTTTGCGGCGCGGACCTCGGCTTCGCATCCCAGAAGACCTACGACCTCGAGGTCTGGCTCCCGGGCCAGGACGCGTACCGCGAAATTTCGAGCTGCTCATGGTTCGGCGAGTTCCAGGCGCGGCGCGCGAAGATTCGCTACCGGCCGGACGCGAACCCCAAGACCAAGCCGCAGCTCGCCCACACGCTGAACGGTTCGGGGCTCGCCATCGGCCGAACCCTCGTGGCCATCCTCGAGCAGTGTCAAACGGCGGACGGAACCGTGATCGTTCCCGAGGCCCTTCGGCCGTACATGGCCGGCATGACCGAGCTCCGAGCCTAGCTTCACGGAAGCATGGGTCGGGCGACGCGCGCGCACCGGTGGGCACGTGTGGCGAACGCTTTCGCTACGGCGACCAGGCGTGTCCGAGGAACACCGGCTCGGGGGTGAGTTCCACGCCGAAGCGCCCGTGCACGCGGTCGCGGATGCTGCACGCAAAGCGCACGAGTTCGGCGGTCGTGCCGCCACCGTGGTGCACGATGGCGAGGGCGTGGCGTGTCGAGAGGCCAAAGGCGCCATCACGCATGCCCTTTTGAAGGCCCGCCCGTTCGATGAGCCAGCCGGCGGCGAGTTTCACGCGCCCTTCGCCCGCGGGGTACTGCGGAACATCCCCCGGCGACGCGACCAGGCCTTCCGCCACGGCGCGTTCGATCACCGTCTGCGCGCGGGCGGCGGGGAGCACCGGATTCGTGAAGAACGATCCGGCGCTTCGGCGATTCGGGTCGCCCGCGTCGAGCACCATGGACTTGGCGCGCCGGAGCCGGAGCACCGTTTCGCGCATGGCCGCCAGGGTCGGTGCCGGCGCATCGACAAGCGCGGTGGAGAGCTCTCCGTAACGCGGCGGCGCCGGTGGGCCCGCGACGAGCTCGAAGGTCACGGCGAGGACCACGTGCTCCCCGGGCGCCGCCTTGAAGCGGCTCGAGCGGTACGAAAAATCACATTCGGCGGCGGTGAACGTGCGCAGGCCGCCTGTCCGCGTCTCGAGCGTCTCCACCTCCACGATGGTGTCGGCGACCTCCTGGCCGTACGCGCCCACGTTCTGGACGGGCGTGGCGCCGACGAGGCCCGGGATCCCCGACAGGCACTCGACGCCCGCGAGGCCGCGGGCCACGCAGGCTTCGACGAAGGCATCCCAGGGCTCGCCCGCCTCCGCGCGGACCCGCACGCGCGCACCCGAAGACGATGGCGATGACGTCGGCACCGACGTCGGCACGGGCGATGACGGACGGGCGGACGATGTCGGCGTGACGGTCACGCCCCGCGACCGGAGGGCGACGATGAGCCCCGCGAACCCTTCGTCGGCCACCACGAGGTTCGAACCGCCGCCGAGCACGTGCGACGGCAGGTTCCTCGCGCGGGCCCACGCGAGTGCTTCGCCCACGTCGTCCGCCGATGCGGCTTCGACGAAGTACGAAGCAAGCCCACCGAGCTCGAAGGTCGTCCACGGTGCGAGGGGCACCCGTTCGTCGACGCGCACGACCGCGTCATACCGCGGACGCGGGTCGATGGCACGCACGGAGCGCCGTGGCGGCCGTTTGCCGCTATTCGATGACGTCGCCGAGGACGCCCGTGCCGGCGGCGCCACCCTCGACGGCGGTCGTCGCACCGACGGAATCCACCGAAAGCGACGCTGCGCCCGTGGAGGCGACACCGGTTGAGGCTGCGCCCGTGGACGCGACACCCGTTGAGGCGGCACCCGTGGAGGACGCGGCACCCGTCGACGGGGTGGCGACCGAGCCGACGACGGCCGACGGAGATGCGCCGGGCGCGAGTTCGGCCACCACCGAAGTGGTGGGCGCCGCGAGGCGCGCGGCGCGGTATGCGGAAAGGGCGTGGAAGCCGGTCCCGAGGCTCACCACGTCGGCCGCGAGCGCACCGCAGGCCTGGCCACGCGACGCCGCACCGGCGCCGCCGCCGAAGCAGCCGGCCCCGTGGTGACGCACGGACGAGACAAGGCGAATCGGCGACGTGGCGACGCCCTTCACGAAACGCCAGAGGTCGCCGCGGATGTCCGCACCGTGCCACGTGTCCCAAACGGCCCACTTGAGTGGCTTAACAATCTGCTGCGCGCCGCCGATGAACGTCCCGAAGAAGCCCTTCGCGAAGCCCGTGATGCCGTCCACGATCCCGCCGCCGCCGTTCGGCGTGGTCACCGTCGGTTCTTCGACGTTCCAGGAGCCGGGCGGCATGAGGTCCGTCGGGAACACGGTGATCGGGTCCGTCTTGTCGGTGAGCGTGCTCGCGCCGTCGGAGTCGCTCGAAACCGAACCGGGCGGCACGAGGTCCACGCGCTCGAGGGGGCCGGCGCCGTCATCCGACAGGGTGCCGTCGCCCGCAGGCTGGCGCTCGAAGCTCTGCTCGATCCGGCGGCGACGCACGCTCTCGGGAATGTCGAAGCGATCCGGATCGTCCACCGCGCCGCGATCGCCCGAGTCGAGGATCGCGTCGTCCTCGTCACCCTCCGCCGCCTGCGCACCGACGCCCACGGTGCCGGCACCACCCGCCGCCACCACGCGAACGGTGGCCGCCGAAGCGCCCGGGTCGATGTCCGCGGCCATGGCGTGACCGAGGGTGCCGAACCCGACGATCCCGGCGAGGGCGACGAGCGAGAGGGGGAGGATCGACTCCGCCGAAGCGGAGCCATGCGAAGCGTGGATAAGGTTTTTCGACATGGCGAACGGCCTTTGCACAGCACGGCGCGTGCCAGGATTTTTCGCCTAAAATCATTCGCCTTTTCAGGCCCGCACAAACGCGAGTGGCCACCCGCCGACGCCGATCTGGCGAGGCGAGTGGCCGACTCGAGGGAGGGGCCCGCGGGGCCGTTCGTGCGTCTAGTTGCCCGCCGGTGCGGCGCCCGCGCCCATGCCGAACTGGGCGTCGATGTTCTCGGTGATGTTGTTGCCGTCGTTGTAGACCTGCCCGCCGAACATGGCCGGGAACGTGTACTCGTCGTTCCTCCACATCCATCGCCCGAAACGGGTCGGGTAACGACCGCCGGTGATGGCGGCACGCCTCGACCAGAACTGCGGCTTCTCCTTGAGGAAGTAGCCGAAGGTCGACTTCACACCACGGTAGGGCAGCCCCGCCGCGTAGTGCGCGCGGTTGGCCCAGCGGGTGGCGAACCCGTTCGCCGCGTTGTTCACCATGTACTCCGGCGCCTCGAACACCGACTTCCACAGGTACGGGTGGTGACCAAGCTCAGCGTTCACATCCTTCTTCCACGCGCGCCAGTTCTTGAAGCGCGAGAGGAGTGAACCTTCACCCGGCGTGCCGACGTAGGGAACGCCCGGGCCCTTCTTCGCACCGGCGGCGAACGCATCCTTGTAGAACGCGTTGGCGGCGGCTTCGCCCTGTTCGGCGAAGATGCGCGCGCCCTGCTCGCGGATGGCGGCGGCGGTCGCGTCGTCCATGACCGTCGCGCCTTCCGATGCGCCGCGACCAAAGGCGCCGCGGCCCGGGATCTTGCTGCCAATGGTCGACGCCAGCTCGCCGCCCTTGGCGACCACGCCCGCGAACCGCGTGCCCTCCGCGGCCTTGGAAACCGCCGCACCGAGCTTGCCCGCCGTGCCCGCCTTCGTGGCCGGAACGAAGAGCGACGCGATGGAGAGCACCGTTCGGCCGCACATCTGGGCGCGGTTATCGCCGCGGGCGCCGCTTCCGGAGATGCAGCTCCAGCCGTTGCCGAAGAGGTCCTTTACGCCGGCCCAGGCCGTCGGGAGGAGCTTCTTGCCGAAGTTCACGGTGGACTCGACGGTGTTGTGGAGCGGGACCCAGCTCGAGCCCTTGCACGCCTGGCCGAAGGAGATGAGCTTGCAGCCGAGGCCGAGGATATCGCCACCGACATCCTTGATGAGGAACTCGAAGCCCACGCGCCAGAGACCGACGCCGAGGCCCGTGACCATGTCGCGCACTTCCTTGAGTGCGCCGATGCCAATGTTACCGAGCCAGCCGAGCGGGCCCGTGTCTTTGCCCTCGGCCGAGGCGGCGTCCACGATGTCCTGGATCTCCGCGTCGTAGGCACCGATGGGATCCACTTCGCCGTTGATCGCCATCTCCGGATCCACACCCGGCTCGAACACGAGGGGGCGCCCCTCGGAGTCCATGAGCGGGTTGCCGTCCGGGCCCATGACGAACCCGTTCAGTGACCAACTGCCCTGGTAGTAGCGACGGATGGGGTTACCCTGGTCGTCGGTAAGCTGCGTGATTTGGCCCTGATCGTCCATGTCGAGGCCGAGCTCGAACATGCGGCGCTCAAGGTCCGTGTTGAGCGCGTCGTAGGACATGAGGAGCATCGAGACCGCGCCGTCCTGCGCGCAGCCCTCGTCGAACTGCTGCGTGTTCTGATCCAAGCACGGGCGGCCGTTCGCCTGTTCCCACGCCGAAATCTTCTCCTGAAGCTGCTGCTCCGTGTTCGCGATGTCGCGGAAGAGGAACGCCACCACTTCCTGTTCGGACGTGGCGCCCTGGGCCGAGTACTGCCCGTCGAACTTCTTGTGGAGGAGCTCGGGGTACGCCTCCGCGAGCTGCCCATCGATGGCCGCGTAAAGGTCGATGGCCTCCATGGCCGCGGCGAGCTGCTGCTGCTCTTCCTGGGGAATCGTGTTCGGGTCGACGTTCCCGTACTCCTGCATGATCGCCTGCTCGAGCTGGTAGGGGTCACCGCCGAGCTGCTGGACGATCTGATCCGCCGCCTGCGTCATCTCGTCGTAGGACCGCTGGAGCTCCTCTTCGCCCATGGCGTGGAACCCGTAGGGGTCGCGCGCATTGAACGCCGCCGCCTGGGCGCCCGTGGGCGCCGGCGCATCGTCACCCTCCGCCGCCTGCGCGGCGATGGCCGGCGCCGCGGGTCGCTCGCCCGACGCGTCGCCCCCGATGCTCTCCCGCATGGAACCGCCGAGGACCGAGAAACCACCGACCCCCGCCAGGGCGATGGCGGCGACGGCCGCGATGTATTCCTGCCCGACGGTGCCGCGCGTGTTTTGAAGGAGCCTGCTGATCATGGGGTGGGCCTTCCGAAGTGGTGTTGGGCGAGAGCCGCCCACATCGGAACCAATTTCAGCACATTCCATGCCACGCGACGTGCATGAAATCGTTACGATTTTACGCGAATCCGAGGTCGCTCTGGGGGATCACGACACCAGATCGACCCGCCCGCGCCCCGCACCACTGGGGTCCAGAAAGACCACGGGCCGCGCCCCGTCCGAAGACGAAACGCGGCCCGCAGGGTCTCAGGAGGAACAGCCCTCCGACGTGCGCTAGCCCCCGAAGGAGAAGTACCAGCCGAGGCGGTGCGCCAGGTCGAGGTTGGCCACGAACTTCCGGAGCTCGGCCGTCTGGCCGCGCACCTTGAGCGCGTTGGCGTGGTCGATCATCTGCGCGCCCACGCCCGTCTCCTTGCCGTCCTGCATGTAGGAAGCGGCCACGTAGACGAGGCCCGTCTCCGCATCGGTGAACTCGACGGTGGGCGTGCCCGCCGCGAGGTCCACTCCGTTCGGGCTGCCCTTGACGTATACCCGCGCGCCGTTCGTGAAGCGCTGGTCGTACGTGTCCGGGATGAGCGCGAGCGAGAACACCTGCGCGTAGAGCTGGATCGAGAACGACGTGTTCGGGTCGATGGGGATGCCCGCCGTGTCACGACGCTCCTGCGAGAGGACGTCGGGGAACGAGAGGCCCCCCGCTTCCTTCGAGCGCGCCGCCATGGTCGACCAATCCTCGCCCTGCATGGCGCGGAGGAAGCTCGTCATCGCTCCCGGGAACACCGTGTAGTACGAGAGTGCGTACTTCCGAACGTCCGCCGAGGTGTCGCGACCGACGAAGTGGGTCGTCGGATCGACGAGGGTCATGATGGCGCCGACCTTGTCGAAGAAGAACCCGGCGCGGTCCACCTGGTCGAACCAGAAGTAACCCGCGTCGAAGTCCCACGTCGTCTCGAGGGGACGACCCTCGAAGTTGTCGACGCGCACCGCGGCCGTCTGGCCGAAGTCGTTGAGCTCGTATCCCTGCGAACCGTCGGGACGGGTCACGAGGGCGTAGGCACCCGGCTCCGGCGTCGCGACCACCTGCGTGAGCAGCTGGTAGCTCGCGCCGACCATGGTCGTCCACGCGCCCATGCCGTTCGGGCTCGTCCAGAACTCGGACGTGTCCGCGAAGCTCAGGAAGTCTTCGAAGACGCCACGGTAGAGGCCGTAGATCTGCGTCGCGCTTTGGATCTTCCCGAAGTAACGACCCATGACGCGGTTGAAGTACGAACCGGGGCTAAACCCGATGCGCCCGCGGCCGTAGGCCGAGAAGATGTAGTAGTTGTAGTAGCTGTCCATGACCGACTGGATGGACTCGTACGCGTCCGGCCCCGCGTCGTAGCGGAGGCAGTCCGGGTTCAAGTCCGCCGTCTCGTCGGAACAGAACATGAACGGAACCGCCGGGCGGCCGTTCGCATCCATCAACGTCGCGGTGATGCCCTGCTGCGCGAGGGAGGGGTCCACCTGGAGCGACGTGTACGGCACATCCGCGCGGCGCTCGAGGCCGTCGATGCCGCCCACGCGACCCGGGTAGTCCGTGTACTTGTACGCGGACGCCTTCGCGCCTTGGTAGAAGGTCTCCTGCTTGAGCGGGACGGGCCAGCCGGCGCTCTGGATGAAGTTCACCCAGTTCACCTCGGAGGCCTGCTGCGGCGTGAGGCCGTCGAACACTTCGACGAGGTCGCCGTAGCCCATCTTGATGGCGGCGTGGTCGTAGTGACCGATGCCGTTCGCGTCCGTGACCACGAAGTTGTTCCCGTAGTCCATGACCGTGGAGTACTCGTACTCACGGATGCGGCCGTCGACCTCGGTCTGCGTCACCGCATCGAGGTAGCGCGGCTGCATGTTGCCGTCGTCGCGGAGCTTCCAGTAACCCGGAAGGTAGTTCCACGAGTCGAAGCTGCCGCTGAAGTTGTGGCGGAGCCCCACCGTGTGACCGACCTCGTGCGAGGTGACCGCCTCGAAGATCGGGTGGCGCAGCATTTCGCGCACGAGCTCGTAGTCGAGCTTCCCGTCCTGACCGACGACCGGGTACTTGTTGCCGTACCACTCGAGGGTGCCGTCGCCCTCCGTCGCCGCACGCGCCACTTCGCGCGCGAGGCCGAGGAGGCCGTCGTCCGCGAAGTCGGCCATGAGGATGCAGCCGTTCTTCTGAAGTTCGTTGCGCTTCTGCTCGAGGGCGTGGCGCGCCGCCGGGTTCATGGCCCGAAGCGGGGAGGCGAGCTCAAGCACCGACTCATCGACGGGCTTCGTGGCGTCGGGCTTGAAGCCCGCCGCGAGCACCATCTCCGGCGTCACGAGCTGCTTTTCGATGTCCGTGCCGGCGAGGGCCTGGAGCTTCGCGTAGCCCGCGCCCGTGCCGTCGCCGAAGGCGCCGTTCTTCGAGAGCTCCTTGAGCGACGCATCGAAGCGATCGAAGGCCTCGCCGAGGTTCTTCGGCACGCTCTGGGCGCCCCAACGGCTCTGGCCGCGCGTGCGCGCCCAGGAGAAGTCCATCGCGGCGTTGATGCGCGTTGCGTCCGAGCCGTCCACGCGCACCGCGTGGTCGTCCTTCGGCTGGTGCGTCGCCTGGCTGCCCGGCGCCTTGAGGTGCTGGATCCAGTCGGTGATGTACTGGCCACTCGAGATGTCCGTCGACGAAAGGTCGTCGTTCAAGAGCGCCACGAGGTCGCGGGCAAACGCCGCAAGGGTCTCGAGGCCCGCGCCGTAGATGAACGCGTTCGACATGATGATCTCACCCGTCTCCGGGTCGGCCGCCGACGGGCCGTAGCCGAGGGGGCTCGAGAGGTGCGGCTCGTTGACCCAGCCGATGATCGAGTAGCGAAGGTCGCCGATCTGCGGGGTGGTGCCGCTCACGCCGCAGGAGGACGGGTCGCCGTCCACCACGGGGTTGTGGCAAAGCACGAAGACGTGCTGCCCATCTTCACGGGTGCGCTCGCCGGCGCAGCTGCCCGCGTCGCCGCCCGTGCTCAAGCACTCCTGCTCACGGAGCGATGCGGCCGTCCCCACGAAGGCACCGTTCCACTGGTCGATGAGGTGCTGGGCCTCGGGCCAGAGATCGGCGGGGAAGTTCTCGGTCACGTAGTACGTGATCGGGCGCACTTCGCGCTCGCGGTACGGCTTCGTGCAGACGCCGTAGAGCTTGCCGTCGTCGGTCGTGAGGCGGTGCGTCTTGCCGTAGTCAATGTCGCACTTCGAGCCGGCGCCGCCCGAACCGCACTGGTCGTCGGCGGTGCAGCCGATGAGCTTGCCTTCCGTCGTCGTGGCGTGGCTCGTCTGCCAAATGTTGTGGCGGTTCGCGAACCGGTAACGGGCCGCGTCCACGATGCCGTAGTCCTTGTTGTAGCCGGCACGCTCGGTCACGAAGTAGCCGAACTTCTCCATGCGGTCGCCCGTGTACTCGAAGGGCTGGTAGTCGCGGCTGTCGTCCACCTTGAGGAAGGAGTTCCGGACGGTGACCTCCGCCGACGCACAGTCGAGGTGGCTCTGGTAGAGGAGGTAGCAGGAGGGGACGCTGCCGAAGCCGTCGATGTAGACCGAGTCGGGCTTCACGAACAGCTTGTTGACGATGTCCATGTAGTTCATGGCGCCCGTCGCTTCGTTCACTTCGAACTTCGGCTGGTGCGGGTGGTTCTTGCCAAGGTCCTGCACGTAGTACGCGACGGGCTCCGCCTGGAGGCCGTTGATGATGCGCGAGAGGGCGAAGATATCCGTCGAAGGAACGAGGTTCTCCGACCAGTCCACGCGCATGAACTGGCGCTGGTACCAGGGGCGGTCCGTCGTGTTCTCGCCGACGGTGTTGAACTCCTCACCGGTCACGGTGTTGTAGTCGCGGCGGATGTCGAAGTGCGACTGGATCCGGTAGATCGCGATCGGTGCGTCCTGCTCCGAAGCGCTGCCCGCGCCTTCCGGCTCCGAGCCCGCGATGTGTTCGTAACCGCGGCGGGCGATCAGGAAGTCTTCCTGAATCTCCCACTTGATCTTCTCGAGCTTCCCTTGCTCACCCACGAAGGTGAAGCCGGCGCTGTACGGCGTGTCGATGACCGTCTGCAGGTAGTACCACTCGCCCTCGAGCTGTTTCTTCTCGACGACATTCGGTTGCACCCGGTTGACCGTCGGCTGCGCGGTGTTGCAACCGAAGAGCGCGACGAGCGCGACCACGAAACTTCCCATCCACATCGAACGACGCATGAGCACTACCTCCAGGGAGTGCGCCTCAGACAAAGGGCGCACTCGAGGCAGCGAATCTGGTTAAGAACCGGGCTCAATGCAAGCGCGCGGAATTCCTCGTGATTGATTCCACTCAGGTGTGACTTCGCGCTCACGCTAACGGTGGACGCGTCAAATCACTAACGGTTTTGCCGGATCGCACGTGAGCCCGCGGCGCGAACGACAGCGTCGGCGGACGAAGCGCCGATTCGAGCTTGTGCGTAAAGGCACACGTTCGACGGACCCCACGCGTGGCCGTCGGGTCGCGTGGCGAAGGGGAGCGGTGCGTCAGCCCGCCGCGCCGTCGCCGCCGGCACTGCCGTACATCGCTTCGGCGATCTGATACGCGGACAGTTCGAGTCGCTGAAGCGCTTCGCGGATGGCGATGGAATCGCCCGCACCCTCGACGAGCGCCTTCAGGTGCGCGATGTCGACCTTCACCTGCTCGATGATGTCCGGCGGAACGTACTCGGCCATCTCCGTGACCGCCTTTTCGCTCGTGTAGAGAAGCGCCGCGGCACTGTTCTTGAGCTCGGCGAGGTCGCGACGAAGCTCGTCGCCTTGGCGGTACTGGTCGGCCTCGTCGACGATGTTCTGGATCTGCTCTTCACTGAGCCCGCTCGACGCAACGATGCGAACCGACTGCTCGCGGCCGGAACCCAGGTCCTTCGCGCTCACGTTCACGATGCCGTTGGCGTCGATGTCGAACGTCACCTCGATCTGCGGCACGCCGCGCGGAGCGGGCGGAAGCGGCGCGAGTTCGAAGCGCGCGAGGGTCTTGTTGTCGGCGGACATGTCGCGTTCGCCCTGGAGCACGTGGATGGGTACGAAGGGCTGGTTGTCGACGCTGGTGGTGAACACTTCGCTGGCGCGGGTGGGGATGGTGGTGTTTCGTTCGATCAAACGGTGGAACACGCCGCCACCCGTCTCGACTCCGAGGCTCAGCGGCGTCACGTCGAGAAGGAGCACTTCGCTCACCTCGCCCGCGAGGGCCGCGCCCTGGAGTGCGGCGCCGACGGCGACCACCTCGTCCGGGTTCACGCCCTTGCTCGCCGGACGCCCGAAGAACTCCGCGACGCGGCGCTGCACCATGGGCATGCGCGTCTGGCCACCGACGAGGATCACTTCGTCGATCTCCTGAAGCTTAAGCCCCGAATCCTTGAGCGCCTGCTTGCAGGGCTCGAAGGTGCCTTCGACGAGGTCGGACACGATGATCTCGAGTTCGGAGCGCTTCACCTTCGCTTCGAGGTGGAGCGGCTGGCCGTCCTTCTGGGCGACGAAGGGAATGTTCAGGTCGGTTTCAAGGGTGCTCGACAGCTCGTGCTTCACCTTCTCGGCCTGTTCCTTGAGGCGCTGGAGGGCGACGCGGTCCTGGCGAATGTCGATGCCCGTCTCGTCGAGGAAGTTTTCCGCGAGGTGGTTCACGAGGGCGTTGTCGAAGTCCTCGCCGCCGAGGTGCGTGTCGCCGGCCGTGGCCTTCACGCTGAAGACGCCGTCGGCGATGGCGAGGATCGAGACGTCGAACGTGCCGCCGCCGAGATCGTAAACGACGATGTTTTGGCCTTCCTTCTGCTCGAAACCGTAGGCCAGGGCCGCGGCCGTCGGCTCGTTGATGATGCGTTTGACGTCGAGGCCGGCGATGCGACCCGCGTCCTTGGTGGCCTGGCGCTGGGCGTCGTCGAAGTACGCGGGGACGGTGACCACGGCCTCGGTCACGTCATCGCCGATGTAGCTCTCGGCGATGGCTTTCATCTCTTCGAGGATCATCGCGGAGATCTCGGGGGGCGAGTAGTCGCGACCGTCGAGATTCACCCACGCGTCTCCGTTTGGTGCCTGGACGATCTGATACGGCGCGAGCTCACGCTGCTTCTGCGAGTTCGGCGTATCGAACTTCTGGCCCATGAGGCGCTTGACGGCGAAGACGGTGTTCTCGGGGTTCGTGACCGCCTGGCGCTTGGCCACCGTTCCCACGCGCCGCTCCCCTTCCTTGGTGAAGGCGACGACGGAGGGCGTCGTGCGGCTCCCCTCCGCGTTCGGGATGACAACGGGTTCGCCGTTGTCGAGGAACGAGACGCACGAGTTGGTCGTACCGAGATCGATTCCGATGATGCGTGACATGCCTGCGCCTTCGATGGGCTATTGGTTGGGCTCGTCCGACGAGGGGTCGTCCGCCGAAGTTTCGGGTTTCGTCGCGGCTTCCGGCGTCGCCGCAGCCGCGTCGTTGGTGGCGGATTCCGATTCAACCTCGGCTTCGACGTCCGCTTCGCTGAGTTCGAGTTCCTCGGCCGCTGCGTCATCGGCCGCCGCGTCACCGCCGGCGGCGTCATCGGCGGCCTGGTCCGCCGTCGCCTCCGCGCTGGGCTCGGCCGCGGCGTCCGCTTCGGGGGCGGGCGGCGGAGCCGCGGGCGCCGTCGCCACGACCACCACCGCGGGGCGCAGGAGTCGATCGCCCATGCGATAGCCCGAAACGACCTCCACGGTGATCGTGCCGGGCTCCACGTCCGCCGTTTCCACCTGCTGGACCGCGTCGTGGAGCGACGGGTCAAAGCGCTCGCCCACGGCGCGAATGCGCTCAAGTTGAAGGCGACCGGCGATCTCCTCGAACTGCCGAAGAACCATGCGCACGCCGTCCGCCACGCTCTTGGCGTCGGCGGCCGTTTCGGCGGCCTGCACGGCACGTTCAAGGTTGTCGATCACCGACAGGATTTCACGAAGGGTGTCCTCTTTGCCCTTCCGTTGCGCGTCGCCAAGCTCGCGGCGCGAACGCTTGCGGAAGTTGTCGAAGTCGGCGGCGGTGCGGATGAGCTGGTCGCGCGTGCGATCGCGCTCCGCCTCCACCTGCGCAAGCTTTGCCGTGAGCACGTCGGCCAACGAGGGCTCCGCGGGGGCCGCCTCGGCCGCGCCCTCCTCCTCGTCGACGACCATCACGTCGTCGCCGTCCGCCGCGGCCTCCGCGGCCTCCGCCGCGACGTCGGTCGCTTCGGCCATGGTCGCTTCGGTCACTGGCGCCGTGTCCGGTTTCTCATCGGCGGCGGCCGGTTCGACGCGGGCGGCTTCGCCCTCCGTGCTCTCCACCGCTTCCTCTTCGCTCGAGTTCACTTCCGTCGTCACCGCTCACCTCGTGGCAACGCCGCGGACGACGCACCAAGCTGCCCAGAAATCATGAAGAAACGAGGATAAAACAGGCGTGCCGCGCGCCACAACAGTTTGACGTGCCCCGGGCCCCCCGGGGGCACCTGAAAACCGAGGTGTCCCGCGGGATTCGCGCCGAAAAGGCGTCAATCGTCGTCGCCGTCGTCGTCGGCCCCCTCGGAGGAAAGCATCCGAGCGGTGAACTCCACGAGCGGAACGAGCTTGCCGTAGTCGACGCGCGCAGGCCCGATGATCCCCACGGAACCGGTGGCGCCGCCCTCCGCTTGGTAGCGGGCCGAAATGAGACTCACGTCCGCCACGTCCCCGAGGTTGGCCTCGGTGCCGATGAGCACCTGAACCCCGCCCGCGCGCAGGGTTTGATCGAGGAGACCGAGGAGGCGCTCCTTTTCCTCGAAGGTGCGCACGAAGGCGCGGATCTTTTCCGGATCGCTGAACTCGGGTCGATCGAAGAGCAGCCCCTGCCCCTCGATGACCACCTCACCCTTGGCGCCGGCGCCCGAGATGGTTGCTTTGACCATCTCGAGGGCGTGGCGCCGAAGCACGACGTACTCCGGGCGCTCCGTTTCGACGCGGTCGGCGAGGTTCGCACGCACCTCGGCAAGCGAGTGACCATCGACGAGCTCGCTCAAGTAGTTGTGCACTTGCTCAAGCTCCGACGGCGAAATGTCTCGATCGAGTTCGACCACGCGGTTTTGCACCGACCCCCGGCCCGTGACGAGCACCGCGAGGATGCGGCGCGGTTTGACGAACACGAATCGAACCTGGGCGAGCTTTTCGTCTTCGGCCCGCGGCGGGGAGAGAAGCGCCGCCGTGCCCGCCATGGAAGCCAAGAGGCGCCCCGCCTCACGGATCTGGTCGTCGTGCGCGGGGGAAAGGGCGCTCAGCCGCGACGCGATGGCCGCTCGGTCGTCCGCCGAGACCTCGCGCATTTGCACGAGGGCGTCGACGAAGAGACGGAATCCGCGGTCCGTCGGGACGCGCCCTGCGCTCGTGTGCGGCTGGACCAGGTAGCCCGCGTCTTCGAGATCCGCGAGTACGTTTCGAATCGACGCGGGCGAAAGCTGAAGGCCATAGCGCCGCGAAAGCTTGCGCGAGCCAACGGGCTCGCCCGTGGCGATGTACTCCGTGATCACCGAATAGAGGATTCGGCGCGCGCGGAACGACAAATCCGGGTGGAGCTGGCTCAACTTCAAAAAACGCTATGGTCGCGCCCGGGGGGTGTCAAGACGCGCGACGTCCCGCGGCCCGGAACGTTTCGCAAAAATTGACCGCTTCGCCGCCGCGGGTGAAGCATGACGGTGTGGAGCGCGACGATTCCATCGCCTGGATCCTGCCCTTCGGGCTCCTGGTGCTCGCCGTGGTCGCCGTGCCGCTCCTCATCCTGAGCGAGCAAGGGCTCCCACGGTACCGCGCCCTCCGCGAGGAGTACGGAAACCTCGAGGTGGAGAATGACGAGCTCCGCGACGAGGTGCGATCCCTCGCCCGGGAGACGGAGGCGCTCCGGAACGACCTGGCCACCCTTGAGCGTATCGCCCGCGATGAGCTTGGGATGGTCCGCGAAGGCGAGATCGTCTTTCAATTCTGAGGGGATCCGGGCCCGCGGGGCTCCGTTTTTTGGACGGCACCCGGGCCGCCCTGTACCCACGGAATAGGCCATGGCCACCCTCGTTCACGCGGCGCTCGCCGTTCGAAAGACGACGCGGTCGTACTACGGCGTGGCCGCAGCCATCGTCGTGGCCGGGGCATGCGTCGCCGGTGTGTTCGAGGGCGCCATCGAAGACCCGCGCCCGTGGCCCATCGCCCTCGGCATGACGTGGCTCGCCGCGTTCGCAACGCGCGCGACGGTCCGGTTCCGCGACCAGGAGCGCGGGCGCACCAACCTGCGCGCCGACATCGAACTCAGCCTGTTGTTGCTCGCCGCGGTCCACGCCGTCGTGCAGCTGGGAGGCGGCATCACGGGGGAGTTTTATCCACTCGTCTATGTGCTCGTCGCCTGCGTGGCGGCCTTCGCGGACAAGGCCGTGGGCACCGCCCTCGTGCTCGCGGCGGTGCTCTTCGAGGCGGTGCTCTTCTTTGGCACGGAACATCGTACGGACCCGAAGGCCTTCGCGTTCCACACGGTGTTCGTGGTGTTCTTCGGGATCTTGAACCTGCTCTTCACGCGCGCGGAGATCGCCCGCGTGCGCGAACACTCGCGCCGTGAGCGGGATGCCGAGCGCCGGCGCGTGGAGGAGGAATCCCGCATTTTCCGCCTGGTTTCCGCGCCGACCGCCGGCGCGCAGAAGGACGACGAGCGCCTTCTCCGCTCAAGCCTCGCGGAGGTGCACAACGCCCTCTACCACACGCTTGAGTTGCTCAAGCGCTCGCTCGAGCTCAACACCTGCGTCCTGCTCTTCCTCGACGAGTCGCGGTCGTCGCTCTCCATTGTGGAGCTTGTCACCTCGAGCGACGAAGTGGGTCGCGGGCCCTTCGTGGTGGGCGCGGGCGCCGTGGGCGCCGTGGCAAGCCGCGGCACGGTCATGAACCTTGAGCACATCAAGCCCGGCTACCGCGGCCTCTGCTACTACGACGGCCCAACCACCGTGCGCGCATTCCTCGGTGTGCCCGTCATGGAGGGCGCGAACATCGTCGGCGCGCTCTGCGCCGATCGCACCGACGACCGCCCGTTCACGCCCCGCGAAGAGGAGCTCGTCAAGCTCGCCGCGAAGCAGATCGTGCGCATCACGGAAAACGAACGCATCTTCGTTCAACTCGAACAATCGAAGCACGAGCAGCACACGCTCTACCAGGCGTCGCAGGCCCTCGGCGCTGCGCTCACGGAAGACCAGGTCCTCGACGCGGGCATGGACGCCATTCGCGACGTGACGGCCTTCGATTTCGCCGCGATCACCCTCTACGACGCGAAGAAGCGTCAGCACGCCGTGCGGCGCGTCGAGGGCGACGGCGCGAATGCGTTCTCGAACTTCACCTTCTCGGACAACAACTCGCTCACGGCCATGGCCGTCAAGAACGCGCACTACTTGCCGTACCGCGGCGAGTTCGACCCGCGTCAGCAGGTGGTCTTCACCAAACGCTCAAACCTCACGGGAATGCAGTCGCTCCTCATCGTGCCGCTCGTGGTGCGGGAAGCGGCCATGGGCGCCATCGTGCTCGCGGCGCGCAAACCCGCCGCGTTCGGCGCCACCGTGCGGCCCACCCTCCAGGTCATCGCGAACCACCTCGGCGTTTCGCTGGCCAACGCCGCCGCCGTGCGCCGGCTCGAGGAAATGGCCACCACCGACGGTCTGACCGGCTGCCTCAACAAGCGCGCGTTCCTCGAGGAGCTCGACGCCAAGATGCGCTCCGCCGAACGTTTCGGCCGCACGCTGAGCCTCATTGTCACCGACATCGATCACTTCAAGTCCGTGAACGACACCTACGGGCACGCGACGGGCGACGTGGTCATCCGCGAGCTCGGGCAGATCCTAAAGCGCGTCAAGCGCGAGACGGACATCGTGGCTCGGTTCGGCGGCGAAGAGTTCTGCGTGCTCTGCGAAGAGACGGACACCGAGGGCGCCGTGCTCCTCGCCGAGCGCATCCGCGAGGAGCTCGGGAAGATGGCCTTCACGACGGAAATGGGCACGCTCACGGTGACCTGCTCCCTCGGCGTGGCGACGTATCCCGAGAGCGCATCGAGCTCGGCGGAGCTCTTCGAGTCCGCGGACAAGGCGCTCTACGCCGCGAAGAACTCAGGCCGAAACCGCGTCTGCGCGTAGTTCCGGGCGGCGGCCCAGCTCAGCGACCTAGCCCGGCGGTCGATCGGAAGGGGGGCGCTCGGAAGGGGGGCGCGTCGCCGCGGGGCAGCAACCGGGCGCGCAGTGGTCCGGCGCCGGGCCGAGCACGCCGAGACTCCGCCGCTCCGCGCCCGCTTCGCGTTCGCGGATGAGCTCGACGATCATGTCGACGAAGTGCGGGTGGGTGCCGACGGTCTGCGCGCGTTCGAGGCGCAGGCCGAGACTCCGGGCAAGGTTCCGCGCCTCGGTGTCGAGGTCGTAGACAACCTCCATGTGATCCGAGACGAAGCCGAGGGGCACGAGGAGCACCGACTCGGTGCCCGCGGCGCGGGTGGCGCGCAGATGATCGAGCACATCCGGCTCGAGCCACGGCACCTGGGGTGGCCCGCTTCGGCTCTGCCACACGAGGTCCCACGCCTCCGTGCCCAGGCGTTCTGCCACGAGGCCCGCCGCGTCCCGAAGCTGGGATTCGTAGGGTGACGTGCGCGCCATGGCCACGGGGATGCTGTGCGCCGTGAACACGAGACGAGCAGTGGCTGCCGCGTCCCCGAGACGTGCCTTCGCGGCCTGTGCCCGGTCGACCACGGCGTCGATGAAGAGGGGGTGGTTGTGGTGTTTGCGAAGGATGTCGACCTCAAGCCCGGGTTCGCCGAGGCCCGTCCGGGCGCGGTCCAGGTCTTCGCGGTACGCGCGGCAGCCGGAGTAGGAACCGAAGCTGCTTGTGACAAAGGCCAGCACGCGGCGGTGGCCGTCGGCCCGGATCGCGGCGAGCGTGTCGGCGAGATGCGGTTTCGCGTGGCGATTGCCGAGATACACCGGCCGCTGCATGCCGCGTTGAACGAGCGCCTCGCGCAGCGCCGCGACGAGCGCTCGGTTTTGCTCGTTGATGGGGCTTCGCCCGCCGAACTGCTGGTAGTGGGTCGCCACCGCGAGAAGGCGGTCCCGCGGCACACCGCGGCCACGCGTGACGCTCTCGAGGAAGGGCATCACCTCGTCGGGGTGCTCGGGCCCCCCGAACGAGAACACCAGGATCGCATCGTACGGCGCGGTCATCGACCCTTAGCGGCGACGGCGGAAGCGATCGGCGACAACCACGCCGACGAGGAGCAGGCCGAGGCCCACGGGTGCGGCGCCACCCGGGGCACCCGCCGCGCGCACGGCGCAGTAGCGCACCATGCCACCGCCACCCGTCGCGATGACTTCCGGCGGACCCGCGTCGCCCGCGTCGGGAAGCACGGCGCCGTCCACGGTGCACTTCGGGCAGTACGTGTCGACCTCGCAGCCGGCGACGACGGTGAGCAGCCCGGCGAGGCTGACGATCAGGGCGATGGGCGCAAGGGCACGCACGCGCGAAGGATTAGGGCAGCGCGGGAAAAACGCAACCGAATCCACGAATGGGCGCCGGGACGCCCCTCAAGGTCGGTAGCAGCAGCGGAAGCCGGTGTTCGGGAACTTGAAGATCTCGTCCGCCGCCGTGAAGTCGAAGGCGCAGCTTCGACCCGACTCCACGTTGTTGTACGAGCCACCCCGAATCTCGTGGACGAGGGCGCTCCCCCGTTCGGTCCGGGTCCATTCCTTCACGTTTCCGGAGAGATCGTAGATCTCGCCCGAACCGCCCCAGTCGGCGAGGCACGCGGGGAAGGCGGCGTTGCCCGTGGTCTTGATGCAGTCCTGGATCCCGGGCGTGCCGGTATCGCAGTCGTACTCGGCCCCGTTGCAGACGGTGGGTTGGCTCGATGAGCACGTGGCCTCGTAGCCCCACGTGCACATGCCCGACGGGGCCTCGCAGGCCGTTTCCCACACGCTGGCGTCGCAGAGCTGCCAGCCACTCGAACCCGAGCACGTGCCCGAATCGTTGAGCGCACAGCAGGCATCGTAGGCCTCGTCCCAGGTGACGTTCGTCCACGGGAGCACGTTGGGGCGAGCACAGGCGTGGGTCGCGATGGTGCCCGCGGCGGACGAGGTCGCATCGGGGCGCGACGCTTCGTACTGCATCACGTAGACGGTGCCGCCCGCCGTGGTGACGGGGATGGCCGGCACGCTGTCCGTGTCCATGCCTTCGTCCACGGAGCCGTCGCAGTCGTCGTCCTCGCCGTCGCACTCTTCGGGGGTGCCGCTCCCGATCGTTGGCGCGTTGCACACGACGCCGTCGTGGCCGCCATTGCACACGAACTGACCGCCGCGGCGGCACTCACCCTGTTCGCCGTTCGAGCAGCTGCTGCCCACGCCGAAGCCTTCGTCCACGCTGCCGTCGCAGTCGTTGTCCTTGCTGTCGCAGCTCACTTCGACGTTTTCGTAGTCGGGGTCGTTGTACGTGCACTTCCAGCCGAGGGTCCCGGCGCAGCTCGCCGTGGTGCCGGCGCACTCGCCGTTGGAATTGCAGAAGTTGGCGGGGGGCGTCGTGCCCTCGTCGACGGACTTGTCACAGTCGTCGTCGACGCCGTTGCAAATTTCGGGGCCGCGATAGCTGCACGCGAATTCGCACCCGTCGCCGGCGAGGCCGTTGTCATCGAGGTGGCCCGATTCGCAGGCGACGATCTTGCACGCGCCGCCCTGGCAGCTCGGGATGGCGAAGTCGAGGTCGCACACATTGCCGCAGCTGCCGCAGTTGTTGATGTCGGTTTGGAACTGCGTGTCTTCGTCGATGTCCGAATCGCAGTCGTTGTCCTTGTTGTCGCAGACCTCGAATGTGCGCCCCTGGGCACCGACGCAGACGAGGCCACCGCCACGGCACTCGAGCAGGCCGGGGTTACATTCGCCTTCGCTCTCGCCGCAGGCGGCACCACCGCCCGGGTTGCCGTTGTCGACGACGCCGTCGCAGTCGTCGTCCATGAGGTTACAGGCTTCGGCGCCCACGGGTACGCACGGGTACTCGCACCCCGTCACGGCCTTGTTGTCGATGTCGTAGAAGTTCGTGTCGCACGCCACGAGCTCGCATTGGCCTTCATCGCAGATGGAGCTCGCGTGCGCGAAACTGCACGTACGGCTGCAGCCGCCGCAATTGTTCACGTCGTTGTCGAAGTCGACGTCTTCGTCGACCTTTTTGTCGCAGTCGTTGTCCGCCTGGTCGCAGACCGAGTCGTCGTCGGCCGTCTTGAGGCAGCGATACTCACAACCGTCCGACGCCTTCTTGTTGATGTCGTACCAACCGACGTCGCACGACGCGATCTTGCACGAACCGTTGTCGCACATGGGGAACGCGTGCTTCGGCGCGCAGACCTTCCCGCAGCCGCCGCAGTTCTTCGTGTCCGTGTCAAAGTCGAAGCCTTCGTCGACGACGCCGTCCTTGTCGTCGTCGGTGGCATTGCAGATCTCGGTGCCGGGGGGCACGGCAGAGTCTGCGCCGTTGCCGGCGTCCTTCTTGGTCCCCGCCTCGAGGCCCATGGTTGAGGCATCGAGGGGCACGCGACCGCCGTCACCCACAACACCGCCATCGCCGCAGTCGATGCAGAAGGGATCGACGTCGCATCCCGAAGCGAACACCGACACGACAAGGGCGACGAGCGACACGCCGAGGAGCGACCACTGCCCCTGCCGTCGGCCGGCGCGCCTGCGCACGCCCCAGAACACGAGGGAAACAAGGAGCACCCACGGGCCAGGACCGCCCGAGCCCGAACCGCTCGGCCCATGGCCGACCCCGCGGACCGCGCAGGTGAGCCCGCTCCCGGCCGCGAGCACGCGCTTGCCCGGTGCGCGCTTCGGGGTGTCGGTGCCGGTTCCGCCGTCCTCCATGGGCTTGTCCGCCGCGACGCATTCGCCGTCCGAACAAACTTGGTCCCCCGGGCAATGCAGGTACGTGCACGGGTCGACGATGCAGCCGCCGGTCGACACATCGCACACGGCTTCCACGGGGCAGTGGAGCGTCTGGCAAACGTTCGCAACGCACTCGCCGTTCGCCGGGTCACAGATCTGCCCCGAGGCGCACGAGACGCCGCGGCACTTGTCCTTGACGCACTCCCCCATCGCGCAGCGCTCGCCGGACCTGCACTCGATATTTGCGCAGCTCGGTTCGCACGTGCCGAGGCGGCACGCCTGGTCGCCGCACTCGACGTCTTCACACGGGTCGGTCTCGCACTCGCCGGTGACGGCGTTGCACACGAAGCCCGTGTTGCAGCCGAGACCGCGGCAGTTGTTCTCTTCGCAGCGCCCCTCCGGATCGCGGGGGTTACACACCAGACCCGACGGACACACGACGCCTTCGCAGGGGAAGGTGCAGGCGTTGTTCTTGCACACGCAGTTCGAAAGGTCCGGATTGCCCGGCTCGCACTTCGTGTCGCCTTCGACGTCGACCGTCTCCTTCGCGCACGCCTTGGCCGTGCAATTCGCCGCGACGCAGTAGCACTTGTTGCCGATGGTCTGCGCGGCTTTGCCCTCGGGGCACGCGACCCCGAGTTCGAGCTGTTGGCACGGAAGTGCGCACTGGCACGAAACGCAACTTGAGCCACTCGGACAGAGGGTACCGGTGTCCGGCTTCTCGTCGACGTCGCCATCGCAGTCGTTGTCTTCGCAGTCGCAGGTTTCGCGACCCGGTGTCTTTTCACCCACGCAGGTTTCGTCGCCACCCACACACGCCAGGTGACCGGCGCTGCATGCGCCCTCGTCGGTGCCACAGGCGCCACCCGACGCGATGCCTTCGTCCACCTTCGTGTCGCAGTCGTTGTCGACGTTGTCGCAGATCTCGCTGCCGCCACCGAACGCGCCCACGCACACGGGCGCGTTGTTCTGGCAGACGATCATGCCCGGCGAGCAGTCGCCCGTGCTCTTGCCACAGGCGCCGCCGACATTCAGGCCCTCGTCGATCATGCCGTCGCAGTCGTCATCCTGGCCGTTACAGAGTTCGCTGCCGCCGCTCGCGTTCGACACACACTTGAGGCTGCCGTTTTGGCATTGGTAGGTACCGACCGCGCAACCCGTCACGCCGCAGGCGCCGCCGCCGTCGGGGTTCCCCTCATCGATCTTGGTGTCGCAGTCGTTGTCGAGGCCGTCGCAGATCTCGTCGCCGCCGGGCACCGCGCCGATGCACGTGCCCCAGGAGCCGGTTTCGCAGAGTTCCACGCCGGGCTGGCACACACCCGTGTTCGTCCCGCACGCCCGCGTGAAGTTGTCGACCACGCCGTCGCAGTCGTTGTCCTTGTTGTCGCAGGTTTCCGCGGCCGGATTCGTGCCCGAGCACACGCCCCAGTTTCCGTTCGTGCAGATCTCGGTTCCCGCCGTGCACTCACCCACGTCGGTGCTGCAAGGGCGGGTAACGCCTTCGTCGATCTTGTTGTCGCAGTCGTTGTCCTTGTTGTCGCAGATCTCGGACGACGCGAAGCAGTTGCAGGTGTTGCCCTGGTCGATGACGCCATCGCAGTCATTGTCGATGCCGTCACAGATTTCGATCGGCTCGGGGCCGCAGGTACCGCATCGGTTGAGCAGACCCTCGTCGATGTTCCCATCGCAGTTGTCGTCGATGCCGTTGCACACGGTTTCGCCGGGATCCGTGCAGAGATCCTGGGCATTGTGGGAGGCGGGCTTGTTGCAATAGAGCGTGAAGCCTTCGTCGGTATTGCCGTCGCAGTCGTCGTCGGCTTGGTTGCACTCTTCGATGAGGAGCGACTTCCGAACGATGTCCGAAAGGCCCGCCGCGAGGGTGTTCGGATCGTCGGCAAAGTAAGCGTAGTCACCACCCGTCGCACCGGCGTCGGTGCCGCCCGCGTGGGCGATGGCGTTGATCTGCGTCTTCTCGGAGTTCGAAAGGCCAAGTCCCACGGCGTAGGTGAGGATGTTGTTGCCGCTGACCGACGTCGCCGCGGCCACGGGGTCGCCGCTGCACGTTTCGTTGCCATCCGTGATCAGGAGGATGGAGTACGGTCGGCAGGCGCCCTTCGGATCACTCGCCTTGGTGGTCGCGAGGTAGTCGCCCATGGCGGTGATGATGCCGGCGAGCGGGGTCTTGCCCTGGGCGCGTAGTTCGCAGTTGCCCGTCGTGTCGTGGTTACAGAAGTTGCCGTCCGTGATCGCCGTGAGCACGGGGTTCGTTTCGACGTTGTCGAGCCACTTGAGGATGGCCGGCTCATTTCGCTTCGTCGTGTAGGCGCCAAAGCCGGGAAAACCCACGAGCACGTCGCCGACCGGATCGAGCATGGCGGGGCAATCGCCCGAGTAATTGATGGCTTTGAGCTCCCCCGCGCCGGCGGGGATGCGAAGGTGCGCGTTGGCCCCCGAGCCCGGCCGACACGCCACCGGAATGCGGTCGCGCTGCGTGACCATGGGCGAGCACATGCCCGGGTTCTGCGTCGCGTCGACGATGCTCCCCGTGTAGCACTGCGGGTTCTTAAACGAGCTGACCGCGTTGCCGCACTCCCACGGCGCGTACTTGCCCGAAACATCGGTGTTGAACGAGTACGGGTACGTGATGTTCGTCCCCTGGGACTGGTGGAAGCGCGCGAGGGCCCAGTCGACGTCGCCGAAGGCGAGAATCAGGTTTCGAACGGCTTCCTTCGCAACGTAGAGCCGCGCGTCGTCCACCTTGCCGTTGCAGTCCGTGTCGAGGCCACGTTCGCAGTCGGTGTTCCCCACGCCATCGCCGTAGGTGAAGATGTTGTTCATCGTCTGGCCCATGGAGCCGGACGTGTCGAAGCCGATGACGATGCGCGGCTTGACCTGCGCCTCCGCCGCCGGGGCGAATCCAAAGACAGCGAAGGTGGCGAGCGCAAGGAGCGCGCCCAGCCACCGCGCGTGGAGGGAACGACGCGGGATAAGCAATGTTCGTTGATCGAACCACCGGGCTTTGCCCAGCGTCAATAGAGTCGCAGGCCGTCGGACGAAGCCTACGTTCCAGCTAGAACGGATCGCGCCTTGGAGACGATGAGGTCAAGTGCCACATCCGTGCGTCCCCCCTCGGGGATGATCACGTCGGCCCAGCGTTTCGAAGGCTCCACAAACTCGAGGTGCATGGGGCGCACGGTCGAATAGTACTGCTCGCGCACCGACTGGAAACTGCGCCCACGGTGCTCCATGTCACGACGAATGCGCCGAAAGACCCGGATGTCGGCGTCGGTATCCACGAAAATCTTGATGTCGAACTCGGCCCGGAGGGCGGCATCCACGAAGACGAGGATCCCCTCGACGATGAGGATGCGCGTCGGCGCGATGCGCTCCGTGGTCGACGTCCGCGAGTGGGTCGCGAAGTCGTAGACGGGGACTTCCACCACCCGACCCGCCTTGAGCCCGCGCAGGTGTTCGACGAGGAGTGGGGTCTCGAGGGCGTCGGGATGATCGAAATTGAGGGCCGAGCGCGCCTCGAACGAGAGGTCTTCGCGGCTCCGATAGTAGGAATCGTGTTGAATCGTCGCAACGGATTCCGGGGGGAGCGCTCCGGCGATGCGTTCGGCAATGGTGGTCTTCCCCGACCCGGTTCCCCCTGCGATTCCAATGACCAACGGCGTCATGCGGAAGCCTCCATAGCAAAATTTTTGGAAGCGCGGTCACCCAGCCGTAGCGTCGGGGCATGCGCGCGCCAATCCTGCTGGTTTCTGCCCTCACCCTCGCGGGCTGCATGCTCCAAAACCAGAGCCCGACGACGAAGTTTCGGGATCAGGTGCAGGGGCTCAACGAAGAGGCGCGCTGGAACCGGCTCGACCTCGCGCAGGGTCGGACCACGCGCCGCTACCAGCCGAAGTTCTCCGCCCTCCGAGGCACCTGGGGCAAACGCCTCCAGCTCGGCGACCACGACGTCGTTCAGCTCGTGATGGACACCGAGAACGACTCGGCGGTCTCCGTCGTGCAGATCGCTTGGTACAACCTCGCCGACATGACGCTTCGATCCAGCACCATTCGCCAGGTGTGGCTCGAAACGAAGAGCGGCTTTGCCCTCGATGACGAGCAGGTGGTCGACGGCGACCCAACGATTTTCGACGCACTCGACGACGCGAGCGCCGCGCACGACAGCCCGAAGGGCGCCAAATCGGCGCCGTCGAAACCGGGCGCGGTGGACTAACCGGCGGGCCGTGTGCAGTCGCCGTTCCCCCGCAACACGCGCCTCGGTCCGGAGGGGGTTGCTTCCCATCGGGGAGCGGCTGCTAAGCTTCCCGCGTGGTGAGCTCCCGGAGTGGGGGCGGTGAAATGGCGCGGATCGAGATCAACCAGGATCGCTGGCCCCTTGTGGTCTTTACCGTTCCCGAAGTGCTTTCGGAGGCGGACATCGTTGCGCACTTCGAGCGACTCGGGTCCGAGGTGTTTCCGCGGGGGCGCTACGCCTCGGTGATGGATGCGCGGGAAACGCAGGCCTACCGTTTCCTTGCCGATCTTCGGCGCTACGCCGCCGCTCGCTATCGAGAGCACGCGATGGACTTTGCGAAGCTCTTGATCGCGGAGGCTTACGTGCTCGAGTCGTCCGTGCAGCGTGGCGTGCTGACGGCCATCCGTTGGCTCGCGCCCGCGTCATGGCCCACGCGCGTGTTTGCGACGACCGACGAGGCCGAGGCGTGGTGCGCGGAAGTCGCCGCGCGCGAGCCCGGGGCTCCGTCCATCCCGCCGCGGTCGCTGAATCCGCGTTCGTCGGCCGCGCCCTGAGACGCGTCGCTACTTGAGCGGGATCGTGTGCCGCGAGTCGCGCCCCGCGGTTCGCTGGATGCCGATGGCCTCGCGCACACGCGTGATGGTCTGATGCGCGATGGTACGCGCCCGTGTCGCGCCGTCGGCGAGCACCATGTCGAGGTGCGCTTCGTCGGCGCGTAGCGCGTTGTATTTTTCACGCATGGGGCCGATCTCCGCGTCGAGCAGTTCGAAGAGCTCCTGCTTCGCGTGGCCCCAGCCGAATCCACCGGCCTGGAGGCGCGCCTTGAGGGACGCGCATTGCTCGTCGGTGGCGATGGACCGGTAGATCTCGAACACCGTGGTTCCCTCGGCATTCTTCGGCTCTTCGAGGGTCTCCGACCCGGTCTTGATGCCGAGGATCGCTTTTCGAAGGTCCTTCGCCGGCGCGAAGAGCGGGATGCTGTTGCCCCGGCTCTTGCTCATCTTTTCGCCGTCGGTGCCGGGGATCGTGGGCACGGAGGCCAGGTGCACGTCGGGTACCACCACCGTGCCTTCGCCGTAGATGTGATTGAGGCGCGTGGCCACATCACGACAAAGTTCGATGTGCTGCACTTGGTCGCGACCCACGGGCACCACGTCGGCGTCGTAGAGGACGATGTCGGCGGCCATGAGCACGGGGTAGTTGAAGATGCCGGCGTTCGGCGCGTCGCCGCGTGCCACGGCGTCCTTGTAGGCATGGCCGCGTTCGAGCTGGCCCGTCGCGAGCAGACAGGCGAAGACCCACGCGAGCTCGAACACCTCGATGATGTCGCTCTGGCGATAGAGAAGGGTCTTGTTCGGGTCGAGGCCGCAGGCGATCCACGTCGCCGCAACGTCGTAGACTTCGGAGCGGAGCCGCATCGGGTCGCGTTCGGTCGTGAGCGCGTGGTAGTCGGCGATGAAGTAGAAGGTGCGAAACTCCCGCGCGAGGGCCAGGCCCGGGCGAATCGCGCCGAGGTAGTTGCCGAGGTGCGGCGTCCCCGTGGGCTTGATGCCCGTGAGCGACGTTTTCATGGGCGAAGACACGGCCGGGCAACGTGCCGCATGTGCCGCTGGGTGGCAACCGTGTATCGTTTGCCGTCGACGCCATGGCCAACGCCGACGACACGCGCCCGTTCCGCATCCTCGGGGTTCAGCAGATCGCCATCGGCGCGACGAACGCCGACGGGCTTCGCCGCCTCTGGGTCGACCTCCTCGGCGTACCGACGACGGGGCACTTCCGAAGCGAGCGGGAGAACGTCGACGAGGACATCCTGACCCTCGGGAAGGGCACGGGCGCCGTGGAAATCGATCTCATGACGCCCATCGACCCGAACGGGAAACCGAAGGTTCACGAGCCGGCACTCAATCACATCGGGCTCTGGGTCGACGATCTGCATGCCGCGGTGACGTGGCTCGAGACGCGGGGTGTTCGGTTCGCGCCCGGCGGGATCCGGAAGGGCGCCGCAGGCCACGACGTGTGTTTCGTTCACCCGAAGGGCAACGACGCGTTCCCCCTTTCCGGGGAGGGCGTGCTCATTGAGCTGGTGCAGGCGCCGCCGGCGGTGATCGCCGCCGCTGGCTGAGGAGCTCATCCGCCATGATGAACTCGTAGAAGTTCACCATCTGCGCGCGGATGGTGAGCTCGAGCTGTTCGATGGCCTTCGCGTCTTCGTGCGCGCGGGTCGCGGGAATGAACGCATAGAAATACGCCTCCGTGCGCTGGCCCTGGTCCTTCGCCGCGGCGAGCAGACCCGCTTCGTCGAGCTCGCCGAGACCGAATCGAGCGAGGGCGCCATACCACGCATCGGCGCTTCGATGTTGACCGAGAACGATGTTCACCTCGGCATCGGTGGCCTTGCCGGAACGTGCGCCGAGCATGGATGTCCAAAGCGCGAAGTAGACCTTCCACTCGGGGTCGAGGGTCAGCTGCCGCTGGGCCGCGCGGAAGATGTCCTGCGCGAGCTCGAGGTTCGGCTCGGGGGCCGCCGCCAGGTGCGAAAGGATGCGCGCGTAGGTTTGCTGGAGCGCCGCACTTGCGGGGAACGCTTCACGTTCACCCATGGCGGAGCGGAGGTTCTCCGCGTTGCGAATCGCTTCGCGGAATGCACGCGCGCCCTCCTTCGCGCGATCGAGGCGGTCGAGGAGGATCCCGCGGCGCATGAGCACCTCGACCATGCCGAAGGGGTTCGCCGCGTTCTCCGCCGCGGCGAGGATCTTGAGGGCGGATTCGTAGGCGGTCTTCGCCTGCGGGAGGGCGCCGAGGGCGCGGTGCTCGTCGCCGATGCGACCGAGAAGTTCCGCGTAGGCGAAGGCGCCGGGAAGACCGGGGATGCCTTCGCTCAGTTCCTTCGCACGCTCGAAGAACTCCACGGCCTCCGCGTGGTTCCCCCGCGCGCTGGCAATGCGGCCGAGCTGCTCGAGGGACGGCGCCGTTTCCTTCACCTTGAGCGCAGCCTCGAACCGCGCGCGCGCGGAGTCGAGGTTGCCTGCGTTCATCTCCATCATGCCCACGGCGGCGTAGAAACGTTCGAGTTCGATCTCCTGCGACGTGCCCGGCCATCGCCGTTCGCGTTCCGAGATGATCTCGTCGGCCTGCTTGACCATGCCGCGAACCACCTCGGGGTTGGTGTCGGCGGGCGCCCGCTCCACGAACTCACGCACCTGGCCGAGGGCTTCGTCGTAGAGTTCGCGGTGCGTGGGCGCGACGCGCACCGTCTCGCGAAACCACGCCGTCGCGAGGGCATGCTGGTTGTCCTCCGCCGCGATGCGCGCAAGGCACTGCGGGAAGCTCGAGTCCTTCGGGAAGGCGCGGTAGCCGTACGCGCAAATGCCGACCGTGGTGGACGGCTTGCCGCGCGCATAGGTCATGGCGAGCTCGAGGAGCGCATCGCCGCTGCCGCCGAGGGCCGCGTCGAGCACGCGAATGAGCTCCGCCTCCATGCCGCCCGTGTCGCCAAGGGCTTTGACGTAGGTGCGTGCGGACGCCAGGTCACCGTGCTCGAGGAAGATCGCCGCCACGGTGAGGGGCGTCTGCCGAAGGATCGCGGGCGCCGTGAACAGATCCTGCCGCGTCATGGAGCTCGAATCGCCCCGCTTCATGTGGTCGAGCAGCATGTCGCGGCGCCGGATTTCGAGCTTCGCGAGGGCGGCGAGGACCTCCGGGGCGGGCGTGAGGGTCGCGTGGTCCTCCCAGAGTTCGACGACGCTCGAGATGCCTTCAAGGTCCGAATCGATGGTCGCGCGCGCGCGGCGCCCCCAGCGGTTGACCTCGTCGTAGTCCTTCTTCGCAGTGTCGGCGTCGACGCCAGCCGTTCGGAGGATGAGCAGCGCCGCGAGGACCACCGCCTCGTCGCCACGCTTGGCCGCTTCACCGCGGATCTGCCGCGCCAGGGACACGAGCTCGGGTGCGAGATCGCCGGACTCGAAATCCGCCGGCTCGTGGAGCGCGGCCACCTCGGAGAACGCGCCAACGAGCGACTCGTAGCTCGCGTCGCCGAGGGAGGGCACCTCCGTTTCGATGTAGTGCGTCGCGAGGACGCGGCGGAGTTTGGCGCGCTGCGCGTTGCCGGGCGAAAGCGCGGTGTACTTGCGGAGCGCCTCGGCAAAGTCACCGGCGGACACGCGCGCGGGCACGGGAAGCGTGCTCGCGGAAGCCGCCGGGGGAGCGCCACCGCATCCAACGGCGCAAGCCAGCGGGGCGCCGAGGAGCATGGCCGAAACCATCAAACGCGGGATTGCCGTCGAACGCATGGGACGGGCAGCATACCAGGAGCGGCGCGGATTTGGCGCCGAGCGCACCCCGTGATAGACGCTCGCCGTGCAGAGGGACAAGGCGCTTGAGCTCTCCTGGTGGGCCGCCCCGTTCCTCACGGTGCTCGGCTTCGCGGGGATGTATTTCATGCTCTTCGTGGCCGCGTTCATCCGCAGCGCCACGGGCACGGTGACCTTCGGCGAAGGCCTTGGCGCCGCGAGCGAAGACCTGGTCACCATCGGCTTCGCGCAGCTGCTCGGATACGGCGCCGTCATTCTTGGTGGTGTGCGCATGTTCGGCGGCGAGCGGCCCGTCACCGAGGCCCTTGGCCTTGTGCCGGTGCCATGGCGCGCGCTCGCGGCGGCGGTCGTGTTTGGCGTGGCGTTTCAGTTCGTGCTGTCCGAACTCGGCAACATTGCCTCCATCGCGTTTCCCCTGAGCGAAGCCCAGCGCCTGCGAATGGAGCAGTTGCTTTCGGCACACTCGCTATCCGACGGCATCGCCATGGCCTTTGCGCTCGTCGTCGTGGCGCCCGTGACGGAGGAGCTCCTCTTTCGCGGCGTCCTCTTCCGAGGCCTCGCCGTGCGCTACGGGGCGCCCGCCGCGGCACTCGCTTCTGCGCTGCTCTTTGGCGTGTCGCACATGGTGCCCGCCGTCGTGATCTCGGCCACGGCCGCGGGCGTGGTGTTCGCGGTGGTGGTGTGGCGATTCGGATCGGTGGCGATCACCATGGCGATCCACATGACCGTGAACGCCGTGCCCATGTTGCTGCCGAAACGGGTGCTTCCGATCCCCGGGTTCAACACGTTCGAAGCCGGGGTCGAGCACCTACCCTTGCCGGTGTTCCTGATTGCCGCCATCGTGTCCGTGGGTGCCGCGTACGTGTTGGGACGAGTAGCGAAGGAGCCGGCGTGACGGACGGCAACGCACGAAGGCCCATGGCCCTTTGCCTGATGGGCGGTGGCATCACGGGGGCGCTCTACGAAGTGGGTTGCCTCGCCGCCATGGAGGAGGCCTTCGACGGCTTCCAGGCGAGCCAGTTTGACGTGGTGATCGGCTCATCCACCGGCTCCACCGTGGCGCTCGCCATCGCGGGCGGGCAGAACGCCATGCGCCTTTACCGCGCGCTCCTCGATCCGGCGGACGACTTCTTCCCGCTCCAGCGCAATCACCTCCTGCGCTTCGATTTCCCCGAGCTTCGGCGCATGGGCCTCTCGGGCATCGGCGCGTTCCGGCGCGTGATCTCGAACGCCACCGCGAACCCGCTCGACGTGGACCTCTGGGGCGAGCTCGATCGCTTCTACGATTCGCTCCCTGCAGGTCTCTTCACCCTCGACGCGTACGAGAAGTTCCTCGAGGAGTTCATCGACCGACGCGGCATTCCGAAAACGCTGGCCGGGTTCGACGGCAAGCTGCTCCTCGTGTCGAACGATCTCGACGCCGGTGAACGGGCGGTGCTCGGCGCCGGCGATCTCGCGGACGTGCCCACGGCCAAGGCGGTGGTGGCCTCCTGCGCCACGGCGCCTCTCTTCGCGCCGGTGCGTGTCGGAGAGCGCGACCTGGTGGACGGCGGGCTCGGCGACGTGGCCCACGTGGACCTGGCCCTCGAACGGGGAAGCGACTTCGTGGTCCTGGTCAACCCCATGGTGCCCATCAAGTCGGACCCCACGGAACGCGACGTGCCCACGGGGCACGGCAAACGCAAGCGCGTGCGCGACAAGGGCATGCTCTGGGTGATGAACCAGAGCTGGCGCATCCGGACGCACCCGCGGTTCGAGGCACTTTTTGCACGCTTCCGGGAGGAGCACGGGGACTCGAAGTTCGTGCTCCTCGAACCCGATCGCGTGGACGCGAAGATGTTCCTCTACTCCCCGATGAGCTTCGCCGCGCGCCGCGTGATCCTCGAAGACGGCTTCCGCACCACGCTCCGGGCGCTGCGCCGGGAGGATTCCCCCGTGCGGCAAATGTTCCTCGAGCGCGGCTTCGTGCCGAAGCCCTTCGAGTCCATGACCGTGCGCCCGCCGGCCCACGTCACGGGCGAATAGCGACACCCTACCGCCGGGGCGTCAAACGGATGAGCGTGTGGTCCGTGGCGACCCACAGTCGGTCGTCGCCGTCGACGGCCAGGTCGCGAACGTTCTCGCCGTTGAGGATGCCGCCACCCCGAAGCCACGCATCGCGAACGCGCACGAGCACCCCCTTGGTGGTCCCCGCGAAGAGACGCCCCGACGCATCGAGGGCGAGGGACGTGGGCTTCTCCGCGTTGACCCATGCCGGCGCGTCGAAACGCATGGACTGCCCTTCGTAGTAGCCGACGCCCTCCGCGGCCGAGATCCACACCCGGCCGGGCGGCGCGAACGCAACATCGGTGACGATCTCGCCCGGCACGCCGCGCGCTTCACCAAAGGGCACCACCTGCGCCGCGCCGATGCGCACGGCGCCCGAGAGGCTCGACCACCACACGAACCCGGGCTCGCCGATCACCGGTCGCGCGAGATCATCCGGGGCGGGCTTCGATTCGGCGCCCGGCACCGGCTCCACGTTCGCATGGAAGGACACGGTCGCGTCCCGACTCGCCGGCAGCCACACAACACCGCGCGGCCGATCGCCGGCGGATGACGGAACGCGGATCGCGACCCACGCATCGCCGCTTGCTTCGACGACGAGCGCCGAGATGGCGGAGAGCGCCCCCGCGTCAAGCTCGCGCTCAAGGACGGGGGTCCAGCTCGTTTGCTCCCAAACAAAGAGAGCGACCCGCGTGTCCCCTTCGCCGGCCACGGTGACCGCGTAGGCGCCGCGCGGGCCGGTGGCGATGGCTTCGATGCGCCGCCCGTTCGGCGACGGCACCGGCTGGGTGGACTCGCCGTGCATCCGAACGACCGCCCCGTCGCGCCCGAGCACAAACGTATCGCCCCCGCGATCGGTGGCGAACCCGAGCGTCTGCTGCGGAACGGCGCTTTCCGCGCGAAAGTACGTCGCCGCCTCGCCCTGCCGGAGGAACGCAATGCCAAGCTCGCGGGACGCCACGAGCACACCACCGCGACCCGCACGCACGAGGAACGTGTCGCGCGGTGCCGTCACGGAGGCGTCGAAGGTGAAGAGACGTGGATCGGCCGACGACGTCGGCGCGGGCACGAGGCCCTCCGCGCCGAGGGGCGCACCGGTGGTCACGTCGTCGCGGGCGCCGGGGAAATCCGCCCGGTAACCGCGGACCCGGGCGCGCGTCGGCGCACCGACCCGCTCGAGCTTCGTCGCACCACGAAGGGCCCGCGCCGTGACGCGGTGGGCGCCCGCCGCGGAGAGCAGGAGCGCGCCGGCCGCGTCGGGAACCAGCGCCCCGCCCGACGACGACCCACCACGAAGCACGTGCGTCGACCAACGCGCGCCGTCGAAGTACGCGAACGCGGAACCCCGCGCCGGCGCAGTCGGGAGCGTGGCAAGCAGGCGATGCGCGTCGAGGGCCACGACACTGCCGAGCGGCAGCGCGGGAACACCGGAGTCCGCGCCGTGCTCGCGTACCACGTCACCGTGCACCGACAGGAGCGCGTGGTCCGTGTTGATCCAAAACCGACCGCCGGGTGCCGCGGTCAGACTGCGGCAACCCGTCGAGTCCGCGAGGAGCGCCCAACCGTCGCCCATGCGCTTGGCCGCGCCGAGGGCCCCGCGCCCAGGCGAACCGCTCGCGTCGGTCGCGAGCGACACGAGCCCGACCGAGGGCGCCGGTGCGACGTCGACGATCTGTTTCCGCCAGCGCGCAACGCCGGCACGCGTCGCGACGTACACCGAGCCGTCGCCCGCCACGTGGAGCGCCGTCGCATCGTCAGGCAGGCCGTCCGCGCGGAGCACACGACGTGGCGCGGCGGCGACACCCATCTCAAAGCGAGCAGTCCACGGGCCGTGGCGCGGCGTAGACGTAGGCATCGCCCATGGCGAGGTCGCGCGCACGTCGTCGAACTCGGTGAAGTAGCGCACGTCGTAGGACGTGCCCGCGAGCGCGGTTTCCACGGGACGCAGGGTCGATTCCCCGCCCGGCGAGTTCGCCGCGCCGCAGCCCGTCGCCACCGCCGTCAACGCCACCGCGGTCAGCGCGAGGGCGGTCAGCGCCACCACGCGCGCCGACCACACTCCACCGAACCCGTGCGGCACCGTGGCCACGCGCTAGCCCGCGTTTACCCGCGCCTCGACGAACTCGATGACGCGGCTCGAAAGGTTGGTGCCCATCATCGTGGACATCTGCTGGATGCCCGTCGGGCTCGTGCAGTTGACCTCGGTCAGGCGGTCACCGATGACATCGAGGCCCACGAAGGACAGGCCGTCGGCCCGCAGCCTCGGGGCGATGCGCTCGAGAATACGCAGGTCGGTCGCCTCGAGTTCGGTGGCCTCGAGCCGACCGCCAACGCGCATGTTGCTTCGGACGTCGCCGCCCTGGGGCACGCGGAAGAAGGCGCCCAGGGGCTCGCCGTCGAGCACGAGGATGCGCTTGTCACCACGGGCGATCTCCGGAAGAAACCGCTGCACCATGACGCTGTGGCGCCCCTTTTGGGTCATCGTCTCGATGGCGCTTCCGAAGTTCGCGTCGCCGCGCTTGAGCAGAAACACGCTCGTGCCGGCGTAACCGTCCACGGGCTTGAGCACCGCTTGGCCGCCCACGCGATCGACGAACTCGCGGATGCGCGCCTGGTCCGCCGTGACGAGGGTCTCGGGCACGAGCTCGGGGAAGTGGAGCGTATAGAGCTTCTCGTTCGCTTCGCGCAGGCCCCGAGGATCGTTGAACACGGGTGTCGTGCCACGGAGGAGCTCGAGTTCCTGCGTGAGCCACAGGTACTCCGTGTCGAAGGGCGGGTCCTTGCGGATGAACACCGCGTCCACCTGGTCGAGGCACACGTCTTCGCTGGCGCCGAGACGGACGGGCGCGGCGGCATCGCGCGCCATGGTCGCTGGCCGCACGGTCGCCCAGGGGCGGCCGCCGTCGACGTAGACATCGGCCGCGGTGGCGAAGTCGACCCTGTGCCCGCGCGACGCCGACTCGAGCATGAGCGCGAAGGACGTGTCCGACTCCATCTTGATGGTGGACACCGGGTCCATCACGAACACAAAACGCATGGTGTTCCCGGCGTGTAGCACCGGCGGAAGCGATGAGGCAAGCTCGGTCCCGCCATGCATCGAAACGCGATCGTGAAATCCCTCCGCGTCGTGGCCCTCGGATCGGTCGCGTTGGCCTGTCTCGGCTTGGACCCCGCGCCCAACGCGACCCAAACCTTCGAGCGCTGGGCCGTGGCGGCGGATCACCCCCTCGCGTCCGCCGCGGGCGCCGAAGTCCTCGCCGCCGGCGGCACGGCGGCGGATGCGGCGGCGGCGACGATGCTCGCGCTCGGCGTCGTCTCGCCCGCCTCGAGTGGCCTCGGCGGCGGCGGCTTCGCGCTCTACTACCGCGCGAGCGATCGGTCGCTGACCTTCCTCGACTTCCGCGAGATGGCGCCGTCGGGCGCCACGGAAGACATGTTCAAGGATCAGAAGCCCCTAGGCGGCCCCATCAGCAACCCGTCGCAGCTTGGTGGTCTTTCGAGCGGCGTGCCGGGCGAGCCGGCGGGGATCGACGCGCTGCTCACGCGCTTCGGCAAGGTGAAACGCTCGGTCGTGACCGCGCCGGCGATCCGCTACGCCGAGAAGGGCTTCGAGCCCCGGGGCGAGGTGGCGGAGATCTTTTCCGCGTTTGCCGATCAGATGCGCGACGACCGCGTGTTCCGCACCTGGTTCGACGGCAAGACGAACAAACTCAAGCCGCGCATCACAAACCCGGCCCTCGGCAAATCGATTCGCGCCTTTGCCGCCGGCGGCGCGAAGCCTTTCTACGAGGGCGCGATCGCCAAGGCCATCGTGCGCGAAAACCGCGCGCATGGCGGGCTCTTCACCGACGCGGATTTGAAGAACTACAAGGTCGTCGATCGGAAACCGCTCGAGGGGGAGTACTTCGGTTACCGGTGGGTGTCGTCGCCGCCGCCGAGCGCGGGCGGTTACACGATGCTCGCAAGCCTGGCACTCCTTGAGCGCTGGATCCCCGAAGGGGATCGGAAGCACACGGACGAGCACATCGATCACGCCTTTGTCGAGTCGTGGAAGGGACCGTACCTCGACCGCATGCAGTACCTCGGTGATCCCGACTTTGCGGACGTGCCCCTCGCCGAACTTGGCGCAACGTCGCGGATCGAGTCGCGCGCGGCGCACTTCCGGCCCGGCGTGGCCATGGCACCCGTGATCTACGCCGAGCCGCTGCCGCGGGAAACGCGCCCCGCCAAGCACCCCGACAACGCGGGCACCTCGCACCTCTGCGTGGTGGACAGCGAAGGCAACGTGGCGTCGATCACGACCACCGTGAACCTCGCCTTTGGCGCGCGCTACACCGCGGCGGGCATCGTGCTGAACGACCAGATGGACGACTTCGCGGCGGACGTCGGCAAGTCGAACGCCTTCGGGCTCATGGGCGGGGCCCCCAACCTGCCGGCGCCGGGCAAACGGCCCCTTTCGTCCATGTCACCGACCATCGTGTTCGACGCGAACGGCCCCGTGCTCTGCGTCGGCGGGTCCGGTGGCTCGCGCATCATCACGGCGACCGAGCAGGTCGCGTTCCACACCCTGGTCCAGGGGATGCCACTCGGCGATGCGGTGCGGTTCCCGCGCGTGCACCACCAGGCTTCGCCCGACCGAACCCGCGTCGAGTCGAAGAGCATGCGCGGCCTGACCGAACTCGCGCACCTGCAGTACCGGGGCCACAGCTTCGAGAAGTCGGACCACAACGCCGTGGTCCAAGCGATTCAGATCGTCCGCGGCCCAAGCCCCACGCTCATCGCAACGAGCGATCCCCGCAAGGGCGGGACCCCCGCGGGGCAGTAGCCGACAGCGGGCTACTTGTCGTAGCCGTGCTCGGCGAGGAACTTGTTCGTGTAGCCGTGGGCGAGCTCGTAGCTCGCGCGGGTCTGCTTTTCGATGAACGCCTCGGCCACCGAGCCCACGAAGGGCACCTTCACTTCGAGGTCCACGGTGCAGACGCGCTCGCACTGCTTCGGGCCACGCGATTCGAGCCAGTACTTGCCGGCGATGGAGACCTTCTCGGCGAGCTGCGACGGCGAAATGGAGTAGGTCCAGACCTTCTTCGCCGGATCGAAACTGCCCGATTCGACGTAGGCGATCTCGCTGCCGATGAACTTCTTGAGCGCGCCGGGGACCTCTTCCTTCGGGGTGGTCTTGACCTTGCGCGTCACCCGGCCGTCGTCGTGTCGCGTGAGTTCGAGGAGCTCGAAGCCCCGAAAGCCCAGCGCCTCGAGGTACATGCGGCGGTTGTATTCCTCGTCGAAGAACACCTTCTCCCAGAACGTGTCGGGATCGGTGTGAAAGAGGTGCTTGAGCGTCATCCGAACGGCCATGGCGCGCGCTATAGCGCGACCTCGGGCGTGGGCTAGCTCTTCTTTTTTCGCGGCGACCGCTCGGATTTCGCGCGGCGGCCGCCCTTCGCGCGCGCCCCGGGCTTGCGCCCCGGAGAAGCCTCGGAGGCGGCTTCCGAATCGCTCGACTCCGCCGTGGCGGACGCGCCGGCCTCCGGTTCGTCGCTCGGCGGCGACTGGGTCGGGCGTTCGTTCATGTCGAGCTCCACGGTGTTCGCGCGCGCGATGTCGTCGTCGCCCTCGAGTTCCATTTCGAGCGTCTTTGCGCCGCCAAGCTCACGTCGCTGGCGTTCCGTGTCGTCTTCGACCTCCGCGGGCACTTCGCGGGCACGGAGAACCACCGCGGTGTTGTCGTCCCCCGCGCTCGTTGGCCGCGGCGATGAGATCCTTCGCCGCCTTTTTCGAGGTCGTCGCCGCGGCGGAAGATGATCCGGCAAACTATCCATCGTCGACCATGCCCGTGAGGCCGATGAGGCACAGCAAATAGTCGTTCCTCCACCAGCTCGGAGGACAGGTCGACGATGATCGCCTGCATGCCGAGGCGCGGGTGATCACGTTCTTCGGGATCTCCTCCTGCCGTTCGGGCGGCATGTCCGGCATGAACTGGAGGTAGTCGTTCGGGAGCGAGTGGTCCCGCGTGGCAGGCTGCTGGATCATCCTTGCAGAATGCGATAGCGGCTGTCTTGCACGTGCGCGATGTACGCGCGGGGCCGACTGCCTCGAAACTGTGCTCACGACCGTGGTGCCCATGTTCCGGAGGTCGCAGCGGTTTCCGGTTAAGACGCTTCGAAGATCTTCCGGTTCGCGACCTTCACACTGGTGATGAGGCGGTTTCATCCACCGAGATCGACGGGTCGAAGTGGAACGGCCAAGTCGTGTCTTCGGACTGGGTCGCTCGGAAGAACGTCGCGATGGCGTCGGTCGCCATCTGACTCGCCACGTCGCCGGCGCGGTGCCCGCCCATGCCGTCGGCGACGACATAGAGGTTAAAATCCTCGAGGACCGAATAGCTATCCTCGTTGTGCTCGCGCTGAAGCCCAACGTCCGTCAGTCCTGCAGCGGTGATCTTCATACGAGTCGGCCGTCCCGACGTTCGCCAACAATCAAGCGTTCGTCGGAACCCCGAACGTTCGCTTGCGCGCTCCCTGGGTGTCAAGGCTTCGAGTCACCGATGGCGCAACACTTCGGGCGCGGAAGCGGCGAGACGTTTCGATCCCGTGATACGGTGCCACCGTGCCACAGGGCAAACGCATCGCGATCATCCCCGGCGACGGCATCGGCAAGGAAGTGATGGCCGTGGGCACCCGCGTCCTCGAGGCGCTGTCCGAAGGGGGCGTGCCGATCACGTGGGAGACGTTCGACCTCGGCGCCGATCGGTACCTCGCCGACGGCACCACGTTCCCCGACGACGTGGCGGCCAAGATCCGCGACCACACGGACGCCGTTCTCCTCGGCGCGCTTGGCGACCCGCGCGTACCGGGCCTTGAGCACGCGCGGGCCATCTTGTTTGGGCTGCGCTTCGGGCTCGACCTCTACGCGAACGTGCGACCGGTGATGTGCCTGCACGAGCGCCTCATGCCGCTCCGCGATCGCGCCGCGAAGGATTGCGATTTCGTTGTGTTCCGCGAGAACACCGAGGGCATCTACGTGGGCATGGGCGGCCAGTTCAAGCGCGGCACGCCGGACGAGATCGCCATCAACGAAGACGTCAACACGCGCAAGGGCGTCGAGCGGATCATTCGCGCCGCCTTTGAACACGCGAAGCTCACCGGGCGAAAGTCCGTGCACATGGCCGACAAGTCGAACGCCATGCGTCACGCGCACGAACTCTGGTACCGCGTGTTCTTTGAAGTGGCGAGCGAGTATCCCGGGATCGCCGCGAAGCACATGTACGTCGACGCCCTGTGCCTGCGGATGATGCAAAACCCCGCCGAATTTGAGGTGATCGTCACCTGCAACCTCTTCGGCGACATCGTCACGGACCTGGCGGCCGTGCTCCAGGGCGGGCTCGGCATGGCGGCGAGCGCCAACGTGCATCCCGGCCGGGTCTCCATGTTTGAACCCGTGCACGGAAGCGCGCCGGACATCGCTGGAAAAGATCAGGCGAACCCCCTCGCCACGGTCCTCACCATCGGCATGATGATGTCGCACCTCGGCTTCGACGGCGTCGAAGCGCGCCTGACGGAGATCGTGCAGCGCGCCATCGACGGCGGCCACGCGACGCGCGACGTGGGCGGCACGCTCGGCACGAAGGCGACGGGCGAGTGGGTCGTCGCCGCGCTTCGGGCGAGCTAGCCAGCCGCCAGGCGCGCTACGGGTCCGCGTCGCCCGTGGCGGCGGGGTCGGTTTCGGCGTTGGCGTCGCCGGAGGACGACGCATCATCCACCCGTGGCTTCGCACGAATGGGAGCTACCTCGTCGGGGAGCGGGACGTCGGGCCAGGAACCGTCGCCGGCCGCGAGGGCCATGTAGTGCGCGTAGTGCGTCGTGACACGGCGCACGTAGTTCCGGGTTTGCGAGGCGGGGATGTGCTCGACCCAACGGTCGAGCTCCATGCGTTTGGTGGCCTTGAGCCACGACGTCACGTTGTGTTCACCGGCGTTGTAGCCAGCGATGGCGAGGGGCAACGTGCCCTCAAAATCGCCGAGGAGTTTCGCCACGTACGTCGCCCCGAGCAGGATGTTCGGTTCGGGCGAGAAGAGTTCTTCCGGTGAAATCTCCGCGCCGAGGCCCTCGGCCATGCGCGCCGCGGTCGGGGGAATGAGCTGCAGCAGCCCCCGCGCGTCGGCGTAGGAAACCGCCGTCGGGTCGTAGCCGCTCTCCTGACGCATCAACGAATAGAGGAGGTCCGGCGGAACGCCGCGGGTGACGGCCGCTCCGTGGAGGGCGCGGGCGAAGGGTCGCGGATAGAGCGCTTCCCACACCCACCGCGCATCGCCGGTGGGGGCGCGCGCCGTCACGCGGGCAAAGCGCGGTCCGAGCCGCTGCGCGCGGGACCACTCGCCCACCTCGGCGTAGATCGCGAGCATGCGCGAGTCCTCGGTGCCCTTGGGGGCGGCGGCGCGGAGGCTCGCGTCGACCGCACGGAGCTCGGCGCGGGCGTCCGCGTCGAGACCAAGGGCGAGGTAGAAGCGGACAGCTTCGGGCAGGGTCACCTTTGGCTTTGAGAACACGGTGTCGGGTCGATCCGCCGCGAAGGGCGGGGGCACCGATTCACCGAGGGCCTCGAGGCGCTTCTTCGCGAGGAGCGCGTACCAATGGATCGGCTCGAGCGCGATCACCTCGCGGTAGCGTGCCGCGGCGCCCGCGCGATCCTTCGACGCCTCGAGCGCACGGGCCTCCCAATAGAGGCCACGCCCGCGCACGAGGATGTCGGACGAAAGCGTCGCGTAGTGTGCGAAGCGCGCCACGGCCCGTTTGGCGCTGCCCCGTTCGAACTCGTCCAGGGCGAGGCGCCATTCGGCTTCCTGGGCGATGTCGCCGTGCCCGCGCGCGACGCGCTCGACGAGCTTCTCGAGGCGCCGGCGACCCTTCGTGCGTCGCGCCGAGAGCTCTTCGATCCCAGCGAGCAGCTCCGCCTCAAGGCCAAGCTTGTGGTTCCCGGGAAAGGCCTTCGTGAACGCGTCGTAGGCGCGAACCGCGCGCGTCGCGTTGGCCGTACGCGCGACGGAACGGGCCGCGTGGTACGCGTCGACGAGCGCCGTGGGGCCGCCGAGCTTGGCCGCCTCCTCGAGATCCTTCGCGGCCTCGGCGTAGTGGCCACGCATGCGGTAGAGCGCCATGCCGCGTACGTGGAGCCAGGCCGCAAGGCGTGCCTTGTTCGCCGGACGACCCACGCGATCGAGCTCCGCGAGGGCCTTTTCGTGCTCACGAACGGAGGTGAGGCGATCGGCACGGGCGATGCGCTCGTCGTCGGTCCACAGGAAATCGTGGCCCGTGCGCGCGCGGGCCGCGGCTTCGAGCAGGGCGAGGTGCGGGTGTTCGGGGTGCGCGAGGGCCACGGTCCGGAGCGCCGACTCGGCGCGCACCGCGTCATGCTTGGCGGCATGGGCGGCGGAGAGATCCAGCGCGAGCGCGACCGGGTCCACCGTGTCCGCGCCCGATGCGGTGACGAGGCCAAGGAGCCGAATGGCGTCGTCGGGCCTGCCGAGGCGAAGCGCACAGTGACCCGCAAGGGCACGACCCAGGGCCGCATCGGGGGCGTCGCTTTTCTCCCACGCGCGGAGCGTCGGCTCGGCCACGTTGCAGCGCCCACGACGCACGTCGATGCGCGCGAGGCGGTGGGCGACGTCCGTGCGAATCGCCTCGGGCACGTCCTCGCCGACCTTCGCGTAGGCCGCGGCGGCACCCGCGTCGTCGCCGGCGGCTTCACGCGCGCGGGCGCGGGCGTACGCCTTCGCCGACGCACCCTGCGCACCCTCGCTGCCGTCGGCATGGCTCGAGTCGACGACGAGAAGCGCCGCGGCGACGGCACAGACGGCGGCCGCCGCGCCGCCAAGGGCCCGCGGCCGCGTGCGCAAGGACGAACGGTGGCGCGGCACGGCGCGCATGTTGGCACCTTCCGCGTCGTGCCGCCGCCGCGGCGCGGATCCAGCGGGTTTCGCGGCCCCTCCGTCGCTATGGCCACGCCGCGGGGCCGCGCTATGCTCCGCCGCCCATGACCCGCCGCGCCGTCCTGTTCGTGCTCCTCGCATGCGCCGCCTACGGCTGCGCGCCGGCCATCGGTGACGACTGCGACATCTCCACCGACTGCTCGGTGACGGGCGACCGCATTTGCGACATCGCGCAGCCCGGCGGCTACTGCACGGTCTTCAACTGCGACCAGAACTCGTGTCCGGACGACTCGGTCTGCGTCGAGTACAGCTACGATCCCGCCCGACTCGCCCAGACCTGGTGCATGGCGCCCTGCGAGGACAACGGCGATTGCCGTGGCGGCCGTTACAAGTGCACGAAGGCTTCCGCCATCATCGACAACGACGGGCGATCCATCGCGCGGGTGCTCGACTCGGGCGGCGACAAGAAAAAGTTCTGCGCCGTCACCGAGCCCTGAACGCATTCGATCGCGATTCGCGGTAGAACCGTCGGCCATGGGGGCCTTCGGCCGGTACCTGCTTCTGCGCCTCGGGCGCGCCGCGCTCACGGTGTTCGCGGTGGTCACGCTCGTGTTTCTCCTGGTACGCGTGATCCCCGGTGACCCCGTGGATACGATGCTCGGCGATCAAGCGGCCCCCGAGGACCGCGCCGCCCTGCGCCACGCCCTCGCCCTCGACGCGCCGCTGCCGTCGCAGTACGCGCGGTTCGTGGGTCAGGTGGTCGACGGTTCCCTCGGCCATTCCTTCCGGCAACGCGATCGCACGGTGGCGTCGCTCCTCCTCGAGGTCGCGCCGAGCACCGTCGCGCTCACCCTCGCGGCGCTCCTCGTGGGCTGGGGCCTCGCCATTCCGCTCGGCATCGTGGCCGCCGTTCGGCGCGGCACCCGTGTCGACCGCGTGGCATCCACCTTCGGCGTGCTTGGGCTCGCCATCCCGCACATCTGGCTCGGGCCCATGCTCGTCCTCCTCTTTGCGGTCACGCTGCGCTGGCTTCCGCTACCCGGCGGCGATCACGTGGGCGTGGCGGCGCTCGTGCTTCCCGCCTTCACCCTCGGTACGGGGCTCGCGGCCATCCTCATGCGGCAAACGCGAGCCGCCATGCTCGAGGTCCTCTCCGAGCAGTACGTGGTCGCGGCCCGCGCGCGGGGCCTTCGGGAGTCGACGGTGGTCCTGCGTCACGCGTTCCGAAATGCACTCCTCCCCGTGCTCACCGTCGGCGCGGCGCAGCTCGGGGCGCTCCTCTCGGGGGCGGTGATCACGGAGAAGATCTTTGAGCGACAGGGGCTTGGCACCCTCTTCCTCGAAGCGTTCTTCACGCGGGACTTTCCCGTGATCCAAGGCGCGGTCATCGTCTTCGGCACGACCTACGTGCTCGTCCAAGTTCTGGTCGACGTGGTCTACGGCGTGGCCGATCCGAGGGTGAGGCTCGCGTGAGGGCACGCCTTGGCGGCCCGGCCGTGGGCATCGTGCTCGCCTTCGCCGTGCTCGCGGTGATCGGCCCGTGGATCGCGCCCTACGATCCGCGCGCCATCGACCTCCGGCACATCTTCGAGCCACCGTCGGCGGATCACCTGCTCGGCACCGCGGACAACGGGGTCGACATCTTGAGCGTGCTCCTCCACGGCGCGCGGCTTGCGGGCGTGGTGGGCGCGCTCTCCGTGGGGCTCGCCCTCGCCGTGGGCGCCACCCTCGGGGCCTTCGCGGGGTACCGCGGCGGCGCGGCCGATCACGCCATCACCGGCGGCGCCGACCTTGTGCAGTCGCTCCCAGCCATTGTGCTCAACGTGGCGATCCTCGCGCTCGTGGCGCACCCCGGCGTCACGCACGTGGTCGTCGCCCTCGCAAGCACGGGCTGGGTGCTCTACGCGCGGCTCGCGCGGGCCGAGGCGCTCACGCTACGCGAACGCGAGTTCGTCATGGCGGCGCGCGCCCTCGGCGCGAGCGAGGCGCGGATCGTCTTCCGGCACATTCTGCCGAACCTGGCCGGGCCGCTCGTGGTGCAAGCGACGGCGGGGCTCGGCGCGGCGATCCTCGCGGAGGCTTCGCTTTCGTTCCTCGGCATCGGCCCCGGCGCCGCAATCTCGTGGGGCGCGCTCCTCGACCAGGGCTCCACGGTACTTCTCCGCTTCCCGCACGTGGCCCTCACGAGCGGCGCCATGATCGCCCTCACCGTCCTCGGCTTTAACCTTACGGGCGACCGCCTCCGCGATTGGCTGGATCCGCGCGCACGGCGACGCTTCGATTTGGGTTGAACGGGGCCGGGGGGATGCCCCCAATTGGTTGTGCCCGAACTGCCGGACGTTGATCTCTATGTCGAAGCCCTCGGGCGAACGGTGTTGGGTCATGCACCGGTGAAAGTGCGCGTCCAGAGCCCCTTCGTGCTGCGCTCGGTGGACCCCTCCGTCCAAAGCATCGTTGGCAACCGTGTGCTCGGCGTTCGCCGCATGGGCAAGCGCCTCGTCTTCGCCTTCGAGGCGCCGCCAGTGCGAATGGTGATTCATTTGATGATTGCCGGGCGCCTGCGCTGGAAGGAGCCGGGCGCGACGCTCCACAGGAAGCAGGGACTCGCCGCATTCGATTTCGAGCACGGCTCGCTCGTGTTCACCGAAGCCTCGCCGAAGAAGCGCGCGTCCATCACCATGGCCCACGACGATGCGGGTGTCCGCGCCCTCGACCCGGGCGGCCTCGAGGTGTTCGCCGCCTCGGAGGCCGCGTTCCTCGGGGCGCTCCGCGCTGAAAACCACACGCTCAAACGCGCCCTCACCGATCCACACATCTTGAGCGGCATCGGGAATGCGTACTCGGACGAGATCCTCCACCGCGCGGGGCTCTCGCCGCTCAAGTGGACGACACGACTCACGGACGAGGAGGGCGCGCGCCTTTTCGAAGCGACGCGGAGCGTGCTTCGCGAGTGGACCGAGCGGCTCCGTCTCGAGCTCGGCGGAGGCTTTCCCGACAAGGTCACGGCGTTCCGCCCCGAAATGGCGGTGCACGGCAAGTATGGACAGCCCTGCCCCGTGTGCGGCGCGGCGGTGCAGCGCATCCGGCGTGCCGACAACGAAGTGAACTACTGCCCGGGCTGCCAAACGGAGGGAAAGCTCCTGGCCGACCGAAGCCTTTCGCGCCTGCTCAAGGACGACTGGCCCGACTCCCTCGAAGATCTCGAAGAGCGGAAGGAACGCCTACGGCGCGGCGTCGACCCCAAGCCCGAGGCGTAGCGCGCGCAGGTCGAGGTCACGTGGAACGTCGTCGGTGCGGAGCACCGCCACCACGCCGCCTTCGAAGGCGTCTCGGCCGTAGCGAACGCCGAGCTGCCCATCGAGGAACTGCACGCCGCGTTCGGTGCGGAGCACGTTAAGACGTGGGACGCCTCGTCGGCGCGCTCCACCGACACGATGCCCTTCGCACGGGCCGGCCATGCCGTGACGTGCGCCTCGGCGGCCGCCATGGACTCGAAGGAATGCCACGCGTCGGCGCGCCGCCCGAAGAGCTCCGCGAGACCCGCCGGATCGGCGTGGGGCAGGAGGAACGCCATGGCCAACTGCCGGCGCACGGCATCGTCCGCGGCGCCGAGGAGGGACGGATCGGCGCGGAGCGCATCGAGCTCGGCTCGGAGCGCCGCGACGCCATCGACCAAATCCGCACGGCGCTCGGCCACCTGTTCAAAGCGACGGAGCAGCGTGCGCGAGGCCCGCGCAAGGCCGGCGGGGTCCGTGGCAAGGCGCGCGAGCAGTCCTTCCATGCCGCCCTCGATGCCGCCGTGGGCGAACGCGAGGGCCTGCGCCGGGTGGCCCGCGAGCGTCGAGTCGAGGGCGTGCACACACGCCGAGCAGTTCTCCGTGTCGAGGAGCGGGTTGATGGGCGCCTCGAGGAGTTCCTCCCACACGTGGGCGCCGGGCATGGCGTTCGCGACGCCCTCCGCAAGCCGACGGAGGGCACCATCCACGGCGCCGGCCTGGGCCGAAACGAAACCGGTTGTCGCGGTCGACACGACCGAGCGCGACGCGATGGGCGTCGACGTGGTCCTTGCCGACGCGCGTGGGGCCCGTGCCCCGACGGCGGACGACCCGGCGATGTCGACGAAGAACGACGACCCGAGTCCGCCCAATACCGCGATCCCCGCGATGGCGACGAGCAACAGGGGCGCCGTCGCCTCCGCGGACGCGGACCCGCTTCGTCGGGCGCCGATCCGACGGCAAACGTGGGTGCGATGACGTCGGGGGTTAAGCCGCACGCTAGAGCAGCTCGGGCGGCTCGCCGGTCGGGGAAAGGATGCCCATGCACTTTTCCCAGTTCGTGCTCTGGAAGCTTTCAAAGCCGCCGCAGACGCGCGCGTTCGGGCCCGAGTCCCCTTCGCAAATGTCGGTGTAGGCCCGCTGGGCGGCGGTTCCGCTCATGCAGGTCTGGATCGCGTCGATGCGGGCGGCGTCGTCCTCGATGCCATTCGCCGCGCGGATCGCACAGGCGTCGACCCATTCGCTGATGGACGCGTCGCAGCCCGCGGCAAGGTCTTGCCCCGGATCGCACACGTCCGAGTCGCACCAGAGCGCGACGGAGTACGCGCCGCGACCGTCCGCGAGCGCGGTGCCCACAACCACGAGGTAGTCGCCCATGGTGGGAAGCTCGAGGTTCGAAATCTTCGCGAGGGAGCCTTCGCCCGAGTTGTCATCCCAGGCGATCTCTTCGATGCGACCCGAGTCCATCGGCCCGTAGACGAAGAGCGTCGTGTCGAGGCCGCGCGCGGCGCTGGCGACTTCGAGGGTCACCACCGATTCGGGACCCGCGCTGAACGTGTAGCCATCGAACTGGTCGGCGCGGACGAAGCCGCCCTTGGTCACCGTGTCCTGGTCGATGTGGCCGAGCATGTGGACGCGGCTCGCGTAGTCGGCGGCGCCGGTGCCCACGAGGCCCGGGTCGGCGACGAGGTCGCGTTCGTTGGCGGCGTCGGCGGCGCAGCCGGTGGCCAGGAGGAGGAGGGTGCTGAGAATCGTGCGGCGCATGGTTTTTTCCGTATTTTCACCGCGCCATGAGCATGTAGTGTGCCAGCCCACTTTGTCCTACATTTCGGTGAAATTGTCCTTTGGTTTCGTCAACGGGGGCCCGCGGGCTAGCCACCACCGGAGTGGCCGATCCCCGGCGGTCCGTGCACCATCCGTACGGTTTTTCCCTAGGAAGTTCGCGGGGGATCCCGCCGCCTAGTAGGTCGCCGCGATGCCCGTTTCGGTGGCCCAGCGGTGGAGGAGCGCGCCGATCTCCGGCTCCTCGATGCGCCCCCGAATGCGGAGGCGTTCAACGATGGCGCGGTCGTAGCGCGCGCGCGCCGCGTCGAGCGTCGCCTGGTCGGTCGTCACCCAGCGCCGCGTCGCTTTCCAATCGCGGTACGGCAGCGCGTACCAGTCGGGCGACATCATGGTGCTGTCTTCGAGTGCGTCGGCGCGACCGCGCGGCATGCGCGCGACACCGTTCTCATAGTCGACGCCGCGCAACGAGCTTAGTCCCCGTCGGCGCGCGCCACGCGTGAATGCGAAGGATGCGTGTTTGGGATCTTCGAGCGTCGCCACCGTCGCGTTGAGCACGCGCCCCGCGCGCTCGAGATCGTAGTTCACCGAACGCACTTCGAACCCGATGCGTCGATCGTTGCCATACAAGTGCGTGCGCACACCGATGGGATGAAACTTCGAGCCGTAGTACTCGGCGTCGCGGAAGGTTTCGCGCACGTCGTCGATCTCGCCGGGATCGGGCGGCTTCACGTAGGGCGACACGACGGTGTCCGGCCCCTCGGTGATCATTTGGAGGCGCAGGTACTCGTCCGCGTGTCGCCAGTACTGTTCGAGGGCGTCCGCGTGTTCAAGGTCGCGATCAAAGGAGACGTGCCAATGGAAGCCTCCGGTGCCCACCTCCTCCTCGAGGTAGCTCGCCTGGGCGAAGAGCTCGTCGAGGGTGCGCACGAAACCGCGCGTCTTGGTTTCCCAGCGCGCGTCCACGTCACGCTCGAGCTTGCGCACGAGCGGATAGGGAACATCGCGGCGGAGAATCAACCCGTCCCACGTGTCGCGTCCGTCGACCTCGTCGACGCGGGTTCGCTCGAGGTAGGCCGCTTGGGCATCGGGATCCTTCGCAGCCCAACGGGACTCGCGAATCTCCTTCGGTCGGTAGACCGCGCCAATTTCGCCGCCGGCCCCCTCGAGCTCGAGGGAGAACTGGATGGCGTTCTTCGGGTCGCCGAAGGCGAACCTCGGTTCGGCCCACTTCACGTTCCTGGCGCGGCGCGCCTCTTCGAGGAGCTCCGCCGCTTCGTCGACGTGCCAGATGATGTCTGCGACCCCCGCCTGCACCGAAACGGCGGCGGTCGACGACCCGGGATCGATGGAACGCGATGCGGTGACGCGTGGCGGGGAGCGCAACGACGCGGTTCTCGGCGGCGGCCCGTCACCGACACCGGGCGCGATCGCGTCCCGTTCGGCGCCGCCGAGGGTCGTGAGCGATACAACGCCGGCCACGGCCACCAACGCGACGAGCATCATCTGCTCGGGCGCGGAGCTCGCTTCGAGGCGAGGGCGGGGCGCGGACACACGCATGCGGGCACGCGGAAGAGCAAGGCGCGGACCAGGGCCGCGCCCCGACAATTGCCAAGCATTTCCCGGGTGACGGTGGCCAAGGGGCAAGCCGATCGGGGCACGCGATCGGGGACTTTGCACCCGCGACGCCACGCCCGCTGTGCAATGCTCGGCCCATGGCCGTCCCCTCCAACATGATGCCCCTCGGCACGCCGGCGCCGGCGTTCTCCCTCCCCGGCACCGACGGTGCGACCTACGCCCTCGACTCCTTCAAGGACGCGAAGGTCCTGGTCGTCATCTTCACCTGCAACCACTGCCCGTACGCGCAAGCGGTGGAGGAACGCCTCGTTTCCCTCCAGCGCGACTACGCGGACAAGGGCGTGCGCCTGGTTGCCATCAACCCGAACGACGATGTCCGCTACCCGGACGACGGGTTCGAAGCGATGAAGGTCCGAGCGGCGGAGAAGGGGTTCAACTTCCCCTACCTCCGCGACGCGTCCCAGGCCGTGGCCCGCGCCTACAACGCCGCGTGCACGCCCGACCCGTTTGTTTTCGGGCCCGACCGCACGCTCGTCTACAACGGCCGCATCGACGACAACTGGAAAGAACCCGACCGCGTGTCGCGAAACGAGCTCCGCGACGTCATCGACGCGACGCTCGCGGGCCGCACCACCGAGTTCGAACACGTCCCCTCCATGGGCTGTTCGATCAAGTGGAAGGCCTAGGGACGTCCCGCCATTCGGCGCAAGCACGGGGAATTTCCCGCCCGCCAGCCGCCGCCAGAAGTCTTGATTCGCCGCTTTTCTCCGCGCAGTATGGGCGGGCTCGCTGGGCCCCCGGGGCCCCTTTCCGAGGGAGAGACATGGCCGACGTGCAAGAGATCGTGTGCCCCGTTTGTGGTGCGAAGAACAAGCCCGATACCGAGCGTTGCACGTCGTGCGGTGCGCGCCTTGAGCGACTGAGCTCCGTGGGCCTCTCCCAGGAAGAACTCTACGCCGACCGCTACCAGCAGCACGGTTTCGTTTGGAAGTGGGTGTTCACCTCCTTCGGCATCTACATGGCGCTCCAGGTGGTCACGCTCATGATCCTTCCGCTCGTCATCTCGACCTACGACCCGCAGGGCCTCGCGGGCCTCGCCATCTCGGCGGCGGTCTGGTTCGTGGGCGGCGGCATCGTGGGCTTCATCTCGCCCGGGAAGACATTCTTTGAGCCGGTCGTGGGCGCCATGCTCGCCGTGGGTCCCACCATCGTGTACCTGATCCAGGTCTCCGAGGTGTACCCGATCACGCTCCTGAGCGCGGTCGTGAGCGCGGCCCTCGGCGTCATGATCACGCTCTTCGGCGCGTTCATCGGCGAGTACGCGCAGCGCCAACAGGCCGGCGTCGCGTAGGCTGTGTTTTTGGCATCGCCTGCGGACGCAGGCGATCGCGGAATTGGGCCGCAGCGCGAAATGACGAGCGTGCGCTGCGCGCAACGTTGCTTCGCAACGTGGGGGGGGCCACCGTCACGACGGGGATGGGGCATCGCCTGCGGACGCAGGCGATCGCGGAATTGGGCCGCAGCGCGAAATGACGAGCGTGCGCTGCGCGCAACGTTGCTTCGCAACGTGGAGAGCCACCGTCACGACGGGGATGGGGCATCGCCTGCGGACGCAGGCGATCGCGAAAGGGCCGACTTGGCGATCGGGGCGGGGCGGCTGACGCGGGTTCGTCACACGGCGTCACGTTGCTGGAACGGGTTTGTCCAAAAGGCGGAACTCGGCCGACATGGGGTCGCCATCGGGCCGTGGTCCATTCTGTCCATGGAACTGGCAGCAATCGCCCTCTATGGACTCGTCGGCCTCTCGGTCGGCGTCTACCTGCTCGTGGTGGTGCTTTACCGGCTCTCGCTCCGCGGCGTGTCGAGCGAGCCGAGTTTCCGAACGCCCATCCGATTCACCATCCTCAAGCCGCTCGCGGGCCTCGACGATGACCTCGAGACGAACCTCGACTCCTTCGCCCGCCTCGAGGGCGCGGACTACGAGGTGCTCCTCGGCGTCGCGTCGAGCCTCGACCCGGCCTTCGCGGCGGCGAACCGCTTCGTCGACCGGCACCCGCACCTCCACGCGAAGGTGATCCTCACGAACCCGGACGCGGCCGTAAACCCGAAGGTCGCCCAGCTCCTCGGCCTCGAGCCCCACGCCACGGGCGATGTCCTGGTCATCTCGGATTCCAACGTTCGTGTCGAGGCCGACTACCTCGTGCACCTCGCGGAGGCCTTCGCCGAGCCGGGCACGCACCTCGTCTCGACCCTCGTGCGCGGATCGGGCGACCGCTCCTTCGGTGCGCGGGTTGAAAACCACGTGCTCGCGACGCACGTCGCGCCGAGCGTGGCCGCCGGCTACATGCTCACCGAGCGCGCCATCACCATCGGCAAGTCCATGGCCATGTGGCGCTCGGCCCTCGCGCGCATCGGCGGGTTCGCCGCCGTGGCCGATCGGCTCGCAGAAGACCACGTGCTCGGCCAGCTCTTCGATCGCGCCGGCCTCGGTGTCCGGGTGATTCCCTACTTCGTCGACAACCGAAACACGACCTGCTCGATCCGCCGCTCCTACGAACGCCACGTGCGCTGGGCGAAGCTCCGCCGAAACCTCGCCCCGGCGGGGTACGCCTTCGAACCGCTCCTCTGGCCGGTGGTCGTGGCGGCCCTCGCCGTGGTGGTCGTCCAAAACGCCACGGCCCTGGCCGTGCTCGGCGGCGCGGCCCTCGTCCAGGCCATCGGCGTTCGCGCCCTCAAGAACGGCACGGCGGCGGGAAGCTTCCGGGTCTCGGACGTGCCGCTCGAGTGGTTCCGAAGCGGGTTTCTCTTCGTGTGCTGGGCGGAGGGCTGGCTCTCGCCGTCGGTGAATTGGCGCGGCCACCGGCTGCTTCTCGGCGCCGGCACGCGGCTCTCGGTGCCGCCGTCGGCGCTCGAGGGCGCGACCACTGTGGCTTTTGGCCAGGATTCACCCCGACCGCTCCGCGCCGCCGTCTAGGCGCACCCTCCCGTACACGGAATTTTTCGCGGCCAACCGCCACGCCTTCGTTGCGAACCGCCTGCGGGCTAGGTACATGGAACTGCTTTGGGTTCCATGGCTACGCGCGGAACGACGAATGGCTTTCGCACAACCGCCTGGGGGGCGAGCGCGCTCGCGCTGGTGCTCTTCATCGCGACCGCGGCCCTGACGATCTCGAAGGTCTACCGGACGGACCCCCACGCCTCGTTCATCGACGCGTTCATCTGTCTTGGTCCGAACACGTTGCTCTCTGCGCTGAGCGGGCTCGCGATGCTGGGGCTTGGCCTCCTCGCGCGGGGACGGCGGAGGTCCATCGCCGTCGCCGTGGGCATGGCGGTGTGGGCGATGCTCGTGCTGTCCCTGTCGATGCTCGCGCATCAGAGCTGGGAGCGATCGGGCACGCTGCTCGATTGGAAACTCTTTTCCTACACGCTCCAGCACTACGACGAGCTCCAGGCGGTCATCGGCTCGGAGACGAGCTGGACATCGTGGCTCGTGCTCGGCGGCGTGACGCTGCTCGGGCTTCTGCCCGTGGGACTCGACGCGGCCTACTCCCGCTGGCCGATCAAGCCGCCGCCAACCCGAGCCGCGCTCAAGGTGCTTGTCCCCACGGCGGCCGTTGCGGCGGGGCTGCTCTTCGTGTCGCCCTCGTCGCCGCGCGTTCATCGGTACGCGCGCGCGGCGGCGCCGTCCATTCTCGTCGGTGCGGTGCTCGAGTCGTGGAATCAGGCCGAGGCGGCCGCCGCGCCCCCGCCCGTGGAAACGTCGATCCTCGTCCGAGACAAGCTTCGCCGGCATCCGCCGGTGCGCACGCCCACCGAAACGACGCCTGCGAACCTCTTGGTCATCGTCCTCGAGTCCACGCGGTGGGACGCCACCACGGTGTACAACCCGGAACTGCCGACGACCCCCAACATGGTCAAGCTCGCGGACCGCGGGCTGGTCCCGGAGGCGGTCTACGTCGACATGCCGCACACGTCGAAGGCACTCGTCTCGACGCTCTGCGGCTACCCGGCCCGCTGGGTGCAGAACATTGAAGAGGCGGAGGCGGGCGGGCTCAACCGACCATGCCTCGCCCACATCCTCGACTCGCTCGGCTACTCGACGGCGTTCTTCCAGAGCGCCACGGGCAAGTTCGAAAACCGAAAACGCCTCACGGAGAACTTTGGATACAAGTTCTTCCGCTCACTCGAGAACTACGACTCGAGGGGCTTCGAGCAGACAAACTACCTGGGCCTCGAAGACAAGGTCATGGTCAAGCCGCTGCTCTCGTGGATCGACGAGCAAACCGGCGAGAAGAAGCCCTTCTTCGCGACGATGCTCACCACCATCTCGCACCACGACTACGGCCTGCCGACGAGCATGCCGTTCATCGACATCGTGCACGGCATCGCGTCGAGCCGTTACAACCGCTACCTCAACACCGTGAAGTACGCCGACTCGTTCATCGGCGACGTGGTCGCGGGGCTTGAGAAGCGCGGCCTGCTCGACGACACGCTCATCGCCATCGTCGGCGACCACGGCCAGGCCTTCTTCGAGCACGGCCGCAAGGGTCACAACGACATCATCTGGGAAGAGGGCCTGCGGATCCCCATGATCCTCAGCAACCCCAAGATCTGGAGCGAGCGAAATGCCGCACCGGGCATGCGTCGCCAGGTGGACCTGGCCCAGACGGCCCTCCGGCTCATGGGCGTCTCCTTCGACCCCGCGTGGTTCGACGGCCGCGACCTCGAAACCGAGCCGCCGTACGACTCGGTGATCAGCTCGTGCTGGTACGACGACAAGTGCATGGCCGAACACCGGGACGGCAAGGAGTTCATCACGCACTTCGAAGAGCGCCCCATGGAGGTCTACGACCTGACGGTGGATCCCAAGGAAAAGAAGGATCTGCTCGACGAGGCGAGCGGCGCCGACACGCCGGAACTCCGCGCGGCCGCCGAGGCATCGCGCAAACGGATGCTCGCTCGGCGCGACGAGATCAACGCCATGTTCCACGACCCGGACACGGACCAGAGCTGGGTGCTCAAGAAGGAACCGGTCCCGGAGCACATCGTCTACGCGCGCTACGGAGACAACGTGGAAGTCCTTGGGTGGGACGGCCCCACGACGGTGGACCCGGGTTCGTTCTGGGACATCACCGTCTACTTCCGATGCCTCCAGCCCACGGAAGAGGGCTTCAAGTTCTTCGCCCACCTCGAGACGGTGGACGGGCGGCGCATCAAGGTGGACCACGACCCCGCGAAGGGGCGGCTCACCCTCGACAAGTGCAAGAACGGAATGCTGGTCGCCGACCCGCTGAGCTTCTACGTGCCGCCCACGTACCCCGCGGGCGAGCTCACCCTTTGGTACGGCCTCTACCGAAAGCGGCAGCGCATTGCACCGACGCGCACGTCGCTCAAGGCGGATGGCGAGCGCGTTCCGCTCATCCGGCCGCGCGTCACCGACAACTACGAGCCCGAGCTTCAGGAGCTCCTCGCGAAGTCCGTGCACCGGACGCCGCCACCGCCCTCCCTGAGCCCGGTGCGGGTCGAGTTCAGCGACTACCTCGAGCTCGTGGATCTCCGGCTCGAACCCACGGAAGCGCGACGCCGCAGCGAGTTCGAAGTGGTCGCCACGTGGCACGTCAAAAAGCGCCTCGAGGGCGGCTGGCGGCTGTTCCTCCACATGGACCCGGTTCGGGGCAAGAAGGTGCGCCAGGACGCGTCACCCATGCGCGGCATGTTGCCCATCGACACCTGGGAGCCCGGCACGTGGATCGAAGATCGGTACCCCGTGTACATCTCCCACAACTGGGGTTGGCCCACGGGCGAGTTCGTGAAGATCTACATCGGCATCTACGAAGCGGACGAACGGCTTCGGGTGACGGATCCGGGCAAGGCCACCATCGACGACGATCGCGTTCTGGCCGGCAAGCTCAAGCTCATCGACTGACGGCGAAGGCGCTCGCGGGCCGAAACTTCGGCGGCGAGGACCCGCGCCCGAGTTCGTCGACGATGGCTTCGGTCCAGTCGGCGAGCTCGACGGCACCGCGGAGGTCCCAGTCGTTCGACATTTGATCGCCGACGGTGTGGTAGACCGACTCGCGGTAGTGCTTGCGTGCCCGCGCGACGCGATCGCCTCCGCCGCGGTCCGTGGGGCCTTCGCTGAGCCACACGCCGGGGACCCCCGCACGCGCAAAGCTCAGCTGATCGGAGCGGAAAAAGAAGCCGTTTTCGCGCCCCTGTTCCTCGATGTAGCCGAGGCCCACCGCCTTCGCGGCGCGGGCGCACACGCCGTCGAGCTCCGATTCGGCGGCGCCGATGGCGAAGACATCTTCGGTGGGGCCCCAGACGTTCACGAGCTCGAGGTTGATGTTGGCGACCATGCGATCGAGGGGCACCGGCGGGTCGCCCACAAACGCCCGCGACCCGAGGAGCCCCACCTCCTCCGCGCTCGGCGCGAGGATGATCACGTTCGTGCGAAGGGACGCGGACCGTTCGGCAAGGCGCCGCGCAAGGGCGAGGAGCGTCGCGGACGCGGCGGCGTTGTCGACGGCGCCGTTGTAGATGGTGTCGCCCTTGAGCGACGGGTCGACACCGAGGTGATCGTAGTGTGCGGAAAGGACCACATAGCGGTCGTCCTTTGACACCGCGCCGCCACGGATGACGCCGGCGACGTTCTCCGCCATGACGGAGCGGAACGTGGGTTTGTACCGAACGCGGACGGCGAGACCCGTGTCCACGGGCGCAAAGTCGGGTTTCTCCGCAAGGGCGCGGAGCGCGTCGCGATCCTTGCCGACGGCCTTGAGGGCGCGCACGGCCGTGCCCCGGTCGATCCAACCGTGAAAGCAGCTCGTCTTGGGCTCGCTCGGCAGGAAGAACGTTTCGTTCGACCAGGAGTTCCGCACCACCGACCAGCCGTAGGTCGCGCCCACGTCGTCGTGGATGAGCAGCACGCCCTTGGCGCCAAGCTTGTGGGCCTGCTCGAACTTGTACGTCCAGCGCCCGTAGTAGGTCATGGCGGTGCCTTCAAAGGGTCCGCCCGGACGATTGCCCGGCTCGTTCACCTCCATCAGGAGGACCTTGCCGCGAAGGTCGTGACCCTTGATGTCGTCCCAGTCGCGACCCGGCGCTTCGATGCCGTAGCCGACGTAGACGAGGTCGCCCTCGACGACGGGCTCGCAGTCCCGGCGGTGCCCCTCGAGCACGAACTCGGCCCCGAGCTTCGGCTCGGCGACCGTGCGTTTGCCCGTGAGGAATGTGACCTGGGCCTTCGGGTCGGGTTCGCTTCCCTCGAGGGTAAAGCGCTGGCGGTAGGAATCACCAAAGGCCGGCTCGAGGCCGAGCTCCTTGAAAAAGCGTTCGTGGTACACGGCCGCCGCTTCGATGCCCGGCGTGGCGACGGCGCGGCCCTCCATGTCGTCGCTCGCGAGGGCGCGGAGGTGCCCTTCGATCTCCGCGGACGTAACGGCGGGCACGTCCTCGGAGACGGCCTTCGCGGCGAACGACGACGGCGCGGCGGCGGATGCGCCGGCGGGCGTACCGACCCCGGGCGAAGACGCGTGACCGCAGCCGGCGAGCCCCGCGGAGATCACCACCATGGACATCGTCGCCACGAATACGGCCACCGGGAGCGGCGGAACGGCGGGCGGCGGAACGGCGGGCGGCGAGCCCGGGCGCGAATCGAATCTTGGGGCGATCATGGGGAAGAGCTTACGCGGATCTCCTCCGCATGCGGCCGCAGCGTCGCCACGGCGTGCGTGTTCTCCGCCGGGCGGCGACGTTGCCCCGCGCGGCCCGCACGGATGACTTCCCGCGGCGGCGTTCAGCGCCCGCTCGGCGTGTTCACGGCGAACCGCGGCCGCTCGCCGCGCGCGATGGCGCCGGCGTTTTCGGCGGCGAGCTCCGCCATGCGGCGGCGTGTGTCGTCGGTGGCGCTCCCGATGTGCGGCGCAAGGGCGACGTTGTCGCGCGCGAGGAGCCCGGGATGCACCTCCGGCTCCCGCTCAAACACATCGAGCCCCGCGGCGCGCAGCGTCCCCGCGTCGAGGGCGCGCACGAGGGCCGCTTCGTCCACGATGGGACCGCGGGCCGTGTTCACGAGGATCGCGCCGCGCTTCATGCGCGAAAACGCCAGGTCGTCGAAGAGGTGACGCGTCTCCTCCGTGAGCGGGCAGTGGATCGATACGAAGTCCGACTCGGAGAGGAGCGCGTCGAACGGCACGCCACCCGAGCGCGAGTGGTGGATCACACGGAGCCCGAACCCCTCTGCGCGCCGCGCCACGGCGCGACCGATGCGGCCCATGCCCACGATGCCAAGGGTGCGCCCCGTGAGGTCCGCGCCAAGGAGCTTTCGCGGATGCCACGGCCCGCCGAAATCGCCGCCCCGTACCATGCGCTCCCCCTCCGGAAGCCGCCGCGCCGCGGCGAGGAGAAGCGCGAAGGCGAGATCCGCCGTGGCGTCCGTCAGCACGTCGGGCGTGTGGCCCACCCAGAGGCCAAGCTCGGTGCACGCGGCCACGTCGATGTTGTCGACGCCCACCGCGCAGTTCGACACGCCCCGGAGCGACGGGAGCGCACGGAGGAGCGCCGGGTCCACCGGCACACCGACCGTCGTCACGAGGGCCGCGGCGCCCGCCGCATCGCGCTCGATGACCTCCCGCGGCGCCGTGCCTTCGCCCGAAAACACCTTCACGTCCACGCCCGCGCCCACCGCCGCTTCGAGGTCGGCGGGCAACTCGCGCACGAAGTAGATCCAAGGACGCGCCACGGCCCCGAGAATGCGGTAAGCCTCGGGGCCCATGCAATTCGATCCGCCCCTCGTCGAGGGACGATTCCTGCGCCGCTACAAGCGATTTCTCGTGGACGTGGAACTTCCGTCCGGCGAAATCGTCGTCGCCCACTCGACCAACACCGGAAGCCTCGCGGGCTGCCTGAAGGAGGGCGCCCCGACGCTCATTCGGAAGTCGCCGAATCCCGACCGAAAGCTCGCGTGGTCGTGGATCATGATCCGCCCGGGCCGCTCCTGGGTCGGCGTCGACACTTCCCTCGCGGTGCCCCTCGTCGAAGAAGCGATGGACCGCGGAGAGCTCCCGGAACTCGACGGCTACGAGCGCCGAACCCGCGAAGTAAAATACGGCCGCACGGGCGAGAGCCGCATCGACATTTTGCTTTCGCGCGGCGGCGAGCCGAGCCCGGGCAAGCTCACGCCGCGCACGCCCTATGTCGGTGACGAGCGCATGTACGTCGAGGTCAAGAACACCACGCTCACCGTGGAGCGGGACGGTCGCCGCGTGGGCGCGTTCCCCGACGCCGTCACGGAGCGCGGGCTCAAGCACCTCCACGAACTGCGCGATGTGGTCAAGCAGGGCCACCGCGCGGCGGTCGTGTTCTGCGCCCAACGGTCGGATGTGACCGAGTTCACCACGGCGGACGAGATCCACGCGGAGTACGGCAAGGTCTTTCGGAAGGCCCGGAAGGAAGGCGTCGAGTTCTACGCGCTCGCGGGCACCCTTGGGCCGAAGCGCGCTGCACTGACGAAGCGGCTGGAGATCGTGGAATGAACACCGCGCGCAGTCGCGGCCCGGAGTATCCGGGCCCTCGATTCCGCGCGGCGCTCCTCGCGCTCGCGATCTTCGGCGCACCGACCCTCGCGATCGGTGGATGCGACCACGCCGGCGACGGAGACGCGCGCGCCACCTCCGCGAAGACCGGGGCCGCCGTTCCCGGGAACGCGGCGGGTTCGACCAAACCCGCGGCGGCGCGGACAGCGGGCGAGACCGCCGATCACGACGACACCGCGACCGCCTCCCCCTTTCCGAGCCTCTTCTTCGGCAAGGACGACTCCGCCGAGCGGCGCGCGCTTGCCACGGCGCCCATCGCCAGGATCGAAAAGGGCAAGGGCGGCCGCACCCTGGCGTTCAAGATCACGCTCGAGGACGGCACCGTGGGCTACTACAAGCCCGAGCAATCGTTCTCCGGTTCGCATTGGTACGCGGAGCTCGCGAGCTACTACCTCGACCGCGAGCTCGGCATCGGCCGCGTGCCGCCCGCCGTCGGGCGCGTGCTCCCGTGGAAACCGCTCCTCGACGCGGCGGGGGACGACGAGCGCGTTTCGGAGATCACGGTGCAGCCCGACGGGACCGTGCGCGGCGCGTTCATCTGGTGGATCCCCGAGGACCTCGAGCGCCTACCCATGGGTCAAGGCTGGGAGACATGGGTGCGCGTCGAGGGCCCGCTGCGCATCTCTCCGTATCAGCGACCCCACGAATGGAAGGACGACCGGAACGCGGGCCGCGCGACGCACCCCTGGCCCACGCCCGCGGGCGAACCGGACACGGCGGGACGCCCGGCGGAGCTCGCGGACATGATCCTCTTCGACTACCTGACGACCAACGTGGACCGCTGGGGCGGCGAGAACACCAACGTCCGGACCCGCGGCGCGGGGGGGCCACTCCTCTATTTCGACAACGGCGCGGGCTTTACGCCCGGCGAGGCACGCATTCCGCTCACCGACGCGCGCCTTGAAGGACTCCAGCGTTTTCGCAAGGTTACGGTTGATCGCATGGCCGCCCTCGACCCCGACCACCTGCGGGCACGCATGGCCACCGACCCCCTCGCGCCGGTGCTCTCGGAGAAGCAGTTCGAGCACCTATCGATTCGCCGGGCGCGCCTCGTCGAGTACACGGCGGCCCTTCTCAAGCGATTCGGCGACCGCGCGCTCTTCCCCGAGTGAGGCCGCCGTCGCGCGGAAACGACCTCGACCGCGCCATTTCGATCGCGGCCCGGCCCGCGTCACCTTGAAGGGGCGCCTGGAGTTTTGTATGTCGCTCTCCATGCGCGACCGGGAGGATACGGCGATCCACGACCAACCGACGGTGGTGCGGTCGCGCGATTCCATCTTCGGCAAGGCGACGGTGAAGCGCAGCGCGGCGCAGGCCAACGACCCGCACGCGGCATGGCTCGCGTCGCTCCCGGTCGCCGCCCGTGCGGTGCTCGAAGCGGCTCGACGGCAGGCGCCGAGCTGGCCGCTTGCGGCGCGCGTCGAGGGCGCCATCGCCGAACCGAAGCGCAAGGTGCGCCCGCTTTTTGGCGCCGCACCCACCGCCATCCCGGCGACGGGCCACGGGGCCGAAAGGGGCTAGGCATTCCCATGCGGTCGCTTCGTCAGGGCGGTTTCAAACAACCGGCGGAATGGAGTGCCCAGCGCGCGTGCTGGACCGCCTGGCCTTACATCGACTACTGGGACGTGCACCTCGAACCGGCCCGCGCCGAAGTGGATGCACTCATTCGCTTGATCGCGTCGCACCAGGCCGTGGAGCTCGTCGCGAACTCGCCCGAGGACGCCGCCGCCACACGCGCGCGCTACCGCGACCTCGATGTCCGCGTGCACACGATCCCCTTCGGCGACATTTGGATGCGCGACATCGGGCCCATTTTCCTCCTGGGTCGCCACGGCCTGCTCGGCGCGACGCGCTTCAAGTTCAACGGCTGGGGCGAGAAGTACATCCTCGACGGCGATGCCGACGTGGGCCGCGCCGTGTGCGAAGCGCGCGGCGTTGACGCCTTTGAGTCGGGCATCGTGCTCGAGGGCGGCGCCCTCGACGTGGACGGCGAAGGCACGTGCCTGACCACCCGGCAGTGTGCGTTGAACCCGAACCGCAACCCGGGCGCCACACAGGAGTCCATGGATGCGGCCATCGGCGAAGCCCTCGGCGTCGAGCGCGTGCTGTGGCTCGACGACGGCCTCTTGAACGATCACACCGACGGCCACGTGGACACGCTCGCGCGCTTCGTCGCGCCGGGCGTCGTCGTGTGCATGGAGCCCGCGAAGGACGACCCGAACCGCGAGGTGCTCGAGACGATCCGCACCACCCTCGGTCGGTTCCGCGATGCGGCGGGGCGGCGACTCGAGGTGATGACCATCCCTTCCCCGGGCACGGTGCTCGACGACGAGGGCGAGCCCATGCCCGCGTCGTACGCGAATTTCCTCATCGGAAACGGCTTCGTCGCGGTGCCCACCTACGGCGTTCCGAACGACGATTTGGCCGTGAAACGCCTCGAAAACGTGTTCGCAGGGCGGCGCGTGGTGGGGCTCTCGGCGCGGGCCATCCTCGAGGGCGGCGGCGCGTTCCATTGCATCACGCAGCAAGAGCCCCTATCGAGTCACCCGGAGAACGCGCCGTGAAGATCCGTGTGGCCGGTATTCAGTGCGCGCTCGGCGGAACCCGCGAGGAGAACGTCGAGCGCATCGAGTCGTGGGTGCTGCGCGCCGCGAAGGAGGGCGCCAACGTCGTGCTCCCGCCCGAGCTCTTCGAGGGCCCGTACTTCTGCAAGACCGAAGAGACGAAGTTCTTCGACTGGGCGCGACCGCTTGAGGGCAACGCCACCATCGAGCGCTTCCAGAAGATCGCGAAGGCGCATCGCCTTGTGATTCCCATCTCGTTCTACGAGCACGCGGGGCAGGCCTACTACAACTCGGTGGCCATGATCGGCGCGGACGGCGAGGTCATGGGCCTCTACCGGAAGAGCCACATCCCCGACGGCCCCGGCTACGAAGAGAAGTACTACTTCCGCGGCGGCGACACGGGCTTTAAGGCCTGGAAAACGCCCCACGGCACCCTCGGCGTCGGCATCTGCTGGGACCAGTGGTACCCCGAGTGCGCGCGGGCCATGGCCCTCGCGGGCGCGGAGGTGCTCTTCTACCCGACGGCCATCGGCAGCGAGCCCGCCAACGACGAGCTCGACACGAAGGACCCGTGGCAGCGCGTGATGATCGGCCACGCCATCGCCAACGCGACGCCCGTCGTCGCGGCGAATCGCGTGGGCACCGAGGGGAACCAAACGTTCTACGGCTCGTCGTTCATCTGCGATCAGCGCGGCGACAAGCTCGCCGAACTCGATCGCAGCGAAGAGGGCCTCGTCGCCGCCGAGCTCGACCTCGCCGCCGTGCGCACCTACCGCGCCGGCTGGGGCTTCTTCCGCGACCGCCGCCCGGAGCTCTACGGCTCGCTCATCACGGCGGACGGCAAACGCGCCCTCGGGTAGCGTGCTTTTCCCGGCGGGGCGGCGAATCGGACTATGATCGCCGCGGTGTCGCGTCGGGAACAGGGCCTCGCATTCGCGCTGCTCGGCGTCGTGGGCATCGTGCTCGCGGAGCTCGCCTACGCACGCTACGCCGCGTACCACAACGGCACGTTCGACCTGGCGCTCTACGCGCGCATGTCGTGGGGCTTTATCCACGGTTCATTCTGGGACCCGGTGACCGGCGCGACCTTCGCCGGCGTGCACCTGGCCTTCGTGCAGATGCCGCTCGCCCTCGTGGGGACGCTCGTGGGCTACGTGCGCGCGCTCGTCTACGCGCAGGCGCTCTTCGCCGCCTTCGCCGTGTGGCCGCTCATGAAGATGGCCGAGCGGCGGTTCGGGCGCCTCGGCGCCTGGGCCGTGCTCGTCGCATGGCTCGCGTACCCGAACCTCTGGCACGTCGCCACGGACGAGTACCACCCGGGTACGTGTGCGATCTTGCCCCTCGCGTTCGCCGTGGAGGCCCTCGACCGCGGCGCGCGCCGGGCGTTCCTCGGCTGGTCGCTCGCCGTGCTGGCGTGCCGGGAAGACCTCGCCCTCGTGACCGCCATGCTCGGCGTCGCGGGGCTCGTGGGTTCGCCGCGGATCGGGCGCACGGGGCTCCGCGTCGCGGCGATCTCGGCGGCCTACTTTGCGCTCTTTGTCCTCGTGCTCGTGCCGGTGTTTGGGCCCAAGGAGGGCTCCCTCGAGCTCCACTTCGGCAAGTGGGGCGGCTCCATGGCGGGCGTCGCGGTGGGGCTTGTCACGCGGCCGGGCGAGGTGCTCGCGCATGTCTTCGCGCCCGAGCGCCTCCGCTACCTCGCGCTGCTCTTCGCGCCGCTGCTTGGCTTGCCGCTCCTCGCGCCGCGGCGGCTCCTGCCCGCGCTGCCGCTCCTCGCGATCAACTTGCTTTCGAGCTGGCCCACGGCGATCACCCTCGACTCGCATTACCAAACGACGATGCTCCCGGTGCTGTTCTCGGCGGCCATCGTGGGTGCGGAGTTCGTGGCGGCGCGCTGGGTCCCGGCGTCGGTGGTCCTCGGGGCCCTCGTGTTGGCGACCGTGACGGCGCACCTGCTCCTCGGCGGTTCACCAATTTCGCGCGACTGGGATCCGTCGATCTTCCGCGCCGACGCCGAGAACCACTTCGCCGACCGTGCGGTGCGCCGCATCCCGGACGGTGCGAGCGTGCAGGCGCCCTACGCGCTCATGCCCCACCTCGTCGAGCGCATGTTCATTCGCAAACGCCCGCCGCCCGATCGAAACACGGATTGGGTGATCCTCCACGGCTGGCACCGCGAGCGGTTCCTCCACCACGAGAACCTGCTGCGTTCCGAGGAGGAGCCCGTGTTTCGCCAGTGGCTCGGCCGCGACGACTACGGGCTCGTGGCGGTGGACGGGCCGTTCTACACGATCGCGCGGGGAGCAAACGTGCGCGAGGGGATCGGCCAGGCCTACCTCCGCGGCGTCGCGTTTCCCGAGGACGGAGTGCGCATCGCCGCGTGCCTGCGCGTGCGGGGCGCGCGCATCGACACGCTCGCCCCCGGACGGCGCACGCCGGAACCGGGGGATGCGGGCCGCGTGCCCGCGGCGACATTGACCTTCTCGTTCGTTGCGACCGGACCGTGCCCGAACGACCTCGCCGTTCGCATCGGAAGCGCATGGCACCCCGACCGCGTGGACCTGCTCTTTGACGGTCGACTCATGCCGAGCCGCCTCGAACGGGGCGACCTGCTCGTCTCCCGCCACGCGCTCACCGCGGACGAAGCGCAGGACCTCCGCGAACACCACCTCCGCATCGGAGCCCTCCGCACCAGCGGTGCCAAGCCCGAACACGACGACCCCGTGAGCGTGCACGTGCCGCTCGGGCGCCTCTGGTGAACGGCACCCGGTCGGCGCAGACGCGCCCTAGGCCGCGCGACCGCCCTTTTCGAAGAACTGAATCGTGCTTTCCACGGAGGCCGCGAGGGCCTCGCCCACGATCTGCGCCGTCGCGTCGGACGAGGTCTTGAGGGCCTCGTAATAGCGCTGCCGTTCCGTGGCATGGATGATCGCGGGTGGATAGCCCTGGCGAAGCAGGATCATGTTCATGAGCAGCCGCGCCACGCGCCCGCTATGCTTCGTGAACGGATACACGAGGAGAAACTCGTGATGCACCTTCGCGGCGAGCCGCACGGTGTGAATCGACCGCTTCGTCTCCGCCGAAGACGCCCAATCCATGAGCTGCTTCATCTTCGGCGCAATCTTCTCCGGCGTTGCGATGTCGTGGAAGTAGAGGCGATGGAGCGGCATCTCCTTGCGGAACGTCGGCGCGCCCTTCTGCTCGGCCTCTTCGGGGCTCAGGGTGAGGTAGATCTTCTTGATCACGTCCTGCGTGACGTTCGCCTTCTTCTTGTCGGCGAGGTCGCGGATGAGCGCGATGGCGGCGCGCATGTTCCGAATCTCGTCGTAGGTGGGTAGGAGGCTCGCGTCGTTCACGACCTTGTCGGAGAACGCCATGTTGAGCTCTTCGGGGGTGTAGACCTGCCCTTCGAGCACGCCGTCGTGGTAGATCCACGAGAGCTCGAAGCGCTCCTCGAACTGCTTGCGCACGTCCGCACGCGCCCGCCCCATGACTTCCTGGAGCCTCGAGACGCGGTCTTCCAAGCTTCCGCCTTCTAGCGCCTTGACCACACCCCTCCGCCTCTCGCTCACCGGCCCAAAAACAGGCCCTTGGGGTCGCGAAAAGTAGCAGTGGGCCGCGCGTAAATCAACACTTTGGCGCGGAACTACTTGAGAAGCTTGTGGATTTCCGAAACCAACGCGTCCGGGTCGGGAACGCCCATGGACACGTGGGCCACCTTTCCCGCCCGGTCGAGCACCACGAGCGTGGGCAGGTTCGCGACGCCGTAGGCGTTTTGAACGGCGCCGTCCTCGTCCTGCACCGTGGGGAACGCGTAGCCGAACTCGGCGTGGGCCTCGGCCACGCCCTCCGCGGAAAGGCCAGGCTCGACGTTGATACCGACGAAGCGCACGCCGCCGCCGGCGCGCCCGGCGGCGACGTTGAGTTCGCGGGCGGCGCGCCGACACGGCCCGCACCAGCTCGCCCAGAAGTCGAGCACCACCACCTTGCCGCGGAGCGACTCGAGGGAGAGGGTCTCGCCGCGATCGGCACCGTCGCCCGCGAGCACCTTGAGCGCAAAGCCGGGCGGCACGGCACCGTAGAGCTCCCGCTTGATCGGCTCGTGCGGACCGAAGCGCCCCGTGGTGAGGCCGTAGATCACGAACGCGGCGATGGCCACCAGGGGCCAATGGCGCCGAAGCACCGTCCCGAGGGCGGCGAGGGCTCCGCCCGTTCCGGCGGCGCGCCCGTCGCCGTCGCCGGGGCGGTCGCTGCCGTTGCGATCGTGGCGGTCCTCGGTGGTCATGATGCAATCGATAGGGTGATGCGGAAGCAAGCGCCACCGAGCTCGCTCGTTTCGCATGCGATGTCACCCGCGTGTTCGAGAACGACCTTCTTCACGATGGGCAGGCCGAGGCCGGTTCCGTCGGTTTTTGTCGTGAAATACGGGTCAAACACGCGCTCCCGGTCCTCCGGCGCGATGCCCGGGCCGCTGTCGAGCACCTCGAGGATGGCGCGCTTTCCCTGCCGGCGCGCGCGCACGACGACGCGCCCGTCGCTCCGACCGCGGCACGCCTCCACGGCGTTCCGCGTGAGGTTGTCGACGCATCGCTTGAGCATCATCGGGTCGATGCGCACCGGGATCGGTTCGGACGTGGGCTGGTAGACAACCTCCACCGACGGCGCGGCGCCGCCGCGGTGCGCTTCGTCTTCGAGCATGGCGTCCACGGTGCGCTCGAGGTCACCCACGAAGGCGCCGAGGTCGGCCTCCTGAAGTTCCGCCTTTGGCAGCTTCGCAAAGGCGCTGAACTCACCGACGAGGCGGCGCAGCGTCGCGATCTCTTCCTCCACGATGGTGCGCGCGTCGTCGAGCTTCGTGCGGTAGGCGGTGTCGTCGCCCCGGTACGACGTCTGCATTTCCTGAACGGCGAGCTGGATCGGCGTCAGGGGGTTTTTGATTTCGTGCGCGAGCCGCCGCGCAAACTGCTGCCATGCACCGATGCGCTGGAGGTACTCGATGCGCGTCTGCGACTCCCGGAGGTCGCGCACCATGGTGTTGAACGCGGCCGTCAGATCCGCGATTTCATCGCCGGTTTCCACGGGCAATTCCACGGAAAGATCGCCGGCACCGACCCGGGTCGTGGCCTGGGCAAGGAGCGCCACACGGCGCGTGACGCGCCGGGAGAGAACAATGCCGACGGCGACGGCGGCGACGATCACCGCGAAGAGCAGGATGATGAACACCCCGAGGTAGGTCGTCGTGACGTAGGCCGTCTCCGCCTCGAGGGCGTCGTAGACCTTCACGATCTCCGCCGCACGGTGGTGCGCGTGGAAGGGCGCCCACGGCGTCGCCGTGGTGACCGTCAGCGAAGTGCCCGGCGCGCCCGCGAGCGCCCCCTCGAGCTCGAGCAAGCGCCACGTGTCGTCCTCCGCGGGGCGGCGATCGACATCGAGCGCGGGCGTCCCCGCGGCGGCCACTTGAATGCGGACGACGTTCGGATGCGACCCCATCAGCGCCACGGCGCGGGCGCGGGCCCCGGGGAGATCGTGTTCCGCCACGCGGAGACCGAGCTCCGGGTCGGCCTCCACGAGCTCCTTCGAAAGATCGGCGTTGTCGCGGAGCACGCGCAGGTGATCGGTGTAGAGGCGCAGCGACGACTCGAGTTCACGCCGAATGCGGTTGTTGACGCCCACTTCGTAGGCTTCCCGCACGGCGCCGCGGCCAAGGAGCAGGGCGGCCACCAGGGGCGCAAACCCCACGGCGAGGAGCGCGACGACGATCTTTCGTTCGAACCGAGAGAAGCGCATCGACGGGTTACGGGGTCGGAGCCGGCTGCGACCGGAACCGGATCGTGCGCTCCGCTTGACCGATGCGTTGGTTGACGAAGAGGCTCACGAAGGAGCCGAAGAATGCTTCGCCCTCCATCTTGTCGCCCGAGGGGCGCGCGATCCAACGGCGAATGCGCTGCACCGTGTCCACGGAGAGCGGGTTCAGTTCGGCGAGCACGGCGAAGTAGACGGCGGCGTCGCGACGCCCCACGTAGTCGGCGGCACGACCCACGGGCATGTCCCGGAACACGAGGCACCGATCGAGAACCTCGTCCACCGAACGGACGATGACGGTCTTGTCCGACGAGTCGGTCGCCAGTTCCACGCGGAACGTCTCCTCCCAGAGGTCGTACACCACGCGGCAGGAGCGGAACGCCGGCGCGATGGCCTTCGGTGACGAACGCTGCGGGTAGGCCACCACGCGCACCACGAGGAGCTGCGGAAGGCCACCGGTGAGCTTGCGGCGCACGGCGGTGGAATTCGCAAGATCGCGCACGGAAACGTCGATCGTGGGCACGCCACCCCGCCAGTGCACGCCGGTCCTTCGCACCGCCGCGCGTTGTGCGGCCGCGGGCGCGGTGGCGAGGAGGAGCGCCGTGGCCGCGGCGACGAGCACCGCCAACACCGAGGCCCAACGGCGGCCACATCGGAGCGACGCGGTCACAGGACGAAGAACCCCAGCATGCTCGAGAACCCGAACTCGAAAACGCCGATCGTCGTGTCGAGTCGCAACCCGAAGTCGAAGGTCATGTCGATGGGCAGGCTCGAGAAGCCCTCGTAGCCCCTGACGCCGGTGCTGAGCACGTCGCTCGGGGCGAGGCCGTAGAGGCCCCAGCCAAGGAAGCCATCCATGCGACGGAGGAAGGATCCTCCGCGGTAAAGCGGAACGCCGTATTCCATGTCCACACGGCCCGCGACATCGCCGGTTCGATAAAGCCCCACGGAGGTTCCGAGGAGGTTCGGCGGCGGACGGTTGTCGATATTCATTTCGAGGATGCGGCTCGGAATGAGATCCGACAGATCGGACGCATAAAACCGGGCAAAAAACGGCGCCTGGCCCGAGACGAAGCCCGCGAAGAGCCCGAGCCGCAGGTAGTGGTGCGCCCAGGGCAGGCGGTGCCACGAGCGGAGCAGGACCTGGAGCTTCACGTAGCGGTAGTCGCTGCCGATGAGCGACGAGGCGAGATCACCCTGAAAGCGCGCGAGCACACCGCTCGTCGGAAGGCTCGGATCGTCGCGCCGATCGTAGATGAGCCCGAGGCGGAGCGACGACACGTAACTCGTGCCCCGCTCGATGGCGAAGTCCACCGGCACGACCTCGCCGCCTCGCACTTCGCTCGCGGCGTTGGGCATGGCGTCGACGTCGACGACTTCGCCCTGCCAGTCGAGCGTGTAGCGCGTCGACGCACCGAGGTCGTGGCCCATCCCGAAGCCGAACCCGTAGCGCTGGTAGAGCACGACGGCCGAGCGCGCTTCCACCTCCGGCGGGCATGTGTCCGCCGGATCGAGCATCGGCGGACAGGTGATGGATACGCTCGGGTTGTTGCCGAAGAACTCGCGACCGTTGTTGATGAACAGCGTCGCGCTCCCGAGGAAATCCGTGCCGAAGAAGATCGGGTCGGAGTAGCGGACCTTCGCGCCCTGCTGCCGCTGCGAGACAAGTCCGCTTAGCTGGAGCGACTTTCCCGTGCCGAAGAGGTTCGTCTCCGCGACCGTGGCGCCGAAGTACGGCTGCACGTCGGAGTGCATGTCGTTCGTGGAATCGAGGCCCTGCGAGACGCCGAAGGCGAGCTGCTGAATGACCAGCGTGTTGTGCTCTTCGACGCGGATCTCCAGCACCACCCAGCCACGATGCGACCCCTTCTTGAGCCGGAACTGCACGTCGTCGAACCAGCCCGTGCCGAAGAGTTGCCAGCGCGCCGCCTCGAGGTCGGGCGAATCCACGTCGAGCACATCGCCCTTCTCGAGCGGCACGAAGTGGCGGATCACCCACGAGGACGTGGAGCGGTTTCCCGTGACCTCGATTCGCTCGAGGAAGTAGTGCGGCGGCCGGGCACCGGGGCGATCCGCGACGTCCTCGAGCTCGACCGCGGCGCCCGTCTGGGTTTCGCCGGAGTCGGCGGCGTTCGCGTCGGGAGCTTCCCCGTCGGTGGCGACGGGCGCGGAGGGGGGCGTCGCGCCCGCGCCGGGATGCGGCGCCGACCGTGGCGACCCGGCGTCCCCGGGCACCCCGCCGTCGGCGTCGAGGTTCTCGTCGGCGGAAACCCCCGCGTCCGAGGCCGCGGAGGGGGGCGGCGTGCCGCCATCCGCGTCGGCACGCGCGTGTCCCGCGGCACCGCCCACGGCGCCACCCACGAGGCCCAGGGCGAGCACCGCGAAGAAGAGCGCCGACGCGCGCCGTGTCGTTCCGCCCGTCATGGCCCGCGAGGTTTACTTGAGGTCGGGCACCCGCGCGAGCAGGGCGAGAATCGCGAGGAATAGTGAGAATGCGAAGACGACCCACGCGCCCGTCTCAAGCACATTCGCGGACCCCGGGACGGCGCGACGACCCTCCACGGCGTTCGGCAATTCGGTCTCCGCCGCCACGCCGCCCTGCGCGTGGCGTGTCTCCGAACGGCGACGCTCCCGATCCTCGGGAACGCCGAGGAACACGATCTGCACGGTCGCCGGTCGCTCCTCGGTCACACCCGAACCGGGCTGACTCGACGGACGCGCGGCGGGCAGGCTGTCGGGTTTCTTCCGTTCGTCGGCGCGGCGTTTCTCCCGTTCGTACTGGAGCGCGGTCACCCGAATCTCTCCGACACGGAACGGGAACTCACCGGTCGCGTCGCCGCGGCGTCGGATGCGGGGGAACGTGGGATCGCGCCCCGGAAGCACGTCGGCCGAGGGTTCCGCCAACATCGCGTTGACCTCCGTCGGTGGCGCGACGGCGTAGGCCACGACCTCGAAGGTACCTTCGGACCACCCGAACACGTCGTGCACGTCGGCGTCGAACTCGCCGTCCACGGCGATCGCGCGGAGCTCGCCCGCGTCGTAGATCATCTGCGCTTCGCGCCCCTTCTCGGCGAAGAGCAGGAGCCCCGTGAGCCCCATGCGCTCACAGAAGGTCATCAGATCCGCGGGAACGTGAACGCCGAGGTTTCCCGAACGGTGCTGGTCGTCACCCCGCGAAACGGCGAGCGGCGGAATGCGCTGGTAGACCTCGTACGAGCCCTCACGCAGCTCGAGCAGCACCTCCACCGGGTCGCGCCCCCCCGATGACTCCACCTGGTCGAGGGCGATCTGCCCGGCCACGAGCTGCACGTCGCCTTCGACTTCCGCGCCCTTGAAGCGGAGCACGCCCGTCGTGCGACGGAGCTCGATCGCGTGGAGGATCTCGAGCGCGCCGCCGGACGTAATCGACCCCGTGAGCACAGGTGCGGACATGGGCAGCCTTTTTACCCGAGTCCGATGCCGCTTGCGACCTTGCGGCGGTGGAACGCCGTTGAGCGCGGGGGAGCGCCCTCGCTCAAACTACCCGGCGTTCAACGGGGTGGGCTCAAGGAAGAGGGTTCAGGGGAAGATGCCGCGCTCTTCGTACGCGGTCTTGATGCTCTGGAGGGCCAGGGCGTAGGCGGCGATGCGGGGGTCGCAGTGGTGCTCGCGCGCGAAGTGCATCACGCGATGGTAGGTGTGCTTCATGGCCTTCTCGAGGCGCGCATCCACCTCCTCGAGTTCCCACCGTTCGCTGCGGCGGTTCTGCACCCACTCGTAGTAGGAAACGTTCACGCCACCCGAGTTGGCGAGGACGTCCGGGATCACCCAGATGCCGCGCTCACGAAGCACGGCTTCGCCCGCGGGGTTCACGGGGCCGTTCGCGCCTTCGACGATGACCTTCACTTTGAGCGCCTTCGCCTCGTCGACGCCCACCTGGTTTTCAAGGGCGGCGGGGATGAAGATGTCGGCCTCGGTCGCGAAGAACTCTTCGCGCGAGATGGGTTCGCCGTAGGCGTAGCCCTCGATGGAGCCGTGGTGACGCACGTGCTCGGCGAGGCGATGCGGCGAGAAGCCCTCCGGGTGCCGGCGGTAACCCGCGTGATCGCCCACGGCGATGGTGCGCACGCCGAGCTTGTTCATGAGAATGGCGGCGTTCGAGCCGACGTTGCCGAAGCCCTGAACGATGGCGGTCTTGCCTTCGAGCACCATGCCGTGCTCCTCGGCCCATTCGGTCAGGCAGTGCACAACGCCTTGGCCCGTGGCCTTTTCGCGGCCAAGGGACCCGCCGGCGCTCACGGTCTTGCCCGTGACGACGCGGCGCTGGTCGTTCTTGTGCACGTGGCCGACGGTGTTCATGAACGTGTCCATCATCCACACCATGGCCTGCGCGTTGGTGCCGACGTCGGGCGCGGGGATGTCGTAGTCGGGGCCGATGTTCGAACCGAGGGCGTGGGTGAAGCGGCGCGTGAGCCGCATGAGCTCGCCCTGCGAAAGCGAGCGCGGCGTGCACTTGATGCCGCCCTTCGCACCGCCGAACGGAATGTCGAGGAGCGCGCACTTCCACGTCATCATCGCGGCGAGCGCCTTCAGGTCGTCGAGCGAGACGTGCTCGTGGTAGCGGAGGCCGCCCTTGTACGGGCCAAGCAAGTTGTTGTGCTGAATGCGGTAGCCCTTGAAGAGGCGCATCGACCCGTCATCCATGCGCACCGGGAAGTGAACGATGATCTCGTTCTTCGGCTGCGAAAGGATGGTCGCGATGTGCGACGGCAGATCGATGAGCTTCGCGGCTTGCTCCAGGTAGCCCTGGATGACCGAGAAGAACTCGTATTCGGGCGGCGCTGTGGGGGTCTCGAGGCTGGCGTCTGCTTGGGCCATATCACGCCACTTGTCGCGCTCCTTTCCGCGCCGCGCAAGTAACATTCAGGGGGCGACTTCAAATCGAATGGGTGCGCGATCACGCGGCGCGTCAATCGAAGCGCGCGTCACGGGGTGGGCGCCGCGGCGCGTCAATGGCAACCGCGGCTCGGCGTTCGCGGCGCGGCGTGCGCGGGGCGGCCCCCCGGCATCGTTCCGCCAACGGGTTCAGCGGAACGCGCAGTGCCCGGCGCACGCGCCGAACTCAACGTAGGCCCACACGATGGCCCCGGTGAAGAAAAGCGCGTCGATGCGGTCGAGCATGCCGCCGTGGCCGGGGAGGATCTGCCCGCTGTCCTTCGTGCCGGAGCTGCGCTTGATGAGGGACGCGTAGAGGTCGCCCATCTGGCCCACGGCGGCGGCAAGGATGGCGAGGGGGATGCCGTGCGAGAGCGGCAGCTCGGGCAAAAACCAGAAGTGCGCGAGGGCCGCGCCGAAGCTCGCGCCCGCGAGGCCCCCGAAGGCGCCCTCCACGGTCTTCTTCGGGGAGACCTTCTCGTAGAGCCTGTGCTTGCCGAGGAACCGGCCCGCGAAGTACGCGCCCGTGTCGCTCAGGAAGGCGAAGAACATGGCGAGCAGCACCCAACCGCCGCCGTTCGGCGCCTGGTGGAGGAGGGCGATGGTGCCGAGAAGGCCGCCCACGTAGAACGGCCCGGCGACGACCCAGGCCATGGAGCGATCGGCGCCCGCCACGGGTCCGCGCTGGAAGAGGACGAGGGTGAAGCCGATGAGCACGACGGCCGAAACCGTCGCCGTGAGCACCGACGGCGCGAGGGCGAACACGCCCGAGGCGTAGACCGACGTGAGCACCGCCATGGAACCGAAGGCGAGCCACGCGCGCTGGAGGGGCGAACCCGGCACGACCATCGCGCCGAGCTCGTTCGCGCAGAGGAGCGCCGCGAGGTAGATGACGACGAGGAAGCCCGCCTTCTGCTCCCAGAAAAGGAGCGCCACGATGAGCGGGGCGAGCACCGCGGCCGTGAGAAGGCGGAGCGCAAGGTTCGACATGGGCCGCTTCTCCGCGGGCGACTCGGCTGGCGACGTGTCGCCGGACGGGGGCGCGGTGGGCGGCTCCTCGGAGGATGACGGCGTGGCGGGCTTGTCGCTCATGGTCGTGACCGGCCTAGGCTTGCACCGCCGGCGGGGTGGCGTGCTCGTCCGAAATGATGAGCTCGACCGCGCGCCCGAAGCGACGCTCCCGCCGTTGGTACGCGTGGATGGCCTCGTAGAGGTCGCGCGCTTCGTAGTCGGGCCAGAGGGTGGGGCTAAAGAAGAGCTCGGCGTAGGCCGCGCCCCAAAGCAGGAAATTCGAGATGCGCTGCTCGCCGCCGGTGCGGATCAGCAGATCGACCGGGCCCACGTCCATGGAGGGCATCTCCGCCGCGAGGGCCGCTTCGGTGACCTTCTCCGGGGCGAGGCGGCCCGCGGCGACCTCCTTCGCGAGGACACGCGCCGCGTCGGCGATCTCTTCGCGGCCGCCGTAGGAGAGGGCGAGCGACAGCGTCATGTTCGTGTTGTTGCGGCTCTCCTCGGCGAGCGGGTCGAGCACCTCACGCACGATGGGCGGAAGGCGGTCGATGCGACCCACGCCGCGGAGGCGAATGCCGTTGTCGAGGATCTCGTCGCGTTCGCTCACGAGGAACTCGCGGAGGAGCGCCATGAGCGCGTCCACTTCGCGGGGGGGGCGATCCCAGTTCTGTTCGCTGAACGCGTAGAGCGTGAGCGCGCGAACGCCGAGGCGTCGGCAGGCGCGGGTCACCGTGCGCACGGCGTCGCTGCCGCGGCGGTGGCCATCGGTGCGAGGCATGCCGAGGCGATTGGCCCAGCGGCCGTTGCCGTCCATGACGATCGCAATGTGCTCGGGGAGCCGCCCGACCTCGACGAGAATGTCGCCCATACCCGACCCAAAAGGGGAGTGGCGGCTACCATGCCGCACTACCCGGAGCAAGGACAGTAGCGACTATTTGCTGGGGAAGACTGGGCAATTCCGCGAACCGTCGGGAACGCACCGTGGACGGTCTACAAATGCCCGCGAGTGGTTATGGTTGGCCTTCGTCATGGCAGAGCGTGACCTCTACAACTTGCTCGGCGTTTCGAAGACGGCGTCGACGGCGGAACTCAAGAAGGCGTACCGGAAGCTCGCCAAGGAGCTCCACCCGGACCGAAACCCGGGGGACACCAAGATCGAGAGCCGGTTCAAGGACGTGTCGTACGCCTACGACGTGCTCAGCGACCCGAAGAAGCGCGCGCTCTACGACGAGTTCGGCGAGGGCGGCCTGCGCGAAGGGTTCAACGTGGAAGCGGCACGCCAGTACAAGCAGTGGCAGTCCGGCGGCAGTGGGTCGCCGAACTGGGGCTCGCAGTTCGAGGAGGTGTTCCGCGGTGCGCGGGGCGGCCACGGCGGCGGGCAGGCGAACGCGGGCGGGTTCTCGTTCAACCTCGAAGACCTGTTCGGTGGTTTCGGTGGCGGTGGTGCGGGCGGCGGCGCAGGGGGCGGCATCGGCGACATGTTCGGCCAGGCGGCGCGCACGCGCGGCAAGCCGGCGGATGTGGAGGCGTCGTTCAGCATCTCGTTCGTGGATGCGTTGCGCGGCGGCGAGCGCGACCTGCATATCGCCGACGGCCGCGGCGGCACGCGCGCGATCAAGGCGCGGTTCCCCGCGGGCGTGCGCGACGGCGGAAAGCTGCGTTTGCGCGGCCAGGGCACGGCGGTGGCGGGCGGCGGGCCCGCGGGCGATCTCGTGCTGCTCGTGCGCGTGGAACCGCACGCGGTCTACCGACGCGAGGGCGACGATTTGCATGTCGATCTCCCGCTCACGCCGGCGGAGGCCGTGCGGGGCGCGAAGGTCGCCGTGCCCACCCTCGACGGCGAAGTGCAACTCAAGGTGCCCGCGTCGTCACAGAGCGGTCAGGTGCTGCGGGTGCGCGGGAAGGGCGCACCCGTGCCCGGGAAGCCCGACGCCCACGGCGACCTCTACGCACACCTGCTCGTGATGATGCCGACGCAGCCCGACGGTGCCACGGAGGACCTCGCCGATCGCTTGAGCGAAGGCATGGGTGACGTGCGCACGAAGCTGCGGCTCTGATCGCAGTCCGCGTTTGGGCGGAACGCGCAACCGGCACCAATTCGGCAAGCGCGTTGACCCGTGCTGTCGGCGGGGGAGCGCAGGTTTCGAGGGCGGCCCGGCTAGTATCACGGGTGGGTAGTGGGTCAGTTTGATTAGGCCGCTTTCTTCACCTGACCGAGCAAACCCACCAAATCCTCGATCGACCAAACGGCGATAGCGACGCCCGCCGCGATCGCTGGGGTGGTCTTCAGGGTCTGGTGCACTCGGCAGAAGTTGTAGTGCATGAATACACGGGCAAAGCGCGGACTGTTGACGCGACGTCAATGTGCCGCATAATCACTGGCGTGGATGGCGACTCCGCCCTGAAACAAGTCCGCGGTTATTGCTCGAGCGGACAAGTTCGCTTCTCGATTCATGCCCGCCAACAAATGCGCAAACGAAACATTGCTGATAGCGACGTACGGAACGCCCTGTACCACGCAGCCTCGGCGGAGCCCGGTAGGGAGGGTTGTTGGGAGCTAGCAGGGCCAGACATGAGCGGCGACGAACTGGTGGTGATCGTTGCCATCAAGAACGGTGTCATCGTAGTGACGGCATACGAAGGAGGCTTCTGATGGACCATTCGTGCTGGAAATGCTCGGGGACGGTCTTCGAGCAAGTCGTGGACCGGGACAGCCGCGTCGTGTGTGGCGTCACGTTCCACGTTGCGGTAGCAGCCGAGCGGTGTGCCAAGTGCGGTGAGATAACCATCGCTGGCCCGCTTGTTCAGGCCGAGGATCTTTGCATTGCCCACTGGCTAGCTACCCGGGGCGCCAGAACACCCGAAGCCATGAAGTTTATGCGGAAGGCGATCTGGAATGAACAGCAAAACCTTTGCGGGGGCTCTCACGTATCCCCAGAAACCGTTTCTCGCTGGGAGAGCGGCAGAAATACAGCCCGATGCCCATCGGGTAGCTTTTGCCGTCGGGATGGTTGCGGAGTTGCTCGGTCTTAGGCCTCAAATGCGCGACATCCTAGATGCGGCCCACCGGGAGTTTGTTCCGCCAGTGGCCCCAGTGGACATCCTGCCGCAGGCCGCCTCCTGAGCAGAAGCCGCGTGATTCCGACGGTTTCAAACTGACCCTCTACCCACGGATGATTCAGCGCGTGGCCTGGAGGATCCTGTCGCCCTGTTCGAGGCGGTCGACGACGTCCATGCCGGAGACGACGCGGCCCACGACCGGGTAGGCCCCGTCGAGGTGTGGTTCGCGGCCGTGGGTGACGAAGAACTGGCTGCCGCCGGTGTCGCGACCCGCGAGGGCCATGCCCACGGTGCCGCGTTCGAAGGGCACGTCGCTCTCCTCGGAGCGCATGGACCAGCCGGGTCCGCCGTAGCCGTCGGCGCCCGGGTCGCCGGCCTGGACGACGAAGCCCGGGACGACGCGGTGGAACTGGATGCCGTCGTAGAAGTGCGCGTCGACGAGGGCGAGGAGCCGCGCCACGGAGACCGGGGCAAGGTCCGCATCGAGGGCGAGGACCACCTCGCCACGGTCGGTGCGGAGCCGAACGCGGACGTCGCCGCGGGGGAGCTTGGCCCCCGCCGGGAGCGGGTTTGGAACGGGGTCGCTCGGGGCGCCCGCGGGGAGCACCAGGCCGAGCAGTTCCGCGGCGGCCTTCGCCTCCGTCCGGACGGCGACGTTCCAGTGGTGGGCCGCGCGGCGGATTCGCTCCGAGCCCGTGCCGAGGGCGGCGGCGGCGCGGAGGCAGGCCTGGATGGCCTCGGGCGCGTCCCGGTCGAGCATGGCGGCGAGGCCGCGATCGACGGCGGCGGGGAGTCCCGCGGCGGGGACCACCCGGGCGGCTCCCGCCCGGAGCGCGCGGGCCGCATCGCAAAGGGCCGCGGTCTGCCCCTCGGATTCGCCATTCTCGAGGGCGGCGACGGCCCGCGGCGCACCGGGCACCCCGAGGGTTCCGAGGATCTCGAGGGCCGCTTCGAGCACCCGCGGCTCCCGCCGGAACGCGGCGGCCACGCGCTCCACATCGGCGAGGCGCCGCGCGTCGTCCACCCGGGGATCACCCCGTCGGGCGCCCACCACGCGAAGTTCGAGGAGGGCCCGGTCGAGGGGCGACACGACGCCCCGACCGCAGCGGGAGACGGCACCGCCCAGCACCCCGGAAGTCGCGATTCCACGGGTCGACGTCCCGACGACCTGGGTTGATGGGGCGGCGGGGCCGGCGCCGAGATCCAGGAGCTCGGCCGCCGCACATTCGAGGCGCGCCGCATCCCGGCGCAGGGCCTCCGGAATCCGTGCTTCGGCGAGCCCGGCGCGGATCCGTTCGGCGACGGCGCGGATGGACGTTTCACGTGCAACGGGCCGGGCGGCTTCGAGTGCGGCGAGAACCACGTGATCCTGCGCGCCGCCGTATTCGGCGTCCTCCGCGAGGGCCCGCGTGGCGAGGCGGCCCAGCACCGCCGCGAGGGACCCGGCGTCGCGCGTGCGCCCGGAGATCACGCCGAGGGCCCGAACGGCCTCCACGGCCACGGTCCACTCCGGGTCCTCCGAGGCCACGGCGAGTCGGGCCGCGGCGCTCGGTCCAGCCCAGGACCCGAGGGCCCGCGCCGCGAACCGCCGGACCGTCACGTCCTCCGAACCGAGGCCGCCAACCAGGGCCGGCTCCACGGCGCCGCGGATCGAAGCGTCGAGCGGGCCGAGCGCCGCGAGCCGGGCGAGGGCGAAGGCGCAGTCCCCGCCGGGTCCGCCCGCCCGCCCCGCGCCCACGATGCTCGCCATGGCCGAGATGGCCTCGGTGGGCGCCCCGAGCTTTCGAACGGCGCGGTGCCCGAGGCCACGACATGCGCCGCCCTGCACGCGGGGCTCCCCCGCCTCGAGCCCGAGGAGCAACGCCGGAGCGCCCGCGTCCACGGTCACGCGGCCAAGGTCCGTAAGGAGCGCCCCCCGCACCGCCGGGTCGGTTTCGCCCGTGAGGCGCCCGAGCAACGCGGTCTCCGCGAGGGCCGTGCCGGGTTGCGCCCCGAGGGCGGCACTCGCGGCGCGCCGAACGCCCGCGTCCTCGTCTCCGAGCATCCGCGCCAAGGTCGGTGCGAGGTCGGGCGATTCGAGGCGCCCGAGGAGAACCACGGCGCGTCGCCGATCCCCGGATCCTTCCGCGCGGAGGCCCGCCGCGGCATCCGGGGGCACCCGGCGCGCGTCCACGGCGCGGACCCAGGCGTCCCAGTCGCGGTCCGCGGAGGGGGTGCCCGGCGCCGTCCCGCTCGCCTCGGCACCGCACCCCGCGAGGCGGCCGCAACCGAGGCTCAGCAGGGCGACGACGCCCACCCAGCCAAGCGCCGCTCGGCGCGGTCGCCGGGTCCGCGGGTTCGCCGACCCCCGGCCGGCGGATCCCGGGCCCTCGGATCCCGGCATCCGTCTCCACATCGAACTGTCCCTGGGACCACGCACCGGGCGCATCCTAGACCGGCTTGGCGCGGAGATGAACGCGCGACGCCGCAGAACCACCCCGAAACCGCCTCCCCGGGGCGACGGCGGACACGGACCCCCGTCCCAGCCATCGCGTTTCACGTGCAACGCCGCGGGGAATGGGGGCCGGTTTCGAATCACGCATGATACAACCAACGGGGCGGTTCCCGGTGGCCCATCCGCGACACCACGGATCGCCAACCACGCAAAAGCCATACGGCGGTCGCACGACGACGCGCCCCCACGCCTGCTACGTTCGCCGCCCATGTCGTCCCTCCTCGACGCCGAGCTGCGCGCGCGCCTCGACGACCTCGGCCGCGAGGGCCTCGCCCGCCACCTGCGCACGGTGAGCGGCGCCCACGGACCGCGGCTCACCCTCGACGGCCAGGACGTCCTCTGCTTTACGAGCAACAACTACCTCGGCTTCGCCCACGAGCCGGCCCTCGAGTCCGCCCTTGGCCACGTCCTCGAAACCCACGGCCTCGGCGCCGCCGCGTCGCGCCTCGTGTCGGGCACCCTCGACGTGCACGTCGACGCCGAGGCGGCCCTCGCACGCTTCGCGGGCCACGAACGCGCGCTTCTCTTTTCGAGCGGCTACGCGGCGAACGTGGGTCTGCTCCAGGCGCTCGGCACGCACGACGACCTCATCGTGAGCGATGCCCTGAACCACGCGTCGCTCATCGACGGCTCCCGGCTTTCGAACGCGCGCGTCGTCGTCACACCGCACGGCGACACCGGAGCAGTGCGCGAGATCCTCGCCTCGCAACGCGCCACGGCACGCCGCGCCTTCGTCGTCACCGAGGCCGTGTTCTCCATGGACGGAGACCGGGCCGATCTGCGTGAATTGCGCGCCATTTGCGATGAATTCGACGCCGCCCTCGTGGTCGACGAGGCTCACGCCCTCGGCATGCTCGGCCGCGGCGGGCGCGGTCTCGCCGATGCGCTCGGCGTTCGCGCCGATGTCTATGTGGGGACGCTCGGCAAGGCCTTCGGTGGGTTCGGCGCCTTCGTGGCGTCGAGCGCCACGGTGATCGACTGGCTGGTGCACCGCGCACGGTCGTTCGTGTTCTCGACCGCCGTGCCACCCATCCTCGCCGCCTCCGCCCTCGCGGCGCTCCCGCTCGTCGAAGCGGCCGACGACCGCCGCCGCGCGGTCCTCACGCACGCCGACGCGCTTCGCGATGCGCTCCGCGCGCGCGGCCTCCGCGTCGGCGGCGACGGCAGCGGCATCGTGCCGCTCATCGTCGGTGACGCCGCGGCCGCCGTTGCGCTCACCGACGCACTCCTCGCGCGTGGTGTGTTCGTTCAGGCGATCCGTCCGCCCACCGTGCCCGAGGGCACGAGCCGCCTGCGCATCACGCCCATCGCGACGCACTCCGCGGCCGACGTGAACGCGCTCCTCGTGGCGCTCGAAGAAACCCTCGACGGACGGGCCCCGGGCGCGAACGGGCCGATCGCCGGCGGAACGGCAAAGGGCGGCCGAGCTCGCGCAGCATCCCACCGCCGGGGCACGGGCGCATGAAGGGCGCATTCGTCACGGCCACGGGTACGGGCGTCGGGAAGACCTTCGTCACCCGCGCCCTCGTGACCGCGCTTCGGAACCGCGGCGAGCGCGCCATCGCCATCAAACCCGTCGAGACCGGCATCGACTCCGCACGCGACACCGACTCCGCACGCAGCGCCGAATCCGCGAACATGCCGGAGACCTCCGACGCGGCCATCCTCGCCGCGGCCTCGGGTGACGCGAGCCTGGCGAACGCCCTCGGCTTTCACCGCGGCACGTTGCCCCTTGCGCCCTACGCCGCGTCCCTCGAAGGCGAAGGGCTGCCCCCCTCCGTCGGCGATCTCGTCGCCGCGGTCCACGCCGCCGCCAAGCGAGCCAACGCGACACGCTGCCTCGTGGAAGGCGCCGGCGGCCTCGCCGTTCCGCTCGACGCCGCGTTCACGTTCGCCGACTTCGCCGAGAAGCTCGCCTTCCCCCTCGTGGTCGTGGCCACGGACGCCCTCGGCACCCTTTCGCACACGCTCACCCTCGCCGCGGCCGCGAACCTCCACGCGCTCCGCATCGACGCCGTCGTGCTGAACCTCCCGCCCGGCACCCATGCCGACGACTCCACGCGCACGAACGGCCGCATCCTGGCGGAGCGCCTCGCGGTGCCCGTCGTGCGCACCGCCGACGCCGACTGGGAAGACGCGGTGCTCCGCGCCCTCGCGCTCTAACGCGTGGTCCTTCGAGACCGAGTCCGCCCAACGTGTCGACCGTCGACGCGACTCGACACCGACGCCCGCCGCCCGACGCCCGGCACCGGTTTGACCCCCGGCACGGTGCCGGGACCCAACGCTTGGGCGCATCACTCGGGCGGAGCGCAGCCGTCGCCCGTCGGGTTCCACCGGTCGGCGTACCCGGCCGACGCGTTCACGGTCACGGTCCGCGGCCCCTCCTCGAGACCGAGCGCCGGCACGCCGAGCGTCCACTCCACTTCGCTTGTCCCCGCGCACCGCACCACCGGAACGCGCGCGCACGCTCCGAGCTCGCAGCGCGTATCGGTGTCGCCCTCGGGAAGCGCCTCGCCGTCACGCGGAACGCCGCCGTCACCTCCCGGCACCCGCACCGACGGAGCCACGACCTCGCCGCCCGCACGACTACAGAGCAGGTCCTTTCCGTCAATTCCGGGCATCCCGTCGTGGGCCACCACCGCAGCTTTCCGGCGCCCGCCTCGGCGCGCAGCGTCGCCGAACCAACCCGCACGCCGCCAGCCGAGCCGCAGCGTCGGCCTGCCGCCGCCGTCGTCCAAGCCGCCGGAGGCACCACGCGAAGCGCATGGGCCCCACTCGCGCGAGATCCGCACCGCCGCGAAGAAGCGCCTCACGGTATACTCCTTCTCCACCTCGCACGCCGACCCCTGGAGCACTTCGCAGCGCGCCGTCCGCGTCGTCGTCGTGTAGGTCACGGTGGCGACCGTCTCCGCGCCGTCGTCGTCCGCGTCGAAGGCAACGCGCCCGTCCCGCGGGCACAAAACCGCGTTCATCGTTCCGCACCACCATGGCCGCGGGCGTCCACCGCGAGCGCCCGCGCCCGGCTCCCAACTTCGCACTTCGCGCTCGGGCACTACGATTCCGCCGTCCGCCGCGTCACCCAGGTGAACGTCCTGTCGGTCTGACCACGGTCCGCCTGGATCACCGCTGCCGCGGCAGGCGGCTTGCGACACGCCGAAACCAGCGCCGTCCGCACGACCGCTCGCCGCCGACGGCCGCGCCACGCCAGGCAGAACCACTTCATTCAAGGCCAAATGCCCGTGATGTCCTGCCCGAGGATGACGACCGGATGTCGTGCGTGCCTTCGTACGTAGACCGTCTCGAGGTTCATCATGTGCCGGCCGATGAGGAATATTCGTACATGATGCCGTTGCCACGCCGAGCACGTCGCGGGCGGTGCGTGCGATCTCGAGGGCCATGTGCACGTTGTTCCTTCCGCGAGCGACACGTGCTGCTGACCCGGAGCTTCTTGCTCTCTTTGATCCGACTTGAGGCGAAGCGTCAGGCACTGCGCTTTTGTGATTTCGCTGAGCATGCCGACGAGCTTTGCCTGCACGAGCTGATAGCCGGCGATGGGCGCGAGAACTCACGCGGTCAACTGATCGACGCCATCTCTACGTAGCAGCCCATGGCCGCGCCGATGACCCACGCGATGCCGTACCGCGCCTGCGTCAAACACGAGAACCGGCCCCTTTCATCCCGGACACGTTCGGAAGGACGTCTTCGAGCACGAGCTCGCTCGTGACGCTCGCCCGGAGGGACCACTTGTCCTGCATTTCTCCGCCAGGCATCGTTTCGGTCAGCACGAAGCCGCGCACCACGCCGTCGAGCTTCGCCAGGATCGCGACGTGCGCGGGTGCCGTTGGTGATCCAGCGCTTGGCACCGTTTAGCCGGTAGCCCTTCGCCGTCTTTTCGGCGCGCGTGATCCGTGGGGTTCAGACGAGAGTCGGCCTCCGTGAGACGAAGCAGCCGATGATCTCGCCCTTCGCCATGCCCGGGAGGGTACTTCTCTTTCTGGGCGTCGAGCCGAAGGCCCAAATCGGGTACATGCAGAGCGATCCCTGCACCGAGCAGAAGGAACGCACGCCGCTGTCGCCGCGCTCGAGCTCCTGCATCGCGGGCCGAGGCGACGTCGCCCATGCCCGCGCAGCCGTAGCCCGTGAGGTTCGCACCCAGCAGACCAAGCTCGGCGAACTGGGGGATCAGCGACAGGGGGGAACGTGCCCTCCTGGTAGTGCTTCGGCACCACGGGGATGATCTTCTCTTCCACGAACCGCCGCACGTTCGTTTGGACGAGGCGCTCGTCCTCGGTGAGCTCTTCTTCAATGCCGTAGTAGTCGACCGCCAGTGCCATGCGGCGCTTCATAGCAAGGGGCCGCCTGGGTTGACAGCGGGGCCCGGCCGCGCCACAGGAAGAAGAGTGTTTCGCCGCGTTCACACCTCGTTTTGCCTGCTTTCTCTCTTGGCGTGGGGCGCCGGCTGTACCTCCGACGGAGCCGCCGACGCGCAGCTCACGAAGGCCGAAGCGAGCGCGCAGCAGGGCAAGTCCGACGCCGGCGTCGACTATTGCGACGAGTTCGGCTGGTACGGCGATGGGGAGTGCGACGACTTTTGCGTCTCGCCCGACCCGGATTGCGGCGCGAGCTGCGGCGGGCTCATCGGCCTCGCCTGCGACCCCGACGAGTTCTGCGACTTCCCCGATGGCGCATTCTGCGGTGCCGCCGATCAACTCGGCCTCTGCCGCGTCATCCCTGACGTCTGCGATCAACAGTACGACCCCGTCTGCGGTTGCGACGACCAGACCTACAGCAACGCGTGCACGGCCAACGCCGCCGCCATCTCCGTTGCGTACGCCGGCGCGTGCGAAGGGGACGACGGCACCGTCGCCTGCGGCGCACGCCTCGGGAACACCTGCGCGGACGCGGAGTTCTGCTCCTTCACCCTGACGGCCACCTGCGGCTTCGCGGACGCGACCGGCACCTGCCAAACCAAGCCCGAGGTGTGCACCCAAGAGTACGCGCCCGTCTGCGGCTGCGATGGCAAGACCTACAGCAACGCGTGCGCGGCGAACGCGGCCGGAACCTCGGTCCTCTCCGAGGGCGCCTGCGGTGCCCCCCAGGCCGACTGAACCTTCACGCGGGTGAAAACCCGGCCGGGCGCGCACTTTGCGCAACGGCGCGAGGCGAGCGAGGCGACCCTTGCGCGGGCCCCGGCCGTGTGGCAGCGTCCGCCCTCTTTTCGGGGCTGTAGCTCAGCTGGGAGAGCGCTGCGTTCGCAATGCAGAGGTCAGGGGTTCGATCCCCCTCAGCTCCACCGAACCGAGGCCCAGCGCGGGGGAGAGTTACTCTCCCTCGTCGCTTCGGTTCGGTTGCTTCGGCAATCGCCCGATCGCCAACGCGCCCACTTCATCGAGGAGACCGTTCCCCATGAACCGTTCCAAGGTACTCGCCACCCTTCTTGTTGTTTTCTGTTTTGCGGAGGTCGCGTCCGCCCAGGCGCCAACGCCGAACCCCGCGCCCGCCCCGACCCCGGCGGCGCCCAAGGCACCGAAGGCCCCCGCGGCTCCGACGGCCGCACCCGCCACGAAGGCGCCGGCGACGCCGACGACCGATGCGCCAGCGCCAACCGGCGACGGCGCAGCCGCTCCGGCGGCCCCCGCCACGGACACGGCGACACCCGCCGCGCCGGCCGACGCCGCCGCGCCCGCGGCACTGCCGCCCCAGGCCCTCGCCGCGCCCGACGCCGCCAACGAAGGCGAAGCGACCGCCGCGGGTGAAACCGAAGCGGAGGCGGCCCTCTCGGATGCCCCCGAATGGATGGCGAACGTCTACGCGAGCTCGAAGCGCTCCATCGTGCGCGTTGAAACCGCGACCTCCACGGGCACGGGCTTCGTCTTCGTCAGCCCGACGCACGTCGCGACCGCGTACCACCTCGTGAGCTCGGGCCGTCACCCGCAGATCGTCACCACCGACGGCATCCGCATGGACGCGCGCATCGTCGCCATCGACACGGCGCACGACCTCGCGATCCTCGCCACCAACCGACCGGTGGAGGGCGCGACGCCGCTCGCTCCGCGCAAGGCCACCCCCCGCACGGGCGACGCCATCGTCGTCGTCGGACACCCGCTTTCGTCCATGGCCGGCCGGCCGGGCGGCGGCATGGCGTACGTGGGCCTCCTCGACTGGTCCATGACCGCGGGCATCGTCGGCGCGGTCAACGAATCGCAGGTGCAGCTCGACGCCGCCGTGAACCCCGGCAACTCCGGCGGGCCCGTCCTCGATGGCAACGGCCAGGTGGTCGGCGTCGTCACGGGCAAGCTCGTCGGCGGCATCCCCGTGGAAGGCCTCGGGTTCGCGACCCGCGGCACGATCCTCGCCGAACTCGAGAAGTCGGCGGGCAGCGAACACGAGTACACGGGCCGCATGGACCTCCAGTTCGGCGCGGGTTTCACCGTGTTTGGCGGCCCCTGGGGCAAGGGCGCGGGCGGCACCGTGGCCCTCTCGGTCCTCGCATGGGACCTCGTCGCCCTGCGCGCGCACTTCCTCCTCGGCGTCGGCGACGACAACGTCTACGGCACGGAGATCGTCGATCGCGACTTCCTTCGCTACGGCTGGGACGCGCTGCTCGAGTACCGCCTCGCGGCGCGACTTGGCGGCAACCCGTTCCTGTTCTCGTTCGGCGGCGGCGTCGGGGATGATCTTCGACGACGTGGACGAACTCGTGGGCAAGCGGGTCGACGCGACGGTCTGCGGCGCCGCGTCAACGTCGACCTCACGTACACGAACCGTCGCACGGACCGCGACCAGTTCATGGTCATCGGCACCATCGGCCTCGGCGAGTTCTTCCGGTTCAACCTCGGCTTCAACCCCGACGACTTCGAAGACTCCTACATGCTTCAGGCCATCTTCGGCATGAACATCTAGGCGCCCTCGCCCGGACGTCAGTTTGCCGGTGTCTCGGCCGGCGCCTTCGAACCGCCGATGCCGATGTCGGTGACGCTCCAACGCCGCCGCCCCGTTCGACGAGGTAGAACCGTCGATCGGGGAAGTCGCGGGCGAGGAGCTCCACCGCCTTCGGGCGGTCGTAGGCGAAGATCACGCGGTTGCCCGGAAAGGGGCGCTGCCACTCAAACACAAAGCTCCCGGTCCACGCGAACCGCGGCTGCGCGCGCCACACGGTCATGTACGGCGGAGCGATCACCACGGAGTGTTCAAACCGCGGATCCGTCTCGAAGAAGCTGTACACCGACTCGTGGATCTCCGCCTGCCGCCGGAGCGCCGCGCCGTGGTGCACGACGAGCAGCATCGCGGCGATGGCCGTGCCGACGAGGCCGCCCAAGAGCGCACGGCGCCCCCAGTCTTCGCCGAGCGAACCCTTCGCCCAACGGTAGACGCGCCGCGCACCGGCCACGGCGAGCAAAACTAGAAACGCACTCGCCTTCGGAGTGGGATCGGCCCCACTCGGAGCTCCCGGATCGTCGTGCGCAAAGGTGACGAGCAGCGACAGCGCAACGCCGATGCCGAGGCACAGCGTGACGCGCGACACGCGAGACACCGAACGCCGCGAGGCTCACCTCAAGCGGCCCGCCGAACCACACGGCGAGCATGATCACGTTGTAGATGAAGTTGTGACCGAACCGGTTCCAGAGGATGTTCGTCGACGTGAACGCGGCGAAGATGCCCCGCGAATGGCCCTGAAGCGCGCCGAAAGCTCATTTTTTCCCGAAGCGCGGCGGGACCCACGCCGCCCCTGTGATGCTGGCAAGCTGTAACAGCGCCGAAGACCGCCAGTGCGCACGGCGAAGACACCGAGGAACGTGAACTTCGCCCGTCGGTCCGCATGCCAAAGCACGTGGCACACGTGCGGCAGGCGGCGCGGCGACGGGCGAGAGCAACGACAGGGCTTCGAAGGGGCGCGATCACCGCCGTGCCGAAGGCGAGCCCGGCCACCGCCGCGAAGCGGAGCGTACGTCGCGCGTGGAGGCCCGCGAAACCGAGGAGCGCTAGCGAAACCAAGGAGCGCGACACGAGCTGTGCTGCGTGGTGCCGTCGAGGAGCAACATTCATCGACACGTGAGCGAGAGCGCCGCCGCGAGAATCGCGCCCCGGCCGACCGAACAGCATGAACGCCGCGCCCACCAGGCGCCGCGGCGCCACCCGCGGCCACGAGCGCGTAGAACACCGGTCCGAGACCCGACACGTCCGCGAACGCCGACGCCGCGATGCCCCCGAGCCAGTCGAAGGACGTACATGCCGTGCCGTCCGAACAAGAAGAGCTTTGGGAGCGCGTGGCCCCCGCGGGGATCGGCAGCATCGTGTGCCCCGACGCGAGGATTTGCCCGCCGAAGCGCACCGCCCACTCGTCATCGGTAAAGGGCATGGAGCGGAAGGCCGACGTGTTGACTTCGCGCGCAAGGCGACCACCACCGCGAACGCCGAGCGCCGTCCAGGCCTCCTTGGCGCCCGCTGTCGCGAGCTGCGACCGAGGTCCTCGAGCACCTTGCGAAGCTGGCCAAAGCGAATCGGCGATGAGCCAACCGCCGGGCACGAGCAACAGCACGAACCCGGAGCCAACCGTAAACCTCGCCCGCGGAACTGTTGGTCCAGTCGGGCTGGAAGGTGATCCGAGGCGGTGCGGTTTCTTCGAGCCCAAAGAAGCCCACCAACAGGAGTACGCCAAAGAGGAAACGTCCCCACGCCATCGTCGCGGCGCACGCTACCACAGGGCTCCGGTGTACGCTCCGTCTCCGTCCAGACCGATGCACCCGCACCCCCGACGCGCCGCCGACGGTGGATCCTCGCGCTCCGGGCCCTCGGCCTGGTGGTGCCGTCGTCGTGAGTGCTCTGCCGGCACGCTCGAGGAGGCCAAGAGCGCCCTCGCGCGCGGGTGCGCGCCGTGGACTTCGCCGCGCCTTGGCGTGTCCCTCCTCTCGCTGCGTTCTGCATCGCCGTTCGCACGCGCATTTTGCTCTCGGCCCTCGGCGCCCGCGCGCGCACCACGGGGCTCTTTGTCGACGTGCTCGTCGCCACCGCCAGCGAACGCGCTTTTTCTCATGGGAATTGACCTCCCCTACCGCCGTGCGCCTGCGCCCGGTGGCCGGGTCCGTCGAGCGCGCGTCGTTCGTCGTGCTCATGGACCGCGGACTCGGCCTTCGCCACGCAGTTCGCCGCGGCGGTTGCTCTTCGCCTTTCCTCGGTCGAACGCCGGTCGACTTCGCTCCACCCGAACGCGGCTTGGCTCCTCGGCGCCGGCGGCGCAGCGCTCGTCGCCGTCAGGGTGTTCGTCGCCCTTCGCCGCTTCGCTCCCCGCCATCGCCCGCGGCGCCGTCGAAGCCGCACGCACACTCCTTCGTTCACCGTTGGCGCTCGCGGGCGCCATCCTGAGCTCCGTCGGCTCCTACGTGGGCTCGGTGTTCGTCGTCTGGATGCTCGGCAACGCCCTCGGGCTTTCGGTGGACGGCTCCGTCTACTTCTACGCCGTTCCCATGGTGGCCATCGCGACGCTCCTTCCCATCTCCCTCGGCGGCATCGGCGTGCGGGAACTCGGCTACTTCGCCCTACTGGCAAGCGAAGGCGTTTCGCGGGGCGAAGCCACTGCGCTCGGCGTCTGCCAATACACGGTGTTCCTGCTGATTTCGGCCGTGGCCGGCATCGTCTGGACCGCCGGCGTCGACCGGTTTCCGGTGGAGGCATAACGCCCGCGCAACGCACCCGGCGCCGCGCCTCGGTGGGGTTGGCGAGATGTGTTTCCGTGGGTGGAGTTGGCGTAGAGTGATCTCCCTATGAGCGAAGACCGCACCCTGGTCGAAGAAGCCACCGTCAAGATCAACTCCATCGAAGAGCTCAAGCGCGACGAGCTCCTCCGCGTGCTCGAGACGTTCAACTTCGCGCGCATCGTCGGGCTCGTGACAAAGCCGTCCATCGACGAATCCATGCGGAAGCTCCGCGAGCAGTTCGACGCCAGCAAGGACGGCCCCACCACCGGCGAGCACCACTCCGCCGTGCGCTCGAACTACCAGAAGATGTCCATCGGCCGCGCGCGGCACAGCGGCGTCGACCGGCCGCGCTTCATGCGCACGATCTATAACCCCCTCTGGGCGCCCGACATTTACGGCCTGCGCGAGTCCTTCCGCGCCGTGGCCCGGGTTCGAAACCTCCTCGGCGACCGCGACATCAATTTCGCCACGGACAAGCCCGAGGGCGGCATGTGGACGGCGGCCCGCCTCCACCATTTCCCGGCCGGCGGCGGCTTCATGGTCGCGCACAAGGACACGGTGCTTCCCGCCATCTACAAGCGCGAAAACGCCGGCGCGTTCTTCCAGCCGGTTCTGCTCCTCACCGAGCGGGGACGCGACTACCAGGAGGGCGGCGGCTTCGCCGAAATCCGCGGCCGCCGCGTGAACTACGAGGACTACACCGAGCGCGGCGACATCGCCGTCTACGACACGACGACGGTGCACGGCGTCGAAGACATCGACCCGAAGGCGCCCTACCATCACGACAAGATCGAAGGCCGCCTTTCGGGCCTCGTGACCCTCTTCAAGGACCTCGACTCGCCACGCGAATGACCGACTTGACCGTCCCCGCCGATGAACTGCGCGCCCCGTGGCCCCGTTGCCCGGTGTGCGACGGCGCCGCGCCGGGCGCGCGCGTGCTCACGCTGCAAGACGCGCCTCGCGTGGAAATGCGCGAGTGCCCGCACTGCGGCGCCATGAGCGCCGAGCGCATTCCGACCGACGCGTTCCTCACAAAGCTCTACGACCCCGCGCACTACGGGTCGTCCCTCGTCTCGAACCCGACGCTCCACCGTCGCCTCGCCGACCGGCTCTCGGCGAATGCGTCGTTTTCGCCCGAAAAACCCCTGGAGATTCTCGACTACGGCGGTTCCACGGGGGCGCTCTCGGAGAGCGTGCGCGACGCGCTCAAGGCCCGTGGCCACCGCGCCGAAATCGCCATCACCGTCGTCGACATCCACGCGCACCCGGGCCGCGATGGCATGCGCTTCATCGACCCGCCCACCTTCAAGGCCGAGGGTCGCGCCTACGACTTCGTCATCGCGGGCGCCGTGCTCGAACATTTGCCGGAACCGGGGCCGGTGCTCGCCGACCTCTTCGCCGCGGTGGCGCCCGCGGGCTACTTCTATGCGCGCACGCCCTACGACGTACCGCTTCACAAGCTCCTCGGCGCACACAAAGTGAAGTGGCCCCGGCACCTCCACGACATGGGCCCAAGGTTCTGGGCCGCGACGCTCAAGAACCTCGGCGAGCGTGCCGCGCCCATCCTGTTTCAGCCCTCCATCGTCGAGACGTCCTTGAGCTCGGCGCCGCTCCAAACGGTGGCGGCGACCGTCCTGAAGTTCCCCGCGCTCGCCGAATCGTGGCTCACGCCGTCCCGCGTGCGTTCGACGGGCCCACTCTGGCCCTACGTTGGCGGCTGGGAAGTCCTCCTCGCGTTCCGCCGCTAGCGAGCACGACGAGCGTCGCGGACTTCGCGGACTTCGCGGGCGTCGCCGCCAGCGGGGGTGGACTCGGTGCGCCGTGGTCGGCGGGGGAGCGTCCGGTGCTCAGACAGCTTTCGAATGCGCGCGGAGATGCACCCGTCGCCCGGCACGACGGGTAGTGGTCGTTCGACGCTGCCGCTCCGCTCCGCATCGATCGCCCACCACAGTCGGCACGGAACGCCTGGCATTCGAAAGAACTGCGCCCGGACGCTCCCCCGCCGCCCACGACGCTCCCGGCCCATCCGTCCGCGGATCACCACGGAAGGCGATCGCTGCATCGGGCTGCAACGAGGAAAGCCTCTTGAGTCCGACCACAACAAGCATTTGATTCACGATGAAGAAGACGAAGCCGCTGTCCGAACCATCACGCGTGGTCGCCCCCGGCGGGGGTGGGGGTCGGCGCGGAGTTCTTTCGAATGCCCACGGCCCCTTCGCCGAGAGTGACCTTTCGATGCGGAGCGGAGCGGCAGCGTCGAAAGGTCACCACCCGTAGCGCCAGGCGCCGAGTGACCCGCGTTTGCGCATTCGAAAGCTGTCTGAGCACCGCCCCCCACCCCCGCCGGGGGCGACGCCCGTGGTGCCCGTACAGCGTCGTGTCGTGCCTACGCGTTCGACTTCGCGAAGTCGGCCATGAACGCCGTCAGCGTATCGATGTGCGCCGGTTCCACCGCGTTGTACATCGAGACGCGGACGCCGCCGACCGA
>JAWKRM010000002.1:0-227696 GCA_041389625.1 Polyangiales bacterium
ACAAGCTGCTCGTCATGGCGACGCTCGTGTTCATCGTGTACCTCGGGTACCTCGATGTGTACGGCGTGGCGGCGGTGATCATCCTGACGGGGCGCGAGCTTGCGATCACCGCGCTGCGCGCCATTGCGACCACCGAGGGCGTCGTCATTGCGGCGGGCAGCGGCGGCAAGGACAAGACCGCGCTCCAGATGGTCGCCGTGCTGTTGCTGATGCTCCATCACCCGTACGACATCAATCTGTTCTTCGTCGAAGCACCGCACGTCGACTTGGGCCTCGTGGGGCTCGGGCTCCTCTACTTGAGCGTCTTCTTCTCGGTGACGAGCGCCGGGGAGTACGTGAAGCTCTTCGTCGAGGCCGTGGAGGCAAAAGAAAAGCGCCTCAGCACGGGCTGAGGCGCTCTCCTTCGGGCAACGTGCGTTGCGCGGTCGGGCCTACTTCACCTTCATCGCGGTGCTCATGCCCATCTTGAGGTCCTGGCCCTGCGTGTTCATGACGAGCTGCACATCGGCGCTCGAATCGCCCGCGAGGCCGAGTTTCTTGAGCCCCAGCTGACCCGAGCCGGTGCCCTTGCCCTCGAGCGACTTGAGGGTGGCGGTCGTGCCGGGAGGGGCGCCGGGAACGGGCACCTTCTGCGATTTCGCCGATTGCGCAATGGACCATTCCACGTCCATCTTGTCGCCCTTCGCGCCCTTGAGCTTGTACTTGGCCGTCTGTGAGACGGTGCCGAACTTCGCAGCGACCGGCTGAGCCACTTCCCACGTGGCGCCGGCGCCGACTTCCTCTTCGGGAAGGTACGGAATCAGCTGCTTGATGGCGCCGAGCACGCCGTCGAGCATCTCCGTCGACTGGGGCGAGGCCTTCGGCCCCGGCGCGATATCCGACGAAATCTGCGAGCCGCGTGTGGAGAAGACGAGGGTGACTTTCGCACCCGCGAGGGCGTCCATTTCCTTCTTCAGCTGATCGACGAGCTCGTCCGGTCCCTGGCCGGTGACGGCCGCCTTGACGATCTCAAGGCGAAGGGTTGTGTCGCCGTTCGCCGCGACGCCGGTCACGTCGGCCTTGAGCGTCTGCGTCACCGTGGGCAGCGACATCGGCGGCATCGACTTGTCCCCGACGGCCATGCTCATGCGCATGTCGGAAGCCACAGTGAGCTTGGCCTTCTGGCCCTTTTTGAACGCGTAGCGGAGCTGCGCCTTCGGGCCGTCCCCGGCGTTGGTCACCTTGAGTTTGGGTGCGGGCTGGGATGCGTCCGCCTGCGCGGCGATCGGCGCGACGAGGCCCACGGCGGCGGTGAGGGCAATGGTTAGAAAAGAAAGTGATTTCATGGGTTTCTCCTGGTGTCGGGGGTCGCGGTGGACCGGCGCGGGGGTTCGGACGGCCTAGGGGTGAAGTCGATTCAACATGCGGGGGAAGGGGATGGTTTCGCGCACGTGCTTGAGCCCGCAGAGCCAGGCCACGGTTCGCTCGACGCCGAGCCCGAAGCCGGCGTGGGGAACGCTGCCGTAGCGGCGCAGGTCGAGGTACCACTCGAAGGGTTCGCGCGGCAGCTTGTGGGCGTCGATGGAGGCTTCGAGCGTGGCGAGGTCGTCCTCGCGCTGCCCGCCGCCGATGATCTCGCCGTAGCCCTCGGGCGCGAGCATGTCCATGCAGAGCGCGAGCGACGGGTCCTCCGGTGCACGCTTGAAGTAGAACGCCTTGAGGCTCATGGGGTAGTGCGTGACGATGACGGGCCGATCAAACTGGTCGCTGATCACCGTTTCGTCGTCGCCGCCGAAGTCGTCGCCGAACTTCGCGGGCTGTCCGGCGCGTTCAAGAATCTTGATCGCGTCGGCGTACTTGATGCGCGGGAAGGGCTTCTTCACCGTCTCGAGCTTCGAGAGGTCGCGCTCGAGGATTTCAAGTTCGGTCTTCCGCTTTTCGAGGACGCGGGAGACAACGCTGACCACAAAGTCCTCTGCGAGGTCCGCGTCGCCCTCGAGGTCGAGGTACGCCACCTCCGGCTCCACCATCCAAAATTCCGCCAAATGCCGGCGTGTTTTCGACTTTTCGGCGCGGAACGTCGGGCCAAAGCAATAGATTTTCCCGAGCGCGAGGCACGCCGCTTCGCCGTAGAGCTGGCCGCTTTGCGTGAGGTACGCGGGGTTTCCGTGGAAGTCCGTTTCAAACAGCGTCGACGTCCCTTCGCACGCGTTCGGCGTAAAGATGGGGGAGTCGACAAGGGTGAACCCGTGGCTGTCGAAGTAGTCACGAATGCCGGAGATGATCTCGGCGCGAACTCGCATGATGGCCGCCTGTCGCTTTGAGCGAAGCCAAAGGTGGCGATGGTCCATCAGGAAGTCGGTGCCGTGGTCCTTCGGGGTGATGGGGTACTCGGCGACGGGGCGATGCAGCACCTCGAGGTCCTTCACGCCAAGCTCGAACACGCCGGGGCGCTTCGGGTGGGCCCGCACCTCGCCGGTGATGAGGAGCGACGTTTCCTGCGTGAGCGAACCCGCCAAGTCGAAGAGCTCCGGCGTGGCGTCGCCCTTGAACACCACGCCTTGCACGATGCCCGTGCCGTCGCGCAGTTCGAGGAAGTGGAGCTTGCCGCTGCTGCGGAGGTTATAGAGCCAACCTTTGACGAGGACGGTCTCGCCGACGTGCCGGGCGAAATCTTCGATGTACACGTGCTGGGGCATCGGCGGCGTCTTACCTCAAGTCCGAAGCCGTGGTAATCGGGGACCCCCATGATCGTCTTCGAAAGCCAGAAAATTCGGCGGATCGTCGGTCGGCTTGAGCGCGGCGAAGCGCTCCAGGCCTCGCTCAAGCGCCTGGCCCAGGAAAAGGGCATCACCGCGAGCTGGCTTTCCGCCCTGGGCGCCTTCGAGTGGGTCGAGCTCATGGAATACGACCAGCACGCGCAGAAGTACAAGGCGCCGAAGCGCATCGAAGAATGCGAAATCCTCCACCTCACGGGGAACCTCTCATTTCGAAAGGGGGAGAACTTCGCGCATGTGCACGCCTCCGTTTCGAAGGAGGTTGGCGACCGCATTGAGGTCTACGGCGGGCACCTCGTCGATGCGCAGGTCTTTGCCTGTGAACTCATGATCGAGTGTCTCGATGACGTCGTGCTCCAGCGCGAATACGACGAGGCGACGGGGCTCGACCTGTGGAAGGGTGACTGCTTGGCGGCACCGGAGTCGATGGTCGACGAAGTGGAAGACCGCGCGACCAATCCCCCGAAGAAGGTGGCCGCGCCCGCCGCAGAGTCGCTTTCGTGGTCGCAGGTCGCCGCCGTGGCGCAAGCCGCGGGCAACGACTCCGCGGCGGCCGCTCCGCGCCTCGAGCAAATGCCGAAGACCGGCGACTACGTTCAGCACAAGACGTTCGGACTTTGTCGCGTGGAGGGGCGCGGCGTCGATGGCGCCCTCATCATTCGCCTCCACAACGACCCCCGCCGCCGCAAGATCAGCGTCGACCACGTCGAGTTCATCGGTCCCAAGCAGGACGGCGACAAACGCGTCTTCGTGCTCCGTAAGCGGGGCTAGCGGCCGGCGCCGGGCGCTTCGGCGGCGATGACCCAGGTGCTGGATGGGCCGAAGACACCGTCCGGGCGGATGAAGGGCTGGTAGGCGCGTTCAAGGGCCTTTCGCACGTCGGGCGTCTTCTGAACGCCGAGGTCGCCGGCGAGGCGGATGCGTTCGCCCGCGGGGCCAAGGGCCATGCCGAGTTCGATGGCTTCGGCCATGTCGCGGCCGATGCAGACATCGAGGTCGAGGCGCTCGAGCCGCACGCGCTCGAAGCCCGCCGCACGGTAGACGTCGGTCACCACGTCGGCCGAGGCCATGGAGAACGGCCCAGGGCCGCAGGTCACTTGGTTCGTTTCGGGGGGCGCCGGGAGAGGTCTTCGACCTCCACCTCTGCTGCGTGGAGAAAGTCGTTGTCGACCTTCTTCCGCCAGACCACGGACACGAAGGTCGCGCCCGGTTTGAGCGACGCGCGCACATTGCGGAGGGCGGCCACGGGGCTCGCGAAGAACATCATTCCAAAGCGCGAGAAGGCGTAGTCGTAGGGGCCGCCGAGCGAATCGTTGGCCACGTCGTGGCATTCAAAACGAACGTTCTCCGCCGCGATGGCCTTGGCTTCGACGGCGGCCGAGTCGACAAAGCGCGACGCGGCGTCGACGCCCACGCATGAACCCGTCGGGCCCACGCGCCGAGCGATGTCGAAGCTCGTTTCGCCGAAGCCGCAGCCGAGGTCGACGGCGTGCATGCCTTCCGTCGGTGAGATCAGCTCGAGCGCGTGCGTTCCATGCCGGCCGAGCCCGACGTCGAGCAACGGGCGAAAACGCTGGAATTTGTCGAAGAGAACCGTGTTCCAGGCTTCGATGGCTTCGTCGTTCTCGTGCATCGGTGCTCCTCCCGTTCGTGGGGCTACTTCTGTAGGCGTACGCGCGGGTCGAGGGCCGCGACGGCGATGTCGGCGAGGAGGTTTCCGAGCTGCACCATGGCCGACGCGAAGAGCACGACGCCGAGGACGGCCCAGATGTCGTTGTTCACGATGGACTCGACGACGAGTCGGCCCATGCCGGGCCACGCGTAGATTTGCTCGGTGATGATGGAACCCGACACCAGCGCCGAAAGCGTGAGCCCCAGCATCGTCACAATGGGCAGCAACGCGTTTCGAACGGCGTGGCCGAGCACCACACGCCATTCCGGTAGCCCCTTGGCGCGCGCCGTACGAATGTAGTCGCTCTGAAGTTGCTCGATCATCTCGCTCCGCATGATGCGTGCGTACGTGGCGGCGCCGATGATGGCGAGGGTGAAGGCGGGCAAGAGCGCGTGGTAAATGTGATCCCAGAAACCCTCGCCGTAACCGCCCACGGGAAACCACCCCATGCGGAAGGCCCACCAGTTGAGGAAGAGGAGGCCGGTCACAAAGCTCGGCGCCGAGATGCCGAGGAACGCCGTGGCCATGAACCCCGTGTCGAACCACGAATTTCGCCGGGTGGCGGCGAGGACGCCGATGGTGAGCCCGAGGAAGAGCTCGAAGAGAATGGTCGTCGCCTCAAGGAGCAGCGTGCGCGGAAGGCGCGTGAGCATGACCGCACCCACCGGTTCGTGGTGCGTCATGGAATTGCCGAGATTTCCCTGGAGAAGGCCGCATCGCCCCCGCTTGGCCGGGTCGTCGTTCCACGCGGGGTCGCTCTGGCGCACGCACTTCGTGAGGCCGAGGTACGACGTGTACTGGCTCGAGACCGGCTGATCGAAGCCCTCGGCCTTCCTGCACTGGGCAATCTGTGCCGCCTTCGCGTTGGCGCCGAGGATCGACGTGCACGGGTCGCCGAACGACAGCAGTAGCAGCAGCACGGCCGTCACGGCGATGGCCACGACAAGCACGCCGAAGGCGGCGCGGCGCAGGATGAACGCGATCATGGTGCGAGCCTCCTACGCGGGAGGTCGAGCCACACGAAGCGATAGTTGTACTTGTATACGGGGTGCACCGTGTAGTTCCTGAGGTAGGGCTGGCGCACCTGGAACTCGATGGGGTTATAGATGAACACCCACGGCGCATCGTGCGCGGTGATGTCGTTCGCTTCACGGTAGAGCGCCGTGCGCTTCGCTTCGTCGGGTTCGACGCGTGCCGCGTTGAGAATGCGGTCGAGCTCGGGGTTTGAGTAGAAGGAGCGATTCTCGGACGCGACATCGTGAATGGCGCTCGAGTTGAGAAGCACATCGAGGAAGTCCGCCGGGTCGGGGAAATCCAAGTTCCACCCGGAGAGCGCCATGGGCACGCGCCCGCGCTTGCCCGACTCGGTGAGGTACGTGGCGAATGAAACCGGCTTGATATCCACGGGGATGCCGATCTTTCGGAGGTCCGCCTGGAGCAGCTCGGCCTGTGCCTTCGCGCTTTCGCCCTCCTGGGTCCACACGGTGATGGGGTCCGGTAGCCCGTTCGGGAACCCGGCGAGGCGCATTTCTTCCTTGGCGAGGTCGAGGTCGAACTTCTGCGCGTGCGGAAGCTTCGCGTCGTAGCCCATGAGCTGCGGCGGGAGGATTTGCCCCGTGGGCATGTAGCGACCCTTGTAGATGCGCGCCCAACGCTCGCGGTCGATGGCGGCGGCGATGGCGCGGCGGATGTGCACGTTGTCGAACGGCGGCATCTCGCAATTCATGAAGTAGCCCCAGATGGTCACATCGGGCTCGCTGAACATGTACGGGCGCCATTTGTCGGACTGCGAGAAGAAGATGTAGTCCGGCTGGCGGAAGTGGTGACCGTGATCGTAGTCGCCGTTCCGGAAGCGCATGGCCGCGACATCCGGGGTGAGGTTCTCGTCGAACACCATGCGATCGATGTAGGGGAGGCCGGGCTGCCAATAGTGCTTGTTCTTGTTGAGCGTGATGCGAACGCCGCGCTCCCAGTGATCGAACACGTACGGGCCGGTGCCCACCGGATGGAACGAGACGTCCGTGGGATGCGCCTCGTAGTTTTCGTGCGGCAGCGGGTAGGCGAAGGTCATCGCCATGGAGTTCAGGAACGTCTGATCGAGCTCGGCCAGCGTGATGTCGACGGTGTAGCGGTCCACCACCTTGATGCCGCGCACGTCCTTGGTTTTGCCCTGTTGGCGGTCGCCGGCGCCGTCGATGGCGGTGAAGAAGAATGCGCCGGGCGACTGGGTCTTCGGGTCGAGGAGGCGCTCGAGTGTCCATTTGACGTCGTCCGCCGTGAGCTCGCGCCCCTTGCCGCCTGGGAACACGGGCGAGTCGTGGAAGTGGACGCCCTTTCGGAGTCGAAAACGGTACGTGTGACCGTCCTCGAGGACCTCGGGCATCGACGCGGCGAGCACGGGCGTGAGCTTCGCCTCGTTCGTGTAGTCGAGGAGGCCGTCAAACATGAGGTGGATGCCCGTGCCCGACAGCGTGTCGAAGGCGATTTGCGGGTCGAGGCTCCGCACGTTCGCCGTCACGTAGAAGCGGAACGTACCGCCGTAGGTGGGTTTGTCCGCGCCGGCACCTTCGTAGCGCGGCCCGTCGGGGGGCTTCGGGCAACCGGTGACCCACAGACCGAAGACGAACGCCGCCACGCCGACCGTCGCATGCCGCCAGAGAGCGCGCGTGAATGCGACGTTGCGCGGGGTGCGGCGCACGGGCGGTGGCTGCCTGACCGTCACCGCGAATCCTTGGGGTCGAGGGCGTCGCGGAGACCTTCGCCAAGCAGGTTGAAGCCAAAGACCGTCATCATGATGAGGAGCCCCGGGTAGATGACGAGCCTTGGCGCGTGGGCGAGGAACTCCTGGCCCTCCTTCAGCATTGAGCCCCAGCTTGCGGCGGGGGGGCGCACACCGAGACCCAGGAACGAGAGCGCGCTCTCCGCGATGATCATCGTGGAGACCATCGTTGTCGCGATGACGATGGCGGGGCCAAGCACGTTCGGGAGGATGTGTTTGGCGAGGATGCGCCCGTGGGATGCGCCGAGGGCACGGGCGGCCTGCACGAAGTCGAGCTCGCTCACCTGCATGGTCTTGGCCCGTGTGACGCGGGCGAGCGTCGTCCACGACAGGAGCCCAAGCAGCAGGTAGAGGCTCCAAAGCGACGGACTGTCGATGATCATCTGCACGGCCGTCGCGACGATGAGGAACGGGATCGAAAGGAGCACGTCCACGAAGCGCATGGCGAGGAAGTCGAACTTCCCGCGGAAGTAGCCCGTGACCACGCCGACAAGGAGCCCGACAAAGACCGCGAGCGAGGTGGCGAAGAACGCGACCTTCATGGAGACCGCGCCGCCGTGGAGCAGGCGCGAGAGTTCGTCGCGCCCGATGGCGTCGCCACCAAGTGGGTGCCCCGTCACCGTGAACGCCGCCGCGGGGAGACCCGTGTCGCCGCGGATGAGCGTGTCGGTGAACTGCAACGCCGGGTCGTGCGGCGCGACCCAGGGCCCGACGAACGCCGCGAACGTCACGACCGCCACGAGGACGCCGCCGAAGAGGGCTCCCTTGTTCTTACGGAATCGTTTCCAGGCGCGGGGGTCCATCCGGCAAACGTGCGGCGCGGGCGCCTACGGCCTCCCCTGAAAGTGCTCGATCATTAGGCGCGCGGCCTCGGCGGGCCGCTCTTCGTTGGGTGCGTGGCCCACGCCCTCAAGCACCGTAAGGCGCGCGTTGGGCATCTCGCGGGCAAGGCGCTCGCCGAAGGCGACGGGGAAGATTCGGTCGTCGCCGCCCCAGAGCGCGAGCGTCGGCGCGGTGACGCGCGGCACACGTGCCGCGACGTCGCTTGGGTCGACGGTCTTCAGCATGACGGCGTAGGCGGCGGCTCGCGCGTCCGGCTTGTCGAAGTCGCGGTAGTAGTCGTCGACCAGCTCGATATCCATGCCGGGGTGACCGCTCCACACGTCGTTCCGAAAGTAGTCGTGGAAGAGCGAGCGCTTGTAGAGCTTGTTGAAGAGGAACTGCCCCACGTGCGGCAAGAGGAGCGGCTTCGCCTTAAGCGGCGGATCGAACGGAAAGCAGCACCCGTCCATCACCACGAGGCGCTCGACGCGCTCCGGGTACTCGGCGGCGAAGGTGGTCGCGATGCCGCCGCCCATGGAATGTCCCGCGAGGTGGACTTTCGGGAGCTCAAGCTTGTCGAGGAGCGCGGCGAGCACGCGCGCGTAGGGAAGCCAGCCGTAGGGCGCGCCGTCGCTCGGTGCGGGCTTACCACTCGCACCGAAGCCGGGGAGGTCGGGGACGATGCACCGATACTCGGTTGCGAGCGTGGGCAGTACCGAGAGCCACTCTCGGTGGCTCACGAGGAACCCGTGGACGAGGAGGAGCGGCGGGCCGCTGCCTTCATCGACGAACTGAACGTCGACCCCATCCACCTGAACGGATTGCATTTTCACGTCCATGACGGCGGGACGGAGCTACCGGCTCCCCGGGGTGTCGTCAATCGGGCCCGCCGCGCTGCGGGGCGATGCGCGCGCGCCGTTTGGGTGGAAGTGCGCCGTCGTCGCGAATCGCCGATGGGGATGGGCCACGGGCGGGGCGCCGCATCGATCGGTACTTTCGCATCAAGATCGTCGTTCCTGAGACTGGGATGCTGATCTCATGGGCCTCATCACGATCTCGATCTGCACGAATTTTCTACTCTGACGGGAGAATAGAAGGGTGCCAAACCTGGAATTTCCACTGTGATTACAGTATGTTATTGACGTGTACGAAACGTGCGCATTTTTTGTTGACGACAATCTATTGAATGGAATACATTCGTTATCACTGATTCAAATGAATCCTTTGGACCGAGCAGTGGCGACCTGGAGCGAAGCGGACCTCACCGAGGTGGAAACGCGTTTCGCCGAAGGCATGACCGTTCAGCAGATCGTGGACGCCATCACGGCCAAGGGCGACCGGCTCACCGAGCCCACCTTCCGCAAGTACGTGCAGATGGGGCTCCTGCCGCGCAGTGTGCGCGTCGGTCGGAAGGGCAAGCACCGCGGCTCGCAGGGGCTCTATCCCGCCACGGTCGTGCGCCAAATCGTGCAGCTCCGCCGTCTCATGGCCGAGGGCTTCACCATCGGTGAGATCCAATCGGAGTTCCTGTCGCTGCGTGGCGACATCGAAGCGCTCACGAAGCATCTCGAGCGCGTACTCGAGGCGATGAAGGCCGCGTCCGTGGGGCGCGGTGACGACATCGTGGATCGCACGGTGCGCGAGGCGCGTGCGCTTTCGGACGAGCTCACAACGAAGCTCGAGTCCGTGGAGCGCCGCCTATCGATGCGCGCGCGTATGCGGAGGGCTGTGGTTTAGGCGCGGATTACCGCGTCGAAGAGACGTTCCGATTGGGGCGAATCGGAGGAGGAAAACAGGGCATGTCAAATCCGGGAGAGAAAGGGCAACTAAACTTGGAAGCGACGGAGGCTTCGTCGGTGGACGAGCTTGCGCCGCAGACCGAGGGATCCCTCGCGCTGGCGATTGAACAGTCGCCGGACATCGATGGGGGTGAGGAGCACGATGAGCAAACGGGTCGGCGCAAGCGCCGAAGCCGTACGCGTGCGCGCACGATTTCCATCCGTCGGCTCAGCAAGGCCGAACTCAACCGCGGCCGCGAGGAGTTCCCGGAAGAGGACTACTGGCGACCGAAGACGCGGTCGGAGTGCAAGGACACCGAGCGGCCGTGCCCGTTCGTGTCGTGCAAGTACCACCTCTACATCGACGTTCACCCGGTGCGCGGGTCCATCAAGATCAACTTCCCGGACATCGAGGTCTGGGAGATGACGGAGAGCTGCGCGCTCGACGTCGCCGACCGTACGGGCATCACGCTCGAAGAGGTGGGCGAGATCATGAACCTCACGCGTGAGCGTGTGCGTCAGGTGGAGACGGCGGGTCTCGCGAAGCTTCAGGCCATCGCGGACATCAGCCGCCTCAAGGACTACGTCGGCGACTGATCGTCGCCGCGCGCGACCGACGGTTCGGGCGACTGCCCTTGGTCCGAGCCGTGTTCGGTCGTGTGCGCCTCCGGGGGAGGCGGTGCCGAGGAGCGGCGAGCTTCCACGATGCTCGCAAGCTTTCCGGCAACGCTGAAGAGTGCGCGTCCCGCCTCGGACGCAACGCTCTCCGTTAGCTCCGCGACGCGCTTGGCGGCGGGCTGCTCGCTCACGCGCTTGCGCGCTTCCTCGGCGACCTTGGTGGCCTCCTGCACCATCGACTCGGCCACCGGCTCCGCGGTCTCGCCGAACTTGCGGATCATCTCCACGGCGCCGTCGCGGGCGTAGCGGACCGCCGGGTCCTTCGACGCCTTTTCGAGCCAGATGCCGGCGGCCTTCCGGAGGTGCGCCACGGCTTCCCGGAGCTCGTCGTTCGGGTCCTCGGGGGGAGGCGGGGGCGGCGTGTACGGCACAGGTTCGGTCATGGTCGGGATCGTAGTGTCGACCCGGGCGCGGTCGATGGCCGAAAGTGAGCAAATGCAGTCGTAGTGATTCCTGTTTGATAACAATGGTTTGTGGCGCGAATCGCGGAAAGTCCTAGTGTGACACCGCGGGTTTGAGCCCGAACTCCATTGGGCGGTCGGGGGACGCCCCGCGGATTCAGGTGCCGGCGACCACGGGGTTTCGCAGCACACCGACGCCGGAGACCTCCACCTCGACCACGTCCCCCGGTGCCAGCGGACCAACGCCCGACGGGGTGCCCGTCGAGATGAGATCCCCGGGCTCGAGGGTCATCACGCGCGACATGAACGCCACGAGATCGAGGATCGGGAAGGCCATTTGTTGAGTACTTCCGCGTTGCCGCTCCGTGCCGTTCACGCGCCCGATGACCTCGAGGTTCTCCACGTCCAGGTCGGTCTCGATCCAGGGGCCGCAGGGGCAGAAGGTGTCGAATCCCTTGGCGCGCGTGAACTGCACGTCCTTCCGCTGGAGGTCCCGGGCGGTGACGTCGTTGACGCAGGTGACCCCGAAAATCGCTGAACGCGCGGCCGCCAGATCGCCGTGTCGAAGACGCGATCTAATTACGATTCCGATTTCAGCTTCGTGGTCTACTCTATTGCTATCACTTGGAATTTCGATTTTTGTTTCATGTGAAACGATCGCCGACGGAGGCTTCAGAAACAGGAGGGGCTCGGGCGGCAGATCGCTACCGAGCTCCGCCGCGTGCTCCGCGTAGTTGCGCCCCACGGCGACGATCTTGCTCGGGGTGACCGGTGCCAGGAGTCGGGCCCGTGCGAGGGGCACGAGGCGGTCCGTGGGCGTTCCCCCGAGCCATGGCGCCGCCGTCAGGAGCCGAGCGGTGGCCTCGTCTTCGGCGGTGGCAAAGTAGGGGAGGCCGGAATGCTCAAGGCGAAGGACGCGCATCGCGGCACAATAGCGCGAGTCCCGCTCCGAACCGCCGCCGATTGCGTTGCACGGTGCGCCGGGTCTGTCTCATTTGTGACACGGCTCGTATCACGCCTCCTCGGCGCAGGTGTCAATGTTGATTCGAGTCCGTATTCCGAACCGCGGACCGGTCCGGAATCGTGCGCCGGGCACACGCCGGCGCTTGCGCGCGCGGCGTGGTTGAAGGGTTCGTAAGCCGAGTTCTGTCCACGCCGACGTCGCCGGCGGCGCGGTGGCGATCATTCCTCTAGGGGCGCCGTCGCCGGCGCCCTCGTGCGACCTTACCCAGGGGCTCGGGCGGACCACCCTCAAACGCCCCCCTATTTGGTCTTGCTTCGGATGGGGTTTGCCTTGCGACCGCCGTTACCGCCGGCCCGGTGGGCTCTTACCCCACCGTTTCACCCTTACCCCGGAGCGAACCCCGGGGCGGTCTGGTTTCTGTGGCACTTTCCTCGGGGTCACCCCCACCAGGCGTTACCTGGCATCCTGTCCTTCGAAGCTCGGACTTTCCTCCCGCGGCCCCGAGGGGCCGCCAGCGATCACCTGAACCGCTTCAACGCCCGACGGATAAGGCGCCCCGGAGCGCTTCGCAAGCCGGCGTTTCTGCCGGGTCCGCGCCGATTCCCTCGACCTTGCTTGGATTTCTTCCTTGCGCAGCGCGCCGGCCGGGGTCTACAAACACCTCACTTGCACGCAGCACGGAGCGCGGCACCACGGAGGCGACAGTGAGGGAACTTGCCCGATATCTCTTTGAGCACGTCTACATCGACTTCGAGGGCGGCATCAGCATCGAGCAGGTTCGCGATTTTCTTCGGAAAGAAGACAGTCGTGAGGCTCGCCAGCTCCTCTCGAAGCTCATCGAGGACAAGGGCGTCGACGACCTCCTGCTCGTCGTGGCGGACTGCCTGAAGGACCACATGACCAACGGGATCAACGAAGACGTGATCCGGCAGCAACTCAGCACCTACTCCGATTCCTGATCGGTCGAAGGCGGGCGTTGTGCGAAACCGTTGGCGCCGTATCGCAACCGAGCGAGTCGCACCTTTCGAGTCGCGGTCCGAGCGGGCGCGAGGGTCCCTGAGCCGGCATGCGCTGTGGCTCGCCGTCGCCGTTCCGCTCCTCGGGGCGAGCTGCGGTGAGAAGGGCAACGACGCGACGGTGGTGGCACCGGGCGCGGAGCAGGCGCCGGCGACCGGTTCCTCCAAGGTGGAGTCCGTGCCGGGCGTCGATGTCTCCGAGCTGACCGACGACGAACAGGCGACGTGGCGCAGCCTCGTGAACGACCTCCTTTCGCCCTGCGGCGAGCCGCGTTCCGTGGGGGCCTGCGGGGCGGATGCGAACGGTTGCGCGAAATGCCGTCCGGCGGCCCATTTCCTCGGGCGTTTGGTCTCCGAGGGCCTCGAGCGCTCCGAGATCGAAACCAAGTACCGTCAGCGCTACGGCAAGGACGAGGGCGTTTCCATCGACGTGACGGGCGCGCCGGTGCGCGGCGCACCCATGGCGCCCATCACCGTCATCGAGTTCAGCGACTTCGAGTGCCCGTTCTGCGGCCGCGCATTTCCCATCGTCGAGCAGATCCTGCGCGAGTTCCAAGGCAAGGTGCGCGTTGTGTTCCTGAACTACCCGCTCTCGGGGCACGTGCGTGCCATGCCGGCGGCGCGCGCCGCGGTGGCCGCGGGCAAGCAGGGCAAGTTCTGGGAGATGCACGACATGCTCTTCCGCAACCAAACCGCCCTTGAGGACGAAGACCTGCGCAAGTACGCGCAGGCCATCGGCCTCGACGTGGCGAAGTTCGAGGCGGACCTCGCATCGCCGGAGGTGCAGGCCAAGGTCGATGCGGACCGCGCGAAGGGCGAGAAGGTGAACGTGCAGGGCACGCCCACGTTCTTCGTGAACGGCCGCGCGTTTGACGAATCGCCGAACGCGCTCCCGTCGTACCTGAAAGAGGAGCTCGCGTCGCAGTGACGGCCCGGGCCCGCAGCTCGGCGCTGAATAGCGGCCGCGGCGGGCCGTCCGAGGCGGCGATGCGAAGGGCGATCACGGGGTTTCTCGTCGTAATTCTCGTCGCCTTGGCCGTGACACCGGCCCTGGCCCTCGATCGGGGTGGGCGCGCACCCGACATCGACCTGCCGGGGGTCCAGGGGGGCCGCGTTCGTTTGGCTGAGCACGCGGGGAAGGTGGTCGTCGTCGACTTCTGGGCGTCGTGGTGCAAGCCGTGCAGCGAGGAGATCCCGCACCTCGACCGCCTCTACCAGAAGTACAAGTCGAAGGGCTTCGCGGTCATCGGCGTGAGCGTCGACCGGGAGCGGGCCAAGGCGAAGGAGTTCATCTCGCGCCTCAAGGCGACGTTCCCGAGTGGGCACGATGCGGAACACGTCGTTGCCGACCGATACGCGCCATCGAAGATGCCATCGTCGTATGTCGTCGACCGTGGCGGCGTCGTGCGGTTCACGCACTTCGGGTTCCGTGCGGGTGAAGAACGTGCGATCGAGAGCGAAGTCCAGTCGCTCCTCGCGAAGTAGCCCGCGATTGAAACGCGTCGAGGTGCGGCGGACGGCGCCGAACTAGCGGCGCGCTGGCTCGAGCGACAGGCGTGCGTGCGCCAGAAACTCCGCGAGCTGACGCGCGAGGTAGTTCGCGATTTCCACGTCCGTCTCGGAGAACGCCCCGAGGCCTTCGCGGTTGGGGCCGCGGCCCCGGCGATTTAGGAGCTGAAGGACACCGAACAGTCGACCGGAGCGTTCCACCGGCACGTACACCGCATCCCGCGGCATCAGGCCGGGGCGGCCCTCGGCTTCGTCGTCAAACCGCGTGTCTTCCATGAGGTCCGGCACCACGACGGCCGCATTCCGCGTGATGGTCGCGCCGAACAGGCCGAGGCTCGCGGGCACGGCATTGCCGCGGCACTCGTCCGTTTCCACGCCGCGCAGAGCCACGAAGCGCAGCTCGTCCGTGTCGATGTCGTAGACGGCGCCCGTGGCCGCTTCGCATGGGACGAGCTCGTCGAGCACGCGCACCACGAAGTCGAAACCCTCCGCGGGCGTGCTCAGGAAGTGAATGTCCTGAATCGCTTCGAACGCCTGGACGAGGCGTGTGTCGTCGCCAACGGAGGTGTTCGGGCCCGCCGGCGGGGGCCGGGAACTCGGCTTGGTGAGAAGGAAGGGCTCCGAGTCGCGCGCGCGCGGTGGTACCGGCGTAGCAGCGGGGACGGCGGCTTCCACGGCCTGGGGTGCGGCCGACGGTGCGGGCGCGCCCGGCGCCTCTTCGGCTTGGGTCGGCGCGGCTTGGCCGGACCCGACCTGGTCGGGCTCGGCCGCGCTCGGTTCGAGCTGATTCGGCGCGGTCGGCTCCGGCGCCACTGCGGGCTCCGCCACACGGGTTCCGTAGACCTCCGCCAGCGGGAACTGCACGACGGGTTCGCCTCGCCAATCCTTCCACTCGAGCACGGCGACGGGGGGGCGTTCCGGGGCCGACTCCCAACGGTGATCGAACGCCGCGAGGACGACGAACTTTCCGCGCGGCACCGCTGCGAGGTCCGCGTCGAGCTCCGCGAGGCACCCGCGGAGGTGCGCCGCGACGCGGTCCGAACTCCACGTTCGGTCCACGACATACGTGCGCTCGCGGTAGGTGATGGGGCTGTCCGTGCTCGCCTCTTCATCGCGGGAATCGATGAGCACCCATTCGCCCGAAGCGTCCGCGTCGTCGATGACGGGGGGCTTGGTCTGCACCCGCGTGGGCACCGCGCTTTCATCCGGCTCGAAGGGCGCGCCGACGTTCAGCGCCGCATCCGCACCGGCGACCTTGGCAAGCTGCGAAAGGAGGATCGGTTCGTCGTGCGCTGCCTCCGCCGGCGCGGTCCCCGGCGACGACGTGCTTCCCGGGGATGAGGTGTTCCCGGGCGACGAGCTCGTGCCGGGCGACGACGTGCTTCCGGGGGACGATGCGCTTCCCGGAGACGAGTTGGACCCGGGGGACGAAGAGGGGGCCGGGATGGATACGGCGCGCGCCGCCTGGGCGCCGGCGAGGGTCTGCGTGCCCGCCACGGCGATTTCACTCGCGTTGCGGCCACCGAGCGGCGTGCTGCCGTAGGGGATGGGGGCCTGGGAGCTCGCCGGTCGCTCGCTCGCGCGGGGCCGCACGCTCGTCCCGGACGCGGGCGGTTTCGACGGGGCCGCCGGCGGCGGCATGGACGACAGCAGGGTTCCGCCGCCCTCCGGCGTGAGGACGTAGGAGCGGTGCGCAACGGGATCGAGGATGGTCACGCGGCCGTCGGGGGCCACGGCGCAGCTCGCACCCGCGGGGACGCCGCCCGTTTCACCGATCTTGGCGCGGCCCTCCGTGAGCGCAGCCATCCAGTTGGGCGCGTCGATATCGACGCTCGTCAGGGCGGTCGATGCCCCGAGCTCCGTCACGACCAATGTCCAGCGCTTCAAGCCCAACGTAACGACCCAAGGATCGGGCAAAGCGCCCGTAAAGGCGCGAAACTTAGGCACGCCGCCGGGGCCCGGTCAAGGCACTGCTGGTCGTGTCGCCGTTCCCAAGTCGCCGGAATTCGGGGCCGGCGAGTTGTACTTGGGCCCGATGGACCTACACTTCGCCGCTTCCGAAGGCTCGACGCCCATGTGGGTCCTCATCGTCGCGAATCAGAAGCTCGTCGATCGTCCAGACGGGGCCCTTTCCGTCCTCGGTCAACTCGGCTGCCGGGTGCAGGCGGTGGACCTTTGGGACACCTTCGAGCAGCCCGAGTGGATTGAGTCCCCGCCCGCGGTCGTCATCATCGAGGCCATCGATGAGGTGGACGCTGGGCGGGCGGCGCTCGTGCGGGTACGCGCCGTGGACGCGCTGGTGGAAGTGCCCGTCCTCGTCGCGGTCACGGTCGGCGGCGTTCCGCGCATGCACCAGGACGACACCTTCGATGATTTCGTCCTCGTGCCGTACGTGCCCGCGGAGCTCTACACGCGGATCCGCCGCTTGCAGTGGCGGCAAAGCGAGTTCGAGAACCAGGAGCGCATCAAGTTCGGCGCGGTTTGTCTCGACCTTGCCGCGCACGAAGTGACGGTGGAAGGGCGCACGGTGCAGCTGACGCACCAGGAGTTCGAGCTCATCAGGTTCCTCGCGCAGCACCGAGGGCGCGTATTCACCCGCGAACAGTTGCTCACGCGCGTTTGGGGCGTGGCGCACTACGGTTCCTCGCGCACGGTCGACATCCACGTGCAGCGCCTCCGCACCAAGCTCGGGCGCGGCGCCGAGGACCTCGAGACCGTGCGGGGCGTGGGCTACAAGCTGAGGGCCCCGTGAACCTGCCGCTTGCGGTTTCGACGGGGGATCCGGCGGGGATCGGCCCCGTCGTGAGCGCGCGCGCGGCGACGCGATTGGCGGGGGAAGCGACGTGCGTGCTCTTCGGTGACGGGCCGCGGCTTCAGGAACTCGTGCGGGTCGAGGGCGGCGTGCCACACACGCTCGAGGCGCATGCCGCGTGGTCGCTCCCCGGCGGCGTCGTCGGCGTTGTGCACGTCGCGGATTGGACCGACGCGTGCATCGCGGTGCACGGGCCAAGCGCGGAAGGTGGCGTGGCCCAGCTGCGCGCCATCGACGGCGCGTTCGACGCGGTTCGCGCTGGGAAGGCCTCGGCGCTCGTGACGGCGCCGGCGAGCAAGGCGGCCGTCGTCATGGGCGGCGTGCGCTTCGCGGGGCACACGGAATACTTGGCGGAGCGCGCCGGCCTCGCGAACGACGAGGTCACGATGCTGTTCCTTGGGCCGCGGCTCCGCACCGCGCTCGTGACGACGCACTTGCCCGTTCGCTTGGCGGCGGACGCCGTGACCGCCGCACGGGTGGCGCGTGCGACCCGTCATCTCGCCGAGGCCGTGACGCGCATGGCGACTCCGGACGCGGCGCCCCGCATCGTCGTGGCGGGTCTGAACCCCCATGCGGGCGAGGGCGGTCTCCTCGGGAACGAAGACGCCGAATCCATCGCGCCCGGGGTGGAGGCGGCGGTGCGGGAGGCGCGCGACGCCGGGCTCCGCGTCACCATCGAGGGCCCAATTCCCGCAGAAACGGCCTTTCGATGGGCGGCCGAGGGGCGCGTTGCGGGCGTGGTGGCCATGCTCCACGACCAGGCGACCATCGCATCGAAGGTGCTCGACTGGGGGCACGCCGTGAACGTGACCTGGGGCCTGCCCTTCGTGCGCACCAGCGTCGACCACGGCGTCGCCTACGACGCGGCCCGTGCGGGCACGGGCGATGCGGAGGGCATGGAAGCGGCCATCCGCATGGCGGCCGAACTGACCTCTGGAGCCCGCGGCTAGGGTGACCTCCCGTCGGCAAATCGTCGTGCGTGGCGCCCGCACGCACAACCTTCGGAATGTCGACGTGACGATTCCTCGCGAGAAGCTCGTGGTGGTGACGGGCGTGAGTGGCTCCGGGAAATCATCCCTCGCGTTCGACACCATCTACGCCGAGGGGCAGCGTCGCTACATCGAGTCGCTCAGTGCCTACGCGCGGCAGTTCTTGCCGCGACTGCCGAAACCCGATGTCGATGCCATCGATGGTCTCGCGCCGTCCATCTGTGTGCGGCAGCAGGCACCCAATCGAAACCCGCGATCCACGGTCGGCACCGTGACCGAAGTGCTCGACTACCTGCGCCTGCTCTACGCCCGCGTGGGACAGCCGCATTCGCCCGCGACCGGCAAGCCCCTCCGCGCCCACTCCGCCGAACAGATGGTGGAGGCTGTGCTCGCGTGGTCCGAAGGAACGCGCATCACGGTGCTTGCTCCCGTGGTGCGCGCACAGAAGGGCAAGCTCGCCAAGGAGCGGGCGGAGCTTCAAAAGCAGGGGTTTGTGCGCATTCGCGTGGACGGCCGCGTTCTCGAACTCGCCGAGGACCCGAAGCTCCAGGAACGGAAGGCGCACGACCTCGATGTCGTCGTCGACCGCATTGTCATCAAACCCGGCGTGCGTGAACGCCTCGCGGATTCGGTGGAACTGGCGCTTCGGCGCTCCGGCGGGCGCTTGCTCGTGGCCATCGAAGGGGGCGAGGAACACTCGTTCACGGAGCGCTACGAATGCCCCGAGTCCGGCTACGTGACGCCGGCCCTTGAACCCGCGCTCTTCTCATTCAACTCCGCGCAGGGGGCCTGCCCCGCGTGCGGCGGGCTCGGCGTCGAGGGGGGGCCGGAGTCGAGCGCGAACGACGAGACGGATGGCGAGGACGGTGCGGAGCGCGCCGTGCCGTGGACCGAGCGGCCCCCGTGTGCATCGTGCGGCGGAACGCGACTTCGCCCCGAGGCGCTCCTCGTCAGGCTTGCGGGCCTCGACATCGCGACGTTCTCCCGCGAGCCGGTGCATCGCGCGCTGCCGTTCCTCGACGCGCTCGAGCTCGGCGCGCGGGAGGCCGAAATCGCCAAGCCCGTTTTGCGGGAATTGCGATCGCGCCTAGGGTTTCTGGTGGATGTGGGGCTCGACTACATCTCCCTCGACCGGCCGACGGCGACCCTCTCCGGGGGCGAAGCGCAGCGTGTGCAGTTGGCGACACAGATCGGTGCGAACCTCGCCGGAGTTCTCTATGTGCTCGACGAGCCGTCCATCGGGCTCCACGCCCGGGACACGGAGCGCCTACTCGGCACACTTCGCGCGTTGCGCGACCGTGACAATACGGTCCTCGTCGTCGAGCACGATGCGGCGGTCATCGACGCCGCGGACCACGTCATCGACCTCGGACCCGGGGCGGGCGTGCACGGTGGCACCATCGTCGCGGAGGGGGACGGAGCGGCCCTTCGCTCGAGTGGAGCCTCGGTCACGGGGGCATTCCTTTCCCATCGTCGACGCATCGAGCGCACGCATCGGGCGGTGACCTTGGGGTCCCCCATTCGCGTGCGCGGCGCCCGGCGCAACAACCTGAAGGACGTCGACGTGGACATCCCCACCGCGGGCCTCGTCGTCGTGACGGGCGTGAGTGGCGGCGGCAAATCTTCGCTCATCATGGACACGGTGCTCCGTGCCGCCGAGGCGCATGTGCGAGGCGAAACCGTGGACGTGCTCGCCAAGGTCACGGGCTTTGGCGCGCTCGAGCGCGTGGTCTGCGTGGACGCGGCCCCCATCGGCCGTTCGGCCCGCTCCTGTCCCGCGACCTACGCGGGCTTTTTCGGCTCCATTCGCGAGCTTTTCGCTTCCGTGCCCGACGCCCGGGCCCGCGGCTACACCGCCTCGCGCTTCTCCTTCAACGTGAAGGGTGGCCGTTGCGAGGGGTGTCAGGGCGCCGGCGTCGTGCGGGTGGCCATGCACTTTCTGCCCGACGCCGAGGTGCTCTGCGAGCAGTGCAATGGCCTCCGCTATAACCGCGAGACGCTGGAGGTGCGTTATCGCGGTCTGAACATCGCCGAGGTGCTCGCGATGACCGTGGACGATGCCGAAGTCTTCTATCGCGCGGTGCCCGATGTGCATAACGCGCTCGCGACGCTCCGGGCCGTCGGGCTTGGCTACCTCACGCTCGGTCAAAGCGCGACCACGCTCTCGGGCGGCGAGGCGCAACGCATGAAACTTTCCCTCGAGCTCTCCCGACGCACGTCGACGCCAACGCTGTATGTCCTAGACGAGCCGACGACGGGTCTCCACTTCGCCGACGTCGACGTGCTCCTCGGTGTACTCGGACGTCTCGTCGAGCAAGGGCACTCCGTCGTTGTGATCGAACACCATCTCGACGTGGTTGCGGCGGCGGACCACCTCATCGAACTCGGACCAGAAGGCGGCGAGGCGGGGGGAACCGTGGTTGCGACCGGGGTGCCGGCGGAGGTCGCCGCGCTCACTTCGGGTTCACCGACTGCCCCGTACCTGCGCGCGGTGCTCGAGGCGGGCGCCGCGCATTGACCGCGCGACGCGTACGCGGCTAGCCTCCACGGCGAGCTGGAGGCCCGAACGTGTCGTTTTTCTCGGAATTGAGCCCCGTGGGGAAGGGCGCCGTGGTCTTCGCGGTCGTGATCCTCGTCTACCTCGGCATCGCAAACGTCGCAGCATGGCCGCCATTCGCCGTCGCGAAGGGCGTCACCCACACGCGCGGCGTGCACTAGCGAGTGTTCGCATTTCGGCGAACCTAGCCGTTCGCCGTTGACGCGCCCGTTCCCGCTTCGCGATCGAGCCGACGCTCAAACGCGTCGCTCACTTCAATGCAGGCGTCGCGCACTTCGGCGGACCCGTCGGCGAGGACGACCAGCGGGTCGAGTTCCACGGCGGTGATGGCGTCGGCGTGATCCGCAACAAACGCGGATGAACGCAGCACCGCCTGGGCGATGGCATCGATGGTCTGGCGTCGCACGGCGGCCGGACCATCAACGAGAAGGTCGGCGCCAGCGAGGCGACCAAGGACGCGCTCAAACCGCGCCACGGATGTTGGGAACACCGTTTGCGTGTGGTCGCCCGACGCGAGCCCATGTGGGTCCGCGAAGCCGATGTCCACAAGCACCCGCCCGTGCGTGAGCGGCGTCAGCCTCGCGCGGAGGGTGGCGCGTGGCACCGTCGCTGCGCTTACGGTCACGCCAAGGATCCGCGCGCCCGCGACTCGGGCTTCCGCCGTCGCAACCAACTGCCGAAACACGTCGCGCACCTGCGTCGCGTGATCCAGGCCGTCCACAATAAGATCCGGGTGTTCGAGGAGGCGAAGGTCGGGCGAGGCGAGGGTGATCCGCACGGGGAACCCCATCCGCGACGCTTCGGCGGCGGCCCGGGACGCGCTTGCGCAGAGCTCCTCCGCCGGGGTCGGCACGCCGTATGCGCCGAGGGCGGCCTTGCTCGCGTGGCCCGAAAGGGCGCGGGGCGGGCCAAACAGGATGCCCGCGGCGCGCGCCGGATCCACCGCCTCGTACACCGGACGCGGTGTGCCCGTTGCTCCCGCCGCGGCATGGATGGCGACGATCGCCTCCGCCGCGTCGCGCCCATCGCCCAGGGGATGCCGGCGCGACCCCTTGGCCGACTGCAGCACGACACCGCCGTCGTCCCCGCGGCTGAGGATCCCTCCGCCGGACTGACGTAGGCCGGCGATCCGGGCGAAGCGTTGGCGATCGGCGCTTGGAAGCGAGCCCAACGCCACGGCCCACGGTCGCTCGACGCCGGATTCGAGCACAGCGAGGGCGCTCACGAGGGGGCGGACCTCCTCCACGGCGACGATGCCCAGGTCCCGCGCGATGGAGATGGCCGCCACCGGGTCGTCGCCCTGCGCGAGGAACGCCGCGGCGATCCGCGGAGTGCCGGCCACGGCACCGGCGGCCTCGGCGATTTCCACGAGGGTCTCAAGCGGCGGCGGAGCCACGAGCACGACCGCCGCGTCGTGCCCCCGACGGATCGTGTCGATCGCCTCCCGAGTGGGCGACTCGCTGACCCGGCAGTCCACGTCCAGCCCGAGCTCCTTGGCACGGGTTGAGCACTCCACGGCGAGTTCCGCCTCTTCGCACAGGATCGCCCAGGTCATCGTGCCGCCCGTCCGAGTGTACCGGACCCGCCGCCTACCTCGAAACTAGCCCCCAGGCCGGGGCGCGTCTTGACCCGCGCACGGCCAAAATGATATCCCGGGCGCCGAAAAAGCCGTTTCCGTGTGCGGACTTCCGCGGCGGTCGCGGGGCGGCTAAGTGGTTGCTAGGCGCAGCGCGTTTCGCGGGGGCTAACCTTATGCGGCTCAAGATCATCGCCGGAAACATTGTCGTCGTACTCCTCACGGGAATCATTGGATTCCTGCTCATTCGTGGCCAGGTGACCGACACCCTCCGGCGCGACATCACGGCGCGCGTCCGGAGCGATGCGCGTCTGTTCGACCGCTCGTGGCGTTTGAGCGCGTACGAATTCCTAAACCAAGTCGAAAACCGCGCGAGCGACGAGTCGGTGCGCGGAGCCATGGCGAGCGTCGGCGATTCACGTCGCAACCGCTCCTTCGACGCGGCAAACGACGTCGCGGGTTGGTTCCAGGACCCGGCGCGTGGTCGGAGCAGCCGCCCGTCCATCGTGGCGATCACCGACAGCTCGGGCACCGTCGTCGCGCGCAACCAGGACAAGAACCGCCTGAACGGCACCCTTCTGACCAAGGATGTGCCCGCGGTGGGTCGCGCCCTCGCCGAGGGTCGCGCGCAACACGATGTCTGGTTCAAGTCGGACGACGGCACGTTGCTCCAGGTGGGCGTTGCCCCGATTCGCAACGAGCAGGGAGCCGTGGTGGGCACGCTTCTCGTTGGTTTTGAGCTTACGGGCGCGCTCGCGGCCCGCGAAGCGCAGCTCCTCGGCTGCGACATCGCGTTCCTGAATCCGAAGGATATCTATAGCTCCTCGCTCGATCCGCAGGCCGCGCAGAACGTGCAGGCTTCGCTCTATGGCGCCAGCGGTAGTGGTGCGCGCACCACTGCGACGCTTACGGGCGGGCAAGGCGCGTTCGAATGGAACGACACCGTGAACGGCGACGACTGGACGGGCGTGGTTGGCCGACTGCCGATGACCTCCTCCGTGCCCGTGGGGTACGCGGTCCTGGCCGACAAGACGCAGGCCGCGGGTCTGGCGGGTGTCGCGAACATCGTGCTCGTGCTCATGGCTATCGGCATCGTCCTGGTCTTGATCTACGGCTTTGTGATCGGCGGAAGCTTCCTTGAGCCCCTCGAGGAAATCGAGGAGGGCGTGCTTGCGGTCATCAACGGAAACACGCAGCTCCGTTTGGACATCGACAGTCAGGAGTTCGGCGGTCTCGCCTACCGAATCAATCAGCTGATCAACGTCTTCACGGGCGTTTCAGAGTCGGACGACGGGACGCCCATGTCGGACAGTGGCGAATGGCAGGGCTCGGAGTTTCAGGGGTCCGTGGCCGCCGGAGCACGCACCTCGGGTGAGCCGGCCGGCGGCGCGGCCGCCAGCACGGCGGGTGTCATCGACGACCCCGCCATCGCGGGACCGCTCGGCCAGGAAGCCGAGGCGGACTACCTCGCGCGTCTTTTCCGGGAGTACGCCGAGGCCAAGACCGCCGGTGGCGAAAGCGTCTCGAACCTCACGCAGGATCGCTTCGCGGAGCGCCTTCAGCGGAATGCCGAAAGCCTTCAGAAGAAGCACGGCGTGCGCATGGTTCGATTCGTCGTTGAGGCCAAGGGCGGCGTCGTGTCGCTCAAGCCCGTCCTGATTCGCGAGAACCCACGGCGGAGAAGTACCCGTGGGCCTTTTCGACTTTCTCAAGGGTTCAAACCCCGTTGACAAGCATGCGGCGCGCGTCGCCAACAAGCGCGCCCAGGCGGTGGACCGCTGGGAGTCCATCAAGAAGCTTTCGAACGACAAGACACCCGCCGCGGTGCAGGCGCTGTTGGTCCGATTCACCTATCGGATCGACCCGAGCATCACGGACCAAGAGGAGAAGGACGCCGCGTTCGCGGGCGTTGTCGGCGCGGGGGAGGTGGCCGTCGAACCGGTGTGCGCCTTCCTTCGGCGCGCGGACTCCATCGCCATCCCACTTCGAATCCTGGAGCAACTCGTGCCCGCCGATCGCGTGACGGACGAGCTACTGCGCCTCCTCGCCGACATGGACACCGAGTACGAGCGCGATCCGGAGCGGAAGATCCAGGTCCTCTCAAGCCTCGAGCAGCGTCAGCGGTCGGAGATTGCTGCTGCGGTCCTTCGCTTCCTCGGTGACATGAACGAGACCGCGCGTTTCCACGCCGTGGGTGCCCTGCTCGCGCAATCCGGACTCGACGATGCCGCGCATCAGGCCCTCTTCGACGCGCTCCTCAAGGAGGAGTCGGTACGTACGCGCGCACGCATTCTCGGCGGCCTCGCGGAGCTCGGTGACGCCGTTCCGAACGCGCTTCGACCGGAAGTAAAGTCCAAGCTCACCGATGGCTTCGCCATGGACCCGAAGTCCGGCGCCATTCGCCGCGCGTAGACGCGACCAACCCCGCCCGTGCGAGGCCGAGATGGTCCCGTCCGGCTGAGCGTGGCCTCGGAGCGGGCGCAATCCTGGGAGCGTTTCGCTTACTCGGAGACGCCGACCGCGGTCGGCAGCGAGAACGAGAAGCCGATGGCAACCATGTGGTTGAACTTGAAGATTTGGTCCTTGCCGTCCACGGCGCCGTCCGGGAATTCGCCGTCCGGGCCGCTCCCCGCCTCGTCCGTACCGGACGTGTTCCAAGCGAAGGGCAGGGCGCGCCATTCAAGGCTCAAACCGAAGTAGTCCGTGAAGTACATCATCAGACCCACGCCGAAGGTCGGGGCGATGGCGACGCGCGACGCGCGCTTGTCCTGCGTCGCGAGGCAGGCGGCCGGAGATGGCAGCGCCGGGTCCTTGGCAGCGAATGCGGCTTCACCGCAGGCGGAGCTCGCCGTGGCGGCGGACACCGTCTTGCGTTCCTCTACGCCCACGCCGGCCGCGCCGCCGAAGACGTAGAAATCCGCGTCGATGAAGATCTTCTGGAACAGGGCGAGCTTGCCGCGCAGCGGGATGAACGTGAGCTGCGCCGCGCCGATCCAGCTGATCGTGCCGATTTGGTCGGCGAAGCCCTGACGGCTCGGAAGACTCAGGGAGTTTCGGTTCGTGGTCTGCCCACGCGAGACAACCTGATCGGTGAGGTTCGTGTCGATGTGGATCGCACCGAAGCCACCCCACAAACCGAGGCCGAGCCAATCGGTGAAGTGGTACTGGAGCTGCGCGCCGAAGAGGATCGTGCGCGAGAACTCGTCGGTCAGCGTGAACGCGGCGAGCGGCTGAAGCTGAAATCGACCTTCGCGGTAGATTCGGCATCCGCGGCACGCGGGCGCGCCGGCCAAGGGACCCGTGATTTGCACCTCCTGGGCGGACGCGGGTGCGGCCGGCAGGTTCAGCGCGAATGCCATCGCGAGGGCGGCGAGGGCGAGCGTCCAACGGTTCTTCATCGAGTTCGTCTTCATGGTCGTCTTGCTCTCCATCGCGTCAGCGGGGCAGGTCATAGTCGAACTCGAAGGGCAGGAAGATGGTGAGGCCGATTTGGGCCGTCACGTTGTTGGTCAGCGTCGGGCTGTCCTCGAGCCAGGTGCCCTTGTCGCAGCGCTCGCCGTCGTTGCAGTTCGCCGCGTCGGACGAGCCGAGGGCGACCTTCGTGTTCTCGAGCTTCTCGAGGTACGCGTAGTCGCGGATTTCGCCGAAGATGGCGAGCCACCGCGTCACGAAGATGCGGATGCCGATGCCGAGGTTGAAGGCGATGCGCCAGTCGAAATCGAACTCGCGCACTTCCGGGTCGACCACGGGCACGGGGCGCGTGCGCATGACGCCGACGCCGCCGACGAGGTACGCGTCCCACTGGAAGATGTACTCGTTGAACATGCCGAACTTGCCGTAGAGCGGCACGTACGTGAAGTTCAGGTTGCCGCCGAGCTGGTACTCGGTGATGGGAATCGCGAGACGTGTCGAGCGGCGCGTGTGGAAGCCGAGGTCCGATTCGCTCTCAAGACCCTGGTACCAGTTGAAGTTCACGCCGATGGCGAGGACGTTCGTCCACCAGTAGTTGAGCGCAAGGCCCGCCGACGTGTGGCTCACGTATTGGTCGTTCAGCGAGAACCCGACCGACGGCGAGAGTTCGAGACGGTTGATGCGGAGCGCGTAAATCTGCTGAACCGCGTAAATCTCTTCGACCGACTCGGTGACCTTTTCGGTCCCCGCGTTCACGTCCCCGGTGACGGTCTCCTGGGCGGCGAGGTCGCCGATGACGTCGCCACCCGTCGAGTCGCCCGCTTCCGCGGCGCCCTGTTCTTCGGTGGCGGTGGAATCACCCTGCGCTTCGTCGACATCGAAGCTCATGTCCTGTGCCCGCGCCGTCGATCCAGCGAAGACTGCGGCGACCACCGCGACCGTTGCGAGCAGAGCCTGCCTCATACGTTGACTTTCCTCTCTGTCCGGAGCATGTCCAACCTATTGGAATCGCAGGGAAATTGGTTGATTCCAGCGTCGCGAGGCGCCATATATATCACGCGAAAACTAAAGAATTCAATGCTCCGCTGCGGTCGAGGTGTCGGTGACCGCCGGTCGCTCGAATAAAGCACGGGCGAAGGCCTCCGGTTCGAAGGACCGGAGATCCTCCACTTTCTCGCCAACCCCCACAAAACGCACGGGAATCTTGTGTTGGTCGACGATTCCGAGGATGACGCCGCCCTTGGCGGTCCCGTCGAGCTTCGTGAGGGCGATGCCGGTCACGGCGATCGCCTCCTTGAAGAGCTTGGCCTGCTGGATGGCGTTTTGGCCGTTTGTCGCGTCGAGCACGAGGAGGACTTCATCCGGCGGGCGCCCGAGGGCCTTTTCGATGGAGCGGCCGACCTTCTTGAGCTCCTCCATGAGCGGTGTCTTGGTATGGAGGCGCCCAGCGGTGTCGGCGATGACGAGGTCCACGCCGTCGGCCTGGGCCTTCTTGATCGCGTCGAAGATGACGGAACTCGGGTCCGCGCCTTCGGCGCCGCGCACGACCTCACACCCGTTCCGCCGGCCCCAGACCGCGAGCTGCTCCACGGCCGCGGCGCGAAACGTGTCGCCGGCCGCAAGCAGCACTTGCTTGCCTTCGGACTTGTAGCGGCTTGCCAACTTGCCGATGGTCGTTGTCTTGCCGACGCCGTTCACGCCGACGACGAGCATGAACGCGGGCTTGCCGTCGAGGCGTAGCGGGCTTGCGCCCGTGCGAAGGATGGAGACCGCCTCGTCGGTGAGTGTGTTCCACGCCTCGTCGTGACTTGCGCCGCGGGCAAGGCCATCGCGAAGGGCGCCGAGCATGCGATCGGTGGCGTGCACGCCGAGGTCGGCGGTGAGCAACACCTCCTCCATCTCGTCGGCGATGGCGGGGTCGAGGCGTGCGGAACGCCCGAAGAGTTCACTGAGGCGCTGAACGAATCCGCCCCGCGTGCGCTGGAGGCCGGAACGCAGCGCCGCCTCGGGGGAAGCGGGCGCCTCCGCGGCGCTCGATTTCGCGGCGGGCGCGGCCCCGGTCGGAGCGCCCGTCTCGGGCCCGGAGGGCCCCGGAGTCGCCGTCTCCGCGGCGGGAGGCGGCCCTGGAAGCGTTGGCTTCCTCGTGCGCGCGATGGCGATGGCCGCCGCGACGAACACAGCTACGGCGATGGCGATGATGATTTCCACGGACATCGGGGCGCTCCGGCGCGGCGACTATAGCCAGAGTGCTATGTGGGCGCCCGGGGATTCGGCGCGCCGGTGGCTTCGAGGGGGAGCGCTTGGATTCGCGCGGCGAGGGCTTCCACGGCCGCCGGCGACGGGTCGTCCGCACCGTAGTAGACGCGATCGATTTCGTTCACCAACTCGAACACCGCGGGGCTCTCCGCCGCAGCCACCTGGGAAGCCGCCTCCCGGTTCGTGAGCCACGGCCAGGCATCCGGTCGCGGCAGCCACCGCTCGACCCAGGCGCGAAACGCATCGAGACCGAGATCACGGAGTCAAACGAGTCGGACCACCGCGTCCATCCACTCGCCGTGGTGTGGCACCACGAGCGATGTGCGCTCCGGTGCATGCCCAGGCGCCTCGACTTCGAGCGTCCACGGGCCGGGCGCGAGTGCCCCCTCCGCGAACACGAAATGCCCGTCCGGTGACGTCTGCGTCTGGATCGAGACGCCGCCCGGTCCCGTGGCGCTCACCTTCGCCGTGAGGGGAAGCGCCCCGCGTGCGCTCACGACCCGTGCTCGCACAATCGAGGTACGTGCGCCGAGCACGGCGCGCCGCGAGGGCACGAATCCCACGTCGTGGGCCGAGCGGTTTGAGTGCTCCGCCCGCAGGCGTGTGCGTCGCCGCGACGCGAACAGCCACGCCAAGAGCAGCGCCGGGGGAGCGAAGAGCCAATAGACCGGTACCCGCTCGGGCGCCGTGGCCCGGAGCTCGAGTGGGGCGGACGCGCTGTCCGTGAACCCCTGTGTATCGCTAGTGAACCGTGCGACGAGCGTGCGCGGTGCATCGTTGGCCGGCGGAACCTGCGCTTCGAAGTGCCCGGCGTCGTCGGTGAGGGCGGTCGCCACGTGGCGCTCGCCCGCGAATACGCCGACGGCCCGCCCGGTGAGGCCGCCGCCGCGCCAGCGGAGTTGCCCTTCGACCGTCGGGTGCTCCCCGGTGGACGCCGACGATGCTCCCAGCGTGAGGGTCGTGGCCGCCACGCGCACAATCGGCACCTCCGTGAGCGCCGCGGCGGTGGTCGGCCCGGCGTCCGCCCCGATCCGCAGCCGGCCCACGCCCGGACCCCCGACCGTGGCGGTATCGAGCACGATGGAAGCTTGCCCGCCGGCGCCGGTTGCCGTCGTGGCCAGTTCGCGCCCAAGTTCGTCGGCCACGCGCAGTCGGATGCCCGCCACCGGGGTACCCCCGGCGCGGACCCGCACGGCGATCGCGTAGTGCGCCGCGTCGAGCGACATTTCGCCGCCGTTCGGCGCACTGACTTCCAGGGTCACCGGTGCGTGATCCGGGTCGTTGCGCGCTTCAACCGACACGGGATCGTGAACGCGATCCCCCGTATAGGTCGCCAACACGCGCACCACGTCGTTGCCGGACAACGTCAGCTCGAACACGCCGGCGGCGTCCGTCACCACGGTATTGGCTCGTTGGCGCACACCCGATGCCGGTGTGGCTTGAAGGGCGATTTCAGCCCCCTCGAGGGGGTCACCCATGTCGTCGAGGAGACGGCCGCGGACCCGTACGCGGGGGCCGTCGGGGCGGGCGACGAGCTCCATCCGCGTCTCCGCATGGATGCGAACCTCGATCTGTGCCGCGGCCGGGAGCGGCGCGGCCAACAGCAAGGCCATTGCGGCGCTCTCGGCCAGCCTGCGATACTTGGGCGACCCGAGGAGCATTTGAAGATTGAGGGAGCTTCGCCCGTCCGTGCCTGGGCGGCAACAGGGTTGGGGAGTCCGCGAAGGGATGATGGGCGGCGAATGAGACGCAAGTTGCGTGCGAACTCCAAGGGGCGGGCGTTCTTGCTCGCGTGCGCGCTTGGCGCGCTCGTCGTTTCGCATGGCGCGGTCGCCCTCGCGGACGCGCGCACCGACTACCTGGTCAAGCTCCTCGAGACATCGCAGACGTTCCGCGTCCGCGCGCAGGCAGCGGTCGCGCTCGGTCGCGCGACGCCGGATGGAAACGTTGTCCGGGCACTCGGCAACGCGCTTCGAGACGAGAACGCTTCGGTGCGCGCCGCCGCCGCGTCGTCCCTTGGTCACGTGGGCGACGCGAGTTCCATTGCCGCGCTTCGAGCGTGCGAACGCGATTCGGATCCGCTCGTTCAATCCGCGTGCCGACAGAGTGCCGAGTCCCTTGAGCGAACCGTGCGAACGACGGCTCCGGCGACGATCGAGCCGCCACCGCCGTCGGTGCCGCCGCGTTACTACGTCGGCGTGGGCGCCACCGGTTCGGCCATCAAGCTCGACGCCCGCTCCCTGGCGCGCACGCGGGAGTTCATCGTCGGTCGCGTCGCGGAAATCGATGGCGTGCTCATCGCCCCGGAGCGCGAGACGCCGGCGCAGGTGCGATCGGTGCTCAAGCAGAAGCACCTGACGGGCTACTACCTCGATGTGTCGATCGTGCGCGTCGAGAACGTGCCGAGCGGCACGAAGGCTGTGGTTTCGGTCATCGTCGGCACCTATCCCGGGCGCGACATGCGCGTGATCCTCCAGGGGGCGGCCACCGTGCAGGGCGCCGTCGGCGGCGACGCGGCGCGCTCGCAGGCCATCGAGGGTGCAATCTCCGGGGCGCTTCGGCGCTTGCCACAGGCGCTCGTAAGTTCAGCGGGGTCCGATGGCTGAAGGACAAACGAATATGGACAGGGCTTTTTCGGCCCCACTACCATGCCCAAGGGGTGATCGATGACGACTAGGGAATCCGCGGTTCGGGTGAGCACACCGCCCAAGCGCCAGCTTCGAAACTTCCTCCTCGATCCGCGGTTTCAGCTCAAGTACACGACGATGGTTGTCGTCGTGACGGCCATCGTCGCGTCCATCGGCGGCTACTTCGTCTTTCAGTACAGCCAGGGCCAGACCGAATCGATGATGGTTCAGCTGATGGCCGACCCGTCCCTCGACCCCTCCCTGGTCGATGGACTCGTCCAAGACGCACGCAACCACGATCGAGATCTGCTCGTCTGGATCATCACTGGCATCGTCGCGATGGTGGTGACCCTCGGTTTCACGGGCATCGTCATCACGCACAAGATGGCGGGCCCCGTGTTCAAGATGAAGCGCTTGCTCCGCGAAGTGGCGGCGGGCGATCTCTCGCGGAAGCCGGGGCTTCGAAAGGGCGATGAACTCCAGTCGCTGTTTCAGACCTTCTCCGAGATGGTTGACGCGCTCCGCGAGCGCCAGCGCGACACGCTCGTCACCTTGGACGAACTCATCAAGACCCCCGGCGCCAGCAACGATGCCAAGGTTCGTGCGCTTCGCGATCGAGTCCGCGCCTCCCTGGGCGACCCGCCCGAAGAAGGCGAGTAGGGCGCCGACTGGGGCACCGTCCAGGGCGCGGAGCCCAGCGAACCCCCGAGGGCTAGAACGCCTCCTCGAAGTAGTCGAGGTGTGCGTGGCCGCGCGCGTCGTACGTGACGGCGGCGGCATCGAAGCGGAGTTCGCGCGTACCGGGCCGGTGGTGCGCTAACCACGCCGCGGCCGCGCGGCGCACGCGGGCCACCTTCCGTGAGTCGATGGTTTCCGCGGGCGAGAAGCCGACCCGTCCGCGTCGTGCTCGTACTTCGCAGACGACGAGCATCGAACCGCGTCTCGCCACGATGTCGATCTCGAGTCGGCCCACGCGGGCATTCTGTTCGAGGATCACGAACCCTGCGTCGCGCAGGTACTCGCAAACAAGGGTTTCCGCGGCTCGACCGGTGGCAAGGCGTGCGTGTGTCACGCCCCCGTTGTCGGCCCGTCGGTGCGAAGGTTTCGCGTTTCGGTATTTCGCGGGCGTTTGCCCGGCGGAACTACTCTTCGGTGTCGACGGTCTTCTTCTTCACGCAGTAGCTGCCGCGCACACCGGCGCCCGCCGCGTTGGTCGCCACGACTTCTTCGCACGAGTAGCCGTCGGGGCACTCGCAGGTGGTCGTCGACGAACCCTTCGGCGCGTCACAGCGGCACGTGCAGTACACGCGGCCCGTCACGCAGTTCGACGAGACCGTGTCGCCGTCGTCGCAATCCGAGTTGCCGTTGACGCAGTCGGTGTCCGTGGTCTCGTCGCAGCTGTCGGTGCCGGTGACTTTCCGTGTGTCGCCGGCGAGGTGGTACACCATGCAGACGCGCGTCCGGCACTGGACCGAGCTGGTCTCGAGGTACGCTTCGCTCGACTCGAATCCGCCCTCCGGTACGCTTTCCGGGTCGCAGGGGTCACCGACGCCCGGCGCCGAGCAACCGAAGGCCATCAATGCGAGGACCGCACTCGAGAAACACAAGGAAAGACGGGCCCGAAAGGTCATGGGTGTGAGTCTCCGACCGCAACCCTTCTCTAGGGTCCCCCAAGGCCACCGGGGCCCGGGGTTCCGAAGGCACGAACGGGGCCCTCGGAATGACGGTGGCGGGAAGCTACTGGGCGCGGGCGGAGGGTGTCAAGACACGAAGAATCTTAGGGAATCCCCCTTGACAACCTTCGCTGCGCCTACCTATCATCGCGGGCCGGTGACAGTCTAAGTGGCTGATTTTACAGTAGCTTTCGGTATTTTGGAGTCCGAGAGGCGAAGGAGCAGGTCCATGGGGCGTAGCCGTTGGGCGTTGAGGTTTGCGATCGCAGGGCTGATTTTGGGGCAGGCCTCCGCGATTTTCGCACAAGACATGACCTTCGAAATCGAGGAGACCGGCCAGCCCGCCGCGCCTCCCGCGGAGGGGCCGCCTTCCGAGGCGCTCGCCAATGCGCTGCGCCTCTACCAGCAGGAGCGGTACGAAGAAGCGGCGGTGCAATTTCAGCGCGTCGTCGAGGGCGAATCGCAGGATGCGCCGGCGAATGTGCAGAAGGCACAGTTCTTCCTCGGCAAGTCTTTGTATCACCTGCGCTTCTATCAGTCGGCCCTCGCGATCTTCGATGAGATCGGGCAGGCGGGCAAAGCGCACCTCTACTTCGGGCAGACCCTCCAGTGGTTGGCCCAGCTCGCGTCCCAGCTCCCGGAGCCGGCGGGCATCATCGAGAAGGTGGGTCGCTACGGCGTCGACCAGCTCGAGCAGTTCAACAATTCGGAGAGTGCGGAGCTCTACAACCAGCTCCTCTACCTCATGGGGCGTTTCAAGTACGCCCAGGGCGAGTTCGACGCGGCCGTCGAGCTCTTCCAGAAGGTGCAGTCGAGTTCGCCGTACTACGTGCACGCGAAGTTCTTCGAAGGCATCACGCACGTGCGCCTTCGCAAGGCGCGCCCGGCGATCCAGTCCTTCCGGTCGGTTGTCGACGGAATCGAGAAGGGCGACGTCAAGGGGATCGAAGACGAGGAGCGTTTGCTGAACCTCGCGCGGATCTCCCTTGCCCGTACGTACTACACCGCAGCGAGCCGTGCGGACGCCGCCACGGGCGAGCGTCAGGTGGACGGCAAGATCCTCGGTAACGCTGTCGAAATGTGGTCGAAGGTCGACCAGGGCAGCGAGTACTGGCTCGACTCCATGTTCGAAGAGTCGTGGGCCTTCTTCCTTGCCGACGAGTATTCCCGCGCCCTCGGCAACATCCACACGATCTACTCGCCGTACTTCGAGGATTCGTACTACCCCGAGGCCCTCGTCGTGAAAGCGGTGACGTTCTTCGTGAACTGCCAGCTCGACAACGCGGACGCGATGGTCGCGAAGTTCCACGAGCGCTACGACCCGGTCGCGACCGAACTCGAAGCGACGCTCAAGACCTACGAAGGCGACAACACGAAGTTCTTCGAGTTCTTGAAGAAGGTCCGTGCGGGCAAGGCGAACCTGAGCCCCCGCATCCGCGCGATCGTATCCACGGCGCTCTCGGATCGCATGCTGCTCCGGAACCTTGAGTACGTCTCCGTGCTCGAGGGTGAGCAGGAGCGCCTGAACAAGAGCCCGACGCCGTTCAAGAACTCGAATCTCGGCGCGCGGATCCTCCAGGATATTGCCGTTGCGCAGAGCTTCGCCATCGACTCGACGGGCGACCTCGCCCGCGGCCGCTACGAGCGCCTCATCGAAGAGCTCCAGGAGCTCATGACGCAGATCGACACCGTGCAAATCGAAATCACCACGGCTCGCCGCGGCAACATTTCGAGGAGCGCGCAGGACCAGATGACCGCCGCCGCGCGTTCGGGTGGTGGCGACGTCGAAGTCGACGAGGAGCACCAGGTCTGGCCGTTCGATGGCGAGTACTGGCGCGACGAGCTCGGGTTCTACCGGCAGCAGGTCACCAACCAGTGCGGTCGCTAACTAGGCTGCCGCGAGCTTGAACGAATTCAACATGGACACACGAAACAGAAGGGTGGGTCGCATGGCCAAGGTCTGTCTTAGGGGCGTTGTGATGGGGGCGCTGCTCGCGATGACCGCGAGCGCGTATGCGGACAACGTTGGAAAGTCGAACGGCGACTCGTTGTGCATCACGTCGAGTGCAACCGCGGAGATGCAAGACTGCGGGGGCCTCACCCGTGGTCAGGTGAAGCGGCCGTCGGCGCCCGTGTCGAAGCTCGACACGATCGACCGCAAGAAGGACGACAAGAAGAGCGGCCCGACGGGTCCCTCGATCGAACTCGACGCGGCGGCGCGACGAAACCGTGAAGCCATCAAGGCGCGCGAATTTTCGCTCCTGACGCGCGAAGTCGCGCTCCTTCGCCGCTTGAGCGACCGCACGCCGGTGAAGGACCCGCGCCGTCCGGACATTCTGCTTCGTCTCGCCGAGACGCTCTTCGAAATGCAGGCCGTCGTGAACGAGCGCGTTCGCAAGTACGACGAGCCCATCTACCAGTGCCAGAAGAAGAAGGACCAGGGCTGCGTTAAGAAGCTCAGCGGCGAGCAGAAGAAGGCCGAAGCGGAGCTCAAGACCATCCGCGAAGACACGATCCGCGCCTATGCGACGTTGGTCAAAGACCACCCGAGCTTCAAGCGCATGGACGAGGTTCTCTTCTCCCTGGCCTTCGGCCTCGAAGAGCTTCGCCAGTTTGATCGCGCGCGGCAGGTCTACCACCGCCTCATCAAGGGCTTCCCCCAGTCGAAGTTCGTCCCGCACGCGTACCTGTCGTTCGCGGAGTACTACTTCGCAGAGGGCGACATGAAGGCCGCCCTCCAGTTCTACGGCAAGGTGCTCGAGTTCCCGCCGGCGCGAAACCCGGTGTACGGCTACTCGCTCTACAAGTCCGCGTGGGCCGCCTACAACATGGAAGACTTCAAGGGCTCCTTGAAGATGTTCACGGATGTCATCGAGTTCGCCACGCAGAACCCGGACGCCCGTGACTCGGAGAACCTCGCGAAACAGTCGCGCAAGGAAATGGTGCTTCCGTACGCCATGGTCGGTACGCCGAACAAGGCGCTCGAGTTCTTCAGCCGCTTCACAAAGACCAAGCAGCAGGCGCTCGAGACGTTCGAAGCCCTCGGCGAACTCTACTTCGACACGGGTAAGTGGGAGAACGTCATCGCGGTCTACCAGCGCCTCATCGCCGAAGCGCCCCGCAGCGAACGCGTCTGCTACTGGCAGACCCGCGTAGCGAACGCGATCATCTCGTCGAAGCCCAAGGTTGACCAGGTGCGCGAGGCGCAGCGCGTCGTGGACCTCTACGACACCTTCTCGAAGGACAACCGTCCGCAGGAAGCGGTGAATGAGTGCAAGCAGGCGGCGGTGACGATGCTCGTCTCCCTCGCGACGTCGTGGCACCGGGAAGCGATTGGCGCCGAGGGGCAGCCCGGCACCAACGACCGCAACACGATGAAGTACGCGTCGACGCTCTACCGGCTCGCGCTCGACAAGTTCAAGGACCTCGACAAGCTCGAGTTCCCGGACATCGATCGTCGCGACTGGCCGACGGAGTACAAACTTCAGTACTTCTACGCCGAACTCCTTTGGAAGATGGAAGAGTGGGGCCAGTGCGGTCCCGCGTTCGACCACGTTGTCGAGCTCAATCCGAAGGGCGAGTACACGAGCGACGCGGCCTACGCGGCGGTGCTCTGCTACAACAACCTCTACCAGCAGCAGTACCAGGCGACGGAACGCCAGGTGCGGCGCGACGAATCACGGCGCGGCAAGAAGGGGAAGAAGGCCGAGCCGGAAGCGGAGTCGTACGAGCCGCGTCAGTTCACAACCCTCGAAAAGGGCATGTTGAACGCGTTCCAGCGCTACCTCTGCGTCGTTGGGGAGTCGAGCGAACTCCCGACGATCAAGTACCGCCGTGCGCGCATCTACTACGAAGCGAACCACTTCGAAGAAGCGGCCGTCCTCTTCAAGGACATCGCGTGGAACCACCGCGACAGCGACCTCGCCGAGTTCGCGGCCAACCTCTACCTCGATTCGCTCAACGTGCTCGGCACGCAGACGAAGACGCCGAAGGTGGCGTGCATCAGCGAGATCGAGACGGCCATTGAACCGCTCTCCGGGTTCTACTGTTCGTCGGAGAGCGCAAAGGACGACCACGAAGACCTTTGCGGCGTCCTTGGCCAGCTTCGCTGCGACGTCATGCGCAAGAAGGCGGAGGCCTACCACGCGACCAAGCAGTTCACGGACGCTGGTAAGACCTACGTGCGCATCTTCCGCAAGTTCCCCGAGTGCGGAAGCCTCGACGAGGTTCTCTACAACGCGGCGCTCGAGTTCGAAGCGGCGCGCCTCCTCGGTCGTGCGATCCAGGTGCGCGGCGTGCTCATCGACAAGTACCCGGAGAGCCAGCTGTCGAAGAAGGCGCTCTACCTCATCGGCGCCAACTACCACGCGCTCGCGTACTACCAGAAGGCTTCGGAGTACTACGAGAAGTTCGCCACGAAGTTCCCGGGCGAAGACGGCGCGAAGTGCTCGGACGCGGAGAAGAAGGCGGGCACCTGCGCCATCGCCACCGACGCGCTCGAGAATGCGGTGTTCTTCCGCCTCGGCTTGAACGACGAGGAGAACGCGCTCGACGATGCGAAGCTCTTCGAGAAGAACTACGGAAAGCGCAAACCGCAGAAGGCGTCGCAGGTGTTCTACGCCATCGGCAACCTCTACGAGCGCAAGAAGGACTGGAAGGCTGTCATCCAGCACTACGAGAAGTACCTGAAGAGCTACAAGCGTTCGGGCTTGCCGCAGCAGGTCATCCAGGCGTCGGTGAAGATCGGCGTCGCCTACTGGAACATGAACGACACGAAGCGCGCTTCGGGTCCGTTCAACGATGCGGTCAAGGCCGGGAAGGGCGTCGACGAGCGCATCTCCAAGATTGGTGATGTGGACGACGCGACCCGCGAGAAGTGGCTCTTCGAAGCGAAGGACGCCATCTCCGAGGCCATCTTCTACTTGAGCGAGTACAAGTACCGCGACTTCAAGGAGATCAAGTTCCCCGAGTACAAGGGGGGCAAGAGCGCCAAGAGCGTCACGGATTGGTCGGAGAAATCCTTCAAGCCGTGGGTCGAGAAGAAGCAGAAGGCCCTTGTGGTCGCGCAGACCTCCTACGAGGAGATCGCGCCGCTCAAGATTCCGCGTTGGGAAATCGCGGCGGCTTCGCGCATCGGTGAGATGTGGCGCTCGTTCGTTGATGAGTTCCGCGACGCACCGATTCCGAAGGAGATCGAGAAGGATCCGGAGCTCTTCGATATCTACGTCGGTCGACTCGATGAGGTGTCCGAACCCTTCGTGAAGCAGGCCATCGACAAGTTCGAGTTCTGCCTCATCCGTTCGACGCAGGTGCGCTGGTTCGATGAGCACTCCCAGCAGTGCGAAGTTGAACTCAATCGCCTGAGCCCGCGTGACTATCCGCTCGCCGCGGAAATCCGCGCGCAGCCGAACTTCACGCGAAGCACCTACGCCGAGCCGGCGAAGGTGGAACTGCGTAGCGGTGAAGGCGACGACAACGAAGTTCCAGGAGATCAGTCATGAGCAACGTGTGGAGCGTGAAGATGGGTCGGTCTCTCTTTGGAGCCGTTTCGTTGTCGATGCTCGTCGCGTGTGGCGGTGGGTCGACGGGGCCCGGCGGTTCGCCGGCGGGGCCGAAGGCGCACACCGACGGTGGCGAAGTCATCAAGACGGCCAGCGGTCGTGCGGTGACGCAGGAGGCCCACGACAAGTGGTCCGACGCTCTCGCGGCGTACGACAAGGCGGCGCAGGCGGGTTGGAACAGCGGTTCGTGCAGCAGCGTGTCCGACGACTTCCTCGACGCCGCCAAGGCGCAGGGGAACAAGTTCGCCGAGGCGTTCTTCATGGCCGGCGTGGCGCTTGAGCGCTGCGACAAGCATGACGATGCGCTCAAGCTCTATAACCGCGCCCTCGAGTCGAACCCGAAGTACTGCTCGGCCCGTTCCGCGGTTGGTCTTGACCAGCTCAAGAAGGGCAACGCTTCGGGGGCGGCACAGACGTTCCAGCGCGCCATCTCCGACGACAACCAGTGCACCGAGGCGTACGTGAACCTCGCCATCATCCAGCGTTCGCAGGGTGGGGCGCAGGTCGAGGAGGCGCTCAAGAACCTCCGTCGTGCGCTCGCCGTCGATTCGAACTACCTGCCAGCCTACAACCAGATGGCGCTCCTCTACCTGGAGCAGGCCAAGGGCGGAAAGCAGGAGAGCATCGACCTCGCGCAGGTCGTTTGCCGCCAGGCGCAGATCATCGACCCCAAGTACGCGCCCATCTTCAACACCTGGGGGCTCATCTCCATGTATCTGGGGAACGTGATCGAGGCGCTCCGGTTCTTTGAGCAGGCGGCGAAGCTCGACCCGTCCATGTTCGAGGCGCACATGAACTTCGGCGCGGTGACGCACTCGTTCCGTGGCTACGAAGACGCGCACCGCTCCTTTGCGAAGGCCGTCGACCTTCGCCCGAAGGACTACGACGCGCACATCGGCCTCGGGGCGTCGCTCCGCGGGCTCGGTAAGGCGGCGGAGGCGAAGGCGGAGTACGAGAAGGCCGTGGCCATCGACGCTTCGAGGCCCGAGGCGTACTTCAACCTGGGCGTGCTCTATCAGGACTACATGGAGGGCAACGTTGCCGATCTGAAGACCGCCAAGGGGTACTTCGGGCAGTTCGTGAGCCGTGCCGGGTCCTCGGCGGCGGTCAAACCTCAGCTGTCGGAAGTGCAGCGACGTTGCGACGCGGCGTCGGCCAAGAAGAAGCGGCGATCGTCGAAGGATTGCCGCCCTGGGCGCCTTCAAAACATCGACAACGCGGTCGATGCGCTCACCGCCGCGGCGGCAATGCAGTCGAAATCCGGCGGGAATTGAGCCGCTCGACCCCTTTCGGAACTTTCCCCCGTGGGAGGTGTCCGAAGGGGGTAGCTCGGACCCCGACGGGGGGCCGCCCGTGAATAAATGTGGGAAATCGGGCGGAGTACAGGTAAGAAGGTTCGGTTGTTCGCCCCGGAGGGGCTTGGAAATACGTGGAGTTTGGGTGCGCTGGCGACGGACGGGCACCCGAAAGCTAGAGTGAGTTCGACGGATGGCGCGCCAGGTCGGCGCCCAAAGGAGCAGGCGAGATGACGAAGCAGCGCGTATTGGGCCTCCTGGTGTTGACGGGCATGGTCGCGGTTTCCTCCGCGGCGTTCGCGCAGGGCAGCTCCACGGGCGCGAGTTCAAGCACCGCCGGCGACACGACGACGTACAACTTCGATGACGATCTCGTTCAGGGTGATCTTGTCCGACCGGACGGCGAGATCCTGAGCGTGCGCAAGCTCGGCAAGCGCTCGTCGCTTATTCGTATCCGCGAGGATTTCATTCCGGAGATGCTGAAATCTGTCGAAGACTTGTGAGGTCATGGTGGCGGAAGGCAAAGCAAAGGCTGTACTGACATTTCAGGTTTACCGCGGTGATCAACTCGTTGACACGCGCGAGTTGAGCCAGGACGTCATCAAGATTGGGGCGCTCGAGTCGAGCCACCTCCGCATCGATGACGAAAAGGTCTCGCGGATGCACGCGGTCATCGAGGCGCCGTCCGCCGAGGATGTCAGCATCGTCGACATCGGGTCGCAGTCGGGGACGCTCGTCAACGGGCAAAAAGTGAACAAGAGCCCGCTCAAGAGCGGCGACGTGATCCAGGTGGGCGACACGACCATTGCGGTCACCGTCCGCGCTCGTTCGATTGCGCCGAGCGCACCGGCCGGCGTCATGCCGGCGGCCGCTGCCGCAGCCGTTTCGGCCCCGCCTCCGCTCATGCCGTCGCCAACGATGCTTGGCTCGCTTCCTCCGGAGGATCCGGAGCAGGTCACGTACCGCATGGTCGCCAGTGGCCCGGCGGTTTCGGCCGACGAGGTCGAGTCTTCGGAGCAGGCCGTTGAAGTTGTCATCATGTGGGGCAACCGCAGCGTTCTTCACGTTGAGCACATGTCGCCGCCGCGCTCCTTCTACGTGGGCGATGCGAGCGACGCGACGGGCAAGCCCGCGGTCGACTACCTGATCGGCAGCGAGGTGCTCGGTACCGATCGGCTTCCGGTGGTTGTGGAAGTGGGCGGCGGAGCTGGCGTGGTGATCCCGCAGGGAGCCACGGGCAGCGTGATGGTGGGCAACCAGTCCATGTCGTTCGCGGATCTCGTCGCGGGCGGAAAGACGCAGGCCTATTCGGAGCCGGCCGGTGCGCAGGTTTATCCGCTTCCGCGCGACGCAACGGCTCGCGTGCAGTACCGCGGTTTCACGTTCCTCGTGAAGCCGACGGCGGCGGGCCGCAAGGTGGGAACGGGGTTCCGTGTGGAGCCGCGTCCGTTCATTTTCATTGGCGGCACCATGGCGTTCTTCGCCGCGCTGCTCATCATGTTCTACTTCCTTCCGCCGCGTGGTTCGGCGCTGAACCTCGATCTGCTCAATGCGGATTCGCGGCTCGTCGACTACCTGATGGAGCCGCCGGAGCTCGAGGAAGAGGAAGAGCCGGAGTGGCTCCAGGACAACGCCGACGACCAGGAAGGCGGCCAGGAGCAAGCGTCACAAGGACGAGGAAGGTCAGATGGGCAAGCAGGAAGCGCCCAAGACCAAGAACAAGTACGCCATCGAAGGGCCGCAGGACAATCCCGACCCGCACATGGCCCGCGAGGAGGCAAAGGAGCAGGCGCGCAACGCCGGTATCCTCGGGACCCTCGCGAACCTCACGGGCTCGTTCAACGCCCCGACGTCCCCCTACGGCCGTGACACGGCCCTCGGTACGGACCCGACGAGCGCCCTCGGTGCCCTCATGGGCGACCAGATCGGCGAGAATTTCGGCTTCGGCGGCCTCGGTCTCCGCGGCACGGGTCGCGGCGGCGGCGGCACCGGTGAAGGCACGATCGGTCTCGGTAACTTCGGCACCATCGGGCACGGCGGCGGTCGTGGTACCGGTTCGGGCTACGGCTCGGGTGCCGGTGGCCTTGGCGGTCGCGCGGCGAAGGTTCCGCAGATCCGTGGCGGCAACGCCGACGTGCGCGGTTCGCTTTCGGCGGAAGTCATTCGTCGTGTCGTGCGCCGTCACATGAACGAGGTTCGGTTCTGCTACGAGCAGGAGCTCAACCAGCGGCCCGACCTCGAAGGTCGTGTGGCGGTGGGCTTCATCATCTCGCCCACGGGCTCCGTTCAGTCGGCGACCGTGAACGAGTCGACGCTTCAGAACCAGCGCGTGGAGGGCTGCATCACGACGGCGGTGCGTCGCTGGGGCTTCCCGGCGCCGGACGGCGGCGGCATCGTGGTCGTCACCTATCCGTTCCTGCTTTCGCCGGCAGGCACCTGAGGCGCGTCCATTCTCTCACCTGAACGCCCGGCCCCGGAGGGTCGGGCGTTCTGCATTAAGCGCCCATCGCGCGGCGCTTTCCTGTATTCTTCTCGGCCAGTAGTTCTTCGCACGAGTCCCTGAAGGAGAGAGCCATGCAACGTGTCCCGACCATCGTCGTCGGCGTCTTGATGTTTGTTCTGCTCACGGCGGGTAACTGCTCGCGGGCGCGCGTCGAGTCCCTGAACCGGATGAACGAAGGTGTCGTGCTCGCGCAACAGAAGCGCACCGAGGAAGCGGCGGCGGCCATGGAAAACGCCACGGTCCTCGACCCGACGAACGAGCAAGCCTTCTACAACCTGGCGCTCGTGCACATGGAGATGAAGAGCTTCAATCGCGCGAAGGAAGACCTCCAGCGCGCCATCTCGCTCAACGCCAACGTGGCGGGCTACTACGAGAAGCTCGGCACGGTGCTCATGGAACTCAAGGATTGGCCCGGAGCGAAGGCGGCGTTCGAGGGTTCCATCGAACACGACCCAAAGCTTTTCAAGGCGTACTACAAGCTCGCGCAGGTCTACGAGGAAATGGACGACGCGCAGAACGCGCTTGCCCAGTACACGAAGGCCATTGAAATGGGTCCGCGCTTCCTCGAAGCGTATGCGCAGCTTGGTCGTCTCTACGCGAACCTTGGCTATCCGGACAATGCGGCGCAGGTGCTTCGGAGCGCCCTCGAAGTTGCGCATCCGGGTAGCGATGAGCAGGCCGACGTGCACCACCTGCTTGGCACCGTGTACCAGCAGCAGGGCAACTACGATCAGGCGGTTGCGGAGTTCAAGGCGGCGCTTGAAATCAAGCCCGGCATGCCGGATGCGCTCTTCTCCCTGGGCTGGACCTACGCCCTCAAGGGTGACGTTGAGGAAGCAAAGCGGTTCCTCAAGAAGTACATCGAAGTTGCCGGGCCGAAGGCGCCTGAGCACTACCAGAAGGCGGCCCGCGACCGTCTGACCGAGCTCGAACAGGGCCTCTGAGCCTTGGCGGAGGAATAGGTACACGTGGCGGAGGACAACAACCCCCAGTCCGAACGACGAGAACTTACGGCCGAGGAGCAGGCGCAGCTCGAAGAGCTCGACAAGACCCTCGAGCGCCTCGAATCACAGAAGAAGTGGTCCGAGTACATTCGCAAGCTCATTGAGAAGGCGAATCTCGTCGTCGATCCCGAAGAGACCATCGACCTGCTGACGAAGGCGGGCGCGCTGTACGTCGACCGCTCCGCAAACCAGGCGGAAGCGATCAAGTGCTACGAGCGCGTACTCGAGCTGTCGCCCACGCATCGCGAAGCCATCGGCCGTCTCAAGGAGATGTACGAGAAGCGCCGCGACTGGGAGCACTGGATCCAGGTGTGTCTCAAGGAGGCCGACCTCCTTGAAGACGAAGGCGAGAAGCTCATGCAAATCGAGAGCCTCGCCGAGATGGCCAACGACAAGGTGCGGAAGCCCCAGGTCTGCATCGAGCTCTGGCAACGCGTACTCGACGGCGACCCGACGAACCCGAAGGCGCTCGCCGCTCTCGCGAGCCTCTACGAGCGCGCACGCGATTGGGAGCCGCTCGCTGCCGTCCTCGAAAAGCTCATCGACGAGACGCACGACGCCGGCGATCTCAAGCAGAAGCTCCAGACGCTCGGGAACCTGTACTCGGACAAGATCAACAACAACGACGGCGCGGTGCGCGCGTTCACGCGGTTGCTTGAAGTCGATCCGAACGACAAACGTGCACTTGAAAAGCTCAAGGGGCTCTACGTCGCCACCCAGGCTTGGGACAAGCTCGAGGAGTTCTACGCCTCCCAGGGCAAGTGGGACGAGCTCATCAACGTGTTCGAGCGCCAGGCGAAATCGTCGGACTCGAGCAACGAAGTTCAAGTTGATCTCAATTTCCGTCTCGCGCGCCTTTGGCTCGACAAGAAAGAGAAGCCGGACCGCGCGGCGCGCGCGTACGAAGCAATCCTCGGCATTGACGAAGAGAACCTGGAGGCCGCCGAGGCGCTTTCACCGATCTACGAAGCGAGCGGCGATGCGCAGAACCTTGTGCGCGTCTACGAGGTTCGCCTGAAGCACATGGAGGAGCCCGCCGATCGCGTCGCGCTCCTTCGCGAAACGGGCCTGCTCTACGAGGGCAAGCTCTGAAGGCCGACCTCGCGTTTGAGCGTTTCCTTGAGGCGTTCAAGCTGACCCGACGCAGGAACTCCTGCGTGAAGATGCGCGCCGCCGCGGCTGTCAGCGGTTGGGATCCGCTCGCGAAGGCATACGAAGAAGCCATCGACGCGGCCGACTCCGAAGACGACAAGCTGCAGCTTCGCAGTTACTTCGGCGCCACGTTGCGCAAGCTCGGGAAGATCGATGAAGCGATCGAGCAATACCGGGCCGTCTACGACGAAATGCCCGATCACACCGACGCGATTCAGGCGCTCGGTGAGCTCTACCGCGAAACGGGCAAGCACCAGGAGCTCCTCGACATCTACGAGCGTCGGCTTGAACTCGAGGACGACCCGGAAGTGCGTAAGAAGCTCGCGTATGGGCGCGCTACGCTTTTCCAAGGGGACCTCTCCCAACGGGACAAGGCCATTGAGGCCTACCTCGCCATCCTTGATGAGTTTGGCGACGAAGAAGCGCGTGCGTTTGCCGCGCTCGATGCGCTCTACGAAGCCGCGGGGCGACACAAGGACCTGGCATCGATCCTCGAGCGACGAATCGACCTTCAGCCTGAATCGACTGAAGAGTTGGCGGCGCTCAAGTTCCGCCTTGGGCAGCTACTGCGGCTCGAGCTCAACGACAAGCCTCGTGCCGTCGAACTCTTCCGCGAAGTGCTGACGCTTGAGCCCGAACACGACGGGGCGCGTCAGGCACTTGAAGCGCTCCTCGGTGATGAGGAGGTCGCGGTTTCTGCCGCGGAGATCCTCGAGCCGATCTATGAGGAGCGCGAGGACTGGGTGAACCTCGTGCGTGCACTTGAGGTGCGCGCAAAGGGCGAGGAGGACCGGGAGCAGAAGCACGACCTCTTCGTGAAGATGGCCGAAATTTTCGGTACGCGCATCGGCGATGCGACGCAGGGATTCGACGCGCTTGCGCAGGCGATCAAGGCCATGGGCGAGCGAACCGAGACCCTGGCGCAGCTCGAGATGCTCGCCGTCGAGCAGGACCGGTTCCCGGAGCTCGTGGCGATTGTGTCCGACCTTGCGGGTTCAACCGACGACCCGGTGCTCGCTCGAACCATGTGGCTCAAGGCGGCCGAGTTCCACGCGACCCAGCTCGGCAACGTGGAAGGCTCCATCGCCGCGTACGAGAAAATTCTCGCGCAGGATCCCTCCGACATGGAGGTCCTCGACAGGCTCGAGAACCTTCATCGCCGTACCGAACGTTGGTCGGCGCTCGTGGGTGTGCTCCGCAAGAAGGTTGAGCAGACCGTTGACGCGGAAGTGCAGCAAGGCCTGCTCGCGCAGATGGCGCACATCCACGACGAGATGCTCGAGCAACCCGACGAGGCGATTCAGATCTTCTCGGAGATTCTCGACCTCGACCCGACGAATCACGACGCGCTCGGTGCACTGGACCAGCTGTATGAGCGCCTCGAGCGATGGAGTGAGCTCGCCGACAACCTTGAGCGGAGGCTCGCACTCGCCGAGGACCCGGAAGAGCAGGTCGCCATCAAGCTCCGCGCCGCCGAAGTGCGGGAGCGGTACATGGGTTCGCCGGAGGCGGCGCTCGAAATCTATCGCGACGTCCTTCACCAGGATCCGAGTTCGGCGTCGGCGCTCGAGGCCCTTGAGCGGCTCCTCGGCGACGCGAAGTACCAGCTTCAAGCGGCGGAGATTCTCGAGCCCGTGTATCTCGAGACGAACGCGTACCAGAAGCTCATCGGCGTGCATGAGATTCAAATCCAGCACGCGGATTCCGCGGAGCGGAAGGTGGAACTCCTCCACCGCGTTGCCGAGCTCTACGAGATGGCGCTCGACAACGTCACGAATGCGTTTGCGACCTTTGCCAGGGCGTTCGCGGTCGACCCGGCCAACGAGTCCACGGCGGAGCAACTCGAGCGCCTTGCGGGCGTCACGGCGGACTACGAAGGGCTCGCGCGCGTGTACGCCGAGAAAGTCGGCGCCATTGAAGACCCGACGTTGGTGGCGCAAATCCACTTCAAGATTGCGAGCATTCGTCAGCACCAGCTGAATGACGCGCCCGGTGCCATTGAGCACTTTGAGAAGGTCCTCGAAATTGAGGACGACAACCTCGAAGCCGCGACGGCGCTCGAGCAGCTTTACCAAGTCTCGGAGCGCTACGAGAAGCTTGCCGGTATCTACCGCCGCAAGGCATCGATGATCCCCGACCCGGACGCGCGAAAGGAACACCTGTTCCGCGCCGCCGCCGCGTACGAGGAACTCCTCGACAACCCCGCCGAAGCCGTCAAGACCTACGAGCTTGCACTTGAGGTGGACCCGGAGGATCTCGGCGCGCTCGACAAGCTCATCGAGATTCATGCGCGCGGCGAAAGCTGGGACGCGTTGCTCGCTGCGTATGCGAGGAAGATCGATGTCGTCATCGATCCGGACGACAAGAAGGCACTCTTGGTGGACGTGGGCGCGGTGTACGAGCACCAGCTCAAGGACACGGTAAAGGCCATCGATACGTACCAGCGCATCCTCGAGGTGGATCCCGAGGACCGAACCGCCTTGGCGCGCCTCGATGTGCTGTATCAGGCGGCGGAAGAGTGGCAGGAACTGCTTTCGGTTCTCGAGCGCGAGTCGGATCTCGAGCCCGAGCCGGAGCAGGCGGTCATGTTCCGCTTCCGCATTGCGGATCTCTGGCGTACGCGCCTCGAAGACCCGATGCGCGCGGTGGATATCCACCGCGAGATTCTCGAGGTGATGCCGGAGTACACGCCGAGCATCGAAGCCCTCGAGCAGATGATGGCTGCGAACGAGGAGCCCCTCGACGCGGCGGCCGTGCTCGATCCGCTCTACCGCGCTTCGGGCGACGCGGAGCGTCTCGCGCGCGTGATGGAAGTGCAGATTGCGAATGAGGAGGACCCCGTTCGCAAGGTGGAGCTGCTCCACGAGCTCGCGACTCTTTCCGAAGTGCAGCTGAGCGATGGGCGTAGGGCATTCGACGCCTACGTTCGCGCTCTGCCGGAGGAACCTGAGAACGAGGTGACGCTTGGCTCGCTTGAGCGCCTCGCCGAGGAGCTCAATGCGTGGGCTGAACTCGGTGCGCTTTACGACGCCACCGTGGAGAAGCTCGGCGAAGACCCGGATGCGAAGGCGAACCTCGCCATGCGCGCCGCGCAGCTCTACGAGCTTCAGATCGGCGACGCGGACAAGGCCATCGAGCGCTACAACGTGGCGGTCGAGGCGGACCCGACGCGAATGGAGGGAATCGAAGCCCTCGATCGCCTCTTTGAAGCGACGGAACGCTGGGCGGAACTCGTGTCGGTTCTCCGTCGCGAGATCGATGGCGCGACCAGTCCCGAGGCGATCCTGAATCTGCAGTTCCGACTTGGGCAGGTGGAGCAGCACCGCCTTGCCCACCTCGACGAGGCCATCGAGCACTATCGCGAGATCCTCGCCGCCGCACCCGAGTACACGCCCGCGCTCTCAGCCCTCGAATCACTTTTTAGTGAGGGGAAGAAGACCGCGGAGATTGCCGAGATTCTTGAGCCGCATTACCGCGTTCAAGAGCAGTGGGACAAGCTCGTGGATGTCCACGAGCGTCAGCTCGGCACGATCGAGGATCGTGACGAGCGCGTTTCGCTCATGCACCGCGTTGCGGAGACGGCGGAGGAGCGTGCGGGCGAGCCAGAGGTCGCCTTCGTTTGGATGCAGCGCGCGCTGGCGGAGGACCCGTCGCATGATCACTCGCTGGCGGAGATCGAGCGCCTGGCGACCGGTGTCGACGGATGGGCGAACTTGGCGGCGACCTATGCGGAAATCGCCGGCGACACGCGGCACGCGGCGGAGCTCCGCGTCGACATCTCGAAGCGTGGGGCGAGGGTGTACCTCGAGGAACTCGATGACATCGGTCGCGCGGAGGAAATGTACCGCTACGTCCTCGGCTTGAGCCCGAACGACGAGGATGCGCTCGCGGCGCTCACGCAGATTTATGAGCAGTTCGGTGCACTCGAGGCGCTGGCGACGACGCTTCGCCGTCGCGTCAACGTCGTCGAACACCCGGACGACAAGGTCGCGCTTTCGTACCAGCTTGGTCAGCTTCTTCAGCACGACCTTGGTCGTTCGACGGAAGCCATCGCTGTTTATCAGAACGTGATCGATGGCCTCGAACCGGGGCACACGGAGAGCATCCGTGCGCTCGAGTCGATTTACGCCCAGGCGGGCGATTGGCCGAAGCTCTTCCAGACCTTCGAGAAGGAACTGGAAGTCGTGCATGGCGACCAGGCGCAGGCCGAAGTGCTCGCGCGCATGGCGTACATCGCGTTCCACACGCTGCGTGACCCGGACAAGTCGGTGGAGTTGTGGAGGCGCGTGCTCGACCTCCGCGGCGAAGACCCGGAGGCGCTGAACGCCATCGGCGATGTGCTCGCATCGCAGGAGAACTGGACGGACCTCGTCGACATTCTCGATCGCGAGGCCTCGGTCGTCGATGACGACACACGTCGCATCGCCATCTGCGGCGACATGGCGAGGGTTTGGTACGAGAAGCTCGGCAAGGAGCGCAACGCGATCGATTCGTGGGAGCGTGTGCTCGACATCGATCCGGGCAACGTCGACGCGCTTTACAACATCGCCGAGATTCACCGTGCGGCGAAGCACCAGCAGGAGTTTGCGGACACGCTCCAGCGCATCATCGATGCCGGGGCGAGTTCCATGCGTCCGGAGGAGCTGAGCAAGGTCCACATGCAGCTCGGCTTCGTGTTCTGGTCGGGCATGGAGCAGCCGCAGGACGCGGTCGAGGCCTATGCACGGGCCATCGAGCTCAATCCGCGTAACCACGAGGCTCTCGATGCGATGGAGTTCATCCAGCGCAAGGAGGAGAACTGGGAAGCGGCCATCGATGTGATGGAACAGCGTGCTCGGGCGCTCTCGGAGCCCATGGCCGTTCGCGCGCAGCTCCTTTCCATCGCCCGCATGTGGGCGAACGAGGCCGGAAACGCCGACGGTGGCACGAGCGCGTACCAGCGCATGCTGGAAGCCGACGCGCGCGACGACTACGCCTTCAAGCACCTTGAGGAGCTCCACGGCGCAGCGGGTCGTTGGGAAGACCTCATCGAGATGTATCTCGGGCGCCTCGACATCACCGAGGAGAACGACGCGCGCATCGATTTGCTGCGCCGTATCGCCAAGGTCTACGAAGAGAAGCTCGACGACGGTCCGAACGCGTACGAAGCGCTCAAGTTCGCTTGGGGCGCGGACTTCTCGAACAAGCAAGTCGCGACGGACCTCGAGCGTGTGGCCCGTGACACGAACAGCTGGAACGACCTGCTTACGAACGCCAACAATTGGCTTCGTGAAACGAACGATCCCGCGACGAAAATCGCCATCTGCCTAAACTGCGCACGTTGGTACGGCACCGGCATCGGCCGTCGGGACTACGCGATTCCGTACTTCGAGCAGATCAACCAACTCGACCCGAACAACGTCGAGTCGAAGCAGCAGCTCGCCGAGCTCTACCACACCACGCAGCAGTACGATCACGAGCGCCAGGTGCTCGAGGGTCTCGTCACGCTCACGAGCGATCCCGAGGTGAAGGCCGACACGTACGTGAAAATCGGCGACCTCTGTCGTGGTGCGCTCGATGTTCCTGAGCAGGCGCAGGCGTACTACCAGAGCGCGCTTTCGGAGTCGGCGAATCACGTCCCCGCGTTGGATGCGCTTGCGGAGCTTCACCGCGAGGCGGAAGCGTGGGGCGACCTGCTTTCCGTGCTCAAGCGGAAGGTCAAGGCGCTGTCGGAGCCTTCGGCCGTGGCCGAGGCGAAGCTCGAAGTCGCGCAGCTCTACGAAGAACGGCTCGACCGGTTCGAGGACGCGATCACGACGTACCGCGAGGCGCGTGACCTCGAACCCGAGAACCTGGACGCGCTCCGCGGCCTGGACCGTCTCTACACCGCGAGTGAGCAGTGGCAGGAGCTTGCCGAGGTCCTCGAGTCCGAGGCGGGCGTCGTCACGACGGAGCGGGACCGGATCAACATCCTCGTGCGACTCGCCACCATGTGGCAGGAGCAGTTCGTCAAGCCGGAGAAGGCTGTCGAGCGCTTTGAGCAGGTGTTGGAGATTGACCCGCACCACACGGGTGCGCTCAACGCGCTCGGTGTTCTGTATCGCCAGATCCAGGACTGGGATCGACTCATGGCGACGTACGAGCGCCACGTGGAGGCGACGCCGGAGCGCGACGAGAAGCGACGCGTGTACCGCCAGATGGCGGAACTCTACGCCCACGAACTTCAGAACCCCGACCGCGCCGTTGACTGTTATCTCGCGGCACTCGAGATCAACGAGGACGACGTGGAGGCACTCGACGGCCTGACGCGCGTCTACGAGAAGCGGGGCGATCACGCCCAGGCCCTCGAGACCATGGAGCGCATTGCGGCGCTGGCACCGGACAAGGGGCGTCGCGTCGACCTCTACGCGCGCATGGGCCGGATCCTCGATGAGCAGCTCGGTGACCGCGTTGCGGCCATCGATAACTATCGTCAGGCCATCGATTTGGACCCGGCGCACGTGCCTTCACTGGAGGCGCTTGGTCGTATTTACCGAGAGTCGGCCGATTGGCTGGCGGCGGTGAAGGTGCTTGAGCAAGAGGCGAACCATCGGGAGAACCCGAGGGCAGCCGCGCGCACGTTGGTGGAGCTCGGCCGAATCTTCGACGAGCACCTCGACGAGCACGAGAGCGCGGTGTCGGCCTTCGAGCGCGCCCTCGCGAAGGACCCGGACAACGAAGACGCGGCCATGCCGCTCGCGACGGAGTACGCCGGGTCGGGGCGCGCGAAGGACGCGTACCCGATCCTCGAAATGCTGTTCCTGCGGAGCGACAAGCGCGAACCGGAGGAGCAGCGGCGCATCGCCATGCTCTACGGCGAAACGGCGTCGAAGGTCGCCGAGCGCCAGGAGGCGATCAAGGCCTTCACGAAGGCTTACCAGGCCGACCCGCAGGACCTTCAGGCCCTCGTCGCGCTGGCGAACGCCTACTTCGACGCGAGCGAGTGGGCCGATGCGTTCAAGTACTTCCAGATGCTTCTCGTGCATCACCGGGAGAACCTGAGCAAGACTGAGACGACGGACGTGTTCTTCAAGCTCGGCGTTGTTAAGCGCGAGCAGGGTGAAGTTCGCAAGGCGATCAACATGTTCGACAAGGCGCTCGAGGAGGACGGTTACCACCGCCCGACGCTCGAGGCACTCGTCGAAGTGCACTCGAAGCAGCAGGAGTGGGACAAGACCATCCACTACAAGCGGCAACTCGTGGAGTCGCGGACACGGACGACTGACGCTTCGCGATCCTCGAAGAGGTCGGCGACCTCTGGAAGGACAGTCGGAAACCAGCAGAGAAGGCCATCGAGGCCTACACCGATGCAGGAAACGCGGCGTCAAGCCCGAGGAGCACAAGCTCCTCCACAAGCTACTCGGTGCGTACCAGGAGGGCGCGGCAGTGGGACCGACACATCATCCAGCAGATCAGCGACCTGGATACGCGACCCGTCGCGAAGGCGAAGCTCTCTACACTATCGGCGTCATCTTCCGTGACGAGCTGAAGGACGTGGAGCAGTCCATCGTGAAGTTCCGAGGAGGCGCTGGATCTCGATCCGGAGCAGCTCAAGTCGTTCGAAGCGATCAACAGATCCACACGCAGCGCAAGGACTGGAAGCAGCTCGAGCGCGCGTTCCGCAGATGCTTCACCGCATCGTGGGCAAGGGGAAGACGGGACCTCGAGTTCTTCCTCTGGCACAACAGGCATCATCTACCGTGACCGTCAGCAGAACTACGAGGCCGCGGCCGAGACGTTCCACATGGCTTCACGCGTCAAACCGCAGGATCAGACGGGACGTCAGATTCTCGCTGAGCTCTTCGCGATGCCGAATCGCGTGGAGGACGCCATCGCGGAGCATCAGTACCTGCTCCGCGAGGACCCGCAGCGCGTCGACTCGTATCGGGCGCTCTATCGCCTGTACTTCGACTCGCATCAGCACGACAAGGCGTGGTGCCTTGCGGCGGCGCTGACGTTCCTTAACAAGGCCGATGCCGAGCAGAAGGAAGTTCTACGACCAGTACAACCGGTCGGTGTGAACATGACGGCGCGGCTCGACAACCAGCGTTGGGTCAAGGACCTCTTCCATCCGGACGAGTCGCTCTACGTGGGCAAGCTGTTCGAGCCCATCTCGTACGGCGTGCTTGGTGCGAAGGCGCAGAACGACAAGGCGCTTCACCTCTTGAAGAAGTACGAGGTGGATCCGAACGCGTCGACCGTGACGTTCGCGCTGACATACAAGTTCGTCGCGCAGGTCCTGAACCTTCAGTACGTCCCGCGCCTGTTCCTGCGGAACGACCAGCCCGATCCGTTCTTGCACGTGCCGGGCAGCGCGCCGCCGGCGGTGCTTCAGCTCGTTCCTTTCGGCTTCACCCCAATGCAGCTCGGCTTCGTCATCGGTCGGCACTTGTCGTACTACCGAGGCGAGCACTTCATCCGGACGTTGGTCACGTCGCATACGGAGCTTCAAAGCGATCCTTCTCGCGGGCCTGAACGTGGCGGGGGCGCTGCCGCCGACACCGGAGACCGCGCCGACAGCGCAAAGTGCTTCCAGTCTCGGCTCACGCCCGCGCAGCTCGATCCACTTCGCACCATCGCGAAGGAGTTCGTGAAAGCGGAGCCCAACGCCGACGTGAAGCGCTGGATCCAAGCGGTGGAACTCACCGCCTGTCGCACGGGCTTCCTCTTCTGCAACGACCTGATGATCGCGGCGCAGATGATTCAGTCGCTGCCGCCGGAGACTCCGGTCGACCTTCCTCCGAAGGAGAAGATCAAGGAGCTCGTGCTCTTTAGCGTGTCGGAGCAGTACTTCCGGTTGCGCGAGTTCCTCGGGCTCCGCATTCGCATCTGAGTGCCCAGCGCTCGCACGTGGGTGCTGGCCTCGGAGGCCGAAACGGAACGCTTCGGACGGGCGTTCGCGGCGTGCCTCCGTCCCGGGGACTTGGTGTTCCTCGAGGGGGACCTCGGCGCCGGGAAGACGGTCTTCGCGCGGGCCGTGGCACACGCGCTCGGCGTGCCGGAGGACGAGGCGGTCACCAGTCCCACGTTTGCACTGATGCACGAGTACGAGGCTCGAATCCCCCTCATCCACGCTGATTTCTATCGTCTCGATTCGGACGACGCGGTGGACGATCTTGGAGTCCATGAGGCGATGCGTGGAGCGATCGCGCTCGTGGAGTGGGGCGAGAAGCACCACGCGGCACTCGGGGAGCCCATCTGCTTGGTGCGCCTCCAGCTGGTCTCCGAGGAACTCGACGCGCGGCACGTGACGTTGGAGTTCCGCGCCGACACCGCGGAGCGCTTCAGGGCCCTCGAAAGCGCCGCGATCCTTGCCGCGCCGTAGGTGCTGGGGTAATGCTCGGCGCCGTGCCGCGCCGTACCGATCTTCGCCGGATTCTCCTCATTGGTTCCGGACCGATCGTCATCGGACAGGCGTGCGAGTTTGACTACTCGGGCACGCAGGGTGCGAAGGCGCTCCGCCAGGAGGGCTACGACGTCATCCTGGTGAACTCGAACCCGGCGACGATCATGACGGACCCGGAGTTCGCCGACCGGACGTACATCGAGCCGCTCACGGTCGAGTACGTGCGCGCCATCATTGAGCGCGAGAAGCCCGACGCGATTCTGCCGACGCTTGGCGGCCAGACGGCGTTGAACCTCGCACTCGGTCTCGACGCGGCGGGCGTGCTCAAGGAGCACAACATCGAGCTCATCGGTGCGAACGTGGCCGCCATCAAGAAGGCCGAGGACCGCGAGCTCTTCAAGCAGGCCATGGAAAAGATTGGCCTCAACTGCCCGAAGGCGTTCACCTGCAAGACGCTCGAGGAGGCGAGGGTGGCGGTCAAGGAGGTGGGGTTCCCCGTCATTCTCCGGCCGTCCTTCACCATGGGTGGCTCGGGCGGCGGCATCGCCTACACGGCGGAGGAATTCGAGCAGCGCATCCGCTGGGCGTTCCAACAGAGTCCGACGCACGAGTGCCTCGTCGAGCAGAGCGTGCTCGGCTGGAAGGAGTTCGAGCTCGAGGTCATCCGCGACCGTGCCGACAACTTCTCGGTCATCTGCACCATCGAGAACTTCGACCCCATGGGGGTGCACACGGGCGATTCCATCACCGTGGCGCCGGCCATGACGCTCACGGACCGCGAATACCAGCGCCTCCGCGACGCGGCGCGGGCGGTCATCACGGAGATTGGCGTCGAAACGGGCGGCTCGAACATCCAGTTCGGCGTGAACCCGGAGAACGGCGACGTTGTCGTCATCGAGATGAACCCGCGCGTGTCGCGGTCGTCGGCGCTCGCTTCGAAGGCGACGGGGTATCCCATCGCAAAGATCGCGGCGAAGCTCGCCGTTGGCTACCGCCTCGACGAGCTCAAGAACGACATGACGGGCACGTCGGCGGCGTTTGAGCCGACGATCGACTACGTGGTCGTGAAGATTCCGCGCTTCGCCTTCGAGAAGTTCGCCGGCGCCGACCCGCGGCTCACGACGCAGATGAAATCGGTGGGCGAGGCCATGTCCATTGGGCGCACGTTCAAGGAGGCGCTCCAGAAGGGTGCGCGTTCGCTTGAAACGGGGCGCGACGGACTCGTGTCGCTCGTGGGCCGCGTCGACTACCTCGAGCTCGCCCGCCGCGTGCGCGCCTCGAAGGGCAGCGTCGACGCCTTCGAAATGCCCGTGACACCGCCGGACAAGATTGCGCCGGCGACCGAAGCCGAGCTCAAACCCGCCATCCTCGACATCATCGAGACCCCGCTCGCGGACCGCCTCTGGTACATCGCCGATGCGCTCCGCGTGGGCGCGACCATCGACGAGGTGCACGCGCGCACGAAGGTCGATCCGTGGTTCCTCCACGCAGCTTCGGAAATCGTGGATGAAGAGCGGGCGATGAAGGGCAAACCCCTCGACGCGGATGGCGTTCGCCGGGCGAAGACCCGCGGGTTCTCGACGCGCGCCTCGGTGCGCTCGGTTCGAAACCCGCGCTCGACGTGCAGGTGAGCGCACGGCGAATGGCGTGGTGCCGCGTTCGCCCGGGTCGACACCTGCGCCGCGAGTTCGTCGCGAAGACGAACTACATGCTCGAGGATTGGGGAGTGACCGCTCGGAAGTGCCGCGTCGTCGAAGAGAAGATCATGATCCTCGGCGGCGGGCCGAACCGCATCGGCCAGGGCATCGAGTTCGACTACTGCTGCGTGCACGCGTCGTTCGCGCTCAAGGAGATGGGGTTCGAGACCGTCATGGTCAACTGCAACCCGGACGGTTTCCACCGACTTCGACAGCTCGGACCGCCTCTATTTCGAGCCGCTTGTCGAAGACGTGATGAACATCGTCGATGCGGAGAAGCCCGACGGCGTCATCGTGCAGTTCGGTGGGCAGACGCCGCTGCGCCTTGCCGTGGCGCTCTCGCGGGCGGGCGTGCCCATCCTCGGGACGAGCGCCGACGCCATCGACCGCGCGGAGGATCGCGAACGTTTTGACGAGCTCCTCGAGCTGCTGCGCCTGCGGCGCCCCAAGGGCGGCATCGCGCGCGGCGTGAGCGAGGCGTTCGAGGTGGCGGAGCGCATCGGCTACCCGGTGGTCGTGCGCCCGTCGTACGTGCTTGGCGGTCGCGCCATGGAAATCGTGCACTCGACCGCGGACCTCGAGCGATACATGGCGCAGGCCTTCCAGGCCATCGAAGACTCGGAGACGCGCACCATCCTCGTGGACGAGTTCTTGAAGGACGCCATCGAGGTGGACGTGGACTGCGTGTCGGACGGCACGGAGGTCGTCATCGGCGGCGTGATGCAGCACATCGAGGAGGCGGGGGTGCACTCGGGCGACTCGTCGCTCGTGCTCCCGGCCCACGCGCTACCCCAGGAAGTCCTCGGCACCATTCGCTCGGCCACGCGCTCCTTGGCCCTGGAGCTCGGCGTGGTCGGCCTCATGAATGTGCAGTACGCGGTGCGTGGTTCGGCCGTATACGTCATCGAGGTGAACCCGCGTGCGTCGCGCACGGTGCCCTTTGTGAGCAAGGCCATCGGCGTGCCGCTCGCGAAGGTGGCGGCGCGGGTGATGGCGGGCGCGAAGCTCCGCGAAATTGGCTTCACGAAGGAAATCGTTCCGAAGCACGTGGCGGTGAAGGAATCGGTCTTCCCGTTCCACAAGTTTGCGGGCGTCGACATCATCCTAGGCCCGGAGATGCGTTCCACGGGCGAGGTCATGGGCATCGCCGCGACGTTCCCCGAGGCGTTCTTGAAGGCCCTCGATGCGTCCGGCACGAAGCTTCCCATGGAAGGCAACGTGTTCGTGAGCGTCCGCGACGACGACAAGCCAGCGGCCTGCGAGATTGCGCGTCGCCTTGAGGAGTGCGGCTACCGCATCATCGCCACGGGCGGCACGGCGCGCGCACTCCTCCGCGCGGGCGTACACGCGGAGACGATCAAGAAGGTGACCGAAGGCTCGCCGAACTGCGTCGAGCGCATCCGCGACGGTGGCGTGCACATGGTCATCAACACGACCGAGGGTGCGCAGGCCATCGCCGACTCGCGCTCGTTGCGTCGCCAGACGCTGCTCTCCGGCGTGCCGTACTTCACGACCATTGCGGCTGCGATGGCCGCGGTGGGGGCGGTCGAAGTGAAGAAGGCACAGACCGTCACCGTGGAGGCCGTTCAGGACTACCACGCCCGCGTCGAGACCCGCGCCACCGTACCGCCTGTTGCCGGCGGCGCCCCCGCGCGATAGGACTCGGGCCATGGACAAGGTACCCATGACGCCCCAGGGCCATGCGGCCCTCACGGAGGAGCTCGCCAAGCTCAAGATCGAGCGCCCGAAGATTTCCGCGGAGATCGGCGTTGCGCGTGAGCACGGCGACCTCAAGGAGAACGCCGAGTACCACGCCGCCCGCGAGAAGCAGGGCCTCGCCGAGGCGCGCATCCGCGAGATCGAAGACAAGCTCTCGCGCGCCGAGGTCATCGACTCGTCGTCGTTCAGCGGCGACCGCGTGAGTTTGGCGCCACGGTCACGCTCGAGGACGTGGAGAACGGCAAGACGCAGACGTACCGCATCGTGGGCCCGGACGAGGCCAACGTGGATGCGGGCACCATCTCGGTGACGTCGCCCGTTGCGCGCGCCCTCATCAATCGCGAAGTGGGCGATGAAGTGAAGGTGAAGGTCCCGAGCGGCCTCCGCGTGTTTGAGATCCGCGAAGTCGCGTACACGTGACCGTTTCCGATTCCGTCGCGGGCGCGGCGGCGTCGCCCCTGGGGGCCCAACGCGATCATGCGCTCGATGCGGGCGTTGAGTCGCTGCGTGGGGTCGGACCAAAGCTCGGGGCCGCCCTCCGTCGGCGTGGCTTTGACACGGTGCGGAGCCTGCTCACGTGGACGCCGACGCGCTACTTCGACGAGCGGTCCGTCACGCCCCTTGGGGCGCTCATGGAGGGCGCGCACGTGGTCGTGGAGGGCACGGTGGCGCGCATTCGGAGCATTGGACCGCGTTTTCGGTCGCGTCTTGAGGTGACCGTCGAGAGCTCGCTCGACGCGCCGCCGCCCCACGGCACCGTTCGCCTCGTTTGGTTCCGGGCGGGCCAACACATCGAGAAGCGACTCAGCGTGGGGGCGCGCATCGTGGCGCGTGGTCGCGTCGACTTGTTTCGCGGCGAGCCGAACATCGTGCACCCAACGCTCGACCGGTCGGGCGGGGACGAGACGGCGCTCGGCGTCCGACCGAACTACGCGCCCCTTGAGGGGATCCCCGCGGGGACCTTCGCCGGCATCATGCGGCGCGCGGCGGAGCTCTACGCGGACCTCGCCCACGACCGTCTTTCGCCGGAGCTTCGAGCGCGACACGCGCTGCCGGCACTCGGTGCAGCGCTCCGCGCGGTTCACTGCCCGCCGGACGACCTTGCGGGTCTGCCGCTCGATGCGTGGAACCGCGGCACGACGCCGTTCCATGCGCGCATCGGGTTTGAGCACATGTTTCTCTTTGAGCTCTGTCTTCGCATGCGTCGGGCGGAGGATGCGGGCGTGCGTGCGCATGCCATCGCTTCGGCGGCGGACCCGGTGCCGCCACGCCTTCCGGGCTTTCCGTTCGACCTCACGGGCGCGCAGGTGCGTGCGGCCGAGGCTATCCTCACGGACCTTTCCGGGGAGCGCCCCATGCGGCGCTTGCTCCAGGGGGACGTGGGAAGTGGGAAGACCATCGTCGCGTTGCTCGCGGCGCGGCGCGTGGCCGAGTCCGGGCACCAGGCGGCGCTCCTCGTGCCGACGGAAGTGCTGGCGGAGCAGCACTTTCGCACGTTCTCACGGGTGCTCGAGGGCACCGGGGTGGGCGTCGAACTCGTGGTGGGGGGCCTCCGTGCGGCGGCGCGGCGTCGCGCCGAACTCCGCGTGGCCTCGGGGGAGGCGCGCATCGTCATCGGGACCCACGCGCTCCTCAACCGGGGGCTCCCGTGGAAGTCCCTCGCGCTCGCCGTCATCGACGAGCAGCACCGGTTCGGTGTGGGACAGCGCCTTCGCATGGTGGAGGCAAGCGAGTCGGCGCGCGTGCCGCACCTGCTCATCATGACGGCGACGCCCATCCCCCGGACCCTGGCCTTGGTGCTCTACGGCGACTTGGAGGTCAGTCTCGTCGACGAGAAGCCGCCCGGTCGCGTCGCCCCGGTGACGCGCCTCTATCCGCGGGCCGAGCGTGAGCGTGCCCTTCGGCAGGTCGAGCGCGCCGTCGCGGCGGGGGGGCAGGCCTATGTCGTCTGCCCGTCCATCGAGGCGGACGCGGAGGCGGACCGTGGTCCGGCCGAGCTCGCATCCGTGGAAGGGGAAGTCGAAGCGCTGCGCCGCCGCTTCCCGTCGTTCCGCGTCGACGCCATGCATGGTGCGCTCGCCGGCGAGGATCGGCATGCGGCCATGGCGAAGTTCGAGTCGGGGGAGACGCACGTGCTCGTGTCGACGACCGTTGTCGAGGTGGGCGTGGACGTCCCCCGGGCGAACGTGATCCTCGTGGAGAACGCCGAGCGCTTTGGCCTCGCCCAACTCCATCAGCTTCGGGGCCGTGTGGGGCGCGCGGGCCAGCCGAGCGCGTGCCTGCTGCTCCACGGGCCCGTGTCGCCCGAAGGGGAGGCGCGGCTTGAGGTGCTCGCGGAAAGCGACGACGGATTCCGCATCGCGGAGGCGGACCTCGAGCTGCGCGGGCCCGGGGATGTGTTTGGCCACGCGCAGTCGGGGTTCGGCGCGGCGCGGGCGCTCCTTGCGGAGGGCGGAGGCGCGATGCTCGAGGCCGCACGGGAAGAGGCCGCGGCACTGCTCGGGCGTGATCCGCACCTCACGCGACCCGAGCACGCCATACTTCGAAACGCCGCGCTCGAGTTCCGGCGTTCCATCGTGCGCGAAGAGGCGGGGTAGGCGTGGCCGTGGTCGACATGGCTGTGCGGCGCTTGGTGGCGTTCGCGTGGGCGGGGGTGATCCTGGTCGTCTGCGATGTTTTGGCGGCGTGGCGGTTTCATCACGTGCACATGGGACCGCGGGATGCGGCGCACCTGTTGTTCACCGTCTGCCTCGCGGATGCGGCGACCGTCGCGCTCCTCGCGTTGGTCACCGCGGGCATCGATGGGCTCGCGCGGCGTGTGGCGGTTCGTGGGAGTTCGGTGTCGGGGGCACTCTACGGTCTCGTTGTGGCGGCGGCCGTCGGTTACGCGGCCTGGGCGCTTACGAGCGGCCGAACCATGGCGGCGCACCCGTACCGGTGGCCCGCCGTCGGCGCGGCCGTCCTCGCTGCATTCGCGGCAGGCGCCGCCATGCCTGGCGTGCTCGTGCGCCTTCGTCGGGCGCGGCGCGGCGTGCGCCTGACCGTCGCGGGGGGCCTGGGGGTCGGCGCCGGGGCCTGTGTGCTGCTCAATGCGACCCTTTGGCCGCGGCTCTATCCCGCGCTCCACGGGTTGCTCTCGGGCGCCGCCGTCGTGGCGGCGGTGGGCGCGTCGGTGCTTCTGACGCGTTCGGGGAAACCTGCGGGGGGTCGGGGGCGCATCGTGGCGGCCGGGCTCGCGTCGGCGCTCGTGCTTGCGCTCCTCGGTGTGCCCTTCGCCGACCGACTTCTGTCACCGCCGGTGACGGCCAACGCGCGTGCCTGGACGACGGCGGCCGGACGGTGGCTCGACGTGGTGCCGCACCGTGCCGTCGTGGTGGATCCCGTGGCCCCGCGCCGAGCGGGAACGATGGTTCCGAGACGCCGGGTGCGGGCGGAACGCATGCCCGCCGGATCCACGTCGGACGACCTTGTGCTGCTCACGGTCGATGCGCTCCGGGCCGACGCGCTCGCGACCTACGGCGCCGCGGTGCTCGACATGCCCGCCCTCGATGCGCTCGCCGCGGAATCGGTCGTTGTCGAACGCGCCTACACACCGGCGCCGCACACTTCGTACGCGCTCACGAGCCTGCTTGCGGGAACGTGCGCGCGCACGGCGTTCGAGGCGGTTGAACGGCCCAGGTTCGAGCTCCTGCCGGAGTTGCTGGGGCGCGCCGGATACCGAACGGCGGCGTTCTACCCGTCGGCCATCTTTCATGTGGACCCGGAGCGCTTTGAACCGCTTGCGGCGCGCCATTTCGGGTTCGAGCGGGCCGTGGAGTCCTTCGACCCGGCGCCCGTGCGTCTCGATCAGGCGGCGCGGTTCCTCGAGGCGCTTGGGCCGACGGAGAAGGGGTTCGTGTGGGCGCACATTTTCGAGCCCCACGAGCCCTACGAAGGGGATGCGCTGGCACCACCCGACGCGAGCGCCCGCGAGCGGTACCGAGCGGAGCTTCGGCGGACCGACGGGGCCATTCGGACGTTCATCGCGCGCCTCCGCAAACGGGGTCGGCCCGTGACGCTGGTGCTGACCGCGGATCACGGCGAAGAGTTCGGCGACCACGGCGGGCATTTCCACGGCACGAGCACGTACGACGAACAGATTCGCGTGCCGCTCCTGTTCTGGTCGTCCGCCGAGTCTCCACCGCCGCCGCGTCACGTGGCGGCGACCATGGGGCTCGCCGATGTGGCGCCGACGCTACTCTCGGTGCGCGGGATTCCGACGCCGCGGTCGATGACGGGCGTCGATGAGGCCGCGACCCTTTTTCACGGCGAGCCCCAGGTGCCACGGGCGGTCTTTGCGCTGGCCGGACCCGGCGCGGCGGTGGTCGAGGGGGGCTCGAAGTGGATGGTGCCGAACCTGGGCGGAGCGGCGCTCCTGTTTGACCTACGACGGGACCCCCGGGAGCTCGAGGACCTCTCGGCGCAGGAGCCCGGACGGGTGGCCGCGCTTCGGGCGCGCTTCGGCGAACTGCGCGGGCGCGTGGCCGCGGCACAGCGCCCGGCGGCCGCGTGGGATGAGGTCTATGCGCGCGCGAGCGTCGGCGATGTGGCGGTCGCGCCGGACGTCATCGCGGGGCTCGGCGCGACGGAGGCGCAGCGCCGCGCCTCGGCGGCGCGGGCGGCGGCGTCGCTCGGTTTGGGCGAGGCCTCGACGGTGCTCGAGAACCTGGCGCATCGCGATGCGGACGAGGCCGTGCGTCGAGAGGCGTCGCTCGCGCTCCTCGTGCTCGGCCAGAGGGCGGCGGGCCGCGATGTGGCAAGGGCGCTCGAGGCCGCGCCCGACGAGTTTCGGGGTCGGGCGGCCTTCGCGCTGGCGGCGGCGGGGTACCGCGAGGCGGTGCCCGCGCTCCTCGCCATCGCGGGGGATGCCGCGCGCGAGGCGGACGAGCGTCGGCGAGCGATTCGCGCCCTGGCGGCCCTGCGCGACCGGAAGGCCGTGCGCGCGCTGGTCCCGCTCCTGGCGAGCGACGACCTCCGCGTGGACACGGCCCACGCCCTCGGTGCCATCGGCGACCGTCGGGCCGTGGGGCCGCTCCGGGCGGCGCTCCGGGCGGAGCGCTACGATGCGGGCCGCGAGGCCCTCGAGGCGTCGCTTGCCGCCCTCGGCGTGAAACCGTAGCCCCGGGTCAGGGCGTGGCAGCTTGGCAGTGTTCCTTCGCGGCGGACCGTGCCCGGGCGCAGGCGCGGCGTGCCCGCTCGCAGCGAAGGAGCGCATCCCGGTCATCGGTGTCGTCGGCGATGTCGCAGATTTCGTCCGCCGCGTCGCAGGCGCCTTCGGCGGCCGTCGTCCGCTCGGCACACGGGGGCGGCGTGGCCGGGTTCGAGGCGGTGGCGGCGCCCCGCTCCACCGTGGCCTCGTGGCGCTGGATGGCGCGGAAGTCCGCGTGGGTCGCCCCGCCGCCGCATGCGCCGAGGAATGCGCCAAGGAGGAGCGCCGTCACGCCGGCGAGGGTGAGGGGGAAGTTCGCGGTTCCGGGGCCCATGTTCGACGGCGCCTAGCTTAGCGATCCACCGACCCCAGGGCGAGGGGCGTGCGCGTCCGTTGGATGGCAACGGAATCCGCCGTGCGTTCGATGCCTTCCAGCGGGAACCTCGGCGGGCTGGTACGCTCGACGCGTGCGGAAGGCGGCCTGCATCGCGGTGCACGTGGACGGGGTCGACCCCCGACTGCTCTGGGTTCGCCGTTCCGAGTCGGCTCGGTTCCTCCCCGGCTTCTACGCCGTGCCGGGCGGCGCCCTCGACCCGGTCGACGACCAGATGGCGGCGGACGATACGCCCGAGCGTGCGCTCCGGGTGGCGGGGCTCCGCGAACTCTTCGAAGAGGTGGGGTTCCTCGCGGTCCACGGGGAGCCTTCGCCGGAGGAGCGCCGGGCGCTTCGGGAGCGGTTTCGGCAGAGCGCGGCGGCGGGGGCCGAGGCCTTCCGGTCCCTTGGTTTGCGCTGGCGAACCGCGGCCCTCGAGCCGGCAGGTCGGTGGACGGCGCCGGAACACGCGAGCACGCGCTTCGACACGTGGTTCTTCGCGCTCCGCGTCGATGCGCCGTCGCCCGTGGAGGCGGACCCGTCGGAGCTGGCGCTTGCGGAATGGGTGACGCCCACGGTTGCCCACGCGCGGTGGCAGGCGGCGTCCGTGCGCCTCGGGCCACCGCTGGCGGCGCTGCTTCGCGCGTTCCTTCGCGGCCCGGCCCTCGACGTGCGCGCCGTGCGCCAGGCGCCCGGGGCGGACGGGTCACCGTCGCTCCGCTACGAGGTTCTGCCAGGCATCCAGTGCCTTCCGCTCCGGTCCCCGACGCTGCCCCCGGCGACGCACACGAACACGTTCATCGTTGGCACGGGCGAAGCGGTGCTCGTGGAGCCGGCATCGCCGTACCCCGAGGAGGTCGACCGGGCCGTGGCGTGGGTCGAGGAAAACGCCCGCGCGGGGGTGCACGTCAAAGCCATCGTCGCGACGCACCACCATGCCGATCACATCGGCGGCGCCGTGGCGCTCAAGGAGCGCCTGGGCTTGCCCCTGTGGGCGCACACGCGCACGCGGGAGCGGCTCGCGGGCGCCGTGGAGGTCGAGCGGGAACTCGCGGACGGCGAGCGCTTGGAGCTCGGCGGCACGACGCCCATGGAGCTCTCCGCGGTGCTCACGCCCGGCCATGCGCCGGGGCACCTGTGTTTCCGTGACGGGGCGTCCGGCGCGCTCCTCGCCGGGGACATGGTCGCGGGCGTGGGGACCATCCTCATCGAGCCGACCGACGGCGACATGGGGCTCTATCTCGAGAGCCTCCGGCGCATGGCCGCCTCCGAACCAAGCGTGCTGCTGCCGGCACACGGCGGCCCCATCGACGACGTGCAGGGGCTCCTCGCCCACTACGTCCAGCACCGACTGGCGCGGGAGGCGCGCGTGTTCGAGGCGCTCGCCGACGCGGACGGACCGGTGACCGCCGCGGAGCTCGTGCCCGTGGCCTATGCCGATGCGCGGCCGGCGGTCTGGCCCATCGCGACCCTCGCCGCGGAGGCGCACCTGCTCTACTTGGAGAGGCAGGGTCGGGCGACGCGCGTCGAGGGTGGGCGCTGGCGTCCGGTGCGCTCGTGACGCGTTAGCGCCCGACGCCGAACCAGTGCCGCAACACGGACGTCGCACGTGGCAGTTCCGCGCGCGCCTCCGTCGAAAGCGAAGGGTGGCCATCGCGCACGCGCGAGAGGATGTGGTCGAACGCGCTCACGCGGGTATCCGTCGACGTCCGGAACAGCAAGCTACGAAGTTCTCGGGCGGTGGCCGGGTCTTCCACGGCGAGGCGCGAACCTTCCCTGGTGGCGTCCACGAGCGCCCGGCGCCGTGCGATTTCGAGGTTCGCGTGGGGGCGCTTGAGTTGGGAGAGTGACCACGCCGCGTGGCGCATGGCGGTCGCCTCCGCCTCCGGTGCCGACGTGCCGTCGTTGAATCGCCGGAGGCCCGTGATCCATTCGGAATGGGCAAGGGGAGGCGAATGGAGCACGGGCAGCGCGACCGGACCGTCGGCGGCGAGGACCACGTCGACCAATTCGGGCGAATCCCAGGGGTAGTGGGGCACGAGCGACTCCGAGAACACCGGCGTCACGCCGTGGAGCTCGTTCACGTCCTTGCCCGTGAGTGCGGCGCGGTAGCGCGTCGAGAGCTCCCAAAGGTTCGCGGGGGAAATCTTGCGTCGTGCCGCGAGCTGGTCCGTGTACGCGCGCGCACGATTGTACCGAGTGAGCCACGCTGCGCGGTCGTCGCTGGTCGCCGGAAACTGCGCGAGGTATTGCTCATGCACGGCGTCGAGGACATTCGGGATCGTGCGACGCAACGCACGGTCGTAGTGCGCGCGCAGGAACTCACTTGCTTCATCCGGCGCGGCCGTGGACATCCTCCGAACGACTTCCGCGACCTCGCGTGGTGCGGGCGAAACCGCGTGCTCCGCATCGAGCGCGGCGTTCTTGAGGGCGCCGGGGACGTGAAGACGACCCAGTGACACCGGATCGGCTTCCACGAGCGCGCGACCCACGACGTGCTCGATGTCGTAGCCGGCGAGGTAGACGGGGCGGACGCTTTCCGCGAGCCCGCCGAACAACGAGCGGAGCGTTCCCGCCACCGCCGCCTGCGTTGCCACCGAGGGCGACGAGGAACGCGGCCCGAGTCCCGGCGATGCGGCCCCGGCAGGGCGTGCGAATGGGTGGGCGGCCGCCGACGCAGCGCCGATGTCGATGGCATCCGAGAATGCCGTTCCGAGGGCGCCAAGCCCCGCGATGCCGAGCAGGGCTGCGGCGATCTGTGCGCCATAGGAAACGGAGACGCCGCCGCGACGATCATGGAAGAGCCGGTGGAACGGGTGCATGGGCAGCCGTTTCTGCAATGCCGGGGCCAACGGAACGCGCGGAATGCGCACCGGAATCTCTTCGAAAAGTCCCGTGCGCCCGTGGCGAGCGGTGTGGCCGCCCTGGGGTACGGCGTCCGTTGAACGGTGTGCGAGATTCGTCCAGCGGCGCCCACGGCACGAGCGTTGAACACACCTACGGCACGAACGTTGAACACGCCTACGGCACGAGCGTTGAACACGCCTACGGCGTGGAACGCCCCGGCAGGTGGATGCGCACGGCTTCGAAGACGTCGCCAACGCCGACGCGGTACGGGCCATCCGTGGCCTCGCCGGCGTTCGGGTCCGACGCGTGAACCTCGTGGAGACCCGCCGGGAGTCCCTCGATGCGGAATGCGCCGTCGCGTCCCGAACGGACCGCGGGGATGGCGCTGGCCGTGGCGACGCGGACCGTGGCGCCCGACACGGGGCGACCCAGCGCGTCGAGGACCACGCCGACAAGCGTTGCGCCGGGCTCGAGACTGAAGTCGCCGAGGTCCACGGTGTCGCCGTACGGATTCGCCGTGATCGTCCGCGCTTCGGTTCGCATGGCGTAGCCCTTGGCGGAGACGGCGATGCTCGTTTCGCCGGCGGCCACGCGGTCGATGCGGAATGTCCCGGCGCGATCGGCGACGGCGCGCATGCGCCCCGCGGGGCCCTTCATCACGACCTCGGCGCTCCGAATGGGGGTGCCGCGCCAGTCGTCGAGCACGCGACCGACGACGGCCGTTCCGGACGTGAGCCGCACTTCGAGCGCGTCGGTTTCGCCGGAGACGCGCAGGGTGGTACGCGCATGGCGTTCGTGCGTCGCGGTGAGCGTGTAGGGGCCCTCTTCGAGACCCTCGATGCGGAAGTCGCCGCTCGCGTCGGAGACCGTCGTGCGCTCCGCCCCCTGGCGACCACGAATGGAGATGTGCACGCGTCCGATGGGAACGCCGCGGTCGTCCAATGTCCGGCCGGTCACATGCGCCGCACCCATGGCGAGGTCGACGACGAGTGTGGCACGCGCACCCGAGGCGACCTCGGCGGATTGTCGGACGGGTGCCGCGCCCGGCGCCTCGACGGCGACGTCCGCGGTGCCGAGAATTCCCGGAAACCTTGCGGCTCCCTGTGCGTCGGTCAGGGCGACGCGGGCCATGGGGTCACCCGCGGCGAGGACGGTCACCTGCGCATTGGGCACCGATGTTCCCCGGCCCGACCGCACTTGGACTTCAAGCTCTCCGCCGCGGTCGAGACGAATGTCGATGGCCTCGAGCACGTCGCCGGATTCCACCGCGAAGGACGCGCTTGAGCTTGGCGCGTAGCCATCGGCGAGCGCGAGAACGCGGAACGAACCGGGCGGCACGTCGGTGATCTCGAACTCGCCGTGTGCGTCGGTGCGGAATCCCGCATTGCCGCCACGCGCCGTGCCCGGTGCGCCCGCGGCGGAGATGGGCGGCACGCCGCCCAGGGTGACGCCGAGGTGGCCGGCGGGTACAAGCGGCGACGCCGACGAATCCTCCTCCTCGGGTTCCGCGGGCGGCGCCGTGAGGTGCACCGGGAGGCCCGCGCCATCCGTGCCGACCACTTCCACGGCCGTATTGGGGGCCGTGTCACCCGAGGGGCCGCGCACCGTGCCGCGGAGCGTGGCCGTGGCGGGCAGGGCCAAGCGGAGCGACTCCCCGGGTACGCGCGCGCCGGCGGCGGACACCGTCACGTGGTGCGAGGCGCTGGCGGTGGCGCGGTAGGTGCCCTTGGCGAGACCTGCGACCGCAAAGCGACCATCCGCCCCGCTCGTCGCCGTGTGCGCGGCCATGGAGATGGAGCCCTGGCGCACCCAAACGGTGGCGTTCGGAACGGGTTTCCCGTCCATGTCTTCGACGATGCCGCGGAGCTCGAACGCCGGCTCGAGCATGAGGTCCGCGGTGGCACGTTGACCGGCCTCGAGCAGCAGGCCCTCCCGGGGTGCGGAGACGAGCCCCTCCGCATCACCGCGAAGCGCGTAGATGCCCTCGGGCACGTCGGGGAACACGAAGCTGCCGTCGGCATTCGCTGCCACGGTGCGCGCGGGCCAGATGCCGCTGCCGACGATGGACACCGTGCCGCGTTCAAGCTTGGAACCTTCGGGTGCGCGCAGCGTGCCGGTGAGCACGGCCGCCTTGGCGAGGCGAAAGACGACTTCGCGATTCGACGCCGTCATCTCCACGGGCTCCGTGGAACTCGCGTATCCCTCGAGGGACGCCGTGACGTCCCACGCGCCGACGGTCAGGTCGGTGAACGTGTACGCGCCGTCGTTGCCCACGTCGACGGTGCGCGGCGTCGTCGTGAGCGGGTCCGCGCTGGGCGCGGCGCGCACGACCGCGTGGGGGAGGGGCGTACCGCCCGCATCGAGACGCGCCCGGTGAGTGGGCCCGCCGGCGTCGCGGGCCGGACCTCGGTTGCGGCGGCGCCCTCCGGTGGGCGCCCGTCCTTGCCTTCCGGGACAGGCGCATGGCGCGTCCCCGCCCACCAAGCGAACGCCGCCCCACCGAGGAGCGCGACCGAGACCGCCACGACCGCACGCCGGCGCCGCGGGTCCACCTGGGGCGGATTGACCATGGAAAATCGCTATACAGCGCCTTTGCGTCGAGCCCAACTCCGCCGGTTGCCGCGGCGCGCCCGCGCGCGATACTCGCCGGCCGATGAAGCTGCCGCCGGGCTCACCCCCCGACTCAATTCTGCTTACGTTTCCCGTGGCCCGGGAGTTCGCGGGGCAGCGCCTTGACCGCTTCATCCAGTCGCGGATCCCCCGCCTGTCGCGGACGCGGGCGCAGGAAATCGTGCGATCCGCCGCGCGTCGGGAGGATGGCACGCCGCGCCGCGCGAGCGAACGTGTGAAGGCGGGGGAGATCGTGCTGCTCGTGCGTCCTCGCCTGAACGAACCGGACGTGCCACTGACGTTTGACGTGCTCCACGACGACGAGTGGGTCCTGGCGCTCGACAAGCCGTCGGGCCTGCCGATGCACCCGACGGCGACGTACCACAACCACACGCTCACGAAGTTGCTCTCGAAGCGGTACGGTGAGAGTCCGCCAAACATCTGCCATCGCCTCGACCGCGAGACCAGCGGCATCGTGCTCTGCGCGAGACGTTCGGACGCCGAACGCGCGCTCAAACTCGCGTTCGAGCGGAGAAAGGTCGAGAAGGCGTACATCGCCATCGTGCGCGGCGAGATGGAAAACGATTCGGGCACCATCGACTATCCGCTCGCGTCCGTGCGCGAGGGGCTCCACCTCCTGATGGAGATTCGCGACGACGGGGATGTCTCCCGCGCGCTCACGCACTATCGCGTGCTTGAACGACGCGGTGGTCACTCGCTCGTGTTCCTTTCCCCGAAGACCGGGCGTCAGCACCAGCTGCGGGTCCACCTCTCCGCCATCGGGCACCCCATCGTTGGCGACAAGCTCTACGGACCGGAGCGCGAGGCGCCGTTCCTTGAGATCATCGAGACGGGCCTCACGCCGGAGGTCGTTGCGCGCCTCGGTCATGACAGGCAGGCGCTCCATGCCCATCGAGTCGTGTTTGAACACCCGGGGTCGGGCGAATCGATGACCGTCGAATCGCCGATTCCTGCGGACATGCGAGCGCTTTGGGAGTCCTATGGCCCGGCGCGTTGGACCTCCCTTCGCACGGTCGGCGAAGCTGCTACAACGGGGGCGCCATGAACGCTTGCAAGTGGTTCGTTGTTGGTTGTGCACTCCTTACGGGCTGCGGTGGAGGGGCGGTATCGCGTCCCTCGGGCACCACCTTCTCGGCGGAGCAGGAGCTACTTTTCGACAACGGCGTCGACTTTGTCGCCGACCCCGAGATCGAAGACAGCGCGTGGAGTGACGCATGGGCCCGTGCACTTCAGGCGCGCCTTGACGATGCGCAGGTGATCGCCTTCGTGAATGCCGCGACCGTCCGGACCGACACCAACCCGCGGGGCGAGAACAGCTATCGGCTTCAGGTGAGCGTGGACCGTTGGGTCAAGGGGCAGCTCGGGAGCAAGGAGCTCAACCTTGTCTCGAGCCCGAAGGACCCCGGGTACACCGCGACGAAGTCGAACTTCTCGCGCGCGCTCGGCGCAAAGTTTGTCGTGTTCCTCCGGTGGCGCGAGGGAACGGACGACGGTCCCGACGTACTGCATTGGCATGCGTCGGTGCTCGACGACACGCTACGCACAGCCGTGCTCCGCGGAGCACCCTAGAAAGCAAGCCCTAGACGGCGCGCCGTATCCTAGTCGTCCGAGCGGAGCGTGGACGCATCGGGCGTCGTGATCTCCGAATCGGTGGCATCCGACGCGGCATCCTCGCTCACCGGAACGACTTCCCCGCTCGCGATGGTTTCCGTCGGAATCGGATGGAACTGCGAGAACGGCGCGTCCGGACCCAGCGCCTCGGCGATGAGGTTCTTGCCGAAATCCCGGTCCTCGCGCCGCGAGTCGTCGAGCACGTACTCCTCGAGTGCGCGGAGTTCCGCATCGATGGAAGGTGCCCAAATGGCCTTGAGCTTCCGGGCAAGGTCGGTGCGCCGATACTGCGGGTTTCGTGTTTCAAGGTGCGCGAGAAGCGCATTGCGGAAGTCGATGCATGACTGAAAGCGAGCCGACCGGGAGCGGGAAAGGGCTTGCAGAATAATGCGCGAGAGCTCCGGGCCCACGTCCTCGTTGAGTTCGTCGGGTGGCTGGGCCTTGGCGTCGCGCACGGCGAAAATGAGGTCGCGTTCCGTCTTTGCGTTGAAGGGTGCGACGCCCGTAACGAGCTCGTAGAGCACGGACCCGGCGCTGAAGATGTCGCTTCGCCAGTCGAGGCTTCGCCCGTATGCCTGCTCCGGCGACATGTACTTGACCTTGCCCTTGATGATGCCGGTCTGCGTCTGAATCGAGCTGCTGGTGGCCTTGGCGATACCGAAGTCGCAAATCTTTACGTGTCCGTCGTAGCTCAACAGGATGTTCGACGGCGAAAAGTCGCGGTGCACGATGTGGAGGAGCTTGCCTTCCATGTCGCGGGCCACGTGAGCGTGCTGCAGGCCGTCGAGTGCGCGTGCGAGGATGTAGATGAAGTCCTCGATGGCGAGTTCGTGGGGGCTTCGGCGTGCCTGTTCGAGGGTGGAACGCAAATCCTTCCCGTCGACGTACTCCATGGCAATGATGAGCTCGCCTTCGAACTCGGTGAGTTCGTAGACCTCCGCGATGCTCGGGTGCTTGAGGTGGCTGACGAGCTTGAACTCGTCCGTGAGCATCTCGATGAACTGGCGGTCTTCCACGTAGCGCGGCAGGAGCTTCTTAACGGCCACGTCGCGGCGGTAGCCCTGCGCGTCGTAGGTGACACCACGGTAAATCTCCGCCATGCCGCCGTACGCGATTCGATTGAAGAGTTGGTATCGCCCAACTCGCTTGGCGCGGCGCATCGTTTGACACTGCTACGAAATACGCGATCGCTTCAAGCGATATTGGCCCGACCCGCGTTCGCCGCGGGCGCGACGCGTTCCCGGTTGGGGGTGGGTGGGAAACGCGCCGCGCCCGTACGCGGTGTTGGGGTCGGAGTTAGGGCTTGGCGTAAATTTTGTCCGCGAGCTGCTGGAGCTTCGGCACGTTGCGGTTCGCGTCCGTGCCGATCTCCACGGATGTCGCGCGGTCTTCCGTGCTCACGTCCACGTCGAGGTCCGGCACGTCGAGCACGCACGAAGCGGCAAGAATGTCGGTCGAAGGCGCCTGTCCGGCGGGAATCGCCTGCGTCTGGCGCTTCTGGATGGCGCGGGCCTGGTAGCACTCGATGCGCTTCTCAACCTGGTCCTCCTTGCCCGCGGTCGCGCGCATCTTGAGCTTCACGCCGTCCGACGTGTGCGTCACGCGGGAGACCTGGGCCGTTGCCACCGGGCAGTCGAACTGCGCGGCCGTCGGCACGCCTTCGCACGCCTCGTCGGCGTCTTCCTTGGCGTCGATGGCGTTCTCGCGCGTTTCGTTGCGGGCCTGATGCATCTCCTCGGCCTGGTCCTGACGCATGTCAGCGCGCTCCTGCGCCTGGTCCTTTGCGAGGTCGCGACGGTCCTCCGTTTGGTCCCGCGCGAGTTCCGCGCGCTCCCGTGCCTGCTCCTTGGCGGTTTGGGTGGTTTCCGGTGCGGTCGAGTTCGCGGTGCCCTGCGAGGTCGTCGTACGCCGTCCCGCGATCGCAGCCGGGGCTCACCACGGCGAAGGCGAGTAGGGCGCCCGCGACGCTAGTACGGTTCAGAACGATGGAGTGAAGAATGGGGTGCATGGGAATGTGCTCCTTTGTCGGACGCCGATTGCATCCGCCGTGCCGTTCGCCGTGCCGCCCAGATTTCCCGTGGTTCGAGGGCCTTCACCCCGCGCGGGTCGCCGCATGGCCGTGGCACGCGGCCACATTTGGGGCACGTCGGTCGATCGGGGCATGTGGCGGCCTGGTCTCGCGTGAGTTCCACGCATCGCCCGGTTGCCCCATACTGTTTCGCATGCGCCTTGCTCCCTTGGTGTTCGCCGCGTTGGCCGTGTCGGTGATCGCGGCCTGCGGAAACTCTGGCGATGATTCGGCCTCGCCCACACCCGCACCCGCGGTCGCCCCGTCACCGGCGGCCGCGAAGGCGCCGCCCGCGCCGCCGCCCGTCGAGCCGACGGGCGCCGTGGACGATGCGGCGTTCCTGCTCAAGGCCGACGCCGTCGGTCCTTATGCCGCGGGCTCACTCTCGCAGTTCTCCGTGACCCTCGTTCCGAAGGAGGGGTACCACGTCAATCACGAGTTCCCGATTCGCGTGGAGATCGATGCGCCGGCGCTCACGTTGCCCAAACGCGTACTCGAGCGCACCGATGCCGCGGAGTTTGAGGACGAGCGCGCGCGCTTCGACGTGCCGTTCATCGCGGCGGCCGCCGGGACGCACAAGGTCATGGCGAAGGTCTCCTTCGCCGTATGCACCCCCGAAACGTGCATTCCCGACGAGCGCACGCTCGCCCTCGACGTGGCGGTGCAATAGCCATGGTCGAAATCCGGGACGAGCTCCAGGGTATCGGCGAAGCGATTCAAGCGCGGTTTGAGTCGCAAAAGCGGGTGCTCTCGTTCCAGGAATACGTGGAGCTCGTGTTCGCGCACCCGGAGCGCCACACACGCGATGCGGCGCGCTACCTGCGCGACTGTCTCGACTACTACGGCGCCTACGAAGTCGAACGGGCGGGTGTCCCGATGCAGCGCTGGCGGGTGTTCGACCTGGCGTTTCGTGCGTCGACCGGCGAGCGGGGGCGGAGCGATCACCTGGTGGGGCACGAACCCATCCAGCAGGCTTTCTACCGTGCGCTCACCAATTTCGTGCGGGAGGGGCGCGCGAATCGCCTGGTGCTCATGCACGGCCCGAACGGGAGCGCCAAGTCCACGTTCAGCCAATGCTTGATGCGCGGGCTCGAGGCGTACAGCGGCACGGACGAGGGCGCGCTCTATCGTTTCTCATGGATCTTTCCCCGCGGGCGCGACGGCAAGTCCATTGGCTTTGGATCCCTCGACGAGGTCGCGCGCACCGGCGGCTACGCGCATCTGCCCGACGCGCAAATCGACGCGAAACTCACGAGCGAACTCCGTGAGCATCCGCTCCACCTCCTGCCGGTGACGGAGCGACGCAGGCTCCTCGGCGACGCGAAGTCTCCGAATCGCCCACCGGAATGGATTTGGTCGGGGCTCCTTAGCCAGAAGAACCAGCGCGTGTTCGATGCGCTGCTCACGGCCTACCGGGGGAACCTGGCGCGCGTGCTCGATCACGTGCGCGTCGAGCGCTACTACATTTCGCGGCACTACCGCGTCGGCGCCGTCACCATCGGCCCCGAGATGGCCGTCGATGCGAGCGAGCGGCAAATCACAGCGGATCACACGCTGAGCGCGCTTCCCGCGTCCCTTGCCGCGCTGACGCTCTTTGAGCCCTACGGCGAGCTCGTGGACGCGGCGGGCGGCGTCGTCGAGTACAGCGACCTCCTCAAGCGACCCCTGGATGCGTGGAAGTACCTGCTGCTCGCCATCGAACACGGCGAAGTGTCGTTGCCCATGTCGAACCTCGCACTCAACTCGGTCATGGTTGCCAGCTCGAACGAAGTGCACTTGCGCGCCTTCCGCGAGCACCACGACTACAATTCGTTCCGCGGGCGGCTTCAGCTGATCCGCGTGCCGTACCTGCTCGACTACCGGCAGGAGCAGGGCATCTATGACGCGCAAATCGTGCCGCAGGTCACCTGCCACGTGGCGCCGCACACGACCTACGTCGTGGCGCTCTGGGCCGTGCTAACCCGCCTCCGTCGCGCGCAGCCCGACCAGTTCGCAAACGCCACCCTCGGGCGTGTCGCGGCGGATTTGGCACCCCTCGAGAAGGCCGAACTTTACGCGTCGGGTGCGGTGCCTCCGCGGCTCAGCTCCGACGACGCACGCGAACTCTCGGCGGGCGTGCTTGAGGTGCTCCGGGAGGGCGCGGCGGGCGACTCCTACGAGGGCCTCGACGGCGCGTCACCGCGGGAGATTCGCGGCATTCTCCTCGACGCGGCGAACGAGCCCAAACACGACTGCCTTTCGCCGCTCGCGGTGCTCGAGGCGGTGGATTCGTTCTGCCAGCGAAACGATTTCGACTTTCTCAGGCAAACGGCGGACCGCGGCTACTACGACCACCGCGGGTTCGTGCGCCTCGTCCGGAGCTGCTGGCTCGATCGCGTCGATCACGAGGTGCGTGTGGCCACCGGGCTCATCGACGAGACCCAGTACCTTGACCTCTTCGCACGGTACGTGACGCACGTGTCCTTCTGGCTGAAGGGCGAGAAGGTGCGAAACCCCATCACGGGCAAGGACCAGGAGCCCGATTCGGATTTGATGGAAGGCGTCGAGTCGACCCTGGGCGTGGAACGCTCCGCCCGGGAGTTTCGGAACGACCTCATCTCCGCCATCGCGGCCCACGCCATCGATCACCCCGGAACGCGTCCCGATCCCGCGAAGCTGTTTCCGAGGCACCTCGAGCGACTCCGTGAGGCCTACTACGAAGAGAAACGTGATCAGGTGGCGACCATCCTGCGGGATGTGCTTTCCCTGGTCGACGACGCGCCCGTGCCCGAGGCCCGCGCGGAACGGGCGCGCGCCACGCTCGAGCGCTTTCGAACCACCTTTGGGTACGAGACGAGCAGCGTGAAAGTCACACTCGGTGAGCTCGTGAAACAGCGCTATACGTAGGCGACCGAGGTTTTCGTGACAGTTCGCTTGCACATCAACATCGACCACGTGGCCACCCTCCGGCAGGCGCGTGGAACCCAGTATCCGGACCCCATCGCCGCGGCACGCATCGCGGAGGCGGCGGGGGCGCACGGAATCACGGTGCATCTCCGCGAAGACCGCCGGCACATCCAAGATGGGGACGTGACCGCGCTCCGAAAGTCGGTGACGACGGTGATGAACCTCGAGATGGCGGCGACGGCGGAGATGGTGCGCATCGCGCGGCAGGTGCGCCCGGATGTCGTGACGCTGGTGCCGGAGCGGCGAGAGGAGCGGACCACCGAGGGCGGCCTCGACGTCGTTGCGCAGCGGGATGCCGTGGCCAGGGCGGTCAGCGACCTGCGAGCCGAAGGCATCCGCGTGAACCTCTTCATCGACCCGAACGAGCCACAAGTGGTTGCATCGAAGGAACTCGGCGCCCAGGGCGTGGAGCTCCATACGGGGGACTTCGCCCACGGTGCGGGTGGGCTCGAAGCCCAGGAGATCGGGCGCCTCGCGCAGGCGGCGGCGCGTGCGAAGGAACTCGGCCTTGATCTCGCGGCCGGGCACGGCCTCACCGTCGCGAACACGGAAACGCTCGTTCGCGCCGTGCCGCAGGTCGAGGAACTAAACATCGGCCACGCGGTGGTTGCCGATGCGGTGTTTCTCGGTCTCGAGGGGGCGGTCAAGGCATTCCTCGGCGCCATCGAGCGGGGTATGCGCGACGCATGATCCCGCTGCTCAGTCGCGCCGATGCGCGGGCCCTCGATGCGGACGCGGTGCGCGTCTACGGCCTGCCGACGTGCGTGCTCATGGAGAACGCGGGGCGTGGCGCGACGGGTGTGCTCCTCGATCGCCTCCGTGGAGCCGCCGCGGAGGCGGTCATCGTCGGCGGGCTCGGGCAGAACGGCGGCGACGCGTGGGTCGTCGCACGGCACCTCGTGGTCGCGGGCATGCGGCCCCGCGTGTTTCTCTGCGGCTCGCCGCCGCAGGTTAAGGGCGACGCCTGGGTGAATCTGAACGCGCTGCTCGCGCTTGGTGTCGATGTCACGGCGCTTGAACTCGAGGGCGTGGGGGTGCTCGAGGAATCCCTTCGAAGTGCGAAGGTGGTCGTCGACGGGCTTTTCGGCACGGGCCTCACGCGGCCCGTGGAGGGCCTCGCCCGCGAGGTGATTCGCGTCATGAACGCGTTCCCCGCGCCCAAATTTGCGCTCGATTTGCCGAGCGGCATCGACGCGAACTCGGGCGCGGTGATGGGTGAGAACATCCGCGCGGCCATCACCGCAACGTTCGGGTGCCACAAGCGCGGGCTCTACCAGCAGCCAGGCGCCGCGGCGGCCGGCGAGGTGGCGCTCGTCTCCATCGGCATGCCGTTCCCGACACGCTCTTCGACACGCCTCTTCGAAGCCGAGGATGCCGCGGAGCGTGTGACGCCGCGTCGGCCCGATGCGCACAAGGGAAGCGCGGGGCACGTGGTGATCGTCGCGGGGTCCGACGAGGCGCCCGGTGCCGCCGTACTCGCGGGCGTCGCTGCCCTGCGTGCGGGAGCGGGGAAGGTGACGGTCTGGACCCGTGCGCGCGCGCTCAACGCTCCGCCTGACCTTCTCGTGCGGCCATTCCGCGAAGAGACGCCCGCAGCCGTGGAGGAGTGCGTTGCCTTCGTGCGTGACCATGCGGATTCGGTCGTCATCGGCCCGGGGCTCGGGCTCGATGCCTTCGCCGCCACGCTTTGCCATCAGGTGGCGCGCCAAATGAAAATGCCCGTCGTGCTCGACGCCGATGCGCTCACCCACGCCGCGGCGGATCCGAGCATCTTCAAGGCGTCCCCCGGGCCCCGGGTCGTCACGCCGCACCCGAAGGAGGCGGCGCGTCTCCTGAGCTGTGATGTGCGGGATATCCAGGCGGACCGGTATCGCGCCGTGCTGCGCATCGCGCGGGAGTTTCAGGTCGTTTCGTGCCTCAAGGGGTCGCACACCGTGCTCGCGGAACCGGAAGGCGAAATCCGCGTCGTCCGTCGCGGGTCGCCGGCGCTCGCGGTGGCGGGCACGGGCGACGTGCTCGCGGGCGCCGTGGGCGCACACGTGGTCGCGCTTCCAGCCATGGATGGCGCCTCCGTGGCGGTGCTCCAGCACGCGGTGGCGGGCGAACTCGCGTCGGTGGGCGACCGGGGGCTCCTCGCGAGCGAAGTGGCGGCCGCGCTTCCGGCTGCGCTTGCGTCGTTCTGTTCAGACGACGTCGTTCTTGACGACGTCTAGGGTTCGCGCGCGGGCGTCGAACGGCGCGTCGCACGAAGGAACGCGATGGCGACGACGAGGAGCCAGAGCCAGGCGCCGGCTTCGCGGCTCCACGCGCCCGGACCCGCCGTCGAGCAGCCGCCGCTCACGCCGACGCCGCCATTGTCGGTCGGCTCGAGGTTGGTGCCGGGGCCACGCGGCGCGTCGGCTGCCATGCGCGTGACGCGCACGGCGTCGGCAACGAGCTTCCTCATGTCCGTGCCGGGCTCGCCCGTGTTGTCGAAGATGTAGACGCCCTGACCATCCATCGTCCCGAAGCGGTAGGTGCCGAGGTCGAGGAAGCCGTCCTTGCCGGTCTGGGATGCGGCGACGGCCTGCACGCCGTCGGCATGACGCACTTCGTAGCGTGCGCGGTCGGTGCTCCCGATGGCCGACGAGGTCGATACCTCGACGCGGTAGGTGCCTTCTTCCACGAAAAGCAGGCGCCAAAACGCCCAGTTGGAGGCCTCCGCCTTGTCGGTCGCCACGGTCCAGAGGAGCGTCCCGTCGTTGCCCTGGCCCGACTCCGTCCGCCAGTACATCGGGGAGCCGCCGGCGCCGAAGCACAGGTCCTGGTCGTCAAGGGTGGCGCCGCCCGCGGGGATCGCGCCGCAGCCCGGTTCCACGCCGTACCAGAACTCCGCGCCCATCTCCGCGTAGATGTCCTGCCCGAACTTGCCGTAACGCGCGAAGCGGTCGGACCAGCACGACGCCTGCGGAGTGCAGCCGTTGTAGTAGTGGGTGACCGTCTTGATCCACGGTTCCCAGAGCGAGTTCCACGGCCGAACTTCGTTCAGCCACGCGAGTGCGGCGTCGTCTCCCTCAATCTTCGGCGTGATGTAGACCGAGCGCTGGACCATCGCGACCACGAACTCGACCGCGCGCGCCGCGTTTCCTTCGATGGTGAGAATCCCTTCGCCGTCCCGCTCAAGCGTCTGCGCGAATGTGCCGCCGTCGAACTGGAACATGCCAAGGCCGCCCTGTTCGAGCGAGCAGGGGCCGTCGCCCGCGCCCGCCACCACGGGGCCGCCGCCGCAGGACGGCGAGGCGGGGCCCTTGCAGGCCCAGGTCAGCTCGCTCCAGCACTGGGACATGCCGGTCTCGGCATCCGCGATGCCCGCGAGCAGGACCCCGTTGTAGAGCCCGCGGGTCGCCGCCGAATCGCGGATGAGCGACGCGCGCGCGATGCGCTCGTTCGCCGAAAGGTTTGATGGCACGCGTTCGAGGCCTTCCGGAGTGTTGCCCTGTGCGCAGGCCGCAAGTGCAGCGACGCCGAGCAACCACATCCCCCGGAAGTTCCAACCGAGCCGCGCCATCGCGAGTGCACGTAGCATGCACAGTTCGAAGTGCACGTACATTGCACACCTTGAGAGGATTGGGGATTCGGTGTGGTTCTTTACTTAAACGATGCGAAAATATCTTTCATTCTCGTAAATGCCCGAAAGGCTTGACGCAAGGACGCGCAGTTCCATACTTCCGCCATGCCGAAAACCTACGCCGAGCTGCTCCAAGAGGTGCGTGAGCAGGTCCGCATCATCTCGCTCGAGGACCTCAAGAAGCGCCTCGAGTCGCCGAACCCGCCGCTCGTGCTCGACGTCCGCGAGAAGGACGAGTGGCGCCAGGGCTACGTGCCGGGCTCACTCCACATTCCCCGCGGGTTCCTCGAACTCCAGGTGGAGGGAAAGATCCCCGACAAGAGCACGCCCATCGTCGCCATGTGTGCGGGCGGCATCCGTTCGGCGTTTGCGGCGAAGGTGCTCGGCGACCTCGGCTACACGAACGTCGAGTCGGCGAACCCCGGGTTTGGCCAGTGGAAGGACCGCGGCTACGGATTCGAGACGCCGGTCAAGCTCACCGATGCGCAGCTCGAGCGCTACTCGCGGCACATCTTGCTCCCGGAGGTCGGTGAGAAGGGACAGAAGAAGCTGCTGGAGTCGCGCGTGCTGCTCCTTGGCGCCGGCGGCCTCGGTTCGCCCGCGGCGCTCTACCTCGCGGCGGCGGGCGTCGGCACGCTCGGCATCATCGACGGTGATGCCGTCGACGCGTCGAATCTCCAGCGACAGGTGCTCCACGGCATCGACCGCGTGGGAACGCCGAAGGTCGAGAGCGCTGCGAAGACGATTCGCAACCTGAATCCGGACGTCAACGTCATCGCCTTCGAAGAGCGCCTGACGAGCGAGAACGTCGACCGCGTGTTCGACCAGAAGTGGGACGTCATCGTCGACGGTCTCGACAACTTCCCGACCCGCTACCTCGTGAACGACGCCTCCGTGTGGAAGGACATTCCCGTCGTGCACGGCTCCATTTTCCGCTTCGACGGGCAGGTGACGACATTCTGGCCGAAGAAGGGCCCGTGCTACCGCTGCCTGTACCCGGAGCCGCCGCCGCCGCACCTGGCGCCGTCCTGCGCCGAGGCGGGTGTGCTCGGCGTGCTGCCGGGCATCATCGGCGTTGTGCAGGCGACCGAGGCCATCAAGATCATCCTCGGTCAGGGCGAGCCCCTCGTTGGGCGGCTGCTCACCTACGACTCCCTCAAGATGCAGTTCCGCACGCTCAAGCTGCGCCGCGACACCGACTGCCCGGTGTGCGGCGAGAAGCCGAGCATCACCTCGTACATCGACTACGAAGGCTTCTGCGCGCGGTAGCGAAGGGCGTCGAGGGTCTCCGTCGGATTCGCGGGCGCCGTCCATGGTCCCTCGGGCCGAGGCTCACGCACGGCGTTTCGAACGCGTGAGAGGAACTCCGTACGTGGGATCTCCGTGGCGCCGAATCGCGCGAGGTGATCGGTGCGCATCTGGCAATCCACCAGGGTCGTTCCGCGTGTTGCCAATCGGCCGAGCAGCGTGACAAACGCGACCTTGGATGCGTCCGGTTCGGTGGCAAACATCGACTCCCCGAAGAACGCGCTCCCAAGCGCGACGCCGTAGACGCCGCCGACGAGGCGATCGCCGAGCCACGCTTCGGCGCTGTGCGCGAACCCGAGTTCGTGGAGACGCACGTAGGCGGTCACCATCTCGGCGGTGATCCACGTGCCGTGCTGGCCCGGGCGCTCGCGTGTCGCACACGCCCGCATCACGTCACCGAAGGCGGTGTCGAAGGTCACGCGGTACGTGCCGCGGCGCACCATTTTCTGGAGGGAGCGGCCCACGTGCACGTGTTCGAACTCGAGCACGCATCGCGGGTCGGGCGAGAACCAGAGGAGCGGGAGGTTCGGCGAAGGCCAAGGAAAGATCCCCTGCGCGTAGGCAAGGAGGAGTCGTTCCGGCGAGAGGTCGCCGCCGATGGCGAGCAGGCCGTCTTCGTCCGCTTCCTCGGGGGGCGGAAAGATCAGTCTCGATCCAAGGACACGCACCGCGTGATCAGGCTAGGCCGATTTCCCCTGGAATTCGAGGGCGATTTCGCCGTCCTGCACCACGGCGCGGGCCGTGCCGCCGCCCGTGAGTGCACCGAAGAGGAGCGCATCGGCGAGGGGGCGTTTGAGCGTGCGCTCGACGAGTCGTGCCATGGGCCGCGCGCCGAACTGCGGGTCGTACCCGTGTTCGGCGAGCCATTCGCGTGCTTCGTCGGAGAGCTCGACGCGGATGTTCTTCTCCGCGAGGGCTTCGCCGAGTAGGCGCACTTCCTTATCGACCACGCGGAGAATCACCTCACGCGGGAGGCTGTGGAACAGGATCCACGCATCGAGGCGATTCCGAAATTCGGGCGCGAAGGTGCGCTCGATGGCCTGCTTCGCGCGCGTAGGGTCGATTTCGCTCGCGGCGCCGAAGCCGACACGCTTCGCGCTCATTTCTTGGGCGCCGGCGTTGGTCGTCATCACGAGGATGACGTTCCGGAAGTCGGACTCGCGGCCGTTGTTGTCCGTGAGCTTCGCGCGGTCCATCACCTGGAGCAGGATGTTGAAGAGGTCCGGGTGGGCCTTCTCGATTTCGTCGAGGACCACCACCGAATACGGATGCTGGCGCACCTTGTCCGTGAGCTGGCCGCCCTGGTCGTAGCCGACGTAGCCCGGGGGCGCGCCAATGAGGCGGGAGACCGAGTGGCGCTCGGCGTACTCACTCATGTCGAAGCGGATGAACTCCACTCCGAGGACGTTGGCGATTTGCTTGGCGAGCTCGGTCTTGCCGACGCCCGTGGGGCCGCTGAAGAGGAACGCGCCGATGGGCTTGTCCGCCGCGCGCAGGCCCGCGCGCGAGAGCTTGATGGCCGAGACCACCTGCCCGATGGCCTCGTCTTGGCCGAAGATCACCTTTTTGAGGGCGGGCTCGAGCTCGAGGAGGCGGTCCCTGTCGCGGGCCGTGACGCTGGCCACGGGCACACGCGCCATCTTCGCGACGACGCGCTCCACGTCTTCGATGGTGACCTTGTGCGTGCGGTCCTTCTCGTCCTTCATGCGGTCGAAGGCGCCGGCCTCGTCGATGACATCGATGGCCTTGTCCGGGAGCTGCCGGTCGACGATGTGTTTCTGCGCGAGTTTGGCCGCTGCCTCAAGGGCGTCGTCGCTGTATGCGACACCGTGGTGCTCCTCGTAGCGGGACTTGAGGCCCTTTAGGATCTCGATGGTGTCCGCGAGGGACGGTTCGCCCACGTCGACCTTCTGGAATCGGCGGGCGAGGGCCCGGTCGCGATCGAAGGCCGACTTGAACTCGCTGAAGGTTGTGGACCCGATGCAGCGAATCTTCCCGGAGGCGAGGGCGGGCTTGAGGATGTTCGAGGCATCCATGCTGCCGCCGCTCGTGGCGCCGGCGCCCACGATGGTGTGAATCTCATCGATGAAGAGGACGGCGTCTTCCACCTCCTCGAGGCGCTTCATGACGCCCTTCAAGCGCTCCTCGAACTGCCCGCGGAACTTGGTGCCCGCGAGCAGTGCGCCCATGTCGAGCATGTAGATTTCGGCGTTCCGGAGGGCCGCGGGGACCTTGCCTTCGTGGATGCGCAGGGCGAGGCCCTCGGCGATGGCGGTCTTTCCGACGCCCGGCTCGCCGACGAGGATCGGGTTGTTCTTCCTGCGCCGACAAAGAATCTGTGCGCACCGCTCAATCTCGAGGTCGCGCCCGATGAGCGGGTCGATGCGCCCTTCGGCGGCCTCGGCCACGAGCGGCGTCGTGAACTCTTCGAGCGGGTCCTTGCGGGCGCCGCCGGCCGCGTCTTCGTCGTCCTCGTCGTCGCCGAACGAGGCGTCACCGTCGTCGTGCATCTCGTCGTCGGCGCCGTGGGAGACGATTTGCTTGAGCTCGAAGGCCGTGACGCCGTGCTTCGAAAGCAGGTAGGCCGCGTGGGATTCCTCCTCCTTCAAGAGCTGCACGAGGAGCGTTGCGCCATCGATTTCGTCCATTTCCGATGAAATGGCGTGGAGCGCGGCCCGCTGGAGCACGCGGTTCATGGCCAGCGTTTGGTGCGGCGAATCGCCGGCGTTTTCGGGGAGCGCGGGCGCCCGGTCGGAGAGGAATTCAAGGAGCTCGCCGCGGAGCGTCTTCACGTTGACCTTGAGGCCGCGGAGGGCGTCCACGGCACGACGGTCGTCGAGCAACGCGAGGAGCAAGTGCTCGAGCGTCACAAACTCGTGCCGTGACGTCTGCGCAATCTCGAACGCCTTTCGCAGCGTCGCTTGAAGCTCTTTGGTTAGCACCGGCCCTGGCATGTCCCTAGTCCTCCGGTTCCATGGTGAGCCGCAGCGGGAACTCGTACTCCCGTGCGAGCTGCGACACGATCTCGATCTTGGTCTCGGCCACTTCGTGCGTGTACACGCCCGCAACGCCCACGCCGTTGTGGTGAACGTGCATCATGATGGCCACGGCGTCCGTCTCGTTTCGGTGAAACACCGTGCGGAGAATCTCCACGACGAACTCCCGCGTCGTGTAGTTGTCGTTGTGGAGCAGCACCTTGTAGAGCCGCGGTTTGGCGACCTTCTTCTCGGTCTGCTCGCGGGTCTTCGTGATGACCCCCTCGTCCGTGTCGAAGCGCTCCGCCATCGTCCGCCCGTATTCTAAGGTTTTCCGCCGTCGACGGCACGGGTCGTGGCCTCGGTGCGCGCCCGGAGGAGTCGATCGTGGAGGGCGTGCGTCCCGAGGCCACCAAACCGGGGTTCGATGGCCAGGAGATGCCCGCCGTCGTGGGTGACCACAACCGTGAGTCGCTCCTCGTTGATGGCGATGTCCTCCACATCCGTCCACCTCACCTGGAGCTCCTTGCCCGGCTCCGCAAGGGTGAGCCCGCCGGGGTCGAGGGTCAGCGCGAAGGCGCTCGCCGAGGCCACCCGCCGGCGCGCGACCCGCGCCATTCCGACCCACGCGAGCGACGCGAGAAAACCGATGCCCGCCACCACCCAGGCGAGCGAGGAGCCGACGGCGACGGCAAGCCAGGCGCTCCCCGCCGTGACGGCGACGGCGCCCACCGTGCGCAGGGCCGCGGGGCCGAGCTCCGCATGCCGATCGAGGGCCAGGCGCCCGAACGGCGACTCTGCGTCGCGTGTCACTCGACGACGATGCGGCAGAAGTAAGTCGCGTTCGTATCGTTCTGAAGCTCGACGTAGTCCGCCGTCACGTCGACGACGCGCGAAAGGTCGCCCGCGCTGAGCGCACCGCCTTCGCCCGATGCGTGGAATGCGATGTAGACGAGCACGCTCGTCGGCACGCGTCCGAGTCCGTGGGGGAACCGAACCGTCGCGCGGCCCGGGTACTCCACCCAATCGTCGCCGCGCCAATCGCTCGATTGCCAAAGGCAACCAATGGGGGCGCCGGCGTCGTCGGCGCTGCCGCCGTCCATGGACGACGCATCCAGGTCGACGCGCTCGCCGCCGCAGACAAGCCCGGCCGAGGGCGGGTAGTCGACCGGGTCGAAGTCGTATTCCGATGGATCCATGCCGCGGTCGCAGGCCGACACGAAGGCGAGGGCGGCGAGGGCACCGGCAACGGGCATGGACGCGCGCATGGGGCCCATGCTTACCGCGAACGAAAATGTTCGGCCAGCGCCGCGACGAGGCCCCGGTTGGTGTACTCGGAGGCGGTCACATCGACGCGAATTCCGAGCTCCTCCGCCCGCGCGGTGGTGATGGGGCCGATGGAAGCGACGATGGTACTCGCGAGCACGCCCGCCGCGTCGGCGCCGAGGGCTCGGGCCGTTTCGGAGACGGTGGAGGCGGAGGTGAATGTCACCGCGTCGATGCCCGCGGTCACGCTCGCGCGGAGGGCCTCCGCCTCCTCGGGCGTTGGGCCCACGGTTTCGTAGGCAGCGACCACATCGACGGTGGCGCCGGCGGCACGGAGCGCATCGGGGAGCGCATCGCGGGCCACGGCGGCGCGCGGCATGAGCACCCGCGCACCGGCGAGCGAGCCGCCTCCGAGCTCGATGACCCGCGCCGCCACCGCCTCACCCACGAACTCCTCCGGCATGGCGTCCGCCTGGATGCCATGCGCGGCCAAGGCATCGCGCGTCGCCGGGCCGATGGCGACCACGCGCGCAGACCCGAAGGCGCGGGCATCGCGGCCGGCGGCCGCCAGCGCGTCGAAGGTGCGGTCGACGCCGTTGCGGCTCGTGAAGATCACCCAGGTGAAGGTCGACAGGCGCGCGAGGGCACCTTCGAAGGGTCGCGGGTCCGTTGGCGGCACGATGCGAATCACGGGCGCGAACACGGGCTCCGCGCCCGCGTCGCGAAGCAGCGTGCCGAGGCCGCGCGCCTGGTGCGCGGGCCGCGTCACGAGCACGCGCTTTCCAAACAGGGGCTTCACGTCGAACCAACGGAGCTGCTCGCGCAGCGAAACCACCGGCCCCACGATGGTGAGCGCCGGCATGCCGAGGCCCGCATCGTGCGCCCGTTTGGCGATGTCCGCCACGGTGCCCACGACCACGCGCTGCTCGGGGAGCGAAGCCCACTGAACGACCGCGGCGGGCGTGCTCGGGTCACGGCCGTTCTGGGTGAGGAGCGCCATGAGCGAATCGAGCTTCCGAAGGCCCATGAAGATCACGAGGGTCTGTGTCGCCGTGGCGAGCTTTGACCAGTCGTGGGCGCTCGCATCCTTCTCCGCCGACTCGGTCGCCGTGATGTACGCGACGCTGCTCGCGAGGTCGCGGTGCGTGAGCGAGATGCCCGCGTAGGCCGTCGCCGCCATGGTGGACGGCACGCCGGGAACGACCTCGAAGGCGACGCCCGCCGCGGCAAGCGCCTCCGCCTCCTCCGAGCCACGGCCGAAGAGGTAGGGGTCGCCGCCCTTGAGTCTCGCGACCACGTGACCGCGCGCCGCCTCGTCGATCATCCGCCGGTTGATGTCCTCCTGCCGCTCGCTCGCACGGCCCGCACGCTTGCCCACGAACTCGCGCCGCGCGTCGGGGCGCGCGTGGAGCAACACGTCGGGGTGCACCAGCGCGTCATAGAGCACCACGTCCGCTTCCCCGAGCTTGCGGAGGCCGCGTGTGGTGATGAGCTCCGGATCCCCGGGCCCCGCGCCGATCAGATAGACCTTGCCCGAAGGCATCGCCGGATTCTAACCGCTATTTGATCCAAACGCGGACGTTGTCGACGCCGAAGGACTCATCCGTGGCTCCCTGGTTCAGCGTCGAGGTGGCGCTCACCTGCACCGTGGCACCGGTATTGGCAACGGTCAGGTCCACGGGCCTGGCGCCATGGTCATTCCAGGCGCCGCCGCAGACCTGCTTGGGGGCGGCGTTTTGGTTGTAGGCGACGTTGTAGAGCAGGGTGCCGTCGACCGAGACCCGCGCGGACTCGCCATCCCAGCTGTCGATGACGTAGTAGTCGAGCAGAACGCGGGCCTGGGTGTGGACGATGCCGAGCGTGCTGTACGACTTGGTCGACGAGGCGCCGCTTCCGAAGCGGTTATAGCCGCCGAGCATCGGCGAGTAGACGCTGGCGCACGTTGAGTTCGTATCCACGCGCGAGTCGGACCAGCCGGGCGCGGTGCCGTCGTCGAAGGAGTCGAAGCCGATGCGCGTCCATCCGCCGTTCGTCATGTCGCATGCGACCGCGAACGGATCGTTCCCTCCAATGCCATCGGGGTCGATGACGTAGGAGCCATCCGCGGCGCCGACGTCGTCGCCGAGGATGTCGAGGCAGCTGACGTAGCCCGAGTTGGCGAGGCACTCGACGGAACCGCCCTCGTCCGAGCAGTAGCTCCCGCTGCAGTCGCCCTCCGCACAGCCGATTTCACAGTGGCCGTCCGAGTCATTGTCCTGATACGTCGCGGCGCAGGTCTTGCAGTAGGTGCCGCCGTGCCCCGTGTCGCAGGAGCAGGTGGGGGTGCCCGGTGACGTGTCGCAGGTGCCATTGCCGTTGCACGTGTTGGCGTGGCAAACGGGGAGCCGGACGTACACCTCGGCGTACGGGACCGAGTGGTTCTCCGTTCCGTTCTCCCAGAGGAAGCTGCTTGGCGAATTGATTCCGGTCGTCACGCCGGAGCCGTACGCAAACCCCGACTTCCACATGTGTTGGTCCCACGGGAACGTGAAGAGGCGCGAGTAGTCGTTCGCCGGTGACGCGTCGTTCGTGGTGGAGTTGATGGCCCTCGGGATGCCGAGCGATGAGTTTTCAACCTCGTGGCGAACGTTCATGGAGAACTGATCGAATCGCCACTCCCAGGCGCTGCCGTTTGAGAAGTTCCAGCGCACGTGCTGGTACTCACTGCCTTCGATGTCGGCCGCGCGGCGGATCCAGACCTCGACCTCCGTGGACGGGTGGCTGCCGGGCGTGTTTGTGCGAAGCGCGTCGATGATCGAGCTCGCGAGATACTTGGGGGCAAAACCGGCTTCCTCGCCGAGGTTATGGCGCACGCTGTCGGGCGTCCCGCGGCCGTCGTTGGTCCAATCCCAGTCTTCGCGGCCCCGGCCCACGAGAACCCAGCCACCGTCGTCGTAGTCGCCGTCGACGTACACGGTCGTTGGACCGCTGAGTAGGTTCAGCGTGTGCAAACCCGTTGCGAGCCCAGCGGCGGCGCCGAACCCGTCGCACGTGCCGCCGCCACAGTCGGCTTCGCATGCGCCGTCGAGGTCGAGGTCGTTGTAGCCCGCCGCGCACGTCGCACAGTTGGCGCCTTCGTACCCGGCGTCGCATGTGCAGACGGCGCGTCCCGTCGTGTCGTCGCAGTCGCCGTGGCCGCCGCAGGTGGTTGCGGCGCACGCGGCGACTTCGCGAACGTAGACGTTCAGTGTCCGCGTGGTGAATCCCCCGGCGTTCGAGAGCGAAGTCCAGTCCGTGTTTGCGCCGGAGGCGTTGCCGATGCCCAAGTCGAGCGTTTGGTTCGCGCTCCAGTGATTGACGGCGAGGAGCGTGTCGGTGCCGGCGTGGACCTGCATCGAACCAAAGCAGTTGGGGTTGCGACTCATGAGGTCGTCCGCATCAAAGGCGTTGCCTTTGCCCGCGGCGTAGCAGGCGGACCAGAATTCGATGGAGCCGGCCGCGTTCGAGAGACCCGTGTCGACGCCGGTGACGTTCGATGCCACGGAAGCGACGGTCACCGGTCGGTCCCAAACGAATCCCGATGGAATGCCCGTGAGGGCACGGTTGTCGGTGAAGGGAAGCAGTTCAACGGAGAGATAGTCACCGTCGAGGGCGAGGTCGTAACGAATGCGGTCGTAGGCTTCGTTCTCGCCGGAGTTGTTGGTCGAGTAGGGGACGTCCGTCGGGGCGTTCCACTCCGCCGACGCCGGCAAGTCGAGGGCGTAAACAAGGCGATACTCGCAGCTGTCGCCCACGAAGCCCTCGGAGCACGTGTCGCAGTCGTTGCCCATGAAGCCCAGTGCGCAGGCATCGCAGCTGCCGCCGGCCCAACCCGCGTCGCACTCGCAAACCGCGGCGCCCGTGCCCGTCGCGCAGGTGCCATGGCCGTTACATCCGATGAGCGTGCAGTCGGGCGCCTCGCAGTTGTCGCCCGCCCAGCCCGCTTCGCAGGTGCAAACGGCTTCGCCGCTGTCCGTGGCGCAGGTGCCGCGTCCCGAGCAGTCGACGTCGGTGCAATCCGCCGTCCCGCAGTCGTCGCCGGACCAGCGGTCATCGCAGGTGCACGCAATGCTTCCGGTCGTGCTTGAGCAGGTGCCGTGGCCCGTGCAGCTCGTCGTGGAGCAATCCTCCGTGCACGTGTCGTTCGCGTCGTTGTCCTGGAAACCCTCGGCGCACGTGCACTCGGCCTTCCCGGCCACGACGACGCACATTTCGTTCGAACCGCACGAAACACCGTCGCAGGGGGTCTGCGTGCTTCCGTCGTCGCCGCCATCGCTGCCGCCGCCGTCCGTGGCGCGTGTGGCGCCGTCGTCGCAGCCCGTCGCCAAGGGAGCCAAGGCCACCGCGAACACGGCGACGTGAAACCAACGAATCGAAGTCATTTGCATTCCCCTTGTGCCCTCCGCGCCGTGTCCTCGGCTCGTCGGGCGGCAAGTCAACCACAGGCAATTGCATCGGCTCAATGTGTGAATGGGCCGACACCGCGCATTCCGTCGCGAACGCACGCCGTGTATACATGCGCCCCACCATGGGTCTTCCGGTAAACCGAGATTGCTCGAGCGCCGCTTTGGGGCGTGCTGTTGGCGTCCGTTCTCGTCGCGGGCGCGTGTCGGCGTCGCGAGACGTCGTCCGAGACGACGTCCCTTGCGGACGCCGTGGAGCGTGGCCGAAAGCTCGACGAGGCCGCGGACCGTCCGCCGCCGACGCTCGACGATGGCACGCCGATCATCGCCGCGGACCCGCGCGAGGCCCTCGGAGAGGCCGCGCCTTCCCAGCCGACGCCCCCGCTGGGTGACCTCGTTCGCAAGCCGACGTCCCCCGACCCGGAGGCGGGTGACTTCACCCTCGACGAGGCGGTGGCAGGCATGTCGACGGACGGAAAGCTCGTGGCGGAAATCCGCACCGACCTCGGCACCGTGTTCTGCGACCTCTACGCCGATCGCGCGCCGCGCACGGTCGCGAACTTCGTGGGCTTGGCGCGGGGCACGCGCCCGTGGTGGGACCCGCGGACGGCCGCCTGGGTCAAGCGCCCTTTCTACGATGGCACGACGTTCCACCGCGTGATCCCCGAGTTCATGATCCAGGGCGGCGACACGATGGGCGACGGGAGTGGTGGTGTCGGCTATGAGTTTGCCGACGAGGTTCATCCGTCACTCGAGCACGACCGTGCGGGGCGTCTTTGCATGGCGAACCATGGAAAGAACACCAACGGCGGTCAGTTCTTCATCACGGATGCGGCTGCGCCGCACCTCGACGCGCTCGAAAGCTTCACCGTGTTCGGCCAGTGCGAACCGACCGACGTCGTCGCGCACATCGCCCGTGTTCCGCAGATTGGGCCGCCTTCGAACCGCCCGGTCACCAAGGTGAGCATCGACGCCGTGCGGATTCACCGCGCTTCCGGCGGGGCGGGTGCGTTCCTTGCGCGGGGAAGGGCGCGAAGTCCGCGCTCGAGGTGCCCGCATCGCGGGGCGCGGGGGCGCCTCCGAGCGTGCTTCGGGGCCGCGCGGACCCGGCTCACTGAACGCGCGCCGGACCTCGGCCGATGCGGCGCGCCTCTCGCGCTATTCGGTGCTCTCGTCGTCGCCGTCGGGCGGTGGCGGCGGCGCTGCGGGGTGCTTGCTGCGCTTCGGCGCGACCTTCGCTTTGACGTCCGGCTTGAAGCCGCCCGCTTCGTTCGGAATGAAGCGCACCTCGGTGCGGATTTCGAACGAGAGCGACGTGAGCGCGCGCTGGAGTTCGCCGGAGATATCCGTCGCCTGGAGGAAGTCGCGGACCTCCTTCGCAACGACGCGCACGATCATGTTCTTCGATTCGTCGATTTGGGAGAACACGTAGCCCGCAAGTTCGCGCGGTACCTTGGCGTCGCCCACCAGGTCGCGGATGGCGCCGTCGGTCTTGGTTAGGGTGCCGAGCCCCGCCTCGAGGCCGCGCTCAAGCCCACGACGGAGGGTGTCGCGGACGACGTGCTCGAGCTTCTTGCGCGCCGAGCGCTGCTCGGCGGTTTCGCCGGGAAACTCGGACGCCGACGGCGGGTAGTCCGACGGGGGGCGTTCTTCGTTGGGCGGCGCCATGCCCAAAGCTCGTAACGCCGGGCCCGGAGCGGGTCAACCGAGGGCGCATCGCCTGTTGAGTGCCGGGGGAATCCGGGCTACCCCGCCGCGCCGTGACCGAGGTCCTCTACGTATCGAAGCCCGTCGGGCCGCCCTGGAACGACAGCAGCAAGAACCTTGTCCGCGACCTCGTGGAGACGCTCTCGCGGTACGAACCCGTGATCCTGGGGCGCGCCGGCGAGGCCTACGCGCCGCCCCGTGGTCGCGTGGAGCGGGTGTATGCGGAGCTCCGCGGGCACCACTACGCCCCCGGGCTCAAGGAAAACCTCCGCGTGCTCGCTCGGCTCGTCACGGGGCGCAGCGTGCCGCTCTGGCATTTCTTCTTTGCGCCGAACCCACGGACCGCGAGTGCGGCGCGGGTGGCTCGCTCCATCCGGCGCGCGTGCACGGTGCAGACGGTGTGTTCGGCGCCGCGGGAAGGGGTGGACCTTCGCGCGGCGCTCTTCGCCGATGTGACCGTGGTGCTTTCGGAGGCCACGCACGCGCGATTCGTGGCGGAAGGTATCGACCCGTCGCGTGTGCGGCGCATCGCGCCCTGCGTGCCCGCGGGCGGCGTGCGCGCGTCGGCGCCACGCGATGTGCTTCGCCGTGGGTTCGAGTGGCCCACGGATGCGCCCGTCGTTGTCTACCCGGGGGACCTCGAGTTCGGCGGCGGCGCGGAGCGCATGATCGATGCACTTGCGGACATGCCGAAGGAGACGGTCCTCGTGCTCGCGTGCAGACCGAAGACGGAGGCCGCGCGCGCCAAGGAGTCGGAGCTACGGACCCTGGTCGAGGCCCGCGGCCTCGCCCCGCGCGTTCGATGGATGGGGGAGACGCCGCGCATCCTCGACGTGCTGGCCGCCGCCGACGTGGTGGCGCTGCCGTCCGTGAACCTCTACGCCAAGATGGACTACCCCCTCGTGCTCCTCGAAGCGATGGCCCTTGGCGTGCCCGTCGTCGTGGCGAGCCACACGCCGGCCGCGGAGCTCGCCCGGGCGGGGGCATGCCTTGCGGTCCAGGGCGACCCCGGGGCCGTGGCGGAGGGGGTCTCGGGCCTCCTCGGCGACGACGCCGCCCGCCGCGCGCTCGGCGAACGGGGCCAAGCCCACGTGCAAACCCACCATTCGCCCGGCCGAATGGCGCAAGCCTACGAGTCATTGTACGAGGCGCTCCTGCCATGACGGAACCCACCGAGACCCAGGGCGACGGTCAGAACCGCGCGTACTACGACGACTTTGCTGGCTGGTACGAGCGCGAACGCGGCCGCGGCTACCACGGACTCATCGACGACCTCGAGATGGGGATCATCGAGCCCATGGTGCGCGGCAAGAGCGTGCTCGAGGCGGGCTGCGGCACGGGGCTCATCCTCGAGCGCCTCGCGCGGGTGGCCTCGGACGAGCAGGGCTTCGACCTCTCCCCCGGCATGCTCGACAAGGCCCGCGAACGCGGCCTCAACGTGAAGCTCGGATCCGTCACCGAGGTGCCCTACGACGACAATTCGTTCGACGTGGTGTGTTCCTTCAAGGTCCTTGCCCACGTGCCCGAAATCGGCGCGGCCCTGGCGGAGCTCGCCCGGGTCACCAAGCCGGGCGGCCGGATGGTCCTCGAGTTCTATAACCCCTGGAGCCTTCGCTACCTCGCGAAGCGCGTGGCGGGACCGCAGCCGATCTCCGAAGATCGCACCGAGGCGGATGTGTTTACGCGTTGGGACTCGCCTTCGGCGATCCAACGAATTCTTCCGCCGGGCGTCGAGGTGGTGGACTTCCGCGGCGTGCGCGTCGTCACTCCGTTCGCGGGCGTGCACCGTTTGCCGCTTGTTTCAAGCGCGATTGCGCGTGTCGAACATGCGATGGTTGCGTCTCCGCTGCGCTATTTCGGTGGCTTCCTCGTCGCCATCCTTGAAAAGAAGGCCTGACGCGTCGCGTCGAAGGGGCGTGCGCTCGCTCGCGTTCATCCTTGCAACCGAAATCCGCGCGCTGCTATAGGCGCCGGGCATGGAGGAACTGAGCACAAAGCTCGAGCGATTGCGCATGCGCGCCCAGGCCGCCCTTGAGCGGCCCGACGCACGTGACGAGGCCATCGCTCTACTCGACGCCATCGTCGCTGAGGCTCCCCGTGGAAGCGAGGAGGCGCTCTCCGCCCACCGCCAACTCGCGGAGCTTCGCATTGAGAACCACCCGTGGCGCGCGGCGCTCCACCTCCGCGCCCTGCGCGAGGGCGGTGCGGACGACGACTCGGTGCACGGCCTCCTCGGGCTCTGCCACGCACTCCTCGGGAACTTCGTGGCCGCCGCCGCGGCCTACCGCCGCGCCCTCGAACTCTCGCCGCGAAACCCCTGGTATCACCACAACCTCGGCCACGTGCTCGATGCGGCCCTCGGGCAGTCGGAGTTGGCGCTGAGCCACCTGACCATCGCCCACGGCATGGAGCCCGAGGAGCTCGAAATCAGCGCGTCGCTTGCGCACTGCCTCGCGCGCCTCGGCCGCGTGACCGAGGCCCGCGAGCTTGCCAACGAAACCCTGGGCGATGCGCCCGCCAACGCCGATCACGCGGCCCTCGTCGAGTGGATTGCGGAAGGTGCGAAGGGGCAGGATGAGTTCCCGGTGGCCAAGCGCGCGAAGATGCGCTCGCGGTCGGGCTCGGGCACCACGTCGCGGCGCACGGAGGTCCGGGCCGTGCTCCGGGCAAAGATGCTCGACGCGGACTACTCGGAGCGCGAAATCGAAGTGGCGATCCAGCTCTGGGACGCCTTCGAAGCGGCGCGGGATCCGCGGGTGGTCAAACCCGAGGTGACGGCGGCCGCCATCGAATATGCGTCGCTCCTCGTGCACGCGGGCAAGGGCCGCTCCCAGGCGTCGGTGGCTCGCCGTTACGGCGTCTCCCCGGCGGCCCTGGCGACACGCCTCGCGGAAGTGCGCGACGCCCTCGACCTCGTCCCCGGCGACCGTCGCTACCACCAGTAGGCGGCGTCGGCCCCCGCGGGAGGGTCGGGTCGAAAACTTGGTGGGCGGATCCGCCTGGCCTATCCATGGGGCGTGCGCGTCGGATCATCCGCCCCGGTTCTCGTTCGCTCCCTCGTGGCCCTGGCGCGGACGCGGACTTCGGGTGTTCTCGATGTGAAGGTGCCCGGGCGCTCGGCCGCCGTCGCCGTTGTGCATGGCGCCCCGGTGGCCATTGCCATTCAAGGTGAGGCGGACCCGTCGCTCGGCGACCGCCTCGTCGACGCGGGCGCCTTTGACGACGATGCCCATCGCCGTGCCCTTGATCTCTCCGTGCCCCATGCGCCCATCGGTGAGTGGCTCGTCGCCCATGGCGTCACGACCCGCGACGCCCTCGAGCACGCGCTCGAAGACCAGCTGCGCGAGCGCATCGCCAAGGTGCTCGCGTGGGAGAACGCGAACTTCGAGTTCCGCACGGGCAGCACGGATGTTGGCGTGCCTCACCTCGCGCGGCCCATGGGCGCAGGGCAGGCCGTGATGCTTGGCCTCCGCGCGCTGGTGGCCGATGTGCCCCTCGACGACATCTTCCGGGAGCTCGGTTCCCAGGTGCTGCGCCTCACGCGCGTGGGCGAAGAGATGGTCATCGACGCCGAGCTCACTCCGACGGAGCGCGCCTCGGTGGCGCTCATGCGGCGTGGCGTGTCCGTGCCGCTCCTGCTGCACGGCGAATACGGCACCGAGGACGTGGTGCGGCTCGTGTACGCCCTCTGGCGGACGCGGGGGGCTGCGGCGCCGTCCCCGGGCATGGACACCTACGCCACCATCCTCCGCAAGCAGCGGGAGGTTCGAAACCGAGTGAGCGCCCACGCGCTCCTCGACCTGCCGAAGGGCGCCCGCGGCCCAGAGGCGCGCAGGGCACTTCGTCGCCTGGCCCAGCGGGTGCACCCGGACCGCATCGACGCCTCGGCCCCGCCGGCGGTGCACGCGGCTTCGCGGGATGTGCTCGTGGCGCTCCTCGACGCCGAGCGCCGCATCGCCGTCGGCAAGGCGTAGCCCAGGGCTTCCGGTGCTACGGCGCCTTCCCGGCGTCCTCGGGCGTGGCCCGCGCGTCGTCCCCGCCGTCGTCCTCCACGGGGATCCACCACGGAACTTCCTCCGGCGCCTCCGTTGCGGTCGCGGGGGTGCTCGCCTTCGCGGGGGCGCGTTTGACGACCCACCACGGCGTGGTGGCGGGCCCCGCGCCGCCGGCTTCCACCTTGGCGTACGCGGAGCGGTCCCGTTCCCACCACGGGGCATCGGGTCCGGGGGCGTCCGCCTCCTCGCCGTCGGCCGCGCCCTCGGAGCGGAGCCGGATGGCGAAGGAGCCCGCCTGTCGGGTGGCACGGAACCGCGGGAACGTGAGGGCCTCCACCGTGGGGCGCACGCATTTCACGAATTCAGGTGAGTTCGGCGCGTAGGAGAAATCGTGTGCTTTTCCAGTGCCTTCCACGACAAATGTCCAGCGGACCTTCGAAAGTGTCGGGTCCTTCGCAAGGGCCTCAAGGATGCAGGCGCGGAGCGCGCCGACCTGCTCCGCGAAGACGGCGTTGATGCTCGCCTGGGTGAGCCGTACCGGGCGGGCGGCCTGATCGCGCCGAGCGGCTTCCGCCGCCGCCAAGGCCCTCGCCTGGGCGTCGGCCTTGGCCTCCGCATCCCGAGCCGCTTGCTCCGCCGTGAAGAGGGCGGTGATGCGGGCCGAGACGTCGGGGAGCGTGCGGGCGTCGTGCGAAAGGTCCGTGAGGAGCGTCCGGCCGCCCGGTCCGCCGAGCGTGAAGATGCCGCGTGCGGTCTCCCCCAGGGCGTCGGGGTGGCCCGCGAGGGCCGAGTCCGCATGGTACCGCTCAAGGAACGCGGTCAGGGCGGGCACCACGGCGGCATCGCCGAGTTCCCGAATGGCGGCGGCGATGCGCGGGAGGTCCTCGGCGGGCGTCTCGTGATCGAACAGGTGGCTCACGAGGCCGGGGAGCGCGTCCGTTCGTCGGTTCGTGACCAGCGTCGGAACGATGAGTCCGAAGGGGGGCGCCTCCGTGCCGTCGAGGAAGTCGTAGTGCCGCTCGAGGGCCTTGACCGCGTGCTCAACGCCGGCGCGGCGGGTGCCCATGGCCGTTTCGAGGGCCGCGCGGACCCCCTTGGGCATGGAGCGTTGGGCGTAGAGGTCGAGCAGGTCGCGGGTGACCTCGGGATCCGGGAGTTTGGCGAGCTCCGCCACGGCGAAGGCGCGACCGGGGACGAGGGTGTTGTCCGGGTCGAGGGCAACCTCATTGAGCGATGTGCGGAGGTCGCGGCGTTCGCCCGCGTCGGCGGTGGGCACCGCGCCGATGGACTCGAGGTTGGCCGATGCAATCGCGCCACCGAGGGGCGCCGTGAACGCGTCGTTGCCCGTGGTTGAGGCGAGCAGCCGGGCGGTGCCGTCCTCCGTGGTGACGAGCAGGCCACCCTCAAGGACGCGACCGTCGGCCACCGCCGCCGGGAGTATGCGCACCCAGTCGAGGGCGCCGTCCGCCGTGAACGCGAAGACGTAGCGGAAGTATGCAAAGTAGAAGTGCCCCGTGGCGAGCGCGATGTCGCCTCCCGCGGCCGGCACGTCGGCGGGGCGCGCGTAGTATCGGATGCGACCCCGGGCGGAGCGCTTCGCGGGCGGCGGCGCAAACCCGTCGTCCTCGGGGAGCGGGTGACCCGGTACGCCTTCGACGCGGGGCTCAACGTGCGGCGTCGTCTCGCGTTTGCCCGTCGCCGACGCGTCGGAGAGGCGATAGAGCGTCGCGCCGCCGTAGTAGATGCCACTCGCCTCCGCCTTCACCCACGCGATGACGTCGTCGGTGGAACGAAGACGCGCGCGCTCGCGTCCCGTACGAACATCGATCACCGCGATGTTCTGGCGCTCCCAAGGCACGAAGATCCACGGCCCCGCGCTGGCCGGCGCGCCCAGGACACCGGACGTCGTACGCTCCCAGGCGGAGCTGCCCGTCCGCGCGTCGACGGCGATGACGCGCCCGCGGCGTGCGCTCCCTCCGCCCGCGCCCCGGCCGGCGACCACGGCGACCAGGGAGCCGCTCCGCGTTGCGCCGAGAAATGCGTCGTGATCGAGATCGAGGGCCCAGCGTTCGCGGCCACTCGTCGCGTCGAGGGCGACTGCGCGCTCCGTTTCAGCACCCTTGCTGTGCGTGCCCACGATCACCAGGTCGCCGAGGAGGATGGGGCGCGTCACGGCGTCGAGGCGCGTCGACCACCGAGCCTTGCCGCTCGGCAGGTCCCACAGCGACACGGCGACGCCACCACCGACCTCGGTCGTACCCACGAAGGCCGACTCCGCCGGGCCGGAGCCCACTTCCGCGCTCGATGCCACGGCGCGCGTGTCCTCGAGGCGATTGTCGGCGAACCGCGGATCGAACGCCGGGAGAGGCGTGTACGGTGCGCAGCCGGCAACCCACGCGGAGGCGAAGAACGCGGCCGCCGCCGACGGCGTGACCCAGCCCCTGCGTCCGTGCCGTCTCATCGGGCCCCCGGTCGTGTGTTCGCGGGCTTGCGGTCCGGGATGCGGTTGGCGGTGTCCCTCGCGATGCGCGCGAGCTTCGGGTTCCACGCCTTGGGCGGAGCCGCGACGAGGGCGAGCATGAACTGCTTGATCTCCGGCCCGGCCACCTCACCGAGGCGCGTCAGGATGTCCTGTTTGACGGCCACGGCGATGTCCGTGCGCGCGAGGAATCGCTTGTAGCCGCCCAGCATCACGCTCAAGCGCTGCGTGCCGAGGGACTCGTGGAACTTGGTCACGGCGGCCGCGTCACCGAGCGACCCGATGGACTCGGCCGCCTCCACGACGCCGCGGTCAAAGGCGCGGAAGAGCGTGGGCACGGTCTCCTTTGCGCCCATCTCGCCGAGGGCGACCGCCGAGGCTGCCCGCACGGTGCGGTCGCTGTCGGAGAGCCCACGGGCAACCATCGGTGCCACGCGGGGCGACTTGATGCCGGCGAGGGCCCGGTAGGCTGCGAGGCGTGCGCCCGTGCGTCGATGGCGCGTGAACGGTTCGATCACGTCGATGGCCGTCGGGCGCGCGAGGCCACCGAGGGCCGCAAGAATGCGATCGGTGACCGCGTCCGTTTGTCCGGCGCGGAGCAGTTTGGCGAACCGCGGGACGGCGCCCGGGTCGTCGAGGGCGACGAGCATATCGACGCCCTCCCGGATCGAGTCGGGCTCGCCGCTTTCAAGAAGACGAACCGCCTCCGTGGCGTTCCCGGGCGCAGCCTCCCGCGCCGACTCCGGCGGGGCTTGCCGCGGCGGCGCGGCGGCGGGCGGCGCATCCGCGTGCGCCGTCGTGGCGTTCGCGACGCCCAGCAGCACGAGGCACAGGACCGCCCAGTTACGGATTACGGCCGAGCGCACATGGAGGGCGCTTGCGGGATGCCCTTCGGGCTGGGGGGGAGCGGATGGCGGGGGCGGGGCCATGGCCGAGGGGGGACGAACACCGTGCGGATAGCCCACAGGCATCGCGGAGAGCCGACGGTGTAACCGCTCCGTTAAACCACAGCAACCCGCATCGCGGACGCGGCCCAAAATGCGCCCAGAACATGGGAACGTGGTAGGCCGAACGGAGGCCACACCCGGCTCCAAACCGTGCACGAACCAGAAGCCAACGCCCAGCCGTCGTCCATGGCGCCCGCCCGAATCGGGGCCTACTTCGCCTCGCGTCGGCGCGCGCTTGTCGCACTTGCGGTGGCCCTCGTGGCGATCGGGTTTTGGCGAATGACCGGCGGGGCGTCGGAGGGGTCGCCCGAGGCGTCGCTCGCGGCGGTGCTCGCGCGTCGGGGACAGACGGTCGACACGGCGAGTGTGCTCTGGCTCGATCGTCCGAGTTCGGGGTGGCGACGTGTTCGCGCAGTGTGGCTTGGGCATGCGGAGGGCGAACCCGCCGACGTGTTTGCGGGTGACGTGCGCCTCAAGGCGAACGGCGCGGTCGTCGACGTGGCGTGGGTGTCGAACCTGACCCGCACGGCGGGAGCGGATGAGACGCTGCTCGCACGTCTCGGTGACCACGTCGCGTACGCGTCGAGGGTCGACGGAAAGCTCGAGGCGGTGACGGTGCTCGACTTTGCCGGCGAGCCGGTGGAACTCACGCGCGACTGGCCGCTCCGCGCGCGGCTTCAAAACGCCATCACCAATCTGCAGGAGACCGGTCGCTTCCGGGGCGTCGGTCGGCAGCGGTATCGAATCGTGGCGCCCGTGGAGCGCTTTTCCCTGGCCGCCACGGCGCGGACCTTCGAGGCGCATGTGGGCGCGGAGGCGGTGATCGAACTTGATCCGCGGCGCACGGCGCCCGTGCGTGGTGCGGACCTTGTCGAATCACGACCCGCGGCGAAGGGGATGCCAGGCACGATTTCGTGGGTCGTCGACACGGTGCGCAACTCGCCGTGGGTGGGGCGCGAACCCATCGAGTGGCTCGAGCACACCGTGTTCAGCGCGAAGGATTGGGCCGAACGGAAGTGGTACGCCATCGTCGGAACCGACACGGAGGAAGCGGTCGCGGAGGAGCTTGGTGTGGCGCAGGTCTCCGAGCGCACCCGTATCGAGCTGTCGACGACCAACGTCGAAACGGGCTGGCCGCCGGCGCCCATGAAGCCACCCCTCGGGAAGGTGAAACACGAAGGCGAGTGGATGCCCGTCGTGAACGACCCGTTCGTCAAAGCGCGACCGGGTGAGCCGCCGCTCTTCTATCAGTCGTTCCTCCGCGTCGATCCCGAGCGCGACTACACGCGCGTCTACGTGAACGTCTGGGATCCGCGCATTCTCGAGCTCCACATTGTGGCGGGCACGCGGGAGCCGGAGAGCGCCACGGGCGAGACGGGCACGGGGATGGCGCCACGCGACCCGGCCGTGCTCGAGCGCGTTGTGGCCGGTTTCAACGGCGGGTTTCAGGCGCTCCACGGCGAATTCGGCATGATGGCGGAGGGGCGCGTGTATCTGCCCCCCAAGCCCTGGGCCGCGACGGTGGCGACCTACCGCGACGGCAGCATGGCGATGGGGTCCTGGGCGGGGCCGCCCAAGGGGGTGCGCGAGTACGAAGAGCAGTGGGCCGTCGCGCAAATCCCGACCGACATGTTGGGCCTTCGGCAGAACCTCACGAGCGTGGTGGAGGACGGCCGGTACAATCCCTGGGAGCGGTGGTGGTGGGGCGCGGCGCCGCTCAATGCCGACGAACAGACCCTCATCGATCGAAGCGGGCTGTGCCTCACGACGGAGGGATTCCTCGCGTACTTCTGGGGGCAGTCCATGAGCGCCGATGCGCTCGGCGCCGCCATGCTCGCCGCGCGATGCGTGCGTGGCGTTCATCTCGACATGAACAGCGCGCACACAGGCTTCGAGTACTACAACGTGTCGCGCACGGCGTTCTCGCCCCTTGGACGGGAGCTCACCGACGACGAGTACGACGGCCCGACACCACTTGCGCCGTCGCTCTTCCTGCGCGCGCGACGCATGGTTCGCACGATGAGCACGATGCGGTTTCCGCGGTACATCGGCCGCGATGCGCGCGATTTCTTCTACCTCACCATGCGCAAGACCCTGCCGGGCGCGCCCGTGAGCACCGCGGCGAGCGGCGGCGGCCCGGTGCCGTTCTCGAGCGACGGCATGCCCGCGTCGGGCTACCCGGCGGCGATGGCGCGCGCCCGAATCCCCGCGGACGCTCCGCCCGGTGAGGGTACGTGGCTCGTGCGCATCGATCCCCGGCGCGTGCACCGGAGATGGCGCGGCGTCGGGCGCTGAATCGGCGCGGTCGATGCGGCACGCCCCCGAGCCCATCGCGTACATCACCGACCCGGAGCCCCAGGGCGCGACCGCCGCGCTCTATGCCGTTTGACACGCCCGCCGGCGTCGTGCATCGAACGGGCAGTCCGCCGGCTGGCGCGCGTGCTTGTGCGCGGTCGTGCCTCACGGCCGAGGACACCCGCGCCGCCGCCGCCATCGGCGTCGATGCCGACGGGTTTGTCCTCTACGTCGAACGGGAGCTCAAGTCCCACGCTCCGCTCGTCGACGCGGCGCGCGGCCGGGCTCGTCGACGGAGTCCTCGCCCTCGGCACTGAACGCGCCTGCCATCTGGGCGGGGGACGGCGCCTTCGCATCGCCCGACGAGTACGCCCGCCAGGTCGACCCCAAGCGCGCGCTCGCCTGCGTCCAACACGCGTCCCGTGGCCCGGGTCCTCAACCCCGATCTGAAACCGCTCCCTTACTGGCGCTGGGCGCGCATGCAGGACGCCCGCGTTCGCTACTTCCGGGATGGGCCCGCGCGCTTCCAGATGCCCGCAGATGCTGGGGTTTCGAACGGCGATGTCGCCGATGCCGGGGTCCCGTGAGCCGCGGGAAACGGCTTGAAGCGGGGCTGGAACCTTCTATGGTCAGGCGCCCCGCGGGGGCGGGTGCGGCTCCGTGAACGACAAGCCCATTTCCTTCGGCAAATACTTGCTCCTCGACCGCGTCAATGTGGGCGGGATGGCCGAGGTATCGGCGTCAAGGCCTTCGGCGTCGAAGGGTTCGGCGGCCTGTCGCGGTCAAGCGCATCCTCCCGGCCATCGCGGAGGACACCGAGTTCATCACGATGTTCGTCGACGAGGCGAAGATCGCGGTGCAGCTGACGCACGCGAACATCGCCCAAATCTTCGACCTCGGCAAAGTCGACGACAGCTACTTCATCGCCCTCGAGTACATCCACGGCAAGGACCTGCGCGCCATCTTCGACCGCGTGCGCAAGCGCGGCGAGACCGTGCCGATCCCCATGTGCTGCTACGTCATCATGAAGGTCTGTGAAGGCCTCGACTACGCGCACAATAAGCGCGACCCGTCGGGCCGCGACCTGAACCTCGTCCATCGCGACGTCTCGCCACAGAACGTCATCATCTCCTACGACGGTGAAGTGAAGCTCATCGATTTCGGCATCGCGAAGGCGGCCGGGAAGGTGGGAACGACACAGGCCGGAATGCTCAAGGGCAAGTTCGGGTACATGTCGCCCGAACAGGTTCGGGGCATCCCCATCGACCGCCGGTCCGACGTTTTCGCCGTGGGGATCGTGCTCTTCGAGCTCTTGACGGGCGAGCGCCTGTTCATCGGCGAGAGCGACTTCGCGACCCTCGAGAAGATCAAGAACGGCGAGGTGATCCCGCCCACGACGTACAACCCGCGCATTCCCGAAGAGCTCGAGCGCATCGTGCTCAAGGCCCTCGCGCGGGAAACGCCGGATCGCTACCAGACCGCCATGGACCTCCATGACGACCTCCAGTCGTTCATGTACACGAGCGGCAACTTCTTCGCGCGAAAGGACCTGAGCCTCTTCGCCCGCGAACTCTTCGCCGAGGAGATTGCCCGCGACAAGGCCAAGGACGACGAGCTTCAGAAGCTCGAGGCACAACGCTCGACGAACGACGACGTCCCGACGCCGGCCGTGCCCCTCGACGTGCCGCGCGGTTCGCGTCGCGCGCCGGGCATTTCGCAAATCACGCCCCCGACTCCGCCCCCCTCAAGTCGACCTCCGGGCGCCGGCACGGAGTTGCCGACGCGCATGAGCGCGGCCGCGCTTTGGCAAGCCGCGGTCACCGAGGTGGACCCGTCGCCCTCGGTCCAGATGGACTGGGACGACGAGGACATGTCGACCGAGATTTACGACAAGCCCGGGCAGCTTCGGATTCCGCCGACGGTTCCGCACCCGTCCGGGTCACAGCGCCCGAGCGCGAGCGTCGTCCAGCCGCCCGCGCCACGCGGTCCGATTTCGATTCCGGCGGTCGTGCCGGCGCCGGAGCCGCGCGTCGCGTCGACCATTCCGCCGCCGCTGCCCGTGGGCGGCGTCTCCCGCCCGCCTCCACCGCGCATGATCAGCTCCGCGCCGGGTTCCCTCGCTGCGCCGGGTGCCCAGGCATCGCAGCCGGGCGAAGGTGCCTTCGCCGGACCGCCGACGAACCCCACCACGTTGCCGCCGGTTGTGCCGTCGTCGGTGACCATGGGGGCCCCTGCGCGGCCGTCTGCACCGGGTTCGCTCGCGGCGCCTCCCACGGCGCCGGAAGCGGAGCCGCCCGCGGGGGTCGTCGCGGTCGCACCGGCGGGCACGGCACCGTTCCCCGGCCCCGTGCCGAGCGTCGACGTGGCCGCCACGGATGTCGACCAGAAGCGCTGGCCCCTCGCGCGGGTGCTCATCGTTGGGGGACTCGGCGCCTTCGTGCTCCTCGCCGCCGTCTTCGTATTGCTGCTCTGGTGGCTGACGCCCGGGGTGGGATCCGTCGAGTTTGCATCGACGCCCGAGGATGTGGTCGTGGGTGTCGACGGCAAGTCGCTCGGGGCGCGCCGTTCGCCGCACCTGATCGAGAACCTCGAGGAGGGCGCGCACGAGGTGTCCGTCACCAAGCCCGGGTTCAGCCCATTCGTGCGCAAAGTGGATGTGGTCGCAGAACAAGTGCTCGACCTGGGCACGGTGGAACTCGCCAAACGGGAGCTTCCGCGCATGCCGCCCGCGGGTCGCGCCGGGTTCTCGCTCACGACGGAACCGGCGGGGGCAAGGGTCGCCGTCGACGGACGTGAACTCGATCAGCGCACGCCCATGGAGATCCGCACGTTGGCGGCGGGCACGCACATGATCGAGGTGCGCCCCGACGGAAACTACGCGCCCTACAAAACGCAAATCACATTGACCGAAGGCCAGATGCTCGCGTTGCCGGAGCTTGTGCTGCAACAGGACCACGTTCGCGTGACCTTCGAATCGCGTCCGTCGGGTGCCAAGGTGACCCTCGTCCGCGGCGCCAAGAGCGAGAGCATTGGCGAGACGCCTACGCGCGCCGATGTGCAGATCTCACTCGGCGCCTGGACGGTTCAGATGGAGGCGGACGGCCACACGAAGTGGGTCGGTCCCCTGGTGGTGCCACCCGGGCACGACGAGATTCGTGTGTTCGCGGAGCTGACGTCGGACGGCAGTTCGCCCCAGCGGCCATCGCACTCCGAGGACGAACCGCGGTCTTCTTCGCGCCGGCCGAGTTCTTCGGACCGTGCCCCGGCGGAGCGCCCGGCGCAGGCTCCGACCACCGGTTCGACCGGCAGCGCCAGTGACGCCATGGCGACGCTGCAGGTGGGCACCACGCCCTGGACGCAAGTCTTCGTGGACGGCCGATTCATCGGCAACTCTCCGCAGCGCAATATTCAGCTGCGCCCGGGCGAACACCGCGTGACCCTCGTCAACGCGGAGCTGAACATCAAGGAGCCGCTCACCATCACGCTGGCTCCCGGCGAGACAAAGAAGATCGTGAAGAACCTTCTGCCCTGATTCGCCGTGCGGCGCCTACTCGGTGGCCCGTTCGACGCGAAGGGGGGCGAGCGCACGGAGTTCCCGGTGGGCGTCCACGACGAGTGCCCGCGTGAATCGGGAGTGCTGGCCATCCTGGTCCAGGTTTCCTTCGGCCACGAGTTCGATGCGGGCGCCGACGGGCGCGGGGCATGCCTCCGTGCTCGGTGTCATGGAGTACCGAAATCGAAGCGGGCGGTTCGGCGCAAACCCGATGATGCGGAAGCCCATCGCGGCGGGGTTGGCATCGGAGAAGTCGGCCGTGAATGGCTGAGCGTGGGGCGTCGCGGGGACGGGGCCCGATGCGGGCGGAAGGCACCCCCGCGCTGATTTGGATTCGGCGTAGTGTGCAACGACGCGCGCCTCCATCGCCGCGAGCATTTCCACGGGCTCGTCGAGTTTGCGTACGCGGAGCTCCCGCACGAACGTGGGCACGAACACGGCGAGGAACACGCCGGCGATGCCGATGGCCAACGCCACTTCGACCAACGTGGCTCCGTATGTGCGCCTCCGAACGCGGTTCATGGGGGCGGACGATGGGCGTCCCGGTCGAGGCCGTCAATCCGACGCGCGGAACGGATCGATGAGGAGCCGCATGCCGTCGATGGGTGGACGCCGGCCGACGAGGAGGTAGAGCGTTTCGTCGAGGTAGGGGAAATCCGCAGCGTGGTGGCGCCGGAGTTCGCTCGCCGTGCGCTCGAGCGCCTCCGCATAGCTTGCGGAACGGAGCGACTCGATTTGCGTGCGAATCTGCTGGCGCGTCGAGGCGTCCTGAACCGTCGCGTACATCTCTTCGAGGTGTCGAAGCGCTTGCTCGTTCCGACCGAGCTTGCGAAGGCTCGTGGCGTTGGTGAGCACAAGCCACGCGGGTCCGGCGCCCATGCGTGCCGCGGTCTCGAGGTACCGAACCCCTTCCTCGTGGAGCTTCGGGATCTCGTCGTCGTCCTTTGGGAGCAACGGCAGCAATTCGAATTCAATGGTCGCGCCCGTGTCCCAGGCGAGGTCGCCATCATCCGGGAACAGACTGCTTGCGCGCTCAAGGTAACTTAGCGAGCGCCGAACCTCGGGTACCCCCGTTGCGGTGGGGCGGTAGATACCCGCGGTGCCCGCCCAGCGGTAGACGCGCTTGAACATCGGGTCGAGCGCGAGAATGGCATCCGTGTACTCGAAGATGTGTTCGATATCGCCCCGGTGCACGACCTCCTCGCCGAAATAGACGAGCACCTTGCACCAAAGCAATCCCGCGAGCGCTTCGTCGTAGCCGAGGGACATCACCCGGAGCCACTGGGGCGGCGGGATGTAATACATGTCCTCGTACGTGGCCGTTTCGATGGCGTGCGCCTGCACGTGGCCGCGCACGCGATCCATCGTCATGCCGAGGATGGCGAGCACGACGACGAACCCGACCCACCGAATCGCTGGCGTTCGCTCCACCAAGCGGAGACTAGCCTAGCTTTGTCGAAAGGGTGAAGGGGTCGGGCGGGCCGCTACTCGATCTCGTCGACGACGTAGAGGCCGGTTGCGTGGCGAAGAATGTTGGAGCCGTCGCTCCCCGCGGCCATTTCGAAAAGGCTCTCGTCCGAGTCGTTGTCGAGGTTGCCGATGGCGTAGAAGGTGTAGAGATCCATGTCGCGGGTGTTCCCGCAGGTCTCGCCGGACGACGTGATGCCGTAGGTGTAGTAGACCGGGTCGGGGCTCGAGAATGCGAGCGCCTGGAACTGCGCGACCGTGGAGAAGTCGACGAACTGCTTCTGGTCCGAAGCGGTCGCGGGGGTGGTGCCCGTGGTGCTTCCGATGGTGCAGTTGCCGGACGCGGATGCGGAGATGCCCTTCGTCGCGACTTCGCGGTTGTAGTAGCTCGCCGCGCCTCGGAACATCGCGCTCAAGTTGAGGGGCGCCTCCGCGGTCTTCGAGCGTTTGATGTAACCGTTGAAGGCCGGGAGCGCGACTGCGGCAAGCACTCCGATGATCGCGACGACGACCATCAGCTCAATGAGGGTAAATCCGTGTTGGCGCGTGCGGGTCATCTCGGGTCCTCGGATCGAATCATGCTGGGTAGGGTGCGAACGGCGGTTGCGGCTGCGAAGAATACAAAAAAAAGCGCCCCCCGGGGATTGCTCTCCGGGGGGCGCCCGAGTGTCACATTACTCGAACGGGCCTATTCAAGCTCGTTCTTCACGTAGAAGCCAACGCCGTGGTAGAGCTCGTTGTTCGACGAGTCCGACGCAACCGCCATTTCGAAGAGCGAGTACGTGCTGTCGCCGTCGAGATCCGCCTGGGCGTGGAACGTGTAGAGGTCCGTGCCCTTGGTGTTCGCGCACGTCGAAGCTGCCGACGTGATCTGGTACGCGAAGTAGTGCGGATCGGCAATCGAGAAGCCGATCTGCGCGAAGTTCGCGTTCGTCGTGTAGTCGTGCGTGTGCTTGTCCTGGCCGATGCTGGCGGGCTCGAACGAGGCGGTTCCGACCGTGCAGTGGCCCGACGACGTCGCCGAGATGCCGCGCGACGAAGCGCGTTCCGCGTTGTAGTACGCGGCAGCGCCCGTGAACATCGACTTGAGGTTCGAGGTCGCTTCCGACGTCTTCGAGCGGCGAACGTAGCCGATGAAGGCGGGGAGCGCGATGGCAGCAAGGATGCCGATGATCGCAACGACGATCATGAGCTCGATGAGCGTGAAACCTGACTTTTTCCTGAGTAGCTTGTTCATGCCTGAGATTCTCCTTTACGTAGAGGACGGCAATACGTGCCGTATCGGGACTGCCCCTGGGTGAGTACGGAGCATCGTATGAGCAATGCCCGTGCCGCAGACCTCGACGCGCGCAATAACAGCAGATTTCGGGAATCTGCGTCCAACTTTCGGCGATCGGGTGACCGAACGCGTCAGTTTGCTCCAATGGCGACTGACGCAAATGGGCACTTGGAATTGGCGGAGCCGTGTGGGCTTTCCACCGACCGCGTTCACGTGTCGAAGCTTCGCACGCGGGGGCAGGTCGATGCATACTAGACCACCGTGAACCCCCGCCGCTCTCTTCAAGCGTTCTCTCTCATCGAGCTCATGATCGTGGTGGCCATCGTCGGCATCCTCGCCGCGGTCGCGATGCCCGTCTTCGGTGGCTACATCAATCGCGCGAAGGTCTCTGAGGCGGTGAACTTCGTCGGCATCATCAAGCTGCGCCAGGAATCCTACCGCGCCGAGTTTGGTCAGTACGCCGATGCGCCGAACTACGGACGACCTCGACCCCATCCCGGCGTTCACACCATCCGCGATTCCGGGTGGTAACCCCGCGGCGTGGCCCACCGGTTCCGCGGTGACCAACTGGCTTCAGCTCGGTGCAGCCCCGATGGTCCCGTTCGCCGTCGCTTCGCCACGGTGGGTGGCGCGCCGTCCACCGCGACCGACATCGAAGCGTTCGGCTTCTCTCGCACCAACATGTGGTTCTTGACGCGCGCGGAGTGCGACCTCGACGAAGACTCGGACGTGCTCACGGTCGAGGGCTATTCGGCGACGACCCAAATCTGGGTGTCGGACGACAAGGGCTGGGAGTAGGGCGAACGCACGACGTTTGCGTCGGTGCGCGGGCCTCCCGGACGCTAGTCTTCCGGCGTCGCGTCGGGCTCGTCGCCGCCTTCGGAGAGCCCGTACTTCGAGAGGCGATACCGAAACGCACGGAACGTCATGCCGAGGATCTTGGCGGCGTTCGTTCGATTGCCGCCTGAACGCTCAAGCGCTTCAAGGAGCAGGCGACGCTCCATCGTCTCGAGGTACGCGACCATGTCGAAGCCGTCCTCGGGGATCGTCGGGCGACCCGGGTCCAGGCTGTGCGAGCCCGGGAGCACGTGCGCTTCGGGCAAATCTTCGAGCGTGATCTCGTTGCCGAGGGCCATGGTGACGGCGCGTTCGACCACGTTTTCAAGTTCACGGACGTTTCCCGGGTAGGGCTGCGAGCAAATCCAGCGAAGCGCCGGCGCGGAAAACTCGAGCGGCTTGTGCTGGAGGTCCGAGTGCTTCTGCAGGAAGTGCCGCGCGAGCACCGCGATGTCTTCGGGGCGTTCGCGGAGCGGCGGAATGTGAATGCGAATGACGTTGAGGCGATAGAAAAGGTCTTGTCGGAATTTGCCGCTCTCGACCTCCGCCTCCACGGAACGGTTGGTTGCGGCGACGACGCGCACGTCGATTTCGAATTCCGTTTCGCCTCCCACCGGGCGGACCTTTCGGTCCTGAAGGACGCGGAGCAGTTTGACCTGCAGGGTGGCCGGCAGTTCGCCGATTTCGTCGAGGAAGATGGTGCCGCCCGTGGCGGAGCGGAAGAGGCCGTCTTTGTCGGAGTTGGCGCCCGTGAACGCACCCTTCACGTGGCCGAACAACTCGCTCTCCATCAGTGCCTCGGGGATTGCGCCGCAGTTGATCGCGACGAACGGGGCCGATGTGCGGGGGCTCAATCGATGGAGTGCGCGGGCGACCATCTCCTTGCCGGCGCCGCTCTCGCCCGTGATGAGCACGCTGCTCGGTGCGCCCGCCACGCGCGTCACCAGCTCAAGGACACGCCGCATGGCGACACTTTTGCCGACGACGTCGTCGCTCTCGAAGACGCCGCGCACGTGTTGGCGCAGCTCCCGGTTTTCCGTGACGATGCGCCGTTTTTCGAGGGCCTTGTCGACGGTGGCCTTGAGCTCGTCCGTGCCGAAGGGCTTCTGGACGTAGTCGTACGCCCCTTGCCGCATCGCCTCCACGGCATCGCCCGTGGACGCGTACGCCGTGATCATGACGACCTGCGTTGATTTGTCGTGGGCCTGCGCCGCTTGGAGCACCTCCATCCCGGAGCCATCCGGCATGGAAAGGTCCGTGACGACGATGTCGTACGGTGCACCGGCCGTGATCGACTTGAGTGCGGCCTTCACGCCCTCGACGGCGTCGACCTTGAAGCCCGCCCGCCCGAACAACACGGTGAGCATGCTTCGGAGGCCGGCTTCATCGTCGACGACGAGGAGGCGAGGTTTGGCCATCTCAGAATCCGGCCCGGCGGCCAGCCTTCTCCTTGCGGTCGCGCGTTGTCACCGCGTGGACCGCACCATACTCGATGTACCACTGTGCCTCCGGGTCCACCGTACGGGCCACGGCATACTCGGGGAGAGCCTCGCAGGCGGCGACCGTGCGGATCGCCATCGCCTGCCCCGGTTCGCCGAGGTAGAACGTCACCTCGATCGCCTCTCCGAACTCGAACTTGTCGCCCGAGGAACCGGACCCTTGCACCCGGCGAAGAATATCCACCAGCGTTTCGCGCTTCATGGGCGCCATCCTCGTGAGGCGGTCGGCGGCCGTCAAGCGTCGAGTGGCCCCGCGTTTCTGCAATTCGTGGGAATCCTCGCGTTCGTCGCCTTGAGCGCGTGTGGGGCGGGGCCGAAGGGGCTCGCCTACCGAGCCCTCGATGAGGGTGCCTACGGGACGGCGCGCTCGGCGCTCGTCGAAGCGACCCGAGAGGACCCGGACGATCGCGAAGCGTGGTGGCTGCTCGGCGTCGTCGAAAAACGACTTGGCGCCTACGCCGGCGCGCGCGCCGCGTTCGGGCGCGTGGCTGCACTCGCGCCGGAGGACCCGGCGCCGCGAATCCAGATCGGCTTCACCTGGGAGCTCGAGCGCAACTACGGCGAGGCGGAGGCTTCCTATCGACTGGCCACGCGCATCGCGCCGGACCGTGCGTACCCGTTCCGCGTGCTCGGCGCGCGACTCGTGCGATGGGGTGACGCGCAGGGGGCGATTTCGCCGCTCGAGCGCGCCGTGTCGCTCGACGACTCCGATGCCGAGACGTGGAACACGCTTGCGCTTGCACACCACGTGGCGGGCGACGATGCCAGTGCGGCCCGCGTGTTCGAGCGCGGACTCAAGCGTCACCCCGGGTCGCGACGCCTAGCGCTAGGACGCGCGGCGCTGGACGTCCACGCGGGAAAATTCGCCGATGCCCTTGCGCGTTACCGGGCGCTACTCGCCGTGGACGCCGACGACCCTGACCTGCACGTGGCCTGCGCCATCACGCTTGCGGAGCTCGGGCGCCGCGGCGAGGCCATCGCCGAGTTTGAGGCCGCGGTGCGCGTCGCCAACGAGCCTGCGGCCTACGAAGCGCGGCTCCGCGCGTACCGTGAGGGCGGCGAATCGCCGACCACACCCGCCGAGTGAAGGAGCGCGGGAACTGCTATGGTTCCCCCGTGCACGCCCGCGCCCAGCGAACCGCCGCCACCCTGGCCGGCCTGCTCCTCGCACTCGGCCTTCTGCTTGGCGTGGCACCTTCGGCCTTCGCCGAGCGCCCGGCGCGCGGGTCGTTGGTGATCGAAGGCGCGACGTCCGGTGCCGAAGTGTTTGTGGACGGAGAGCTCGTGGGGGTCGCGCCGCTTGAGCCCGTGGACCTGCCCCTCGGGAACCACGCCCTCCGTGTGACCCGACCGGGCTACACGGAGTTCACGGACGTTGTGCGAATCGGAAGGGCAAGCCCACGGTCGTGCACGTGGAGCTCATGGCCGTCTCCATGATCCTGACGGTGGAGAGTGTGCCGACCGCGGCGCAGGTCTTCGTGGACGAGAAATTTTCCGGCGAGACCCCCGTGGACCTGGACCTCGTTGAGGGGCGCCATGTGCTGCGTCTCAAGAAGTCGCTCTATCGTGAACTCGAGCGTGATGTCGACGCCGTGGCGGGCGAGACGGTCACGTGGAAACTCGAACTCGAGGCGATCCCCGAGGCGGAACGCTTGGCCATGGAGCCTTTGCCGCCCGACGCCTGGTCTCAGCAGCCGACGACGTGGATTCTCATCGGCGGCGCCGCGGCCGTCGTGGCAGCGGGGGTCGTACTCGCCGTGGTCCTGTCGTCCGACAGCCCGTCGGCGGCGAGCGGGTTTTGCGCAAAGGTAGATGACTGCGTGAGGGTGCCATGACGGAGACGGATGCAACGCACGGCGTACGCGTGGAATCGCGTGGCGCGACGGAAATCTGGACCATCGATCGTCCTGACCGGATGAACGCCCTCGGGCGCGCGACGGTGCGGGAGCTTTGGCGGTTGGCCCGTACGGCGGCGCAGAACGATGCGGTTCGCGCCGTGGTCATCACCGGCGCGGGCGGGCGAGCCTTCTCCGCGGGCGCCGACCTCAAGGAGCGTCAGGGAATGACCGAGGAGGACGTCCGCGACTTCCTCTCGCTCTACCGCGTGAGCTTTGGCGCCATCGATGCGCTGCCGAAGCCCGTGATCGCGGCCCTTGACGGCGTGGCCTTCGGCGGCGGTCTCGAACTGGCGCTCTCCGCGGACATCCGCGTGATGCGCAGCGATACCCAGCTCGGACTTACCGAAACGTCGCTCGGGATCATTCCCGGTGCGGGCGGGACGCAGCGGCTCACGCGACTCGTGGGCCCCGCGCGTGCGAAGGACCTCATCCTTTTTGCGAGGAGGCTCTCGGCGGACGACGCCCTCCGGTACGGCATCGTCGAGCACGTGGCGCCTGCGGGAAAGCAGGCCCTCGACGTGGCGCTTGAACTCGCGGCGCAGCTTGAAGCGGGGGCGCCGATTGCGCTCGGCGCGGCGCTAGAGGCCATCGATGCGGCCACGGACCTGGGCCTCGAGGAGGGGCTGACCGTGGAGCGCCGCTGCTACGAACGGACGCTAGCTTCGGAGGACCGTCTCGAGGCGCTCAAGGCCTTCCAGGCGAAACGAAAGCCCGTCTTCCGCGGTCGCTGAGCCGAACGCGGAGCGCCGAATCGGTGGGGGAACCGGCGGCTACTGCCCGCCGGCGGCCTGGACCGTCTCGTGGCCGCCGTACTCGATGAGGCCGTTCGAGATGTTGAAGCCGCTTCCCGAAACGCGCGTAAAGCGCCCGCGAACCTTCACCTTATTGCCGACCGCGAAGTCCGTCGGGACGGGAAGAAGCCCGGTCTCGGCGGGCGGCGGCTTGTAGGCACCACGCGCAGCCTTCGCCACGGCCTCGTCGATGGCCTTCTGATTCTCGGCGTAGCCAACCACCGCGATGCGCTTCGTCTTGTCCGACTCGTTCGCGATGTCCGCAAGCCACATGTGGGGGGCGGACGGCGGTTTGCAGGCAGCGCCATCGGCGCACTCGGGCGCCTGATAGATTTCCGTGATGTAGCCGGTCACTTCCACATCCGTATCCATGGTCGTGTTGCCGCGCTTGCGGACGCCGTACACCGAGTAGGACGAGTCCGCGTAGGTCACCGGGTAGGGCGGCGGCGGCAGCGTGGGGACGGCGGGAAGGTTCGGCTTCACGTCCGGCAGGCGTTCCACCTGAAGGTCCGATGCCGCCGCCTGATCGCAGGCGGCCACGCCGACGAGCAGAAAGCCAAAGCAACCGAGTGTGATGAGCGCTCGCAACATGTGTTCTCCCTCGCGGTGACCCCGCTAGTTCCGCTGACGGCGCACGGTATCACGTGGCTTTTCAGCCGTTCAACTCCCGTGAGCGGAACCGCACCGTCCCGCGCCCTCGAGCGCGCGCTTCGCCGCATCCTGGGCCCAGGTCGCCGGGGCCTTCGCCTGGATCGCGCGCAGTTTGGCGACGGCCTCGGGCGTCCGGAGCTGACCGAGCGCATCGATGGCCGCCTCGGCGAGCTCGTCGTCGCGATCGCGGCGCCGCGGATCCTCGCTTCGATCGTATCGGGCGACGAGGGCGTCCACGAGCGCGCGGTCGCAGCGTGCGGTCGCGTAGTGGATGGCCGCGCGCGCAACATCCTCATCCCAGGCGCTCCGGAGGGCCGCGTCGGCGTCGCGCCGGAGGTTCACCTCCCCGTGGGGTGTGGCGGCGCGGAACACGGCGGCCACGACCGCGGGCGACGGGTTTTTCGCTTGGGCGACCAGGGCCGTAGCGGCGGCCGCGCTGAGTGCGGGTGTTCGCCCGAGGGCATCGATGGCCGCCACGGCCACGAACGACCACGGTGTGTCGATGGCGCGGAGTACGTCGGGTTCGATCCCCGTGTCCACCGCAGCCAGGGTACGGAGTGCGCCGGCACGGACGCGAGGCGCCGGGTCCGCCAGCGCGCTCCGCACGAGTGCAACGTCGGTGGACGTGGCGAGCGATGCGAAGGCGGCCGCGCGCAGCATCCACGGGTCCCCGGCGCGGGCAACCTCGACGAGCCATGGGCGAACCTCGGCCTCCGTCGCGATGCCCGCCGCGGCGACCGCGAGGAGGTACGCATGCTCGAATGTGCTCGCGTCCGCGCGCGCGATGAGCGCAGCGAAAAGCAGCCTGGCCTCCGTACGCGTCTCCGCACGTTCCGCGAGGGCGCGAACCAGGCGCGCCCCGGCGGCTGTCGACACGGCACCGAGGGAGCCAACGAACGCTTCATCCGAGGTGGCATCACCGCCTGCGATGCGTGCATCGCGGACGGCGGAGGCGAGCGCGGGACGCGGGGCGCGTGAGCTCTTCACATACGCGGCGACGAGGGGGGCGAGGGCGTGCGCCGGGTCGAGGGTCACGAGGGCCGAAGCGGCGCGGTCGCCAATTGGGGACACGCCCGACGGCGGGGCATGCGACGCGAGCGCAGCAAGCTCGTCGGCGGCGAGGGCGCCGAGCGACCGGAGGGCCATGAAGCCCGCCTGCGCCGTGGCCGGGTTCGCATCTTCGGCCGCGATGCGGAGCATGCGACGGGCAGGTGCGTGGGCGCCGGCGTAGCGCATGAAGAACTCCACGGCGCGACGACGCGCCAACGGATCGAAGGACGACCAACGTTCGTGGATGATCTTGAGGCACGGCCCGTCGAGCGCCGCGAGGGCCTCGCTCACGCCGCGGCGTGCTCGGACCGCGTCCTCGAAGGCGCCGACTCGCTCGGCGCACGTCTCGCCCGACGGCGCACTTGCCGCGTCATCGGCTCGCACGGCACCCGGAAAGCACAGTGCGACGACCACAAACGCGGGCCACGGGGAGCGAATGAAGGTTTGAACCGCCGAATGGCGCGTCATGACGCCTCCGCGAGGAGCGCGCGAAACTCGAGCGATTCGCTCTGGAGCTGCGCCGGCGTCCCCTCCGCGACGATGCGCCCCCCGTCGATCACGCATACGCGCGTCGCCCGCGCGATGGTGCTGGGGCGGTGGGAGACGATGACGACCGTGTGGTTTTCGAGGAGGGTGTCGAGGGTGCGCGCGAGGGCACTCGCGGTTTCGCCGTCGAGGTGCGCTGTCGGCTCGTCGAACACCAGCACCGGAGCGCGGCGATAGAGCGCGCGTGCAAGGGCGATGCGCTGTCGCTCTCCGAGCGAAAGGTCGCGCCCCGCATGAACCAGGCGGGTGTTGAGGCCGTCGGACAAGCGACCGACGAAGGCGTGGAGGCCAGCCTCGTGGATCGCGCGATCGAGTCGTGCGGCATCTTCACCCTCGTCGCTGAGCAGGATGTTCGCACGCACCGTGTCCTCGAAGAGCGCCGGTTCTTCGGAGACCCACGCGAACATTCGTGCGAGGTCCGCCGCGTGCCAGTCGGCGTAGGGCTTGCCGTTCAGGTGGACTCCACCCCCGTTTGGCGTGACCAGGCCGAGCATCAGTTCCACGAGGGTGGTCTTTCCGGCGCCGTTTGCGCCAACGAGCGCCAGGACCTCACCGCGCCGCAACTCCAAGTCGATGCCTTCGAGCACCGTCTTTTCGCCGAGCACAACGTTTGCCCGTTCCACACGGAGCGATTCGAAGGCGTGCGAGGTGCCCGTGTCCACGCCCGCCGTGGTCCGTGGCTCGAGGCGCTCCATGAGGTTCGAAAGTCGGTCGAGCGCGGCGAAGCCCTGCGCGAGGGTCCCCGCAAGCGTGCCGAGGGCAGTCACGGGGCGAACCATCAAGAGCAATGCTGCGAAGAGCGAACCGGCATCCGCCGTGCGCAGTGTGCCGTGGGCGAGCCGTTCGCCGGCGACCAGAAGAATCCCCGCGAACGCGAGGGCGCCCGCGAAACCGATGGCGGGGCCGAGCACGGCGCGCGCGCGGGTCGCGGCCATCATGCGAACGCGGAGCGCGGCCGCCGTTCCGTCGAGCTTGGCCTGAACCCACGACTCCGCCCGATACGCTTGCACCGTCGGCAGAGCGGAGGTTGCTTCCGCGACATGGCGTGCGAAGTCCGCGTGCGCGCGAAGTGCCCGCTCCCCCGCGCGCCTCGCGCGCTTCGATAGCCAAAAGCCGAGCATGGCCATGGGCGGCAGGCTGAGGAGCGCCATGCCGGCGAGCCACGGGTCGAGGGTCACCGCGAATGCACCGAGGACGCCGAGCGTAAGCACATGGGTGAGTGCCCCGAGCACGCCGCCACCCACGAGGGAATCGATGCGCTGCACGTCGCTCGAGACGCGCGTCGCCACTTCCGCCGGTGCGAGTCCGAGCACGGCGGCCGCGCGTGCGCCGAGCAGTCGCGCGACTAGCATCGTTCGGGTCCGCGCCATCGCGCCCTGTTGGAGGCGTTCCGTGGAGGCGGCCTGGACAAACTGCGCGAGACCGCGGAGCGCGGCGAGGACCGCGAGGCCCGCGACGAGCTGCGAGAGGGGCGTCGTCGAATCGACAAGATCGACCATCGGCGCCGTCAACTCGCTCGGCCGCGGCAGGCTCCCGTTCGTGGGCAAGGCGGTGCCTGCGGTAGCCTTCGCCGTGGCGCCTACGAGAGCCACAAGCACGGGGCCGCCAAGCCACGCGAGCCCCGCCGACGCGGCCGCAATGCCCAGCATGGGAACGGCCGCGATCACCAGATCGCGGGTGCTTGGACGGAGGGCTCGGCGTAGCTCGCTCCTGACATTTCTGTCCCGGACTGCGACGGAACCGACCGAACCCGCACTGGAAACCGACATTCGAGCGCCCTAGGGATTGGGGGTGTCCCAACTCCACACGGAAGTGCCGAGTTACCGCATCTCCCGGCCTAGCGCGAGGTCCGGAGGGGGTGGGTGGATTGCACACATGAATCGGCCATTGGGGGGCCGCATTCAGGCACGCCTTGTGCAGGTCTGAGTCGCGGAGCGGAGAGGGAGATTTTTCGTAGGGGCCCCTCAAGTGGGGCCGAACCCGACCGTTCTAGTCCTTACACGGACACTTCCCCCCGGAAGGAGACTTGGCATTCATGGCAAAACAGGCTGCAGCACGTAAGACAACAAAGGTGAGCGCACCGCGCGCGGGAAAGGTGGCCCCGAAGGCCCGTTCCGCGGCGAAGGCGGCGAAGCCGACGAAGCCCGCCGCCACCAAGGCGAGCGCGCAGAAGGCGGCGAACGCGAACGGTCGCGCCCAGAAGGCAGTGAAACCGACGGCCCACGCGAAGGCGCAGAAGCCGGCGGCCGCCGACGAGAAGAAGGCGGCGGAGGCCTCGGAGGAGGAGAACGAAGTCGAGGCGGCGGATATGGGCCGCGACTTCGAGCCGTCTCCGGAGCAACTCGAGAAGGAAGAGGCGGAGACGAAGCGCGCTCTCAAGGACATGGAGCGCCACTCCGGCGGCGACTCGACGCTGTCGCGTTACTTCCGTGAGATGGCGAATCACCGCGTGCTCACGCCGGCCGAAGAGGTCGAGGCGGCGCAGACGGTGGAGCGCCTCGAGATCGGTTACTGGGAAGCTCTCTTCTCGTACCCGCCCGCGTTCGAAACCGTTGCGTGCGTACTCGATGTGGTGCTTCCCGAGCCGGTGCCGGAGCTTGCCGTGCTTCGCAAGATGGCGAAGGGCTCGAAGAACGCGAAGTTCACGAAGCGCGTCCAGGACAAGTGGGACAAGGTCGCCACCGGCGTTGCGACGAAGCTCCGTGAACTCGACGGCGACCGTCTCTACGTTGCGGACTGCGACGCCGCCGTGCATCGCTTGGCGGGCAAGTACGCGGAAGAGCGCGACCTCCTCGGCGAAGAGGTGCGCGTGACGGCCGCGTTCAAGCAGTACCTCGATGGTGTGGACATCGCGCGCCTCGCGCAGAAACGCTCGAAAAACCGCTTCGTGGCGGCGAACCTGCGCCTCGTGGTGAGCATCGCGCGCCGCTATAACCGCGGTCGCCTCCCGCTCATCGACCTGATCCAGGAGGGCAACATCGGCCTCATGAAGGCGGTGGAGCGCTTCGATCACAACCGCGGCTACCGCTTCAGCACGTACGCGTCGTGGTGGATTCGCCACGCCATCAGCCGTGCGCTCGCGGACAAGGGCCGCGCGGTGCGTATCCCGGTGCACATGCTCGACACGTATAACCGCGTCGCGCGTGCGACCCAGGCCATCGCGACCCGCACCGGCAAGGAGCCGACGCCCGAGGAGCTCGAGGCGGAGACGGGCATCGCCGCGGACAAGCTCGAGAAGATCAAGGGCTACTGGGCGGAGACCCCGTTCTCCCTCGACCGTCCCGTGAACGACGAGGACGGCAGGAAGTTCATCGACTTCCTCGAAGAGGAGGACGCGCCGTCGCCGCTCGAGAACCTCTCGAACACGCGCTGGTCGGATGAGGTGCAACGTCTGCTCGAGACCCTCACGCCCATGGAAGCCCGCATCCTTCGTTGGCGCTTCGGTCTCAACGACGAGGACGAGCTCACGCTCAAGGAGATCGGCGACAAGTACAACCTGTCGCGCGAGCGAATCCGCCAGCTTCAGGAGCAAGCGCTCACGAAGATTCGGCGGCAGATCAAGGAATAACCTCTGGGTGGCGCCCCGACGGGGGCGCGTTGATTAGGCCAGGAAGCTCCGGGGGGAGAACAATGGCCCGCGGGGCCGGTGACGCGACGAGCGTCACCGGCCCGATTTTTTTGGCATCGCCTGCTGACGCAGGCGATCGCGGAATTGGATGTTTTCGCGACCAGGTGGGGGCGCGCTTCGCGCGGGCGTTCGCGGGAGCGAACGCTTGGGGGCCACTTGCGGTGAGCGCTGGGGCATCGCCTGCTGACGCGGGCGATCGCGGAATTGGAGGTTGTCGCGACCTTGTGGGGGCGCGACCTGAGGGAACGGGGGGCGGCGCTGGGTGTTGTTAGGAGGCTATCGGGACGGTCCGGGCGACTCGGCGCGCGCGCGGACAGCCCAGCCGAGTGCTGCCATGAGCTGCGGGGCTTGGGCCAAGGTGGCGCCGGAGTCGGGCTGGGCCCAGGTGCGCTGCCGATCGAGTAGCGCGCGAGTCAATCCGTCTGCGAGTGACTCGACTGCGGGGCGTTCTTGCGGGGACAAGTCAAGAACTTCCAGCGCCTCGATCGCAGCAACCGTCATGGAAATCGCAGGTCGGTAGAATGATTGTTCCCCGGGGTCGAGGCGATGACGGTCGGCGACCTTATGGTCTGCGTCGCGAACTCGCGTCGCTGGCTCCCCATCGAACAGCACTCCGTTGTAGTCGACAATGTGCCGAAGCGAAGCGATGGCTGCGCGACGCAGTTCTGCCCGCATTGGACTCGACGGATCGAGCGCCCCATATGCCGCAACGATTCCTCTGCTTGTTATGCCGTGGTAGTTGATTTCCGCATCGTGCCACAGCCCAGCTCCGGAACTGCCTTCGGATATCCACGAGCCATCCTCGCGCTGACATCCTCGAAATGCGCCCTCATAACCGGCGCAGCCGGTTTCTACGAGCGAGCGCACGATGGCCTCGATCACCGTTTGAGTCTGCGGGTTCGGTTGGGCGCGGTAGGCGCTCGCGAGGCCCCAAAGGGCGAGTGCGCGGTAGTTGATATTCAATGTGGCCCACGGCTCGTAACTCGAGTCGGGAACCAGATGTCGGCTTAACCATCCCGTGCTCTGCGTGATCGCTGCGTCGATCGCTAGCTGTTCGTCTGGAGCCTCACACCCGGGTCGAGACAACATTGTCGACACATCGGCGAGTGCGCGCAGGCCGATCCCCGTTTCGTAGACCAACGCCGTCCTTGCGGAGGGGCTTACACCTGCATCGCCAGGTCGAATGTTCACGACGTCCGCCGCCTTGAGATTGCGCAGAGGGTCAGGAACGAGCGGCCAGCTCGTCCAGCCAACCACGGCCCCGGCGAACCATGCCTCCAGAGGGACACTCGCTTCCGCGAGCCCGACGGCGGCGAGTGCAGAGAACCCCCAGTTGGCCTCGACGTCCCGGGCGATGGCCATGGCGCCGTCCACTGCGCGCGAGTGTTCGTCGCTGAAGCCAGCGCAGCCGCCTTGCCCGACGAGGAAATTCGCGTAGCCGATAACAATGTGTGCGCTTGCGCGGCTGGTGGGTCGCACACTCGAGCCCAGGTTCCCGCGATAGTCGTACACGCGACTCACGAGTAACCTTCGCTCGAGCTCCACCTCCTCCGCGGAGAGCGGTGTCTCCTTCGCGCTGCTTCTGAGCTCGCAGTTTTCTAGGTCATGCACGAAGCGTTCGGTGGCGTTGATCGATAGATAGCCATTCGCCCATGTACCCGCCGGCCATGTTCCATTGCCGTCAACGGGTGCTACGTCCAAAACGAACTGCGAGCTGTAGCCAAGGTAGACTTGCCAGCCCTGTTCCGGCGCGAACAGTCCGAGGTCATCGCCTCCCGCAGAATTTCCATCGAAATCGCCCACGAGGTTCTCGGCGAATGCGCCGGCGTTCGACCAGACGGTTCCGTTTGAAAAGGCGGTGCCCGTCGAAAGGGCGACGCGCCATCCCGTGCCCGAGACGAACTGGAGTAGGTCGTCCCGCCCATCGCCATTGAAATCGCCCACGAGATTCTCGGCGAATGCACCGGCATTCGACCACACGTCGCGCATCGCTTGGATGCGTTTTGGGCGATGTAGGCACTCGGAAAGTCGGTGCATCCACGAGAACGCATCGATGAGTTCGTCCGTGCTCGGAACCCCGCCCTCGTTTGCCTCGCCGCCATCGTTCGCACCGGCATCTGTGCCCGAACGATCCACAATTTCCTTTGCGCCACCGCATCCCGTGGCGCTGCTCAATGCGATCCAAAATATCGTGACGAATTCCAGCCAGTATGGGCGCGTCATACGGAAGTGCTGCGCTCGTGCGGCGAGTTCCAGAACAGCTCTCACTGCAGGATGTCCTGGGCGGGTTCGCCGGAGGCGAGCTGAACAAAGTCCGATTCGAAGCGCGAAATTCCCGTCCATGCCGGGGTTTCTCCTCGAAGCTCGCGGATGCGTGCCGCATTCCAGATTGGGATCAGTTCCGGGTTCCATCGCGCCAGCTGTCCGTACCCGCCCATCAGAAAGGATCGGCCGAGTGCCCAGTGGGACGGACTGTATCCAGTCAGCGTGCGTGTGCCTGATGACGTCGCCCGGTACCACCCATCGTCGCCTCCGAGATAATTGGAGAATGCCGGTGCCTCGAGCGAACCAACGAAGACTTCACCTGCCAACTGGTTTGCGAGCGCGATGCCAAATCGCTCGACCTCGTCCGCGGGTGCGAGCGCCAACGAACCTTCGTTCGCGAAGCGGCGAAATGAGTCAAGCAGCAACACAAGACGCCGGCCGTGGCTAATATCCCAACCTGCGCCCGTGGCGGGCATCGCTGGAACGACTGGCGACGCGAGGGGATGCGCTTGTCCTGTGTAGCCCGCGTAGCGGTGATCTGGGAATTCGTCGTATCCGTATGGATCGAATACCGCGCGTTCCTGCGATTGGCGGTCCCCGCTCGTCGCCGTGCGAAATTCCGTTCGAGCCATGACCAACGACCACACGCGCGACACGTGCGAACGGAGAAGAAACAGGTCGTCCGATTTCACGGAAGGGGCGTGTCGCGCGAACGCGTCCGGATTGGCATCGGCGAGCGCCACGATATGAAGGGCGATCATCGCGACAAACAAGTCCGAATCACTAACCGCATTGCAGTACGACGAGGTTGTGTTCGAGATCAGTCGTTCCACAAACTCCGCGTGGGAGTAAAGGGTCGTCGGCTCGCAATCCCACCGTCCACCGAACGAACCTGCGTCTGCGTCGCGGTTCCAAATCCAGCGGAACAGATGGTCCCGAACGACGACGTCAAGGTAGGTCTCGAGAAATCTCTCCGATTCCTCCGTCCCACGCACGCCGTCGACCGCGGCGGCATCGTGAAGGAGCATGGAAACCGCATACAGAAATTGCGCGCTGCTCAATACGATCTCCTGTTCCTCTGAGTTCTTCCAAAGCCTCATCGGACGAGACAGGTGCGTCGTACCCACGCGTCGCATGGAAATGGAAGACGTCGTCTCGAGGTGCGTCGCCGCGAACTGATGGATACCCAACAGGTCAAGCAGCCAACGTTTGTCGCCTTTCTGGCTCGCCAGCGAGACGAAGTTGCTCACAAGCACCTGCGTGTCGTAGAGGCGTTGAGGCCCCCGGGAATAGTCCGCCGCGTATGCAGCGATCCAGGGCCGAGCCTCCTTCCACTGAGAATCGATTGCCGCACGTCGGAGCGTCCACTCGGTTGGGTCGCCGTCCACTTCGGACGCATCGAACTGGCTCCCGTCCGCGCCCCCGTCTCTCGTGCCTGCGCCCCATCCGTCTCCCGTGCATGCCGAAATCGCGGACAAACATGCGAGCCAACTCGCGAGTCGTCCTCTCTCTCGCTGGACGTGTCCGCGGCAAGCCTTCGTGCGCATGGCGATTACATACACGAATCGCCCGGGTGCGGGTAGCGGACGGCACACGTGCGACCTATATCGCCGCTTGGCGTGGTGTGTGGCGGTGACGGGGGCCGTGCTACGTAGGCGGGGTGACGTTTTGGCGTTTGTGGGGGCTTTGGGGGCTGGCTGCGGTGAGTGCCGTCGCATGCGCGGACGCGGCGACGCCTGGCGGGGGCGCTTCGCTTCGCATCACGAATCTGAGCGACGGCCGACAGGCCGCAGGGCAGTTTGAGGTGCGGTGGGATGTCAGCGGAATCGATGGTTCGAATCGCGTGCGGATGACGGCGCGGCTTGTCGGTGAGGGCGAGCAGGGCGCGTGTGGCGAGCGGCTCGGAGGCGGGGGGAGCGTTGAGTTCGATGTGTCCGGGTGCGCCGACTTCGCTCCGGGCCGGGCGTTCGTCCTGCGGGTCGAAGCACTGGACGCGGGCGATACGCCGTTCCGTCGGCCGGTCTTCGAAGAAGTGTCACTGATTGTCGCGGGCGCGACGAAGGGCACGCTCTACGAGCCGAATCCCACGGCGAACGCCGACGACAACGCTTCCTATCCGCACGCCATCGAGATCCGTCATGGCGGCGACGCGAACGGCACCATCCTCGCGACGTTCGAGCGGCAGCTTCTCTTCAGCAATGACCCCGGGCGCGGTTGGCTCCTGTTTCGGAGCACTGACGGTGGCGCAACGTTCGAGCGGATCGGTGCGCCGATCGAACCGGCGAACCATCCGAACGCCACCGTTGCTCTCCAGCCGTGCCTCCTCGAGCTCGCCACGGAAACCGGTGGTTTCGCCGCCGGTACACTCTATTTGGCGGGCGCGACCATCGACGACACCCAGTTTGAGTTGCAGCTGTTTCGAAGCATCGACGGAGGCGCGACGTTCGAGTTTGTGAGCACGATCGACCTTGGCGATACGAAGCTCGACCCGCGTCGCCCGTGGGAGCCGTACCTCCTTCAGTTGGAGGACGGACGGCTCGTTGCGTACTACTCCGATGAGCTCACGCCGGGCGGACGACAAAACATCGTCGCGCAGGGTTTCGAGCGACGGCGGCGCGACGTGGGGTGACAAGGTCGACGTTTGGCGCTCGCTCGCCGACGGTGATCGACCGGGCATGGTGACCGTCGCGCGCATGGGCGACGGGCGCTACGCGATGGCCGTGGAAATGTGCGGTGCCCCCGGCGACTACTGCCGCGCGCACATCAAGACCTCGACGGACGGCCTCGAATGGGGAAGCAGCGCCGCCGACCTCGGTTCGCGACCCGTCAGCACAACGAACCACCCGTTCCACGGGAACCCCGCCATCGCTTGGACACCGAAGGGCGGCCCCATGGGAACGCTGATCTTGAGCGCCCGCGACCTCCAGGAGAACCTGTTCACGCCGGACATGCGAGCCGGGAACCACGGGCAGACGTTGCTCGTGAACCACGAGTACGGCGAGGGGCCTGGTATGAACTCACGGCCGCGGTTCCATGGGTTGCGGGCACGGACAACACGCAGGCGGGCTATCGCAATTTTGCGCTTCCCTCGGCAGCGGTGATGCGCTCCTCTATTTCGCGGCGACGTACACCGGGAAGGCAACCGGAATCGCATGCTGTTTGCGACCACCAATCCTGGGATACTGCCCTTCGCCGACCCGTTCGCGGGTGGCGTTGACGTGGGGTTCCAACGTTTCGGCGGTGACTTCATCGTCGAGGACGGGGTCTACGTGGACCGGGCGGCGGGCCTCGGGGACAAGGCGATCACCGGTTCCACCGCGTGGACTGACACGACGACCTCGGTCGACGTGCGCATCGATGGCGCCGGTAACGCGGGTCTCCTCGTGCGTGTGACGAACCCGAGCGTTGGAGCGGACGCCTACGATGGCTACTACGTCGGGCTCAGCGCCACCGAGGGCACCGCGTTCGTCGGCCGCGCTCGCCACGACTTCAGCCTGCTTGGAACCGAGCGTCTCATCCCAGGCGGTGTCGTGGTTGGCGCGTGGTACGGCATTCGCGTCAAAGCCACCGGGTGCCAGTTCGATGTGGAAGTGACACCGCCGAGCGGAGCACCCACGGCGTTCTCGGAAACCGATCCCGGGTGCACGCAGATCTTCGGCGCGGCGGGCGTACGGACCTTCGGAACGACGGCCGCTTGGCGGTCTTTTCGAGTAATTGCGGAATAATTGGTTGGCGTAACGGGAACGATGAGGGGTTCCAGCGCGGCCCCGTCGGTTCTATAAGAGGGACCCACTTTCGACCGAAGACCAAGGAGCCAACCATGGACTTTACGCTGCCCGCACTTCCGTATTCGAAGGACGCCCTCGCGCCCGCCATGAGCGAAGAGACGTTCAGCTTTCACTACGAGAAGCACCACCGCGCGTACATCAACAAGGCGAAGGAGCTCCTCGAGGGGAAGCCCGAGGCGAGCAAGTCGCTCGAGGAACTCGTCAAGTCGACGAACGGCGGCCTGTTCAACCAGGTGGCCCAGGTTTGGAACCACACCTTCTTCTGGCACTCCATGAAGCCGAACGGTGGCGGTGCGCCGACGGGCGAAGTGGCCGACCTCATCAACCGTGACTTCGGCAGCTATGACGCCTTCGTCAAGGAGTGGCACACGAAGGGTGCGGGCCAGTTCGGCTCGGGCTGGGTGTGGCTCGTGCTCGACGGCGGCAAGGCGAAGATTGTGTCGACCGGCAACGCCGAGACCCCGCTCACGACGAGCGCCAAGCCGCTCCTCACGACGGACGTCTGGGAGCACGCCTATTACATCGACTACCGGAACGACCGCGCCGGCTTCCTCAAGGTGTTCACGGAGAAGCTCCTCAACTGGGACTTCGTGGCGGCGAACCTGAAGAAGTAGCGAGCTGCGTTGTTCGCCAACGGCGTCGCCCCGGAGGGGTCGGCGCCGTTCGCGTTTAACGGGCCGTTTCGCCGGCGGTGCGCGCGTCTGACGCGCGGACGAGCGCGCGCACGACCCCGTCGGCAAGGCGCTTGGCGCTGTCGATCTTGCCGCCCACGTCGTTGGCGAGCACCGAGAAGGCAAACCGCGGCTCGCCCCGCACGTCGAGTACCCAGCCGGAGAGCGCACTCACGTTGCGCAGCGTGCCAGTCTTTGCGCGGACGCGGCCCGCGGGGACGTCGCCAAGGCGGCCTTTGAGGGTGCCGTCGCGTCCGGCCACGGCGAAGGCGGCGAGAAACTCGGGTGCGATGGCGGCGTCGAGCGCTCCCGCCGCAAGGGCCGCGGTGACGCTCGCGGGCGTGGCGCGGGATTCGCCAAAGAGGCCAGAGCCGTTTTCGAGGCGCACGGCGTCACCGAGGTGAAGCGGGGCGAGGGCTTCCGTGATGGCTCGGAGCCCAGTGGCGGTGCTTCCGGTGTCGCCCTTCGCGCGACCGAGGGCCTTGGTCAGCATTTCGGCGGCGAAGTTGTCGCTCTCCTTGCCGAGGAGCTGTGCGAGGCGTGCGAGGGGCGGGGAAAGGTGTTCTTCGAGCAGCGGCGCGTCGGCCGGGCGCGGGCCGAGGTGCGCCTCGCCGTCGACAGCGATGCCCACGGCCCGAGCGCGGCGACGAAACGTGCCGCCGTTTGCCAGCGGGGGTCCTCCGAGCGCTGTCGGAGGGAGTAGGGCGCGGTGCCCGGCGCGATGCTGCCAGTGAGCACGACGCGGACCACGCGTGCGCCGGCGGCGCGGGCAAGGGCAATGCGGGTTGGGCCGGCGCGCGTGGAGACGCGGTTTTCGATTTCGACGTACCCCGGAGCATCGCTCCAGACGCGCGCGGGGTCGTCGGTCGTCGAGCCCGGCGCCACCGTCACCGTGAACGCAGCGTGGTCCACGGCCAACGGCGCCACCGCCGCACGAAACGCGGCGTTCTCCCCCGGCTGCTCGCCGTAGCCGGGGGGGAGCACCGCGTCGTCGAAGGCCGATTCGTCGACGACCACCTGGCGGACATGCCGGAGCCCCCGGTCGCGCAGGCGCCGCGCGAGCCATGCGAGGTGGCTGCCCGTGAGCGACGGATCGCCGTCGCCGACGAGCGCCACCGATTTGGCCGTGCCCTCCGCGTCCGTGGCCCCGTACACTGCCGTGCGGAACCGATGGGCCGGCCCGAGCACACGCAGCGCGGCATAGACCGTGAAGACCTTGGCGTTCGATGCGGGGTGGAGCGGCGCGTCCGCGCGATGCGCAAACACAGCCAGGTCCGTTTGGACGTCGCGCACGTGGATGCCGACGCGGCCCTCAAGGCCGCTCGTACGGACAAGCTCGGCGAGCTCCGCGTCGAGCGATCCGACGGTGGTTGGTTGGGCCTCCGCGTGCCCTTCGCCCAGGACGCCAAGCGCCGCCACCATGGCAAACCATGCGGCGACGGCGAACGGCGAGGTGCCGGGGTGCCGTGCCGCAATGCGAACGCGGGGGAAGGGTCGCCGAGTCACGGGTTCAAACGTACCACGCGTGTGCGCGGACTCCGTGCCATGCATCGCACCGCACCGCCGCTCCTGTGCGGAACGCGCCTCCCTCGCGCGCTCGCTGTCGTATTCGTCGCGGCGCTCGCCGCTGGTTGCGATCCCAGTGAACACACCACGGGGCAGGGCGCCGTCGTGACGCTCCTTCCCCGCGCACCCGAAGAGATCGACCCGCGCCATGTCTTTGATGCGTACGGGCTCCGTGTCTCGCGTCTCCTATTCGCATCCCTCGTGACCATCGACCCGGAGACCCTGGCCGCCGTTCCAGACCTCGCCGAGGCCATCACCGTCGAGTCGCCCACGGTTTATGTCGCGCGCCTGCGTCCCGGGCTCACCTTCGCGGACGGCACGGCCCTCGATGCCGCGGACGTCGTCGCGACCTTCGAAAGCGTACGCGACCCGAAGATTGGAAGCCGCTACGCGCGCACCTACGAACGCATCGTTCGCATGGAAGTGCGTGATCGCTTCACCGTCGCGTTTCACCTCGACGCACCCCACGCGCCCTTCATGACCGACCTCGAGCTGCCGATTCTCCCCGCCGAGTGGCGGAGTCGGCGCATCGAAGCCCCGCCCGGGCGTGCCGGTGCGCATGACACGCGGGATGGCATTGGCGCCGAATCCGGCCCGTATCTCCTCGCGTCGCGCACGGCGAGCGAACTTGTTCTCGTTGAAAATCGACGTTGGCATCACGGTCGCCCACGGTTCGGCCGCCTGCGCCTCGTGGTCATCCGCGACGACAACACCCGCGCCATTCGCCTGTCCGCCGCCGGTGGGGATTTCGTCATGAACGCCATGCCGGCCATCCTTCTGCCGATGTTCGCGAACACGAACTTCGTCCTCGAGCGCGCGCCCGGTATCGGCACCACGTACATCGGCCTAAACCTCGACGCTCCGCGCCTCGGCGATGTGCGTGTACGCCGCGCACTCCTCCATGCCATTGACCGACCCGCCCTCGTACGGGCCAAACTCGACGGCTACGGCACCCTCGCGAACGGCTGGATCCCCCCAGGTCATTGGGCTTCGAGCACCGACGTTCCGGCATACCCGTTTGACCGTGACCGCGCCAAGCGTCTCCTCGACGAGGCCGGTCTCCCGGACCCCGACGGCGACGGCCCCAAGCCCCGCGCGCGCATCGTCCTTCGCACCAACACCGAGCGGTCCCGTGTCTCCGTCTCAAACGCCGTCGCCGCCATGTGGCGCGACATCGGTCTCGACGTCGATGTTCAGCCCATCGAAACCGCGTCGCTCCTGAGCGACCTCGGGCGCGGCCGCTTCGAAGCCGTCCTCATGACCGTTCCCGAAGTCATTGAACCGCACGTCCTTAGCTGGTTCTTCGCGTCCGACCGAATCCCCGGCCCCGGCACGGAGGGCGCCAACCGCTGGCGCCTCCGAAACCCCGCCCTCGACGCCGCCCTCGAACGGGGCCGCGCCACAAGCGACCTCGGCGCCCGAAGGGCCGCCTACGACGACGCCCAGCGAATCCTCGGCCAAGAGCTTCCCGTATTGCCCCTCTGGCACGACGACGTGGTTCTCGTGAGGAGGAGCGCTTTCCCCGCCGTGCACGTCCCGCGGGATGCGCGCTTTGGTGGGGTGGTGCGGTGAGCCGGGCGTAGCTACCGCAACACGGGAATGATGCTGGTCAAATCGTCGGTCCAAAGGACCGTGCGCCCGGAGCCAAGATCTTCCCAGCCGAGCGTGCGAAGTGGATCCAGTGTTCCCGCCGTTCGCGCGAACGCCACCACATCACACCCTGCGGCACGTTCCTTTTTCTCCGTGGGGCTTGGTCGATACTGCCGCACGAGGGCGGCCTCAATCGACCGCGTCGGATACCCCCGCAGAACCGGGGTCAGGTCAATGTAGCGATTCGAGATGTGGAATCCGACGACGCCCGTCGGCTTCAGCTTCGACACGTACATCTCGATCGCCTCTTTGGTGAGCAGGTGCGCGGGAATCGTATCGCTCGCGAATGCGTCGATGACCAGCAGGTCGAGGGAGGCCGGCGAAACGCCTCGGAGTGTGAAGCGTGCGTCGCCCACGACCGTCGGTCGCTCGGCGCCCCGCGCTCGCAAATGGCCGAATTCCGCCTGCGCGATTCGCACGACCGTTGGATCGATTTCGTAGAACGTGACGGATTGATCCGCGGTCGCGAGTCGGGAAATGGTCCCGGTGCCAAGCCCGACGACGGCGATGGTGCCGCGGGGCGGCACAAGGCGAACGAGCTGCGCAATGGGGGCCGCCGGGTGGTAGTAGGCCGACGGAATGGCGTCGGGGTGCGTGCGGTCCTCCATCCCGTGCCAAGTCGTTCCATGGACCATGGTGCGAATCCCGTTGTCGGATTCGTACACGCGGGTGATCCCGTAGAAGCTGCGCTCCTGCGCGACGAGCTCTCCGAAATTGCCCATCACCGCAAATCGGTTCGGCACGACGAGACAAACCAGTACGGCGAATACGACCGGATTGCGGATGGCGAAAAGCGCAACGAGCAACAGCGCGAAGGGCAGCTTCTGCTGGATTTCCGTTAGCCAGTCCGTCGACCAGCCGCCGATGCGAACGACGGTCTGTCCAACGAAGACAGCAACGCCCATTGCGATGAACGCCTGCACCGGCTTTTTGCGAATCGCGGACTTCCATCGTGTGGAAAACGTTCGCGGTTCGGCAAGAAGAATGGCGCCGAGGCAGAGAGCAATCGGATACTCGGTGGTCGAATCAAACACGAGCGGCGCGATGACGCCTCCGAAGAGGCTCCCGAGGACTCCGCCAAGTGCAATGCACGCGTAGAAGAGCGGCAGATGGGTTGCGCTCGGGCGGTCCTTGGCGAGGTCGGAATGGGCCACCACGCTCACGAAGAAGAGCGCCCAGACGGTCAGCGCAGGTGCGTGCCACCATGACTCCCCAGCACCGGCCGCCGTCAGCGCAAGCGCGACCAGTCCGCCCTGTGCGAACAACACAAGTGAAGGTCGTTTGAGCCGCACCCTGGGTGAGAACGCCAGAACGAACGTGAGCAGGTACATCGCGAGGGGCGCAACCCAGACGAGCGGAAACGAGGCCAGGTCCACCGTGATCACCGTGGAAGTGGCCGTCAGCAGGAGCGATGGCACCGCCGCGAGTGCGATCCAATACCCGAGTCGCCATTTTTGCGGAGTGGCCTCTGAATCCAACTCCGACGCGTCTGCTTGAGGGCTCGCTCGCTTGAGCGTGCCGAGCGCGAAGAGGAACATCAGAGCGACGAATGTTGCGTACCCGAACGTCCACGCGTGCGTTTGCGCGCCAAGGCCAACCCGCGGTTCGATCACGAGCGGATAGAGCGCCAGCGCGGCGAGTGAACCCGCGTTCGACCATGCGTAGAGAAACGCAGGGTCACGGCCCGTGATGCGCGCGAGCCAAACCTGCGCGATCGAGCTGGTCGTCGCGAGGGCGAAGAGCGGCGCTCCGACTGCGAGCGTGAACGACGTGAATACGCGCAAAAACGGGGATGAGCTCGACTCGGTGGTCTCCGCAAGGTGGACAGGAAGAAGTCCGAAGAACGGCACGGCCACGACCGCGACATGGAGGATCGCTTGCACCCGGGGTGGCACTCGCGTCGTGATCCAGTAGCTGTACGAGTATCCGAGCAGCAGGACGAGCTGGAAGAACACCAGGGCCGTGGTCCAGACCGCCGCGGATCCACCAAACACGGGCAGTGCAAGCTTGACCACCATCGGTTCGACGACGAACAGCAGCAATGCCGAAAGCGTTACCGCACCGATCCCAATCCAGCGCACGGCGGGAGCCTAGCATGTGCGGGCCCGCGCACCTCGCCGGGCATCTGGTACTATCGCGTCCGCACGGTTCGAGGTGCCACGAACCTGGTTCTTCATGAACGCGAACGATTCGATTCGACCACGCCCGTCCGCCCGTCGAATCGAGCGATGCATTGGCATTGGGTCGTGGCTTGGCGCGACGATCCTTCTGGTGTGGTTGGTCTTCGTTGGGACCGCCGGAACGCTGTTTGGCGGGAAACCGCGGGTGGGAGGAGACTTTCTGCCGTTCTATGCGGCGGGTCGCGCCGTGTTGGCCGGGGATGGCCCCCGGCTCCACCTCCCCGAGATACAGGCACGTTACGAGCAGGGTATCGGCGCTTCGTACGATGCCGACGGCACGTTTCTGTTCGCGTATCCACCGTGGGTGGCCGCCGCCTATGCGCCACTCGCGGCGATGCCATTCGCGGTGGCGTACGTCGTCCACTCCTTGCTGATGCTGTTCGCCCTCGTTTGGGGGTGCCGCATGCTGGTGCGTGAAGTGGGTCTATCGCTCTCCGGCACGCGGATAGCCCTGAGCGCCCTGTGCGTGCACCCCATCATGGTCGCGGTCTTGCGCGGCCAGAATGCCGTGCTGACGGTGCTCCTGGCGCTGGGAGTGTTCGTCGCCATCGAACACCGCCGGCCGGTTCTGGCCGGTGTCCTCGCGGGAGTTCTCTGCTTCAAACCGCAGTTCGGGGTTCCCATGGTGGTCTACGCGATGGCCGGAGGTGGCATGCGTGCGGTCATCGGCATTGCGGGCACGGCCGCCGTCGAGTTTGCGCTCAGTGCGGCCGTTGCGGGCCTCGGTTGGATACGCACATGGATCCCATGGATGCTCCATTTTCGACTGGTGGACGCCGAGACGAACGCCTCGCACGTCATGTCGTTGCCCGGGATGGTCGAGGTTTGGCTCGGCCCAGTGGTCGTTCCATGGCTCGCCGCCCTTTGTTTTCTGGGGGTACTCGCGTTCGCGCTCCACGCGGCGCGTCACGCGGGTGGGCGCATTGCGGGCTGGGCGATGGCGCTCACGCTGAGCGTCGTGTTGTCGCCCCATGCGATGTACTACGAAGGCGCGATTTTCCTCGTCCCGGCCATCGTACTTCTGCTCGACGCGCCGCTGCTTGTCGCCGCTAGCGGCATCGCAGTGTCGTTGGGGCCGCTTGTGCCCGCCGCGCCGCTTTGTGCCGGTGGCGTTCTCCTGTGGAGGCTCCAGCGGTTCCGATCGCGCGCGGCCGCAGGCACCGCCTAGTTCGCAGTTCGACGCTACTCGCGTGTCTCGCACGCGTACATGGCATTGGCGGCGGATTCGAGGAGCCCCTCCGATCCGTCGATATGGTGGTCGACCATGTACTCCGCGGTGTCGAGCACATGCGGAAGCGAGATGAGGCGTTTCACTGTGGGTACCGCGGCAGAACCCCCGAGGCTCAGCGCCGACTCGAATGCGGCCTGTCGTACGGCGAACGCACCGTCGCGCATGCCGCGTTCCATCGAGGAGGCGTCCTCAGGCCACGTACCCACGTTCCGCAATGCACGGAATGCACCCGCGCGAACCCCCGTTCGACGGTCGCGAATGAGGTGGAGGGCCCGGTCTCGCATGGCGGAAGCGAGCGCGCCCGTGGAGCGCGTGATCGAGGCCGCCTCAAGGGCCTGCGCCAACATCGCCCCGTGGTGCGGCGTCGTGGCATCGAGCGTCGAGAGTTGCTCGATGGCTGTGAGCAGAACCTCGGGCGCCGTTTCAATGTGTCGCGCGAGACCGATCCCTGCGCTGCACGCCAACGGCGCGTCGGGCGCATCGAGGCAATCGCGGAGAAACTTCGTGAGCGCAGACGGCGCCAAACATCCAAGGCCGCGGTGGGTGAGGGCGACGGCGAACGCGGATTGCTCTCGCTCCGATGCTCCCTGGAACAGCCGAGTGCATTCATGCGTGGAGGTCTTCGCGTCCACAAGTGCCCATTCCGCGAGAATGGCCGTCGTGGCATCCCAGGACGGCGAAGCGGCGAGCCAGTCGCGGTACGCACGTGTGCGCTCTCGATGGCTCAGCGTACGAAGGACTGGGCGAGCAAGCTCCGTGGAAAGTGCGGAGTGGCGGTGCGGCAAATTCAACACGGCTCGCTGTGCGTTGCGTATGTCCTTGGTCCGAACGCCGTGATCGAGGAACGTTTGCGGCACGGCGAGTTCGAGCGCCGCCAGGCCGTTCATCGATCCGGCGTCGCCCTTCCTGGATAGGTCCACCGCAAGCTCGAGATCAAAGTCGTAGATGATCCGTGTGGCGCCATCCGTGTACGCGAGCTGGGCGCCCTGATCGAGTGCCGAGGTGAGGTACCCACGGCTCCGGGTTGGACCAGTAAGGTCTTGCCCGAGGTCGTACGGCGACGGTCGGAGCGCCGCGAGCGCGGCGATGGTGGGCGCGAGATCGATGCTGCCGACGGTCTCTGGGCGCGATCGCCCGGGCACACCGGGGATCCGGACGATGAACGGAACCTCCGCGATGGCGGGCGCGGCCATGAGCCCATGCCACGGCGTACGGAGGTCGCGGAGCCCTTCGCCGTGGTCGCCGACCACGATGAGCACCACGTCATTGTCCAAGCGTCGCCGAGTGAGTTCCTCGGCAATCAGGCCCACTTGGGCATCCGCCCATTCGACGCCGCGAACGTACTCCAGTGGCCAAGCAAAATGCCTTCCCGAGCCTGGCTGTCCGCACCAACCCGGGAAGTGCGGTGCGTCCACGTGTACCCAGGCGAAGAACGGTTGGTCACCGACCTCGTCCAGCGTGCGGCGCACCATCGGCACGAGTTCCGACTGCTTCGCGCGATCGTAGACGTGCACCCTGGTAAACCCGTCGAGCGTGCGCCGGACATTTGGGTCTTCCCTTGTGACGAAGAAATCGCTGGTCACGGCCGCCGTTTCCCATCCCGCGTCAGCGAAACGCTCTGCGAGTGTCGGCACGCGGAAGTCGAGGTCCGTGGCGTTTCGAGACGTGAACATTGCCGGCAGCGCGATGGAGGTGTTTGCGCCCGGTGTGAGCGTGGTGGTGAAGGTTTGTCCGGTGTGGGCAATCGCACGAATGTGCGGAGTTGCCGCTGCGAAACTCGGAGCGTCGCTGTTCACGTAGTCAGCTCGAAGGGTGTCGACGACGATCAAGACCACGCCTCGTACTCGTGCGGGATCCTGTCGTTCGGCGGAGGCGAGGGGAGCCGCGTCGGGTGCGCGCAGCCTCTGGCCGAACACCTGCGTGCTGATTTCGCTCGATCGGCTCCCGAGAGTTGGTGTGTTTCGCGCGAGCGCAGCGAAGTACGTGGATCGCAGCGCAAGAACGGAGACTGCGGAGCGATGGAACGCGAGCGATCCGCCGACAAGCGTGATGATGGCGAATACGCTCAGCGCTACAGGCAACCGCCGGGGAGCCGGCGCGGCGGGCTGAAACGCTCCAAGCCCCCCGAGAATGGCGGCCTGCAGGAACACCGCGCACGCGATGTAGAGCCGTGCATCCGCCTTGGAGGGCAGGAGCGCGAGGATGGTGTTGCACCAGAGGAGTCCGCCTGCGCACGCGACAAGCACCGCGGTGATGTGCCATGAAGGACGGGCCTGCCGCGGGTGGATCCCAGCGATGATCGCGCGCGCACCGACGCCCACAAAGAGGATGCATCCGAGTCCAAACAGGGCATGTGGCAGCGGCCCTGCGCAACGTAACCCCAGCGAGTCCATGTACGAGAACGCATGCACGCATGCCCACGCGAGGAAGGCGCACGCGGTGAACCACGTTTTCAGGTGCGCATGCCTGGCCGAGGTCGCATGAATGCGATGCAACAAAGCGGCAATTGCGCATCCCAGCCCTTGGACGACGAGCGTCGCGGATCCGGACGTGAGCCTTGCGGGCACGGGGAGATTCGGCGCAATGGGGAACAGGATCGCGTAGACGGCGAGTTCCGTAATGCAGGTTCCCAGCACCGTCGCGACAATCGCGAAGGCGGCGTTCCGCCGAAGGGAGCCTGAGCGCACGGCGCCGGGCCCTAGAGCTTCACGGGGCCGCCGCCACCGCTCGAACGTCGTCGTCGGTGGCGCCGCGGTGCCTTGGGTTCCGTTTTCGGCTTGGCGGTGTTTTCGAGCTTCTGCTCGAAAACGAAGATGTCGTCATGGTCCGGGACGTGGAACGTGCGCGCAGGGTTCGGCGGGATGAGTCCCTCGTTCGACGACGTGTCCACCTTCACGCGAATGCTGCGGCTAGGCGGCGCGACCAGACCAATGTGTGCGACGCCCGATTCGTCCGTGGTGCTCACCTGTTGTTCGTCGACGTACACCGGCAACTTCGCGCCCGACGGCCCCAGGACCACCAGGGCCACAATGCGCCGCTGCGTCGGTACGCACTGAACCGATACTTCGATTGGTGCGAATCCTTCGCCGCCGAGCAGTTGAATCCTTCGAAGGGTGACCGGTCGTGGCTGGGAAGCGAGACGAAAACCGTCCGGGCAATGCGCTTCCACGGGGAGCATGAGCCCCTCGGTGCCGAGCAGCTGAAAGGTGACGGCGCCATCCGGGCCCGTCGCCCCGGGAGTCCCTTGAACGAGGACGTTCACGCCCGCCATCGGTGCGTCGCCGTCACCGCTCGCGTGGAAGATCACGATGTACGGTGGCGGCTTGTCGTTGCACCCCGCGAGCAGCGCGAGTGCGAACAGGAGCGCGCCTCCGACGCTCGACCGAGCTCGGGTCAGGGAACGGAGCATGGCTCTCCTCCCGGACCAACGCCATTCGCGCATCGTCGGCGCATGCGTTCGCGCAGCACCTCCGCAACCACGGGAAACTCCGGGCGGTCCGGGTGCGACGTGGCGAGCGCGTCGTAGAGGCGAATGGCCTCCGCGTATCGTCCGGAGATGAGTTTCGCGGCGGCGCGCCCTTCGGGACTCGTGAGTTCGGATGCCTTGGTCTTCGACGGGTCCTCGTCCACACCGGCGTCGGCGCTGTCCGCGACCTCTAGCTCCTTTGCGGGCGTGTTCGTCAACGCACCGAACTGTGCAAATGGGTCGGTGCCTTCCGCCGCCGCGGTACCTTCGGGACCCGTCCCGCCCTGCACGCTGCCGCCAACGGCCTCGGGTGCCGTCGATTCGCCGCCGCCGCTCCGTCGCGCGAAGATGATGATGACAAGCACCAAGAGCACCAACGCGGCGCCGCCGAGCAAGATCACGCGTTGCTTCTGCTCGATCAACGTTCGCTTCCACGGCGCGAGTTCTGTGGTCGCGTCCACGCCCGAGCTGGGGCCAGACGCGTGGAACGGCCCTGTCGGGACCGGTGCCGATGCGGCCGCGGATGCCGCCGGCTGCGCGACGGGCTGTGCCGGTGGGGGCGCGGAGGCGGACGCGGACTCGGCTGGCACCACTTCGAGGAGGGCGCCGCCGAACGTGATCCGGCTCCCAAGCGGAGCCGCTTGCCACTCGCCGACGGGCGTCTGATTGATGGCGACCGTCCCAAGTTTCGAGATGTCGCAGACCCAAATCTGCTGACCGTCCCAGTACACCTCGATGTGCCCGGGTGCGACGCCCTGGGCGCTCACTTGCCATTCCGCCGAGGGGTCGCTACCGACGATCTTTCGCGCGCCGTGTTGCGACGGGTCGAGCACCCAAACCTGGTTGGGCGAGGTTCCCTGAACGAGGCGCAATGCGAGCATGGATGCCGGAGTCTAGCGCCTCAAACCCTGAATTCCCAATGGGTTTCAACCCAATCGTTGATGCGCAAAACCTTGGACCCCGGCGTCGCGCCTAGCCTTTGCTCTGGCGACGAATCGCCTCGCGCATCTCAGGAGGCAGCGAATGACCAAGGCCCTCGATGGTCGAGGTGACACGCGGCAACGCACCCGTTGGGTGGAATGTCGAAAGGAGCCGGCCCCGCTCGTCCTGGCCCTTGTATTCGCGGAGATAGAGGTCCGCCAACACGTACGCACCCTTCGACTGGTCGTAGCCCAGGACCTCGGTGATGTGCGTGACACAGCGACTCCCATCGGAGAGGCGCCCGGTTTGAACGATGAGGTTGATCGCGGATGCAATTTGAATGCGCAACGCCTCGAGGGGCATGTCCACGTCGCTCATCATCGCCATCGTCTCGATGCGCGTCATGGTGTCGTGCGGGTACGTGGCGTGCACCGTTGCGAGCCCACCGCCATGTCCGGACGTCATCGCTTGAACGAGGTCGAGTGCTTCGCCGGATCGGATTTCACCCACCACGATACGATCTGGGCGCATGCGGAGGGTGGCCTTGAACAGGTCGCGAATGGAAACCTCCCCCTTGCCGCGCACATCCGGGGGGCGCGCCTCGAGCTGTACCACGTGGTCCTGCTGAAGCTGAAGCTCCTGGGAATCCTCGATGACGACGATGCGCTCATGCGTGGGAATGAAGCTCGAGAGCGCATTCAACATGGTCGTCTTGCCCGAGCCGGTGCCGCCCGCGACGAGCACGTTTTGCTTTGCGGTGACGGCCGCGCGTAGGAAATGGCTCGCATCCGTCGTGAGCGCGCCGAATTCCACGAGCTGATCGACCGTGACCGAACTCTTGAGGAATCGTCGAATCGCGACGTAGGGGCCGCCGGGCGCCGCAGGCGGAATGATCGCCTCGACACGCGAACCGTCCGGCAATCGGGCCTCAAGGATGGGGCGCTCCTCGTTCAAGACGCGACCGACGAACTGCGCGATATTGCGCAGGGCAGCCATCAATTGCTCGTGCGTCGCGAACTTGGCGTTCGTGGTTTCAATGCGCCCGCCGCGTTCGATGCGCACCTCGCCGGGGCCGTTGATCATGATCTCGCTGACGCTCGGGTCGTCGATGTACGGACGCACCGGCGCGAGGAATTGAAGGACCGTTTGCTCAAAGACTTCCTTCGGGATCATGGGCGGACCTCGTTGCTGCCGTGGGTAGCTTCGTCGTGTTCGGGACTCTCGGGTGGCAACATCTCATCGGGACTCACCGTCGGCGCGGGCGCTGGCACGCGCACCGGGACGGGCGCGCCGCCATCGTTCGTCGGTAGGGGTTCCTCGGGCGGGTTCTCGACGAACGCGCGCGCTTCGTTCGCATGGGGGCCGGCGGGCGCCAGCTCGAGGTACCGCGCATAGTGGGTCCTAGCGGCTTCGGCGTTCGTATTGGCTTCGCGTTCGAGTATCGCCATGAGGTAGTGCGCGCGCGGGTCGTCGGGCAGCACACGCACGGCCGCTGACGCTTCGGCGTACGCCTTCCGCTTCTCCTGCACGGAAAGATAGAGGGTCGCCAACACGAGCCTGAGATTGGCGTCGAGGGGATCCTGTCCCAGGCGACGTTCCGCGGTTTGGATCGCATCTCGGAACCGCGAAGCCTTCGTGTACATACGAATGAGCTTGGGAACGACCTTGTTTGGGTCGTAGCCGCGGTCCCAGGCGAGCATCAGGTACTGCGCGGCGCGAATGTGATCGCCGAATCGCGCAAACTCCATTCCCGTATCGTAGAGCGCTTGCGGATCCACGGAGTCGAGCGTGTCGGCCGTTGGCATCGGTCCCTTCGGCCCTTCGGCGCCTCCGCAACCCCCGAGCGCAACCAGAACACCGAATACCCACGCCGTCGCGGACGCGCGAAATCGCGGACGACGGCGCATCATTTCTTCTTGCCCGACTTCTCGTTCTTCGCAGTCTGGAGGGCAACCCACGTCGCGACCTGTTGAAGCTCCGCCTTGTAGTCGGTGTTGGTGTGCTCCACGAGGCGGTAGAGCGCGTTCAGCTCCCGGGTGGCCTCTTGAAGTGCATCGGTGTCATCGGGGTTGGAGCGCAATCGATCCATCACGAGGTCCAGGGACAGTCGCTTGGTCCGGTAGTCTTCCATGACCCGGTTCTGCATCGCCTGGCCTTCTCGCACGGCACGGGCCGCCAGCGCAGTGTTGTTGGCGATGGTCAAGCACGCGGCGGCTTCGGTGTAGAGACGAATCGCTTCGATCCCGTCTTGCGGGTCGAAGGGGTATCGGTCGCTCTTGGCCAGCGCAGCGTCCAATGCGGTCTTGCCACGTGACTCCGACACCTGTGCTTCCACCGAACAGGGGACGGGCGACGGCATGATGTTGGGGTAGTTGCGCGGGGTGGATGGTCCGACGAACTGGCCGCGCGACTCCTTCCAAACGTAGATCCCAAACAGCGTTCCGAGCACGACCAGCGCGAGGACCCAAATCCCGATATTGGAACGCTTCGCCGTCGCCTCTTCGCCAGTCAGCACGATGACCAGCGGGCCGATCTGAAGTTCACTTCCCCACGGGAGTTGACCCGACTGGAACGGCTTCGCCGAAACAAGCGTCGGGGTCTGCGCACCCTGGGCGGCGGCGACCCAGCAACCGCCTTGCTGACGTTTGAGCATCAGGTGCTGCGGCTCGAGTTCGCGCGCATCGGGAATGGAGATGTCCGCCTCGAGGGAACGTCCGAGTACGACCTCTTCCTTCTCGAGGACGAACGATTCGGACGTGCCGTCCGCGTAGACCACTTCGATGCGTGGATCCATGCCCTAAAACCTTCCGGAGAAGCCCTTGTCGAGCCCGACGGGACCCAAAATGAGAATGAGACAGCACACGAGGAGCAGTCCAGATGGAAACATCAGTTTGACCGCGGCCTTGCCGGCGTTTTCCTCGATCTCGCTGCTTCTACGCGCGCGCTGGAGGTTGGCCTGGATACGCAGCACCCGGGCGAGCGGGTTTCCCTTCTCCTCGGCCTGCACGACCGCGCTCACGAAGTCCTGCACGTGTGCGGTTGGGACGCGGTCTTGAAATGAAAGTAGCGCTTGCTTGCGTGTTCGTCCGAGGTCGAGTTCCTGAAGGATGCGCGCGAACTCATCGTAAAGCGGCGCCGAACGGTCCGGGGCCGTGTCGATGATCTGTCGAATGGACCCCGGGAAATCCATCCCGGCGCCCATGCAAAGTGACATGAGCTCGACGGCGGCCGGGAGGGTGCGGTGCACGTGCTTGACGCGCATATCGCTCTCCTCCGTCAGCTTCGAGTAAGGCAATACGACGGCCAATGCGAAGAGGCCGACGACCGTGTGGACACCATACTGCGGAGCGAGGCTTGCGAGCGCCAATGCCGGAATAATGGATAGAAGGCCGCACACGATGCTGAGCGCGATGAACTCGTTGGGATTTAGTCCGAGCCAGTCGCCCGAGAGCCGGAGCTGTTCGCCGACGGATTTTCGGAGGTCGTGGATGGGCATGCGTTGCACGGCCACCGACATGATGCGAACGGGGGTATCGAGCAGTCGATAGCTGGAAGCCTCGAGCGCACGTCGTCGCTTGAGGCCGCGGCGCCCTAGCTTCGGCAGTGCGGGGAGCGGGGTTGTCGCAATGAGATACACGCTTGCGAAGAGGCCCCCTCCCACGAGCGCCAGGCCGATGAACGGCAGGAGATGGCTCGTCCCCATCGCTAGACCTCCACATCCAGGATGCGGTTTGCCACGTAGATGGAGGCCATCCAGATGAATACGCAGACGGCGATCAGCGCGTAGCCCATCGGGTTGTTCAGCATGGGTGCGAACCAGCCCGGCTTGAGTTTTTCAACCATGACCGCCAGGACGATGGGAATGACCGCGAGCACGACCGCCTGCATTTTGCCTTCGGCCGTCTTCGCACGAATCAACGCCTCAAGGCGCGCCATTTCGCGCAAGCCGGAGGCGGACTCCTCAAGCAGGCGCGGCACATCTCCACCCGTGCGTTGCGAAATCACGACGGTCGCCAGCGCGCTCTGAAGCGTTTGGCTGTCGATGCGCTTCCCCATTCCGAGGAGTGCTCGCTCGACGGGGACGCCGAGGCGCATTTCCTTGACGACAAGTTCGACGTGGTTGCGAAGGGGAAGGGGAGCAGTTTGACGCTCGCTTCCACGGCAGCGCCCACGGAAGGCGTCGCACGGAGCGCGTTGGCGAGCAGCATGAGCCACTGCGCAAGTTGGTCTTCCATCTGCGTCGTGCGCTTGTTCCGCTCGGCGGTCAGCCAAAGGTTCGGGCTGATCGCGATCACCAACATGAGGAGCACGACCAACGGCTGCCGTGCAAGCGCGCCGATCGCAAGGAGCCCGAGGCATGCGCCGAGCTGTATGCGCGCGATGTCGAGGCCCGTGTGACGAGGAAGAGCTCGTCCAGTTGCACCTGAAGGTTCGCGACGTGCTCGCGCCACTTCACCCGCGGCCAGCTGTCGTTGTCGAGCGCGTACACCACGACCATGACCGCCACCCCGGCGGGCAGGAGGAGCATCCCCAAGTAGCCCATGATCATGGTGGTGGCGGACACCTGGCTCATAGGTACTCCCCGGAGCGGACGAGGCCCTTCGCGATGAACTCCTCAAGGAAGCTCGGCAGGTAACCCGTCGCACGGTACTCGCCGATGACCTCGCCATTCGGTCCCGTGCCGGTGCGTTCGTAGGTAAAGATCTCGTAGGTCTTGTACTCGCCGTCCGGGTCCAGGCCGGCGACCTCCGCGACGCTTGTGATGCGGCGCGTGCCGTCCGTGGTGAATCGCGTTTGCTGCACGATCAAGTCGATGCTTTCCGCGATTTGCTCGCGCGCGGCGCGCATCGGGATGTCCACGCCGGCCATGAGCACGAGCGTTTCGAGGCGCGAAAGCGCTTCGAGGGGCGAGTTGGCGTGCGTGGTCGTCATGGACCCCTCGTGGCCGGTGTTCATGGCCTGCAGCATGTCGAGGGCTTCTCCGGAGCGACACTCGCCGACGATGATTCGATCGGGGCGCATGCGGAGAGCGTTCTTGACGAGATCACGGATCGAAAACTCGCCCATGCCTTCCATGTTTGCGGGTCTCGATTCGAGCGAGACCACATGGGGCTGCGACAGCCGAAGTTCGGCCGCGTCTTCGATGGTGATGATGCGCTCATACTCGGGAATTGCGCCGGAAAGCACGTTCAAAAGAGTGGTTTTGCCGCTGCCGGTACCACCCGAAACGATGATGTTCTTCCGCGCAACCACGCAGCGTTCAAGAAACTGCGCCATCTGTTCCGTGGCGCTCCCGAACTTGATGAGGTCGCCCATGTCGAGCTTGCGCTTCGAGAACTTGCGGATGGTGATGCAGGGGCCGCGCAACGCGAGGGGTGGGATGATCGCGTTGACGCGGGAGCCGTCCTTGAGACGTGCGTCGACGAGCGGCGACGATTCGTCGATGCGACGCCCGAGCGGAGTCACGATGCGTTCAATGACCGCGCGCACCAAGTCGTTGTCGGTGAACTTGAGGTCCGTCAGCTCCACACGCCCAGCACGTTCGATGTAGATCGTGTGCGGGTCGACGACCATGATTTCGGAGACGGTTTCGTCCGCGAGAAGCTTTTCGAGTGGACCGAGGCCAAGCGCCTCATCGGTGATCTCGTCGATGAGCTCCGCCGTGTCGGTGCCCTTCGGGAGCTCCTCCGCAACTTGCGTGACAATGCGCCGCAGTGCGGCACGGACACGCGGACGCATCACGTCCACGTCCATTTTGTCCTGATCGAGCGCCGCGAGGTCGAGGTGATCGAGGAGCATGCGGTGCATCTTGCGGCGCAGCTCCACCGGGACTTCCGGGGCGGAACCCCGGGCGCCGACTCGGTACACAGCAGCTTTGGGCGCTTCCGTCGCCTTGGGGCGTGCGCTCGCCTTCGGGGCCGTGGCGGAGGCGGCGCTGCTAGGCGCATCCGTGCGTCCAGCGCTCGGCGCCGGCGCGGCGGGTGGGGCTGTCACATCCACGGACTGCGGCGGGGCATCCGACTGGATGGTGACGACGAAGGGGCCGATTCCAATCGGCGTGCCGAATGTCCACTGGGTGGACTGCCCACGCATCTTCTGCTCCCCGAGCTTCGTTCCGTTTGCCGAACTGTCGGTCAGGATGAGCCCGTTTGCGGTCAGATCGATCGTGAGGTGCCGCCGCGAAACCTCCGGAGAAGGCAGCACGATGTCATTGGTCGCTTCGCGTCCGATGGTGACAGGGTGGTCCGCGGTGACGTGTGCCTGTTCAACGCGTCCGTCCGCGTGCGCGATGACGAACGTGAGGTTCATTTGCGCTTTTAGGCGCGCCAGCGTTGAGTGCGCGCGAGTTCCGCATCCTCGATATCGCCGGAGAACGAGGCGTACGACGTGAGCACCTCGTCGAGAATTCCAGCGGTGCGTCCGGGCACCGTGTCCACGACGGTGGGGACGACGATGATGATGTTCTCCTTCTCGAGGTCTTCGCTTCCGTGGGAACCGAAGAGCACCCCCAGAATGGGAATCTGACCAAGGCCCGGGAGGCCGCGCTTGCTGCGCGTCGAACTCTTGGCTTCGACGCCGCCGATGGCGAAGGCTTGCCCGAGTGCGAGATTCGCCGTCGAGCGCGACGTCGTGCGGTTCTTGCCCGGGTAGTCGGCGCCCGTGTCGAAGAGGTCGCCAAATTCGCCCTCGACCTTCACTTCGACGCGGCCCGTGTCCTTGTCGTAGTTCGGCGTCACGGAAAGACGGCTTCCGAACGTCAAGGTTTGGAACGACGCTTGCCCCGTGGGCGCGACCGAAGCGATGTACACCTCGCCGCCGCTATCAAATTCGGCCTGGGTTCCGTTCGTCGTGACAACCGTGCCGTGTCGGAGCACGCGCCCCCATCCGGTCGCATGCAGCATGTCGATCGTGGGCAGGATTTGCTGAAGCGACATGTCGAACGTCGCCGCACCGCTCGGCTCGAGCGGAACCTGCCCGCGGATCATGTTCAGCTGACCGCCGAGCGCTGACGGCCACTTGATGCCGACCTGAAGCTGGCTCGAGCGATTGATTTCCACGTAGTAGAGGTCGAGGCGAATGTTCACTCGCTCCGGCACCGCCAACGAGGCGGCCGACGTGTTCCCCTTCGCCGGCTGGAGGACCGTCACGGCGTAGTTCACCTGTCGGTCCTGTCCGTAAATCAAGAGGAGCGAGGACTCGCCCGCCTGCTTGCCGACGATGACCATGCGGCCATTGAGCGGTTTGACGTCGATCACCGCTTCGTTGCCCACCGAGTAGGTGCTGACCCCGGCGGACGACAGTGTGACGAGCTCGCCGACCTTGAGCTCCAGGCTCCGCTGCTCGGTGCGTTGACCGAGCGCGACGCTCGGAGCGGCCGCCGCCAAGAGGCCCAGTGCCGCGACGAGAACGAGGGTGCTGGCGCGGAGAGCTTGGGGGAGCGCGCGAGTGGATTGCATGGCCGTATTCCTCAAAGTTTCACCGGTCCGCTGGGGGCCCTCGCGCCGCCGCCGCCACCGCCGGACGGCCGCCGCTGGGTTTGAATGTTGAGACGCCGGAGTGCTTGGATGACGTCTTCGATGCTGGTTTCGGGCAGGTCGTCCACGACGGTGATGTCGTCGGGGTTTCGGAGCGTCAGGCTCAGGTTGCCAAGCGTCCCCGAAAACGTGAGCAGCTGCGCCTGCTCAACCGTCACAGCGAACGTGACGCTGGTTTGCTGTTCGCCTTCCGCTCGTCCTCCGCCCGTGTCGCCGCCGACGGCGATGACCATGAGGTTCTGGAGTACGGCGAGCGTGCGTGGGACGAGCCCTTCCTGGCTAACGGTGAGCAAGATGTCCACGCGGTCGCCCGGGCGGAGCAGGCCGCCGAACGCACCACCCGACGTGCCGATGGTGACGGCGCGCATGCCGTCCGAAATCAAGCTCGACAGGTCGCGGCTATGTTCCGTGCTCGTGGCCAAGTCGGTCCAAAGGATCGACTCCGCCGCACGCACCTGGGTTCGAACGCGCACGCCGAGGATGCGATTCAGGTCCTGTGACGCGATGTGCCGGGTCGTCAGGTACGCCTGCGGGATGAGGCCGACGCCGACCATTTCATCCGTCAGCGGTTCGCCAAGCGGGATGTCCTTCTTGGCAACGAGCACCTCCACCATGGCGCCGCCGGAAACCTCGTTTTCGTACCTGCGCATGTAGAGGTAGAGCAGGCCGACTCCGATGCCCGCCACTGCGATGGCCAAAATGAGTGCTTTCGCCTTCATGCGCGGTTACCTCGTGGCCGGCACACTATCATAATCACTTCTGGTTTCGTGGGTTTCAGGGGGTTGGCTTGAAGGCCACGAGCGCAGCGCCCGGCGCCTGCGCGTTATTGAGTGCGTCCCGCATGGACGCGACCGTGCCGGTGAAACTGCCCGGTAGCCCCGGACTCCCGGAATGGGCGGCGCCGCTTGCGCACGGCAATACGGTGCGCCGCGTGAGCGGCGTGGGGCCACCGCCTGGCATCGACGGTGGGTTCGGAGATGAACCCGTGCCCACCGCGAGCACGTTGGTGCGCGTCGTTGGGCACCCGATGCACGGCGTGGTTCCAACCGCGTCCAGGCTCGGGGCGCCCGCCGGGCAGCTTGCGGCTGGCGTACCGGGTGGCGCGGACGCGGCCGCCGCATTGAGCTGGTGCGCCTGGAAACGCGCGTCCCGTCGCGCGATGTGCGCCTGATCGGCGAGGTCGAAGAAAAAGAGCGTCAGCGTCCAGATGAGGACGAAGGGGACGAGCATGATGGCGCCCTCCGCCATGGCCGCTCCCCGGGTGTTGACCGCGACGGACGAGCCCTGGCCGCGTTCCCGCGTGCCTCGGAGCTGGCGTCGGATGGAATTGAAACTAGGCATTCTCAATGGGTCCCCGCCGAGTCGATCTTCCCGGCCCATTCCGGTGAGTTGCAGGTGAAGCCGGACGGGCCCCGGCAGGTGGACGCGAAGTCGCCTCCGTTGACCGCGAAATGCACGCGCGTGAGATTCGCGCGCCACGTCCCGTACAGGTGAAGCGGGAACCCGCTGTAGTGCCCGTGACTCTGGCTCCACGTGTTGTCGACGGCGATGGCTTGGAAAACCCCGTGAATGCCCGGGGCCTGCGGACTTGTGTTGAACAATCCGTTCCCGTCGAGCCCGAAGCTCGCCTGCGCGAGGGCGTACTGCCCGGCGTCCTTGAAGCTTGCGTTGTCCTCGTAGTCGGCCGCGTTTTCGTAGCCTTCTCCGCCCGACTTGAACGCGCCAACGAATACGCGGGAGCGGCTCAACCGGAACCAGGTCTTCGGCTGCGGTCCCACGGCCCGTCCCACGACGCGGTAGTGCTGCGGCTTGACCAGGAACGTTGGCAGGCACGAGCCGTTGCCGATGGCACGTTTGACAAGGCCACGCACGTCGTTGCTCGAGAGTTGGTTTGTCGTGCCGCTTGCACTCGAACTACTGGGCGCGGCCTTCGGAAAGATGAACGGGCTCATCGGATCGTTGGGGTTCACGTGAACGCAGCCGCTCGAGTCGCCGGTCGAGCTGCTGCAGTGGTTCCAGAAATCCTTGACGTAGTTGTTGTAGATTCTGAGCGGGCCCGTGGCCGCATCCCGCGGCGTCGCGAGGAGTTCGCTGCCGAAGAGTGTCGCGGGATGAAAACTGCCCACGTTGTTCCCCTGGCACCGCAGCAGCACGTCCTCTGTTGGCCCCTGACCACCCACTTCGTCGAGGATGTCGACGTTGATGGGGTAGCGGGCCTGCGCCGGGGTAAGGGCCGACTGGACCGTTGAAACCGCGTTTCGAGCGCCCGCCAGCGGACGGCCCTTCGCGAAAAACACGGAGGGGCTCGAGCCGTCCGCGCCGCGCTGAACACGGTTTGCTGCGTTGACGGCACGGGAATGCGCGTTGTTGTACCAACTGTTGCAGGCGGAGGGGCCGGACGTGCTCGAACAGGGACCGAGGGCGATCGATGTGCTCCCGCCCCAGGATTTGGAAGCCGGGTCGTAGAGGTTCGCCGGCGCATTTCGAAGGAGGTCGATCGTGATCGCGGCCTCGACGTAGTGCCATTCGGTCTCGGACCAGAGACGCGCGCGGTTCATCTCTTCGGCGTACTGCTGCGCGCCGGCGAGCGCGGCCGCGTCGGCGGCGTCCTGCATGGCTTCGCGGAAGTCGACGGCCTCCTCGAGGCCGAGGATGCAGAACATGAGCCCCACGCAGAACAGCGTGAAGAGCAGTCCCATGACGAGCACGGCGCCCTGCTTGCGCCGACCCCTCGCGCTTCGGCGGACACGCATCGTGTGGCGGCGCATCACGGGTACACCTCCCCAGGAATGAAAATCTCCGGCTGCGCGGGAAGGGTGGCGACCGCGCGAAGCATGCGGAAGTTGCCTCCGAGGTTGAAGATGCGCGTGACGTCGCCCTGCGAAAACGAGCCCGCGGGGAACGACAGAGGCTGACCACACATGATCGAATCGGCCACGGGAATGGCGCAGCGGAACTGGAAGAACACGTTCACGGTCACCGGCCGACCCGGGCCGGCTGCGGCCACCGTCACCGCCGTCGCGTGTTGCGCGTAGTTCGCCCGTTGCGCCAGGTCATTGATGTCGTTGCTCGTGTCGCCAAACGAGTTCTTGATGCTCAGGCCCGCGTGATCGCCAGCCGAGTCGAGCGGCGGGGACACCGCCATCGTTTTCCCGATGGCGGCGGCGAGAATGTTCTGTGCGCGCCCGTTAAACGATGGGTGCGGTTGTGCGTACCCGCGCGCGCCACCTCCGCTGAAGCCGCCGCTGCTCGCGCCCTGCATGAAACCGAGCACCGGGTCGCTCGCGCCCATGGGGGCCGGGGCACCGCCACCCGCGAGCCAACGCGCGACGTTGCCGTAGGACTTCTGCCGGTTGCTTCCGGCGCCGTTGCGGTCGCGGTCACCATCGGGGAGCACCACGATGGCCGAACGAACGGCGGTCGATGCCGCACTGCGCACGGCCACCCCCGCCATCGCCAGCTGTGCCAGCTGGACCATGCAGAGGAACATGAAGAAGAGCGGGATCGCCGCCGCAAGGTACTCCACGTACACCGCGCCCTCCGTGGCGTGACGTCGGCATCGTGGAGCTCCGCCGTGCATCGTCATGCGAAGTAGCTCGCCCACCGCCAGCCGAGGGCCAGCGTCGTGCCGATGAAGATGGAGGTGCCGAGTCGGAGCGAATCGGACTCCGCGGGCTCGACGGGTCGACGCATTTTCTCGGGTAGGAGCCAGTTCACGGACAGGTACCAAGCGTTTCGGAGCACCACGCGCGCACGACCACGTTGAACGAGGCGGAACAGCGAATAGAGCGCACCCACAAGCAGCGAAGCGAGCTGCGCCTCGAGGCCAAGTCGCACGCCCGTCAACGCCAATCGCCGCGAACAGTTTGACGTCGCCGCCGCCCATGCCTCCTGCCGAAACATCAAGTACGGCAGGAATCCGCGAACGAACAGGCCAAGCAGGGACATCTGAACGCCGCTTAAAGCCCGAGTACGACGCCGTTCGCCACGGGCGCGAGCAGGATCGGCGGAAACGTGATCCAGTTTGGAATGTGACCCGTGCGGCTGTCGGTGAACGCTGCAACCGCCGTCGCCAACACGGCGACCGCACTTCCAGCCATCAAGAACAGCGCACCGGTCGCCAATCACCGCCTCCTACTGCGAGCTAAATCGGGTAGAGCAAGATCCCCTGCGCCCAGACAAACTGCTCCGCCATGGGCTTGCCGACCATGTACATGGCCTGCGCCGCGACCAGCGTCGCGACCAAGAGCACAACGGCGTACTCCACCATCACCGCGCCACGATGGTCGGTCCCTAGGCGGGGGCGCATGCCCGCGACGAATTGAGCGTGCGGGTGTCGATCAGTCTCCGAGGTTCCCGATGGCATCGGCGCCCTTTTTTGCTGCCTTCGAGACGTTCTTTCCGAGCAGACCCCATGCACCGATCGCCACGATGGCGATGAGCACCAGAACGATTGCGTACTCCACCGTCGTCAGGCCGTCCTCGTCGTTCCGGAGGTTCAGTTTCTTCGACAGTTTCTCGCGTAGCTTCGTCATTCGGAATCTCCTATTTCCATTCTGCGGGGTGTGTCCACACCCAGTGCGCATGCGCTGGCGGAGCGTAGCCGGGTCCCATATGTGAGCCAAGAAGCAATAGTCTTGCCACACGGCGGATGTACGAGAATGTTACGGCTTTCTTCCGGGCACCCGGGGGCGAGGACCCCCCAGATGCGGGGCGGCGCCCCGGGTATGGAGACCCCAAGTTCGCGAACAGATAGGCGTGCATTTCGCGTGTCCGGCGCGTCGTGAGCCCGATCGCGAACCCCGCGGCGGCAGACGGAGCTGCTACCGTCCCGGGCCATGATCCTCCGCGACCCCGTGCACGGCCTCGTCTCGTTCGAGGAGGACGACGAGCGGATCGTTTCGCGGCTGCTCGCGACGCGCGAAGTGCAGCGCCTCCGGCGGATCCGGCAGCTCGGGCTCACTTCGATGGTGTTCCCGGGGGCCGAGCACACGCGGTTCGCACACGCGATCGGTGCGGCGCACGTGATGACTCGGCTCCTTGGACGACTGCGCGTGGTGGAACAGGTGCTTCCGCCCGAGCTGCGGGTGAGTGCCGAGGTGCGTCGTGATGCGGTGGCGGCCGCGTTGCTCCACGACATCGGGCACGGACCGTTCTCGCATCTGTTTGAGGAAGTCTTGCCGGGCGCACGCAGGCACGAAGCGTGGTCGACGGAAATCCTCTGTGACCCTGCGACCGACGTGCACCGGACACTTGCTTCGTTCGACGTGGACATGCCGGTGCGCGTCTCGAAGCTTGTGCGCGGCGACTACCACATCGGTTACCTCGGTCGCGCCGTGAGCGGCACACTCGACGTGGACCGCGCCGACTACCTGCTCCGTGATTCGCACATGACTGGCGTTCGGTACGGCCTCTACGACCTCGACTGGCTCCTCGAAGCGCTCAACTTCGCCACGACGAAGGCGGGCGAATGGGTGGTGGCCGTGGAAGGGCGCAAGGGGCTTCCGCCCATCGAGGGGTTCTTCCTCGGCCGACACTTCATGTTTCGCCAGGTCTACCACCACAAGACCACGCGTTCGGCGGAGTGCCTCATCCGCGCCATGTTCGTTCGGATGGCGGAACTCGTGCGGGACGGCGCCGCGCCGGGCCCCATTCCCGGCGCACTCGAGGCCGCGGCAAAGGGGCAGCCGGTTTCCCTGGGTGACTACCTGGCGCTCGACGACGTGCAGCTACTCTATTGCGTCGATAGTTGGTCGCGCGGCGCGGATCCGCTCCTTGCGGAGCTCTGCAGACGTCTGCTCGCTCGTGAACTCCCGAAGACGCTCCCGGTAAACCTGACGACACAGTCCGAGGCGGAGATCGCTGCCCTTCACGGCAAAATCAACGAACTCGCGGTACGTCGCGGCCTCCGCCCCGACCTCAACGTCTGGTTCGACGTCACCCGCGATGTCCCCTATGCCGAACCGCAGGACGACGAGTCGGACGGCCTCTGGGTTGCCATCCGACATCAACCGCTCCGGCGCCTTGGAGACGAGTCCTTCTTGCTCGGCGAGTTGCGAAACAAGACGCTCGCCTCCGCGCGATTCGTCTTCGCTACCGAGTTGCGAGACGACGTGCTGCGGCTCGTACCCTAACGACCGCGCGCCTGCGCGTCCTGATCGTCGCTTGTGTGCTCGTCGACCTCATGGCCGACCCCTCGCTCCGCCGCGTCCTTCACCCGTGCGGCGGCTTCTTTTGCTTCACGGCCGAGGTCTTGCGCGGCTTCGGTCGCGATGATGCGTCGGGTGTGTTCGTGGAGCGTGAGCTCGCCGAGCGGCACGCAGAAGTACACGTATGCGAACGCGGCGAGGCCCACGAGGGTGATGGCGAAGGAGACGAGCTTCCCGATCATGCTTCCTCTCGCTTGATGCCGTAGTTGCGCATCTTCTTGTGGAGGTTTGTGCGCTCGACGCCGAGGTGTTGGGCGGCCTTCGAGATGTTCCACGAGCAGCCCTCGAGGGTGTCGAGGATGTAGCTGCGTTCGGCGCTCTCGCGATGCTCCTTGAGCGTCATGGGGCGGTCGCCGGGCGCTGTGCCGGGCGGCATGGATCCGGCGGGGGATACCGCGCCTGGAGCCGTGCCGATGGGGCCGGCGTCGGGCATGTCGTCGACGGTGATGATGTCTTCGCCGAGGATGGCCATGCGCTCGACCACGTTTCGAAGCTCGCGGACGTTGCCGGGCCACGCGCGCTCCTGGAGGGCGTCGAGCACCTCGTCGTCGAAGCGCTTGCCCTTCATTTCGTTCTCTTTGCAGAACTCGGAGAGGAACGCTTCGGCGAGGAGGGGGATGTCGCTTACGCGTTCGCGGAGGGAAGGGCTCCGAATCGGCACCACGTTGAGCCGGAAATACAGGTCTTCGCGGAACTCGCCGGCGCCAACGGCGCGTTCGAGGTCCTTGTTCGTCGCGGCGATCACGCGCACATCGACGGCGACGGTCTTCTCGCTGCCCACGCGCGAGATCTCGCCGCTCTGGAGTGCACGAAGCACCTTCGCCTGCGCGCTCAGGGTCATGTCGCCAATCTCGTCGAGGAACAGCGTTCCGTGATTCGCGAGCTCGAACATGCCCTTCTTCTTGCCGTGCGCGCCCGTGAAGGCACCGCGCTCGTAGCCGAAGAGCTCGCTCTCGATGAGCTCGGCGGGAATCGCAGCGCAGTTCACCTTGATGAACGCCTCGGTTTTCCGGGGGCTTAGGCGGTGAATCGCACGCGCGATGAGCTCCTTGCCCGTGCCGCTTTCTCCCGTGATGAGCACGCGCCCCTTGGTTGGCGCCACCTTTTCGAGCTGGGTGTAGAGCGCACGCATGACGTCGTTCTCGCCGATCATCTCGTAGCGCTTGCCGACGTCGGCTCGAAGGCGCTCGAGTTCTCGCTGAAGCTCGATGGTGCGGATGGCGTTCCGTACGCTGACGAGCACGCGGTCGCGGTCGAGGGGCTTCTCGAAGAAATCCGTTGCGCCGAGCTGTACGGCGTTGACGGCTTCGGCGACCGACGCGTGGCCCGACACCATCACCACGGGGAGCCGTCGCGTTTCGGGGCGCTCCCGGATTTGCTTGAGTGCGTCGATGCCGTTCATCTTCGGCAGGCGCACGTCGAGGATCACAACATCGACAGGTTCGGTTTCAAGAAGCTTGAGGCCGCCCTCGGCGTCCTCCGACTCGACGACATCCATGCCGGCGCTCTCGAGCACCATGCGCAGCGTGCGCCGGATGTTCTTTTCGTCATCGACGATGAGGACGGTCGCGCTCATGACACAAACTCCGCGTGGAGGCGCCGCACCGCGTCGTCGGCATTTTCCTCGGAGACCACGGCCATCATGCGGAGCGGTGCCGTTTCAAACCCGTGTGTTTCCATGCGCGCGTCGCCCAAGGTTTTCCAGAAGCGGCCTTCGTCCGCGGGGGAATCCACTTTCCCAACAACCGTCACCGCGGCGAGCCCGCCGTCGACGGTACCATGGCCCTCGAGCACCGCGTCGATGCTCGCCCGTACACGGGACCATTCCGGCGCGTGCCGCGTGTCGAGGAGGAACTCGGCATCGTGATCCGACTGGCTTTGTCGGTAGATTCGCACGTGCGTGCGTTCCGCGACCTGCATGGCCTCACGAATGCGCACGGGGTCGTCCGAGCGCACGCGCGCAAGCCCCTTCATGCCCACGATGGCGCGCGCCCCGGATGCCTCGGATGCGCGAATGACGGTTTCGCGGCCCGGCGCGAACGTGGACCGGCAGTGGATCGGCGTGCCGCCGCGTGCCGCGAACTCGACGGCCGCCGCATGCAGGACCTTCGCGCCGGCATCGGCCATCTCCTGCATCTCCGCGTAGTCGAGGGCCGCGAGGTGGCGTGCCCCCGGCACCACGCGCGGGTCCGCCGAATAGACGCCGTCCACGTCGCTATAGATTTCCGCACGCTCGGCCTTGAGGGCGGACGCCATGGCGAGTGCCGTGGTGTCGCTCCCACCGCGCCCGAGGGTGGTGATCTCTCGCCGGTAGCTCATGCCCTGGTAGCCCGCGACGATGACGACGCGCCCGCGGCCGAGCTCATCTTCCACTCGGTGCGGTTTGACTTCGATGATGCGCGCGTCGAAGTGACGGTCGTTCGTGATGATGCCGCACTGCGACCCGGTAAACGAGATGGACTCGAGACCGCGCTTTTGGATCGCCATCGAGAGGAGCGCCATGGACACGCGTTCGCCGGTGCTGACCAGCATGTCGAGTTCGCGCCGAGGCGGCGCGTCGGTGATGCGCTTGGCGAGGGCGACGAGCTGATCCGTCGCGCCGGCCATCGCCGAAACCACAACCACCACGTCGTAGCCCGCGCGCTTCGTCGCCACGACCATTTCAGCGACGTGTTCGAGGCGATCCGTGTCCGCGACCGAGGTGCCCCCGAACTTCTGAACGACGACCGCCATGCGCCTTTTGAAGTACAGCGGGCGGTGCCCTTCGACAAGAAAGCCGAGGCGCGGTATCGACCGGAGATGACCGCGGCCAACCGCCGGGAAGCAGTGATCGCTCGGTTTCGGGCCGCCTACGAGGCCGGCTCTCCGTTCCGCGAGGACCGTGCCCAGGCCGAGGAGCTCGCCACCGAGGCCCGCGCGGTGGTCGACACGGTCCTCGAAACGCTCGGGGAGGGCAGGGACGACGCGTCGGCGCGCGGTGAGTGCCTCGCCATGGTGACGCTGCTCGGGCGTCGTTCGGGGAGCCTCGGCGTGACGCCGACGGCGGGCCTCTCGCTCGTACGTGCGCTCCTATCGGCGCTTGCGGAGGAGAGTGTGGTCGTGCCGGCGCCGTTCGTGCGCGAACTCGAGAGCATGGCGCTCGAAGGGTTCCTTGCAGGTCGCGAGGAGCGTGCCGAGGACGAACACAAGGAGCGACTCGCGGGCGCCCACTCGGTGCTCGACGTGGCGCCGGGGGTACTCGGCGTCGTGCTTTCGGGCGAGATGGATGCCGTGCGAATCGCGAGCATCGTCGACCGACTCGGTCGCGAAATGCTTCGGCGGAACGCGCGCGCGTGCGTCGTGGATCTTTCGGGGCTCGTTGGCGAGACCCCGGACCGGGCGTCCGAGGTCTTTAACGCCGACGTTGCGGCGCGCATGCTCGGCGCGAAGTGTGTCTTTGCGGGCGTGAGTCCGGCGTGGCTCGAGGCCGCGCGGGAAGGTCGCGTGACCCTCGAAGTGCTGCGGATGGCGCCGACCTTCGAAGCGGCACTCGCGATGGCACTCGACGGTGCCGGGCTTTCCATCCGGCCGAAGGCGCTCCGGTGGTGGCCCTTCGGCGCAAAGTCCGATTAGCCGTTTCTATTCCGCGTCGAGCGCGGCGGCCGGTTCGGCCGCGGCAGGACGCGATGCGGCGCGCTTTGCCGCGACCTTGCTTTCCGTGGCGCGAACCGACTTCGCGTTCTGCTCCGCAGCGAGCGCGAGGGATGTCTGACCCAACTTGCGATAACACGTCGCTTGCTCGTCGTACGCCAACGCGCGGGAAGCGAAGGTCGGGTAGTTGCTCAGGAGCGCGCCATAGACCTTGACCGCGTCGGCGCAGCGACCGGACGCCGCAAGGCTTCGAGCTTCGGTGAAGAGTTGCGACGCGGTTGTCGCGAGTTCCGACGATGCTTTCGTCGGAGCGGGTGCCGCCGGTGCCTCGTCACGTGCGCCGGCGCCGGAAGCGGAGGCGCGTGTCGAAGCGTTCGCTGTCACTCCGCCAAGGCCCGAGCCGCCGCCCCCGTAGCGTTGAGCGTCCGAATCGCCTTCGAAGTCGAACAACATGTCGTCGCCGACCATCGACTTCCTACTTTTCTTTCTCGCGAGGCCGTCGTTGACCAGGCCATCGCTCAACGCGTTCGTCACGCCCTCGTCCATCGCAAGCGAATCGGTTGCGGCGCGTCGGGCGCGACCGCTCGGAGCTTTCAAATCGTCCGTCGGAATCTCCTGCGCTTCGAGCTTGCGTTGGTCGAACGATTCCGCACTTGCCATCGGCTCCGCGCTCGCGCCCTTCTCGGATGCTTCTTCGACCGGCGTGGCTCCGGCGCTCCCTGGCGCGGCGCTCGTGTCGTCCGGTGCGATGAGCGTCTCGCCCTCCATGGGTGCGCGCAGGTCCGCGTGGGGCAGGTACCAAACGCCGATGGCGACGACGAGCACCATCACCGTGGCCATGGCCACCTGCGGGCCCGCCACGAAGCGACTCCAACGTTGCGCCAACGACGCGAAGAACCCCGCCTGATCCGCCGCCGCACCTCGCATGGCGGCCGCGGGGTCCATGCCCGCGACCTTCGCGCGGGCCGCGCGCATCACCGCGTCATCCACACGCGCGGGTGGCTCCTCGAGGGGAACATCGCCCACCGCGTTCATGGCGGACTCAAGCTCGGCGAAACCATGCGAGCACGTGGCGCAGCCTGCGATGTGTTCGCGGAGACCGGCCCCCTCGTCGGGGGGAAGCTCCCCCGCGATCAGCTCAAGCCATCGGTTTTCGCACTCGTCACACGTCATCTTCGTTCCGCGCTACCCGGCCTCCGCCACGTTGTCTTCGAATTCCGCGAGCGCCTTCTGTAGGCGCTCGAGGGCGTACCGCATCCGACTCTTCACCGTGTTCTCCGGCACGCCCACCACGAGGGCGATCTCCGCAAACGAGAGGTGCTCCACCTGCCGCATCAGGAAGACCTCTCGCTGTTCCTCGGGCACGGCGGCGAGGGCCGCTTCCATGCGCGAGCGCATCGTATTCGATTCCACATTTCGATCGGGAGCGAGGTCGTCGGAGGCGACGCGATCGCCCAACGACGCGCCGCCCGTCTCATCGGTACGCAGCGGGGCGTCGAGGGACCGGTGACGCCGGAACGCCATCTTTCGGCTGTGATCGATGCAGAGGTTTCGGGTGATCGAATAGAGCCAGGTCGAAAATTTCGACTGACCTTTGAAATCGTCCGCCCGTTGAACCACCCGAAGGAAGACCTCCTGCGTGAGCTCCTCCGCCGCGGCGCGATCCCGGGTGGAACGCACGATGAAAGTGAAAATTTGCCTGCGATATCGGTCATATAGGGCTTCAAAGGCACGGGCATCACCGGCGCCAAATCGCCGGAGCAGCTCCTCATCCGCAATGGTTTCCTTCGTTCCGTCCACCGAGCCCCACCTAGGTGGTGTGGGCACGCATCCCCTAGAGACGTGCCGCGCCACCCGCTGGTCTAAGGTGCCCGATCGCGTCCCATGCTTGGGCGGGCCCTCCAGCGGGGGCGAGTCTACCGCGGGGTCCCGGCTGGCGTCATCCCTTCGCGGAACCGTCCGCCGCGGGGCGGGGGCACGGCATCGCAGGCTCGCTCCCCCGTGGCCTCACACCGTCCGATTCCGACGCGATCCCGCGTGTCTCGGCGCCGTTCACCGGCGTTGACCGATGGATACCCCGTTGGTATAAGCGCCCGGCAATTTCCCGTTCGTTCTTGGCCGTTACGGTCTTCTCTTCGGAAAGAGGTATCCAGCATGCGCAGGTGGATGGCGCTCGGTGCAATGGTCGCTTGGCTTCTTGCTGTTTCGGCTTCGGGCGTAGCTGCCCAGGCGGCGACTTCTTCGGGGGACTCCACCCAGACCGCGGCGGCTTCGTCCGATGCGGCCGGGGGCGATGCCGCGGCCACGGCCGATGCGACCGCAACCGCGGCGCCGGCGGGCGACGGCGGCTCGGAGGTCGACGCGGGTACATACTCCGTTCGCCTTCGCGACCTCGAGCAGCGGGTCAACGAGCTCAAGGAGCAGATTTTCCGTTCGAAGGCGCGCCTGTCGCTCCTCGCGGAGACGGTGCTCCAGGGCGCGGTCGGTGGTGCGCAGGCGCTCATCGTCCACGAAAATCAGATGTCCGCTTCGTACAAGCTCGTCAAAGCGGTGTACGCGCTCGATGGTGCCCCCATCTTCAACAAGAGCGATGACGCGACGCTGAGCGAGAAGTCCGAGTTCGATGTCTACAACGGCAGCATCGTCCCCGGCGAGCACACGCTCACGGTGAACCTCGAGTACCAGGGCTACGGCCACGGCGTGTTCACGTACCTGAAGGGCTACCGCTTCAAGGTGAAGTCGAGCCACACGTTCACCGTGCCCGAGGGCCGCAGCGGCACGATCCGCGTGGTCGGCTACGAGAAGGGCGGTCCGACGGCGCCGCTCGAAGAGCGCCCCGCGGTTCGCTACGTCGAGCGTCTCGCTGAACTCGGCGGTGCCGAGCCCGCCGACAAGAAGGAGAAGTGATGCGAACGCGTTGCGTGTCCCTGGCGACGCGCGGCGTTGAGCTCATCGGCCTCTTCGTGGTCGTTGCGCTTGCGCTACCGGCGTCTGCCCAGAAATCGTCCAGCGTCGACGCTGAACTCGAAGGTTGAGAAGGCGGTTACCAGCAGCCTGTCGCGCAGCCCATCAAGCGCGACAACGTGCACTCGCCAACGTACTTCGAAGAGCGTCTCGCGGACGGCGAACTCTTCTACCGCCTCGAGGACTACACGCGTGCGGCCATCATCTTCACCGATTTGGTGGAGAACCACGCGAACCACCGCGCATTCCCCGACGCGCTCTATCTGCTCGCCGATTCGCTCTACATGGCGAACGACGTGGTGGGTGCGCGCCGTCGGTTTGAGCAGGTGCTTCAACAGGCATCGTCGAACGCGGCGTATCGCCCGTACGTGCAACGGTCCCTTGGGCGACTCATCGAGATCGCGATTCGCACGCGGAACTTCGAGGGCGTCGAACAGTACTTCGGCCTCGTAAGCCAACTCGCGCCGGCCGAAGTGGAGGCCGCGACCGCGTACTATCGCGGAAAGTTCCTCTATAACCGCGCCGTCCCCGTGGAGGATGTGCTCCGTGCGGATCCGAAGGCATCCGCCCAGCCCCCGATGGACCTCGCGCAGCTCGATCAGGCGCGCCAGGCCTTCGAGAGCGTGAAGGAGGGCAGCCCCTACTATCCGCAGGCGCGCTACTTCATCGGCGTCATTCACACGCTCAAGCGCGAATTCCCGCAGGCCATCAACGCGTTCCTTCGCGTCGTGAAGGCCCCTGCAACGACCGAGGAGCACGCGGCGGTCGCCGACCTCGCGCGCCTTGCCGTCGGCCGTCTCTACTACGAGACCGACCAGCTCGACGCGGCGGTGCAGTCGTATCAGACCGTGCCGCGTACGTCGCCGCACTTTGACCGAGCGCTCTACGAGGTCGCGTGGGTGTTCATCCGCTTGGGTGATGCGACGCGCGCCGAGCGAGCGCTCGAGATCCTCGCCATCGCGTCGCCGGATAGCCGGTACCTCGCGGACGGCGAGTTGCTTCGCGGCAACCTGCTTCTTCGCAACGGCAAACACGACGAGGCCGAGGAAGTCTTCAAGCAGGTGCGCAAGCGCTTCGGGCCCATCCAGCGCGAGCTCGAAGACATGGTCAAGGAGTACGACGACCCCGTCGCGCACTTCCGTGATCTTGTTCGCGAGAACATGGATGACTTTGACCCCGGCGCCTTCCTTCCCGCGCGGGCGCGCCAGTGGTCCGAGGCGGATGCGGACATGGATCGCGCGCTCTCGGTGCTTTCCGATCTCAGCACATCGCGCCGAATGACCAACGAGATTGAGGACCTGATCGACCGCTTGAACGCGGCCCTCGGGGGCGCGAATCGGGTTCATGCATTCGCCGACCTTCGGCGTGATCGCGAGCGCAGCGTTGCGTTGCGCAACCAACTCGCCGTGATCCGTGCCGAGCTGCTCGCGCGCGAATCCGCGACGACCGGCAATGCGGAGCTCGACAAGGTTCGTGCGGAGCGGCGTCAGCTGGAACCGCTCCTCAAGAAGATGCCGCGTTCGGACGAGGACTTTGAAGTTCGCGACCAGCAGCTCTTCGCCCGCTATCGCGAGATGAGCAAAGAACTCTCGGCGCTGGGCGTCGAGGTGATGGGGCTCGAGGCGCGATTGACCGCGCTCGAGCGCTACTCGGCGGACAGCAAGACGCCCGCGGCGACCGAGGCTCTCAAGGCGGAACTCGAGCAGCACAGGGCCGCGGCCAAATCGTTCCGCAAGGACATCACGGAGTACGTGCGGCTCATCGAGCTCGCGCGCCTTCAGGTGGGTGTCGGCGATTCGCGCTACCAGCGCGACGACCGCAACCGCGCGCAATACCTCGAACTGATCGCACGTGAGCGCCAGCTCATGGCGTCCCTCGGGATCCGTCGCGATTCGGGGGTGGACGCCGGGCTCGAGCGAGCTGCTCGGCTGGACGCGTCACTCGCGCAACGCGATGCGGCGGTGGACGTAATCGTCGAAGAGCGTATTTCCGGCATGCGGTCCGTGATCGACGAAGAGACGGAAAAACTCGCTGGCTATCGAACGAGCCTCGATTCGCTTTCAGGCGAAGCGGAGGAGGTCGTCGGCGGTGTGACCTACGCGAACTTCGAGTCGGTCCGGAAGCGCTTCTATGACCTTGTGCTGCGTGCCGACGTTGGCCGCATCGACATCGCGTGGGCGCGTCGTGAGGAGCACCGAATGAAGGTCGACACGCTGACGCGAGCCCGTTCGTCGGAACTCCAGGCGATCGACGGCGAGTTCGAGGAAATCTCGGATACCGGGACGAGCACGGAACCGGAGGCCGCCCAATGAAACGCGTAATCCTCGCGACCCTGTTCGCACTCGTGGGCGTGTCCGCCGCGTCCGCGCAGGACACCACCACGCCCGAGGCCTCCACGACCGAGGCCACCACGACCGGCGCCAACACGGATGCCGCCACCCCAGCCGAGGGCGCAGACACCGCTACGACGACCGCGGAGTCGACGCAGCCCGCGGCAAACACGCCTGTTCCGCTGCCTTCGTTCCTCGACACGACCGATCGCCGTATCGTCGATGACCGTCCGCCTCCGTCCGCCGCACAGGTGGCGGCGCTCAAGGAGCTTGAGCAGGAAATGGCCGGGTTCGCCCGTGCCGGGACCGCATACGACAACGCCGTCGGGTCCATCGTTCGTCGCGAGTACCTTCGAACGCGCCGCCAAAAGGACGAAGTCTACTCCGCTCAGATCGCGGAGGAAGAGAAGCACCTGATCAAGGCCCGTGAGGACGCGATCACGCTCTTCGAGCACTTCATCGACCGGTATCCGAACGATCCCACGTACACGCCGGACGCCATGTTCCGGTTGGGCGAGCTCTACTTCGAGCGGAGCTACGAGCGCTTCTACGCGCAGCAGGGTGGCGCGCTTCAGACGAACACGCCGGACTTCACGGCGACCATCGACCTCTACCACCAGCTGGTCACGCGCTTCCCGAACTACGCGCGAATCGACGGTGTCTTCTACCTCATTGGCTATTGCTTGAACGAAATGGGCAAGGCGGACGAGGCGCGCATGGCGTGGTTGAACCTCGTTTGTGCGAACAACTTCAAGTACGACCCGGCGGCCATGGCTGCGGCGGCGGCCGCTGCAGCGCAGGAATCGGCCGGCGAGGGGGACGACGCCTCGAAGGCCCATCCCGCGCTCGCCCTCGACGCGAAGGCCGAGATTTCCGCGGCGGGCATCTACGTCGATCCATACAAGGAATGCACGCCCGTGATCGAGAACGCCAAGTTCCTCAGTGAGACTTGGTTCCGCATCGGCGAATACCACTTCGACGACTACGGCGGCGATCACTCGGTCGAGCTCTCAATCTCCGCGTACTCGCACATCCTGTCGGACCCGACGGACCGCAACTACAGCCTCGCGCTCTACAAGGTGGCGTGGGCGTACTACCGTGCGAGCCAGTACCCTGAGGCGATTCAGCGCTTCGGTCAGCTCGTTCAGTATTCGGACGACGAGCAGAAGCGCACGGGCGAGGAGGGGTCGCAGCTGCGTCCCGAGGCCGTCCAGTACCTTGGCATCGCCTTCGCGTACGACGACTGGAACGAGAACCAGATTCCCGACACGCAGGAGGGCAAGCCCTCCGGTCTCGAGCGCATTCAGGACCCGAAACTGCTGCCGCAGGACCGGACCTGGACACCCGAGGTCTACTACCAGCTTGGCGATGTGTACTTCGACGAGGCGAAGTATCCCGAAGCCATCGCCGTGTGGAAGCTCGCGCTACAGAAGTGGCCGCAGCATCCGAAGGCCCCCGAGTACACGAACATGATCGCGCGGGCGTACACGCGGCACAACGAGATGGAAGACGCCATCGACTGGCGCGCCAAGCTCGGTGACTTTGGCGAAGGGTCGGCCTGGTGGAATGCGAACCAGGATCATCCCATCGAACAGCGCCGTGCCGAGGAGCTCGCGGAGGGCGCCCTTGTTAACTCCGCGCTCTACTACCACCAACAGGCGCAGCAGCTCCGTCGGCGTTGCGTTGAAGAGCAGAACATCTCGCTCTGCAACGAAGCGCAGGACAACTACAAGGCGGCCGCAAAGGCCTACCGCGGCTACCTCGATCGGTACCCGAACAACCCGGAAGCCTACGAGCTCCGCTACAACCTCGCGGACGCGCTCTATTGGTCGGAAGAGTACGAGCAGGCCGCGCAGGAGTACGCCGCCGTGCGTGACTCGAACCTTGATGACGCACACCTCTCGGAGTCGGCGCGACGTGTTGTCGAATCCGTGCAGCGCGTCGTGGACGCGGAGGTGGCTGCCGGTCGGCTCACGATCCTCAAGGATCCTCCGACGCCGCAGGGTACGCCGCCGACAGTCAATCCCATCGCGATGCCAGCGCCTCTTCAGCGGCTGGCGCAGGCGCGCGAGGTCTACATCGCCCGCGTCGACGACGCGCATGACACGGAGAACGTGCGCGAAGCGTACGACTTCAACAATGCGCTCCTCCTCTATGTCTACGGCTACTGGCCGCAGGCGAAGGAGCGCTTTGCGCGCATCTACGACGAGCGCTGCAAGGGACCCTACGCGGACGAAACCGGCCGTGTCGCATGGACCAACCTCCGCAACATGGCGATTTCGGTTCAGGACGACGCCGAAGTCGAGCGCCTCGCGAACGACTTCCAGAAGCGTCAGTGCACGTTCTCGCCGGACGGCGCAGCATCCGCGAACGTCGACTGCAGCAAGGCTGAAAACAAGGATCAGCCGCAGTGTCTCGTCGCGGGCGATTTGAACGCCCTTCGTTATCGCAAGGCGCTCGACGTCTATAAGCGCGCCGAGAAGGCGACCGGCGAGGAGCAGCGCAAGCTCTACGAGCAGGCCGCAACCATGCTCGTCACGGCGGTGAACGAGAACCCGGGCGACCGGCAGGCGCCGCTTGCCCTTGAGTACGCCGCGACGGCGCTTGAGCGGACGAGCCGCTTCGAGTCGGCGGCGCGCCTCTATCAGCGCATCATCGACGAAGTCGGCCCCCGCAAGCCGTCGACGTCGGAGGAGCAGCAGGAGGTCGACGCGATCCTCGCGAACGCGTACTTCCGCCTTGCCTACAACTCGAATCGCTTCTTCGAGTTCGAGACCGCGGTCGAGAACTACAAGATCCTCGCCGACTCGCAGCGGTTCGCGAAGTCCGCGGACCCGAACGTGATCGAGAAGCGCGAAGACGCCCTCATCAACGCCGGCATCATCCTCGAGAACCTCCAGCAGTACTCGCGCGCGGCTGACTACTACAAGCGAGCGGCGGATACGGTGCGGGACGCGGATGCGAAGCGAAACGCCCGCTACAAGGTCGCCGAAATGGCGCTCAAGCGTGGCGCCGTGTCGGACGCGAAGAAGGCCATGAAGGCGTTCATCGCGGAGTACGAGCGCGACCCGAAGGCGGGCGAGCTCGTGGTCACCGCCTACTGGAACCTCGCCGAGCTCGAGAAGAAGAGCGCGAAGAAGGTGTACTTCGCGGCGCTGACGGAAGTGGCGAATGCGTACCGGCGCTCGGGCCAGAAGGCGGGCTCGATTTCGGCGGAGTACGCGGCGCACGCTGACTTCATTCGCGTGGACGACACGATTGCGTCGTTCGAGAACTTCAAGGTGGACCCGGGCAAGCCCGCCACGTTGAAGGACTACGTCGGCACCCTCGGCAAACAGATCGATTCTGGGGCAACCCAGACCCAGACGCTGGTGAAGGGCTACGAGCCGCTGCCCGCGTATGGTCGTCCAACGTGGACGGTCGCATCCCTCGTTCGCCAGGGGCGCGTGTACGAGGTGCTTGCGCGCGCCATCCTGAACGCGAAGTTCGTGATGCCGGGGGACCTGGCGAAGCAGCTCAAGCGGGTCGATCAGGACCAGCAGGAGCAGATTCGTCTCGAGGTTGAGCAGGCCGTTCAGCAGACGCTCGACACGAGGGTTCGTCCCATTGAGTGCTTCGCGGTGGCGCGTTACGCACTCGCGGCACGTGCCGCGAAGACGGGTAACCTCGACAACGAGTACACGCGCATCGCCATCGACCGGCTTCAGGCCTACGGTGACGAGCGAATCGCGGAATGTATTGCCGAGGCGCAGAAGAACGATGCGCAGTTCGGTTCCTACCAGGCGGGTGAGTTCACACGTGCGCCGCGCGGGCAGTTGATGTCCGTGCCGGAGGACGTCTCGCCGCCGGCCCTTGCACCCGCGGGAGGTCGCTGATGCGTCGGTCGTATTTTGGATGGTTCCTGACACTTGCGCTTTCGGGCGCGGTCGGGTGTGGCGGCGGCTCCGAGGAGGGCACCGAATCCGCTTCTGCCGGTGGTTCGTCGTCGACGTCGGGCGGTGAGTCGGAGACGCCGTACACCGGCACCGGCGACAGCTGGGACGGGGACCCGGAGGGCAGCAATGCTCGCACGACATCTTCGGATGGCACGAGCACGTCGCCGGCCGAAAGCCCATGGGGTTCGCCGTTGGCCGACCAAGGGACGCCGCTCCCCGAGCGCAAGCCGATGAACCCGTCGGCGCAGGATTCCTACCGTGATGGTCTCGATGCCGCTGCGGCAGGCAAGTACGACGAGGCCCGGCGCGAGTTCGAAGATGCGCTCAAGGAAGACGCCAATGCCTACGAGGCGGCGTTCAACCTGGGCGTCATTTCGGATCGCCAGGGCAACGAGACGCGTGCGCTCGAGTACTACAAGCGTGCGCTCCGGATTCAGCCGGACTACGAGCGCGCCGCCAACGGCATCGTGACGATCTACATCCGCCGCGGTCGTGTTGCCGACGCGGTCGCGTTCATCGAGCCGCTCGCGAAGTACTGGCAGCGGAACCTGTATCTCCAGTCGGTTTACGCCGAGACGCTCGTTCAGGCGAACAAGGTCGACCAGGCGATAGACGCGGCCCGCGCTGCGCTTCATCGCGACGAACGATTCGTTCCTGCGATGATCGCCATCATCAAGGCGAGCCTCAAGCAGGGGCGCAAGGAGCTGGCGAGCACGGTCCTCGATCAGGCGCTCAGCGTGAATCCGAACGACGCCGAGCTTCAGTACATGAAGGGACAGATGCTCCTCGAAGAGGACGGACGCCTCAAGGACGCCCTCGACCGCTTCAAGCGCGCCGTGCAGCTCCGCCCGGATTTCGTGGAGGCACGGACGGCGCTCGGGCGTCAGCTCCTCATCGGTGCGAACTACGGAGAGGCGCTTACGCATTTGCAGGCTGCGGCGCTTCTCTCGCCGCAGCTCGTGGAAGTACATCTGAACCTTGCCGACGCGTATCGCGCGAACAAGCAGTGGCAGAAGGCGAAGGCCGCGTTCGACAAGGCCCTTGAGATGAAGTCGCCGCTTCCGGCCGCGCACTTCAACCTTGGCCTGATGTACATGACCGCCGGTCCCGACTTCCCCGGTCTCGACACGCTCGGCGGCCTCCAGAAGGCCATCGACGAGTTCACGCGGTACCGCACGGAGAGCGGCGCAAAGCTCGCAAAGGACGACCCCTCGGGCGCGTACCTCGAGGAGCTCGGGCGACAGGTGGAGCGCGAAAAGAAGCGCATCGAGCGTGAGAAGGCCCGTGCCGCGAAGGAAGCGGCGAAGGCGCAATCAAGCGGAGGTTCGGAATGACCAAGCGCATGTTCCGTGGATTTGCCGTGCTCACGCTCGTGGGCGCATGCACCGTGGCCATCGGTTCGCACGCGAGTGCCCAGTCGAAGGCCCGCGGTCCGCGCGTCATCCAGCTCGAGGAGTTCAAGATCGAGGGTACGGTCCAGAAGCCGAACGCCTTCTACATTTTGAACCGTTCGAACATCGGGTACGAAGTGCTCGACCTGCGGACTTCGTTCTTGAAGGAAATCATCCGCTCGGTTCAGCACGAGCCGTTCTGAGCGGGCTGCGCATCCCTGCGCGGTGCCTCCGTTGATCACCCCCTACATCGCCGTCCAGCTGGCGTTCGTCCTCGGGGTGCTGGCATTCGCCCATCGCCACGTGCTTCGCGCGCTGCTCGAGCAGCCTGCGGATCGGGCGGCTGTGGAGAAGCGGCTTCGCGTTCACCTCGAGGCGGGTGATCTCGGCGCCGCGCGCCGGCTGGGCGAGGCCCTGGGCCCGTCCGTGAGCGGTAACGTGATCGTCGAAGTCCTCGACTCCGCGCTCGACCGGGGCCGCGCTGCGGAGGCGTGCTGGATGGAGGTCCGCGAGATCTCCGAACGTGGTGTGCACGCCTTCAGCGTCCTCTCTCGCGTTGCGATGATTTCTGGATTTCTTGGCGCGTTGATTGAAATTACGTCGTTATTCGATGCGAATCCGGGGCTCGAAGCTCTGCAGGCGGGCCTCCGCGAGAGGCTCGCATTTGGACACGGCACTCTCTCGCTCTGCATTGGAATCGCCACGGCGATGGTCGCCTCCGGCGTGCGGCGACTGCTCGCTCGGCGCGGGCTTCTGCGCTCCGGCCGACGTGGGCGGATCTGGATCTGCTCGTGCCCAGCGAGGGCGCGGACCGCTAGAACAATTTCGCCAAGGAGTCGCCCGTAACGATCCCATTCCAAATCGGACTGTGATATCTTCACTGACCCATGACGACTGAACAAATACGCCTCGAACAAAGCGCCGGGTGGCGCCAAGCCGGGTGCCATGACGATGGCGATGCGGGCAGTGCAGGTTGCCCCCGCGGAGCGGCGAAAGGTGCTCCGCATCCGGTCTCATCCAGGGCGGCAAAATCGTTGAAGAGCGGATTATCGGAACCGCGAGACGGTGGCCATCGGCACGTCGGAGCGGAATCACTTCATCGTTCGGGCGGAGCATCTCCCACTCACGCTTCGAAATCTTCCAGCTCGTCAACAACGACTACATTCTGAACTTCTCCGGACCACATATTCAGGCCGCGTTGGCCTGCCCGGTGAATAACCGAACGCCCGACAACTTCGCAAGTCAGGTGGCGCGCGCAACGGAGTTCGCACTGGCAGGTCAGCTCAACGATCGGTCGCGCGGCAAGATCGCTCGGCAACACCACGGTGCTCTTCCAGTTCATGTTGCCGCCCCCGGTCCAGCCGCGCCTGGCTACCTGCGGCGCGAAGTGGCGGGTTCGTCAAGAGCAATGACGGCTCTTCACCGCCTTCGTGGTGTTCTCCTGTGTTCTTCGGGTTGATCGTCTATCTCGAGAGCGCCGGCTGGCCGGTGACCAGGGCATTTCCGCGGTGCCGGAGGACTTGGCGCGCTTCATCTACGAAGAGCGAGCCTCCACCGGAAGAGAAACCGAACGAACGCGCCAGCGAGGATGCGCCCGCCAGATACAAAGCAGGCGAGAGACGAGGGCAAGCAGGACACGCCCAGCGGGCCCGTCGGACAACAAGGGTCCGGCAAACGATGCGGAGGTCGCGGAGGCGACGTCGCGCATCGTGGAAGAGGCTTCGGCGCAGGTCGAGACGATGCTCATGGGTGCGATCGGTGAGGGCGGCGCCCTTGCGGACGTGCTCGCCGGCGGCGCCGACACCACCGGCGCTGCGGATGTGCTTGCGCAGGCCGCGGGCGTTGGCGTTGCCCAGACCGGCGGCGGGACGTTGCGGCAGCGTGGCGGCGGCGGAGGCAGCGGCCAGGGCGGCGGTCTTGGTGGTCTCCAAAAGGGCGAGGGCGGCACGAGCGCCGTCAACACCGGCCAAGTCATTGAGCGCGTCATTCGCGGCAAGCTCGACTTCGGCAATGTGGAAGACACGGGCGGCTCTGGCGATTTTGATCAGTCAGAGGTCACCAAGGTGATCAAGGGCGCACAGTCGGCGCTCAAGCGCTGCTACGACACGGAGCTCAAGACGAATCCAGCCGTGAAGGGGAAGGTCGTGATCGAGTTCACGATCGAACCGACGGGCACGGTGTCGAAATCGCGTGCCGTCGAGAACTCGTCGGGCAGCTCTTCGCTCGGGTCATGCGTCGAGGCGGCGATCAAACGTCTCCGCTGGCGCAAGGGTCCCGAGGGCGGGAGTGTGACCTACCAGTATCCGTTCGTGTTCGCGCCCCAGAACTGACCCCGGGAGGGCGAGGCCGGTATCATCGGCACTACGCATCCTGTGCCCCTCTGATCGGCCTACGGCGAGCCCGCCCGACGGCTTATCGGAGGGTGCCTGGCGATCGTGTAGGTGATTGAAGGCGAAGCATTTTCCCGAGATTGACAGGGTAGGGACCGTCGATATACTCGCCGCGGCCCTTGGGTTAGGTGTCTTTCCGCATGAAGCGTCGAATTTTCGCAATCTTGCTGTGTTCACTCGTCGGCGGTGGCCTTGCCCTCGGCCAGTCGGGCACCGACACCCCCGCGACCCCCGACCCGGACGCCGGGCAGCTTGAGATTCCCGTCGCCGCCGAGAAGGTGCTGACGCCCGAGGAGCAGGCTGAGGAAATCGAGCGTATCCAGGAGTACGTCCACGGCGCGGCGGCTGCACTCGCGGTGGAGCTCGCCCAGGCGCGCAAGGACGACGACGTGATGCTCGTGACCTGCCTCGAGGAGAAGGCGAAGCAGGCGCAGGTGGCCGGCGAGATCGTCGACGCCCATGCGACGGTGCACGCCGAAGCGATGGCGAGCGGGAACGCGAGCTCACGTGACCACGAATTTACGTTGATCGCCGTCGTCCGGACGCGCATCGAAAACCTCGTTCGCGACGCGGAAGCGTGTGCTGGCAAGGATCTGCTGAGCACGGGGCCGACCCGGGTTTCGAGTTCGGTCGCGCCGGGTACGCCGCAGGACGATGCAACGAACCCCTCGCCCGTCCCGGACCTTCAGATTCCGTTCATTACGCCGCCTGCCACAGGGGCGTTTTAGGCCAGAAACTGCTGACTATTTTTTCGCTTCGGCGACGGACACATCGAGTTGAGGGTGCTAGTGTCCCGGCCCGCTACGGAGACCTTAGGGAAGATGCGCTTGCTTGATCACTGCCGAACGCTGCTGCTTGCGCTTGCCGTGGTTCTCGCGTTGCCGTTTTCCGCATCTGCACAGGGGTGGCTCGATGGCCGCCAGCGCGCAGAGGGCCCCGGTTTCCGCCTTGGAGACCTGGAGTTGCACCCCGGGGTCGGCGCTGAAATCGGCTACGACACCAACGTCTTCCTGAGTTCGGACAAAGCGGGCGTGGACCCGCGGCGCACCAGTCCGATTCTGCGGCTCACGCCGCACATCTACCTTTCGACCCTCGGCCCCGAGCGCTCGGATGGCGGCGGCGAAAACGGGCCGATGCCCATCGTCGACTTCCGCACGGGTGTTTCGGCGAGCCTCTACCACTACCTCCAGACGGAGGCGCGTTCGAACGTGGAGATGGACGTCGACACGCAGTTGACGTTCCTGCCCCGGCGGCCGGTGTCGTTCACGCTCCTCGGCACGTTCATGCGTACGATTCGCCCGTTCACGGAATCGGGCGCGGTCGGCCAGAACTACAACCGCGACCAGATCACCGGTGGCGGCAAGCTGACGCTTCAGACCCGCGGGGGCATTCTGAAGTCGAACGTCGGTTACACCTTTGGTGCGGACCTGTTCGAAGGCGGCAGCTTCAAGTTCGGCAACGGCGTCAGCCACAAGGTTGCCCTCGACGCGGCCTGGCGGTTCTTGCCGAGCACCGCGCTCCTCTACGACGGGGAAGTGAACTTCCACAACTACACGTCGAACGACCCGGGCACGGTCCTCATCTCGGACAACACGCGGGTGCGGACGCGTTTCGGCTTCAACGGCTACATCACGCGCGTCATTTCGGTGCTTGCGATGGTCGGTTACGGCGCGGGCTTCTACGTCGCGGGTGATGACTACGACTCGATCGTGGGTCAGGCGCAGCTGGCCTTCGCGTTCTCCGATGCGGTGAATTTCTCGCTCGGATACGACCGCGACTTCTTCCGTACGTTCGTTGGCAACTTCTACCGTCGCGACCGCGGCAGCATGCGGTTCCAGCTGCTCCTCGGCGGCGTCTTCCTGACGGGGCTTGAGGCGGGCGTTGGGCTCTACGACTTCGGCCAGACGTTCACCCCCACGGGCGGCACTATCGGCGATTCCTACGACCGCTCCGATGTGCGTGCCGACGGCAGCCTCTTTGCTGAGTACCGGTTCACGGACTGGTTCGCGGTGAACTCGCGCGTCGAGTACATGGCGAACTTCACCGATTTCCGCTTCAACGTGGCGACCGCAACCCCCGTTTTCGACCCGGCCGACTACAGCCGCTGGACGATCTGGGGCGGCGTGCGCGTGTTCTACTAGCGGCGACGGCACCCCGAGGGCGTGTCGGGGTCTCCGTGGTACCGCGCGGAGTTATTCGGCAATTGGCGTGGTGCGCACGCCGGTTCGCCGCGGATGAATGGGTGGGGCGTTGGCGCGCAACCCACGGTGGTGCGCACGTTGGAAGCGAACCTGGGCCGAGTGTTGTTCTTCGTGGTGCTGAGCGGGGGCGCGCTCGTGGCCGCAGAGGGGCCGAGGGAGGATGCCGACGTGGGGTCGGCTCGGTCGGGTACTGCCGAGATTCCGATCCAAAGCGAGGCTGTGCTCTCGGCGGCGGAGCAGCTCGCCGAGGCGGACCGCATTCACGGCGAGACCCGTGACACCGTGACGGCCGTTCGAGGTGCGCTTGCGCGCGCGCGCAAGGACGCGGATGCGGTGCTCGTCGTTTGCCTCGAGGACAAGGCGACGCTCGCGGATGGCTACCTCCGCACGCTGGACGTGCGTGTCCCGGCGCTCCGCGCGGCGAGTGACGCGGGGAACGCGCTCGCGCGGGAACATGAGTTCACGGTCATCGGTGTCGTGGGCGTCAAGGTGAGGGTGGTGCGCAGGGATGCGGAAGCGTGCGTCGGTGAGGGGCTCCTTGCCGCGGGCGCGTTGAAGGTGGCGACCTTCGTCGCGCCGGGTACGCCGCTGGACGACGCCAGCACGGCCCAGGCGATTCCCGACCTTCAAATTCCGTTTGTGCCGCCCCCGGCCACCGGCGCGATGTAACGGTGCGGGGGCGTGGGGGCGATGCTAGGGTGCCCCCCTCCGACGGAGACCGATGATGCGACGACACCCCGCCCCGAACTGCCCAGAGCTCGCACGCGCCCAACACGGGTTCGGCCGGTTCGTTCTCGAGACGTTGGCGCTGGGCGCGCTCGCACTGGTTGTGGCGTGCGGCGGCGCGTCGAGTGGCGGCACCACGGCGCCGTCCGCGGGCGGGACCACCGGTTCGGCCCTCGGCACGGGGGATTCGTTCGAAGCACGCGTGTATGGAGAAGACGGCCTCTCGGGGACGTACCAGGTCGGTGAAGATGGCGGCGTCGATTTCCCGTTCGTCGGGCGCGTGAAGGTGGCCGGGCTCGAGCCGGCGCAGGTGGCCGACCTGCTTGAACACAAGCTCCAGGAAGGCGGGTTCCTCAAGTCGCCGGATGTCTCGGTGCTTGTGAAGGAGTACGCGTCGAAACGCATCAGCGTGCTTGGTGCGGTGAAGAACCCGGGGGCGTTCCCGCTGACGAACAACCTCACCGTTGTGCAGGCCATCTCCCTCGCCGGCGGGTTCAGCTCGCTCGCGAATCGCGATGAGACGGTGGTATCGCGACGGGTCGGTGGAGAACTCAAGCGGATTCGCGTCGCCGTGGACGACGTAACCGCCGCACGCTCGGAAGACCTCCAGCTTCAGGCGGGTGACATCGTGTACGTACCCGAACGCATCTTCTAGCGCGCGGGGCGCTATGCGAGTGTGAGCCCGGGAATGCGGCGCCGGACGGCATCGACGTCCGCGATGGCGAAGGCGTTTTCCGGGTACGGGCCGCCCGGCGGAACGGCGTTGAGCGTGAGGCCCTCGGAACTGGCCGCGAAGAGCGCGTAGCCGGCGTCGCGGAGGGTGCGTTCCACGGCGTCGCGTGTGCTGCCGTACTTCGGACCGAAGCTGATCATTTCAAGGAGGAGGACGCCAATGCGACGCTCCACGAGGAGCGCTGCGGCGCCCTTGAGCACCTCCAATTCGAACCCTTTGACGTCGATCTTGATCGCGTCGATATGTCGCGGGGAGGGGAAGCAGGCGTCGAGGGGCCGCACCTCCAGGGATTCGCCCCCGTCGCGTCCTTCGGGGACGACGGATCCCACGACGTCGCGACCCACGTCGAAGCGCGCTTGACCCGCCGTGGCGCCGGCGATGACTCGGAGGATCCGCTTGGGGTCGAGGGCGTTCAGCTCGAAGTTCTCCGCGAGTCGTTCCGCGGATGCCGGGTCCGGCTCGATGGCCCAGACTTCGCCCTTGGCTCCGACCTTCGTTGCGGCGAGGACGGAGTAGACGCCCACGTTGGCGCCCACATCGACGAAGACATCGCCGGCGTTGAGGTAGCGCGCGAGGAAATGCATTTCGTGCCAGTCGGGCCAACCGAAGTAGCGGACGGCGTTCGTGATGTGGCTGTCGGGGTAAAAGCGCATGCGCGCGGAGCCGTCGAACACGGGTGCGATGACCGGTGCGCGTAGGACATGCTTTCGGAGCTGCCACGCGAGGAATTGGCGCATGGGCGCACCTCCGGCACGGGCCGCGGGGTGCGCGCGGAGCCCCGCGAGCACGTTGGCGGCATGGCGGAGCTTCTTGAGGCCAGGGGGGAGCATCCGGGGGGCATCTCGTAGCATGCCTCCGGCCGAACGATGCGAAGTTGACCGTGTCGGTGCAGTTTGCGAGAAGAATTCGCGTGCGCGCCATGATCTTCGCCGCTGGCTTCGGGACGCGGCTTCGTCCGCTCACGGACGTGGTGCCGAAACCGTTGGTGCCCGTGGGGTTACGCCCGCTGATGGCCTTCGCGGTCGATCACTTGGCCGCCGCCGGAGCGCGCCACATCGTGGCGAACGCGCATCACCTGGCGCCCGAAGTTGAGTGTGTCGCGCCCACGCTCGCGCCCGCCGGGGCCACACTCGACGTGGTCACCGAGCCCAAGATCCTCGGCACGGGCGGCGGGCTTCGGAATGCGTGGAAGCACCTGCGCGGCGATGGACCCGTGGTGGTCATGAATGGCGACATCCTGTTTGCGCCGAACCTTGAAGCCGCCGTGAGTCGCCACGAGGCGTCCGGCGCCATCGCAACCATGGTGCTTCGCCGCGACCCGGCCGCCCATTCGTTCGGCGCGGTGGAAACGGACGACGGGGGGCGTGTGCGAAGGCTGCTCGGCGAACCCGCGGCGTTCGCATCCGCCTCCCTTGAGGCGTTCATGTTTACGGGGGTGCACATCCTTTCGGAACGCGCCTTCGCGGACCTTCCGGAGGATGGCTGCATCATCCGGCAGAGCTACCGACGGTGGGTCGACCGGGGCGAGGTGGTGTGCGGCGTTGTGGACGACTCGCCGTGGTCCGACCTCGGGACGGTGGAGGCCTACTGGCGTGCGAACGTGGAGCTCGCGTCGGGCATGCGCGCGCACGACGCGGTGACGGCGACCGCGCCTCGCGGTGTCGTTCATCCGCGGGCGTCCGTCGCGGGGGACGCGTCGGTCACGGCTTCGGTTGTCGGCCAAGCAACGATTGCGTCGGGCGTCGCGGTGGAGCGGTGCGTCGTGTGGGACGGCACCACGGTGCGAGAAAGCGTGCGCGACGCCGTTTGCTGGCCCGGCGGCGTCATCCAGCTCGAAGTTCGATAGAGGTTCACGGCCGATCCGCGTTCGACCGAGAACGTCGTGCTAGTTCGGGATCGACAGGACTTCCGCGCGCACGTCGACGACGCCCGCGCGGATCATCTGGAGCTTTTGTGCGGCGGCGCGTGACAGGTCGAGGATGCGGGTGCGTCGCCCGAAGGGGCCGCGGTCGTTCACGCGCACGACGACGCTCATGCCGTTGTCGATGCGGGTCACGCGGAGCATGGTGCCGAAGGGCAGCGTGCGGTTTGCCGCGGTGAGGAGCGCCGGGTCGTAGATTTCACCGTTGGCCGTGGCGTTGCCCGCGAGCGAGTCGTGGTAGTAGCTCGCACGACCGCGGAGAACGGAGCCCGACGGCGGGGCCTTCGTGGATTCGCCCGGAAACCGGCCGCCCGTCGTCGTGGCGCTCGCACCGCCGCAGCCAGCGAGCATGGCGGGTGCCGCGAAGGACGCGACGAGGAACAGCGTGCGGAGGCGATGCATCTCAGGGCTTGGCGGGCTTTGAGGGCGCCTCGAGCGGCATTCCGTGGCCCGGCGCCATGAGCATTGCACGGTACGCCGTGAACGCGAAAAGATCGCTGTGCTCGGAGTTGTGGCAGCTGCGGCAGGTCGCTTCGGGCGTGTCGCGGAGCACCTTGTCCGCCGCGCTTGGTTCCGCAATGTGCGCGCTCCCGGCGCCGTGGCAGTTTTCGCAACCCACGTCCACCAAGGCGCCATCGAGGTTGTGTGTCACCGTCGATCCGCCCGGAAGCTCGTAGCCCGTCACGTGGCAGCCGACGCAGCTCAGGTTGTACTGCTTCTCAACGTCGACGAGGGTCTTGTAGGCGTGGCCGTGTTTTGTTTCGCGCCACCAATCGAACGCGGCCTTGTGGCACGTGGCACAGGCCTTCGAGCCGACGAAGTGGGGCATGCCCGGTGGCGCGGGCCTCGGTACGCGGCTCGCGTAGGCCACGCGGTTGTGCTCGTTCACGCGGTGGTCGTAGGCCTTCATTTGGGCGGTCACGGCGGCGTCCTGCGCCGCGGTTCGATCGAGTCGAATCCAGCGCGCGTTGAATGCGCGTTGGCTGACCGTGGCCGGAAGACGGAGGGCGGCGCGTTCGCGCTGGAGCTCCCCAAGTCGCGTTTGCTGCGCCGCGATGTCGGCCTTCGCAATCTTCGGGTCCCGTTTCCACGCGGCGATGCGCGCCTCGAGCTCGTGGATGCGGGCGTCGACGTTCTCGCGCTTGGTGTCCATGCTCCAGTCGCTCCAGTCGAGGAATGGGCGCGGACCATCGAGGAAGAGGTCGACAACGAGGACGCCTTGCCCCTGGCGCCCGTCGTTGAGCACGTACGCGCCGCCGGCATCCACGGGTACGAACGGCGCTTCAAGCCCGAGGCCTCCGTTGACGACGAAGTCGACGCCCGTGGTCTTCGAAGCGACGTCGCGGGCGAAGCGACGGGGAGCCGACCGCGAGCACAACGGTGATCGCTCCGCTCTCTTCCTTGGTTGGTGCGAGTGCCTTTTCAAGCTCGGCTGCGGTGAAGGGGCCGTCGGGCGATTCCCGTACCGTTGCGATCACGAACGGGCCACGGCGTGTGACGTTGTCGGTCTTCGTGTCGTCCTTCGCCAGTGCTTCAACGGATTGCCCGGTCGCGGTGTTCATGAGTGCGCGCACGCGCGCATCGCCGAGGGCCGCGTCGGCCGAGCCCGGGAGCACGACCGTGGCGGGCATGGCGCCGAGGGCCTTGGCGACAACCTCCGACTTCCACAGTTCCTGTTCGGGCATCTCGCCCCCAACGGCGGCGAGATGGCCCACGCTCCCGTAGAAGGTGTCGCCCGTCACGACGAGTGCAGCCGGCACTCCGTCGGACTCCAGGCGGTGAACGAGGGCGGCCATGCGGTCGATGCCGCCGAGTGGGTCGCTGGTGCAGCCGCAGGGCTCAAGGGTGCCGCTGAGGTCCGTGACGACGAGGAGCCGTGCGTCGGGTTTGGGTCGGTCCGGGGGGGCCGGCGGAGGGGCGACGGGGGCGGTGCCCTGGGGCGTGGGGCCCCCCTTGGAGTGGTCCGAGCAGGACGCCCCGATCCCCCCAAGGCCCAGGACACAGGCGATCCCAAGGGCGCACAAGGTCCGGCGGGCACGGGTCATGGGGCGGTTTTATCAGCCCCGGTGGGCCCACAATCCAACGGTTCCGACGGGTTCGCCCGGTCCGGCGGGCCTGGGTACGCGGGCCGACGATGCGCGAGTGCGCCTTGACGCTCCTGGCCCCGCGGGTAGGTTCCGCCCTCTTTTTTCTGCGGCGCATGTCGGCCGCGTCCCCGAACCCACTCAGCAGGTCAGGTTTCCATGGTTACCGTTCGCTTCTCCCGCCACGGCTCGAAAAAGCGCCCTTCTATCACATCGTCGTTACGGACAAGGAAAACCCCCGCGACGGTAAGTTCATCGAGCAGGTTGGGACGTACGACCCGTCGAAGCCGATGGCGCAGGCGACCGTGAACATGGACCGCCTCGCGTATTGGTTCGGCGTTGGCGCGAAGCCGAGCGAGTCGTTCGCGAAGGTGCTTCGCGAGTACAAGAAAGCCGCCGCGGCGCAGGCCTAGGTCGAGGACGCGTCCCCATGAATGACGTGTCCCCGAGCGAAGAGCACACGGACGATCCGGTCGAGCAGGTCCAGGACCTGGTCGTGTACCTCGCCAAGGCGCTGGTCGATGAGCCAGAGGCGGTTGAGGTGACGGTGGTCGACGAAGAGCGTTCGATCATCTTTGAGCTTGTTGTTGCGCCCGATGACCTCGGGAAGGTGATCGGCCGTGACGGTCGCACCGCGCGCGCTCCGCACGCTGCTTTCGGCGGCGTCCGTGAAAATCGGTCGGCGCGTCGTCCTCGAGATCCTCGAAGAAGACGATTGATGCGACGCGGTCGACCCCGGGCGGCCTTGACGCGCGCGAACAGGACGACCTCGTCGCCCTCGGTTACGCGCAGCGAACCCGTGGCCTCCAGGGGGAGGTGCGCGTGCAGCTCTATAACCCCGAGTCCGAGACCCTCATGGCGGTGCGCACCGTGACGCTCCGAAAGAACGGCGAGGAGCGGCTCGCGACCATCGAACGGGTGGCGCCCATGACCCACGGCGGGCTTTCCGTGAAACTCGTTGGGGTGGGCGATGCGGCCGCGGCGAAGGCCCTCGTGGGGCACGAAGTCTGTGTCCGTCGTGGAGAGTTCCCTCCGCTGCCGAGCGGGGAGTGGTACCACCACGACCTCGTGGGCCTTGCCGCCGTGCTTGAAGACGGTACGGCCCTCGGCGAGGTGGTGCGCGTCGAGGCATATCCCTCCGTGGACGCCGTTGTGGTGCGCACCGGCGAAGAGGAGCGGGAGGCACCGCTCGCGGAGCCCTACCTCGTGCGGGTGGATCTGGAGCGCGGCGAAATCACGCTGGCGGAGTGGGGGGATCTCGAGCCACAACCCGTTCGACGAAAGCGTTCGCGCGGACGCTGAGGCATCGATGCGTTTCGACATCATCACGATCTTTCCGGAGTTCTTCGACGCGTTCGTGAAGGTCGGTCTCTTCGGCAAGGCCGTGGCCGACGGGAAGGTGAGCATCGACTTCGTGTCGCCGCGCGACTTCACCTCGGACAAACACCGCACCGTCGACGACGCGCCCTTTGGCGGCGGCAGTGGAATGGTGATGATGGCGCCACCCATCGTGGATGCGCTCGAGTCCCTCGCGCCCACGGCGGCAGGTGGGCGACCGCACCGCGTGCTCGTCACGCCCCAGGGGGCGCCGTTTCGGCAAGCCACGGCCCGACGGTTCGCTGGGCTTGAAGCGCTCGCCATCGTCTGTGGCCGCTACGAAGGGTACGACGAACGCATTCGCGCGGAAGTCGACGAGGAGGTGTCGCTTGGTGACTTCGTGCTCCTCGGTGGCGAAGTGGCCGCGATGGCGATCCTTGAGGCGACCGCGCGCCTCCTGCCCGGCGTACTCGGCAACGAGGATTCGCCGACGGAGGAGTCCCATGAACAGGGGCTCCTCGAGTACCCGCAGTACACGCGCCCGAGGGAGTACCGTGGTGAAGCGGTGCCCGATGCGCTCTTGTCGGGGGACCACGCGCGCATCCGGAAATGGCGCCGTGAACGTGCCCTCGAACGCACGCTCCATCGCCGCCCGGACATGCTCGAAGCGGCGCCCCTCGACCAAGCCGATGAGGCTTTCCTGCGGGGCCTCGGCTGGAAGGGAGGGCGCTAGTGGGTCGCGCGTACGCAGCGCTCTTGCACTACCCGGTGAAGGACCGTGACGGCGCGGTGGTGACGACCGCGGTCACGAACCTGGACGTGCACGACATCGCGCGTTCGGCGCGTTCCTACGGCCTTGCGGGCTACTTTGTGGTGACGCCCATCGCCGCGCAGCGGGAGCTCGTCGACAAGATCCTCGAGCATTGGCGGAGCGGTTCGGGCGCATCCCGGGTGCCCGAGCGCGGTGAAGCGCTCAAGCTCGTGAACCTTGCGCACTCCCTCTCCGAAGTGATCGCCCGGGTCGAAGCCACGGAAGGACGGCGCCCGCGCGTGGTGCTCACGGCGGCGAAGCCACTCAACGGTGCCCCGCTCCGAACGCACGCGGAAGAGCGACGCACCATCGCGAGTCTCGAACAGCCGACCGTCATCGTGTTCGGCACCGGGCACGGGCTCGACGTGAGCATCACCGCAGAGGCGGACGCCGGGCTCGCGCCGATTCAACCGAGCTCGGACTATAACCACCTGTCCGTGCGCGCCGCGGCCGCCATCTATTTCGACCGCCTATTCGGCGACGCGCTCGATGTGAACGAGTAGCCCCGCGCGTCGCTCACGCACGCGACGTTGCATCCGTGTTGAGGACGGCGAGTGCGTCGTCGACGTGCTTCTTGGCGCTGAGCTCGTGGTGAAACACGCCGCGGATGATGCCCGACGCATCGATGACGAACGTGACGCGCCCGGCCAGAGCCCGAGCGTGCCGCGCAGCCCGAATGCGTTGGCCATGGCGCGCCCCTCGTCCGTGAGGAGCGGATAGGGCAGTTGATGCGCTTCCTGGAAGCGGAGGTGGCTTTCCGGGTCGTCGTCGCTCACGCCCACCACCTGGACCCCGCGGGCCCGGAGGTCGCCGTACGCGTCCCGGAAGTGGCATGCCTCGCGGGTGCAGACGGGCGTGAAATCCTTCGGGTAGAAGAAGAGGACCACGGGGCCCTGGGCCCAAAGATCGCCTAGGGCGACGGGTTTTCCCCCTTGATCTCGCCCGGAAACGTGGGGTGCGGGGTCTCCAACCTTCAACATTGCTCGACTTTCCTGGGGGTGACGCGTTGACGGGTCAAGGGGTGCGTGGTAGCTACGCCGTCCATTTTTCCGGAGAGACCCATGTCTGCAGGCGTAGCGAAAATCAAGGCACTCGACGAAGCGCAGAAGCGCAAGCTTCCCGATTTCCGCGTGGGCGACACGGTGCGCGTGCACTACCGCATTCGCGAAGGTGAGAAGGAGCGCGTGCAGGTGTTCCAGGGCGTGATCATTCGTCGCAACGGCGGCAAGACGCGCTCGGGCTCGACTTTCACGGTGCGCAAGGTTTCCTTCGGCATCGGCGTGGAGCGTATTTTCCCGGTGAATTCGCCGCGTATCGAGAAGCTCGAGGTGATGAGCCGCGGTCACATTCGCCGCGCGAAGCTCTACTACCTGCGAAGCCTCGCGGGTAAGAAGGCTCGCCTCCGCGGGTCGGCGCGCAACGCTGGTTGGGAGCAGGAGCTCCTTGCGAGCCAAGCGGAGGACCAGGCGGCCGCAGCGCCGTCCGAGCCGCCGCCGGCCGCCGAAGGCTGAGCCGCGCCACCACCGCCGCGACCCAACAACGCGTCGTACGGCGGCACGCGGGATCCAGGTGTCCCCGGGATTCGCGGGCGCGGGGCGCTCCTGTGCGCCGCCAGGCCCCCGGATTCGGGACTGGCCAGGTGGGGATCACGGTTTCTAATTGCCCGGCGATCGTGGGGCCCGGTGTCCGGGTACCGCGGAAAAAACGCAATACATCCGTGTAACGAGATGTGTGCAACTGTGGCACGCCCCTTGCTCCCTTCAGTGGCGAGGGACGGACTGGCCATGCGGAAATTCCAGCAACGACATCGCGGATCGACATCCACGGAACAACTGACCGTGCTTGCGCTCGTTGGCCTCGTGGGCGCCGGGGGATTCGGCGTACTGGGTGGGGCCATGGGCCACGACATCGCGGGCGACTCGGCCACGCAGGGGCCAACGCCGTTCGCCGCCAGCATTGGCGCTGCCGCCGCCGAGGCGGAGCACGGTTACACGGTTCAGGTCATCGCGTACGACTCGGACGACCAGGCGCGCGCCCAGGGCTTTGCGGACCAACTTCGGAATCAGCACGGACTCGATGCGTTCATCGAGCAGAACGAATACGGCTATTGGGTGGTTCGCATCCACAACGTGGCGAACTACACCGAGGCGCAGGACATCCTCGAATCGTATCGCTCGCTCGGCATTACGAGCGACGCGTTCATTGCGAACCACGACGGAACGCTGACGCCGGACCAGCGCACATTCCTGGAGGCGGTGGCCGCGCAGCAGGAGGCCGAGGCCGCGGCGGCGAACGGTGCCGCCACGGGCGAAGGCGCTGCGACGACGGATCCGACCGCCGCCCCGACGGCGGCGGAGGAAGGCGATGCGGCGGAATCGGAGAGTGGCGACAGTGGGCGCGGCGGTGGCCTCTTCCACGGCGTCATGAGCTTCGGGCGTGGTCTTTGGGACAGCGTATGGGATTTCGGCAAGGGCGTTCTCGGTGCGGGTAAGTCCATCGCGTGGGATTTCGTCGTGGAAGACGTGTTCGCGGGGACCATCGCGGGTGTTGCCGGCGTGGGCTGCAAGGTCATCACCTTGGGTCATGCGTGCCACGGTTCGAGCTGGAACCCGATCAAGAGCACGACGGACAGCGTTTGGAACTTCGTGAAGCACATCCCCGACGCGCGTCACGTGGTCGGCGACTTCCTCCATCAGACAAGTCTTTGCTTGAACCCGTGGAACGGGCAGGCGGGCGGTGACCGGGGTTACGCCTGCGGGCGCGCCGTGGGCACCGTTGTGGAAGCCGTCGTCGGTACCAAGGGGGCCGGCGCGGCCATGAAGGCCGCGGGGGTCGGCGGCAGGGCGAGTGTGACGGTGGCCGGTGAACTCGAGGCGGGGGCCGCGAGCACCGCGACGAAGACCGCCGTGAGCACCGCCGGCGAGCTTGGCACAGGGCTCATTGACGATGCGGCGCGCGCTGGTGCGGGCACCGCGGACGACGCGGCCCGCGCCGCGGCGGCGGCGGAAGATGCCGCGAAAGCCGCGAGCGCAGCCGATGATGCGGCACGCGCGGCGAGTGCAGCCGATGACGTGGCGGCACAGACGGCGCGTATTGCGGCGGACGGTGCGTCGGCGGCGGACGATGCGGCGCAGGTGGTCTCTCGCACGAGCAGGCTCGACTACGCGAGTCGCGCGGAAGCGGTCGCGAGGGATGCACGGGTGCTCTCTCCCGAGAAGTACACGAAGCTCAATACCCAGATCGAGACGCTGAAGGACTTGATCGCGCGCGAATCGACGCCCGTCGGTGAGAAATCCGCGGCCCTGTCCAAGCTTCAGAAGGCCGTGGACAAGTTGAAGGCGGACGAGGCGGCCCTTCGTGAGCAGGGGCTCTTGAACGACGCGTCGGCGAGCGCGGCCTCGGGTGCGTCGTCGTCGGGTGCATCCTCGAGTGGCGCGTCGAGTGGCGCCGCCTCGGCCGGTGCGGGCAGCGCCAGTCGGCCGTGGTGGAAGCGGCTCTTCGGTCTAGACTGACGCGGCGACGTCGCCGTTCGCGAGGAACCAGGCGTAGGTGCTTTGGATGCCGTCGCGGAGGGACGTTTTGGCGGTCCAGCCGAGGGCGGTGAGGCGCGAGACGTCGAGGAGCTTCTGCGGGGTGCCGTCGGGCTTCGAGCGGTCGTAGACGATGTCGCCCTGGTAGCCGACGACGTCGGCCACGAGGGCGGCGAGCTCGGCGATGGTGAGGTCCTTGCCGACGCCGACGTTGACGAAGCCCGCGTCGTCGTAGCGCTCCATGAGGAACACGCAGGCATCCGCGAGGTCGTCGACGTGGAGGAACTCGCGTCGCGGCGTGCCGCTCCCCCAGACGGTAACGCTCGGGGCGGAGCTGGTCTTGGCTTCGTGGAACTTCCGCAACAGGGCCGGGAGGACGTGCGACGACCGGAGGTCAAAGTTGTCGCCCGGGCCGTAGAGGTTCGTGGGCATGGCGGAGATGCAGTGCATGCCGTGCTGCTTCCGGTAGGCCTCCGCGAGCTTGATGCCGGCGATTTTGGCGATGGCGTACCACTGGTTCGTGGGCTCGAGGGGGCCCGAGAGGAGCGCGTCTTCCTTCATGGGTTGCGGTGCGTGCTTCGGGTAGATGCAGGAGCTCCCGAGGAAGAGGAACTTCTCAACGCCCGCGCGCCGCGCGCCCTCGAACACATTGGCCTCGAGGACGAGGTTCTGGTGGAGGAAGTCGGCGGGGTACGAGTCGTTCGCGAGGATGCCGCCGACCTTGGCCGCGGCCATGAAAACGTGGGTCGGCCGCTCGCGATCGAAGAACGCGTAGGTCGCGGCCTGGTCCGTGAGGTCGAGTTCGGCGCGGGTGCGAAGGAGCAGGTTCGTGAACCCGGCGGATTCGAGGCGCCGCACGATGGCGGAGCCCACAAGGCCGCGGTGGCCCGCGACGAAGATGCGCGCGTCGGGCTTCACCCGAGCGAGACCTTCATCTCACGGAGCGTCGCGCCCATGGCCTCGACGAAGCGGGTCATGTCGCTCGGCTCGATGTCGCCCATGTTGGCGAGGCGGAACGTTGCCTTCTTCGCGCCTTTGCCGGGGTAGATGGTGAACCCCTTGGCGAAGAGCAGGTCGTGCATGCGGTCGTAGTCGTAGTTCGGGTCCGCGGGCTCGAGGTAGGCCGTGAGGATGCGCGAGAGCTGGGTTTCCGGGAGCAGCCGCTCGAACCCTAGCTTCCGCACGCCGCCATCGAGGGCCTCGAAGCAGGCGAGGTACCGCTTCGAGCGCCCTTCGACACCGCCCTCCGCGTCGAGCTCGCGGATGGCCTGGTCGAGGGCGTACATGGTCTGGACGGGGGGCGTGAAGCGCATCTGGTTCGACTTGGTGAAGAACCGGTGCTGCTCGCCGACCTGGAAGTAGTAGGAGCGACCGGGGATGGCCTTCATGGCCTCCACGCGGTCGCGCTTGGCGATGACGAAGCTGAGGCCCGCCATGCCCTGGATGCACTTGTTCGAGCTCGAAACAAGGAAATCGGCGTGGAGCCCCGCCATGGACATGGGGATGCCCGCGTAGCTCGACATGGCGTCGACGATGACCTCGGCGCCGTGGCGATGGGCGGCCTCGCCCACGGCGGCGACGGGGTTCAGCATGCCCGTCGTGGTCTCGTGGTGAACCACGGCGACGTGCGTAAACTTGGTGGCCTTGAGCTTGGCTTCGACCGCGGCGACGTCGATCCACTCGCCCACGCCGAAGTCGAGCTTCTCGAACGGCATGCGGTACGCGGCGGCGATGTCCGCCATGCGCGTGCCGTAGGCGCCGTTGTCGATGACGAGGAGGCGCCCGTTCTCGGGGACCGCGGAGGCGAGGGCGGCCTCGACGCCCGCGGTGCCTGACCCGCCGAAGAGGACGGCGACATGGTCGCCCTTGGGCGCAACGAGGGCGGCGAGGCGCGTCGAGACGGCGCCGCAGAGGTCACCGAAGCTGGTCTCGCGGGGGCAGATGTCTTCGACGACCTGCGCACGTTTGACCGTCTCGGTCGTGGTCGCGGGGCCGGGGTTTAGGAGAATCATGCGGGACATGGGCTAGGGGCTATCTAAACGAGAACATGGGGAGCGGCAACGGACGGGGGCAACGGGGAGGGAGAAGGCAAAGGGGAAGGCGAGGGCTATGCCGAAGGTGAAGCGGAGGGCGAAGGGGAAGCCGAAGGAGAAGGCGAAGGGGAACGTGAGGGAGTGTCTGGGATGTCCTGATCCGTTCCGCCGTTCGCAGTCCCTTTGCCGTGCCCATATTGCCTCGCCTTGTCCCGAGCCTTCGTCCCTGACCTTCGCCCTATTCCTAGTCGTGGCCTTTGATTCGCGTCGCCATGTCGGATGTTTCTCTTCCAACGTGTGAAGGAGAAACATCCGACATGACGTTCACGGTTCAGCTCAGTCATCACTCGCTTCACGTCTACCGCTTGGCCCTCGCATTGGTGCGCTTCGTTCACCGAAACCCAATTGGGCACCGCGAGTTGCGCGATCAGGCGCAGCGCGCGTCGGTGAGCGTCGGTCTCGGTATTGCCGAAGGTGCGGGTCTCGATGGTGCGGCCAAACGACGCCACTACAGCATCGCCCGGGCCAGCTGCCTCGAAGTGGCCGCCGCCTACGAACTCGCCGAAGCCATCGGCGAAAAAGTCGCCTGCGCCCAAATCCAAACCCAAGCCCTGCCCATCATCCGAATCCTCTCCCGCCTCACCCGCCCCCACTGACCCGACGTCAACGCGAATCGTCGCACGACGGGTCACTCGGTTCGCTCGCTCCGGTTCGGTCGTGCCTTGCCGCCGACGGACGGGGACGGGCTCGGCGCGCAGTTCTTTAGAATGCCGGTGGCCCCGTCCCCGAGCGTGCCGTTTCGATGCGGAGCGAAGCGGCAGCGTCGAAACGGCACCACCCGTAGCGCCGAGCGCCGAGTGACTCGCGTTTCCCGCATTCGAAAGCTGTCCGAGCACCGAGACCGTCCCCGTCCGGCGGCGGCTCCCGAGAGAGGGCGCTAGCCCTCCATCTTGAGCAGCGCCGGATAGAGCTCCTCGCGCAGCACCTTGTACTCCGCGGGGTTGTCCACTTCCATGAAGGGCAGCTCGTCGCCCGAGAAGGCCACGCCGCGCATCTTGCCGATGCGCATCATGTGTTGCGTAAGCTCCTCGTGCTCCGTGGCGCGGCGCGCGGGGCCGAAGCCGCGGTGAACCAGCGTGCCTTCCGCCGCGTCGGGGTTCCCGAGGAGCCAGTCCGTCACCTTGCGAACCAACGCGTGATCCTCGGGCGCGAACTTCACGATGCCCGTGGCTTCGCCGAGGCACCGCGCGCCGCCCGTGAGCTCGACGTTGAGCCCCTTCGCGAGGAACGTCGGCGCGTCGAGGGAGCCGTACACGAGCACCTCTTCCTGGCTCGTCTCGTAGCGGTCGCACACGAGCAAGCTCGAGCGCTCGGGGGACTTCAGGAAGCCGCGGAGCACGTCCCGGTGGTAGACGATGTCCGCGTCGAGGAGCAGCGTTTGCTTCGTGCCGTCGAGGACGCCTTTGCCGTCGCGCATGGCGAACTGAAAGCTGTGGAGGCTGCCCGAGGTCTTGATCTCGGGCGTGGGGTTTACAACCAGCTCCACGCCGAGGTCCCAGTGCTCGATGGTCTCGGCCATGAGCTCCCGCAGGTAGCCGATGACGACGACCACGTGGTCGACGCCGGCGGCCTTCAAGAGGCGGACTTGCCGCTCGAGGAACGACGTCTCCGTCCGGTCGGCGAGGCTCCGCGGGCCGATGGGGAGGATGGACTTCGGGGTGAGGTCCGTCTTCTCGCTGAGGCGGTCGCCGCGCCCCGCCGCGAGGATCACCGCTTGGTAGGGCGCCGCCATGCCGAGCGCCTCAGCGGTTCGCCGCGAGCCAGTCGCGGAACCGGATGTACCCGTCGCGCGGGCTCAGCTTCGGGCGTCCGAGGTCCTTGCGGGCCCCCGATTTCACGAGGACACGGAGCAGCGTCGGGCTGTCCGACGCCATCTGCTCCTCGAGGGTCTTGAGCATGGCGTCCGGGGTGCACACGGTGGCGGCCGATTTGTAGCCGCACGCGAGCGATGAGCGCCGTGTCCATCCCGGGCGACGCGGTGAGCTGGCCGCCCGTTGACTCGTGGGCGCCGTTGTCGAGGACCACGTGGTGGAAGTTCTTCTGCTTGGTGAGGCCCACGGTGGCGAGCGTGCCGAGCTTCATGAGGAGCGCACCGTCGCCGTCGAGGCAAAGCACCTTGCCCTGGCGCGCACGCGCGATGCCGAGCGAGAACGACGCGGCGCAGCCCATGGAGCCCACCATGTAGAAGCGGTTCGCCTTCGTGTGGTCCTGGTCGTCGAGTTCGTAGAGTTCGCGGCTCATCTTGCCCGTGGTCGAGACCACGGCGGGGGCGTCTTTCCCGTTCAAAACGGGCAGCAGCAGGCGCAGCGCCTCCTCGCGGCTCACCTCGGGCGAGTACTTCGCGCGGGGCGGGGTCGCCGCCGTGCTCGTCTCCACGTGGAGCTCCACCGGAGGGGCCTTCGGGCCGCCCGTGAGGCAGTCCTTCGGGAACACCCAGCCCGCGGGCACGCCGCGACCGAGCACGTCTTTCAGGCTCGACGCGAAACCGTCGTCCGAGAAGTAATGTCCCTCAATCCCGCAAAGCTTGATGAGCTCTTCGGTGATCTGCCCCATGCGTTCGTGCTGCGGCTCGTCCTTCTCGCCGGGCTTCCCGCGGTGCGAGACGAGGAGCACCGTCGGCATCTTGTAGATGTAGAGGAGGCTCGTGATGGGGCTTTACGGCGTTGCCGAGCCCCGAGTTCTGCATGAGCGCGAAGGCGGGCTTGCCGGCGGTCACCATGCCCGCGGCGATGGCCACGGCCTCGCCCTCGCTCGACGCGGGCACGTAGTCGAGCTCGTTGTCGGCGTACATGTAATCACGAGCGGCGTGAAATAGGAGCAGGGCACGCCGCTGCCGCTCCGGATGCCGTTCGACTTGAGAACCTGACCGAATGCGTCGATGTCCATCGTTCGTGGAACCTTGTGTGGGAAGGGGGGACTAGGAAACCTGGTCGGCTTCCACGAGGTCGGCCTGCTCGTCGAGGTCGCGCCAGTGCCCGAAGGTGTGGACGACGTGGACGCCTGTGCCCTTCTGGACAAGCTGGTTCAGGAAGCTCCCGAGGGAAGCCTTCTTGAGGCCCTCCGGGTCCTTCGCCGCGAACTCGTCGAGCGCCTTCACGAAGGCCGCGGCGCCTTCGCCGCGGAGGGCGAGGAGGCCCACCCATTCGCCCGACGCCTGGTCGCGCGACACCTCGGCGCCCACCTTCACGAGGGAGGCGAACTCCTTCTTGAGCGGGTCCGCCGCGCCCTTCGTCTGGACGAGGTCGGGGCTCTTGTCGTCGCGCTTCCTAAGATTAAAGCCCGCGTCGACCGCGATGGTGATGGGCGTGTCCTGCCCGAGCAGGTTTTGCAAAATGAAATTGTCGAAGAGGATGTCGCCGTAGGCCACGACCACGTCGCCCTTGAGGAAGTCGCGCGCCTTCCAGAGCGAGTAGAGCTCGCCGGTGCTCGCGAAGTCGTCGTTGTCGAAGTAGTGGAGCCCCGCGAGGTCCACGGCTTCCTTCTTGTAACCGCGGACGACGGCGATGTCCTTGATGCCCTGGCGGTTGAGCGCCTCGCGGTGCCAGGTGAGCACGGGCTTGCCGGCCACGCGCAGCATGGCCTTCGGCTTGTCTTCGACGAGCTTGCCGAAGTTGCCCTTCGTCGCCGCGAGCACCACCGCACGGAACTGCGAGGCCGCGTCCGTCGGGAGGTACTTGTCCTCGGCGACCTGGAGCTCCTTCGCGTCCTGGATCCGGAAGACCTCCGACACCGGCACGATTTCCTTCTCGATGGACATCAAATCGCGCGTTTCGTAGAGCTTTTTGAGGTTCCTTTGAACCGCGGCGATGGTCGTGCGGAGCGTCTGGTTCGCGAAGATGAAGTTGCCGACGCCCGCCTCGACGAACTTCGACATGGGCTCCGTCGGGTACTGCGTCGGGACGATGACGACCGGCTTCCGGCCGTCCCACTCCTTCATGAAGGAAATGATATCTTGGCTGTCCTTGCGCTTCGAGTGCACGAGGATGCAGTCGGCGCCCGCGTCGGCGTAGGCCGTCGCACGCAGGAGGGCTTCCTGGAGCCCCCAGCCCGCGATGAAGGCTTCCGTGCGCGCGACGAGGATGAACTTGTCGTCGGCCTGCGTGTCCTTGGCGGCCTGGAGCTTGCCGCAGAATTCGTCGATCTCCGCGAGGGCCTGCTTTTCGCCGTTGATGAACGAGTTCGTCTTCGGGAAGAGCTTGTCCTCAAGGCAGACGCCGGCGACGTTCCGCTGCTCGAGCTTCTTGATGAGGCGGCGGACGTTGTTGAAGTTGCCGTACCCCGTGTCGCCATCGAGCAGGATGGGCAGCTTCGACGCATCCGCCATGAACTCGAGGACGTCGAGGACCTGGGTCCAACTCGCCTCGTTGTTGTCGCGGACGCCGAGGGCGGCGGAAATGGAAAGGCCGCTGGCCCAGATGGCCTCGAACCCGGCTTCCTCGACCAACTTGGCGGTCAGGCCGTTGTGGGCCTCCATGAGGATGGTGGGTTCCTTGCGGTAGATGAGCTCGTGAAAGCGTTGTGCGCGGGTGGTCATGAGGTGGCTCCCAGGGGGACGCGTGCTAAAAACGCGGCCTCACCTAGCGCCGTTTCGGCCTAGACACAAATGCTCGCGGCCCCGCTCATCGGATTTTGCTTCGGTTTTTTCGGGTCCATGCCCATCGCAGGCCCCATTGCCGCGCTGGTGCTGGATCGGGGCTTAAAACGCCGGTTCCAGAGCGGGTTCGCCATTGCCGCGGGCGGCGCCATCCCCGAGGCGGGCTACGCGTTCCTGGCGTTCTGGGGGTTTTCGGAGCTCCTCAAGGGGTACCCGTGGGTCCAGACCGTGGCGCGGGCCGCGTCGGCGGTGATCTTGCTCGTACTTGCGATCGTCTTCCTCAAGCCCGGGGCCCTTGGCGAAACCGAGCAACTTGAGAAGACCCGCAAGCGGCGCACGGATGGGTGGGGTGGGTTCGTCCTCGGCTTCAGCATCACGGCCATGAACCCCACGCTCATCGCCACATGGACGGCCGCCGTGACGTTCCTGCCCGCGCTCGGCTTCAAGGCCTACTCCGTCTCGGGTGGCATCGCCTTCGCGGTGAGTGCTTCGCTCGGAATCGTCGCGTGGTTCGGCGCGATGCTTTGGATCATCAAGACGATGCACGACCGCTTCGATCAGAAGGTGCTCGAAGTGATTCGGCGAACCATGGGCGGGTTCCTCCTCGTCGTGAGTCTCTGGTTCGCTGGGACGCTTGTGCTTGGCTTTGTCGCACCGTAACGGGCAACGATTTTGACTGCAGAATTGCAGATGCGCCGCCTTCTCTCGGTCTGCCGCGTGCTCGCGTGTGTCGGCGTGGCGACGGTGGTGACCGCGCCCGCCTTCGCGGCGCCCGAGGTCGTCGACTCCGACGGGGACGTTGGCTGGACGCCCCGCGTTGTGCTCGATCCGAGCGGGGAACCCATCGTCTCGTACTACGACCGCACGAAGCACGACCTGAAGGTCGCGACACGCGTGAATGGGCGCTGGCGTGTGGAGACGGTGGATGACGAAGGCGTCGTTGGCTCCTATTCGGCCGTTGCGATCGATGGCCGCGGCGCGCTCCACGTCGTCTACTACGACGAAACGCACGAGCGCCTGAAACACGCGGTGCGCGACGGCGACGGTTGGCGGCTCGACGTCGTGAGCGAAAAGGGCGACGTCGGGCGAGATGTGCGCGCGGCGGTCGACGCGAAGGGCGTGCTCCACGTGGTGTACGTCGACCTTGGGCGACCGGGCCTCGGGCATGCATGGCTCGACGGCGGCGCTTGGCACAGCGCCGTGGTACCGGTGGAGGCCGGGGTGCGGTTTCCGAACCTGGCATTCGACGCGGAGGGAAACCCGTGGGTCGCGTTTTGTGACCTCGCCGCAGGCACGGTGGTCCTTCGGCTCGGCGACAAGGACGGCGCGGTCGAGCGCCAGACCGTCAACGCGGGCGCCTGCGCCCATCCGAGCCTCGCGTTCAACGAGGGGGGACGAGCGGAGGTCGCCTTCTGGGAGCCCGTCGCGGGCGGCGTGCGGCTGGCGGAGCTGGGGCCGAGTGGCGTTCGGGTCGACGCCATCCCCGGGAGCGAGGCCGCGGGCGGCTTCACGGAGTTCATCCGAATCGGAGACGCGCGCGTGGTCGTGTTCTACGACGACGACGCCGGGGTGCTCCGTGCGGCGCTTCGCCGGAATGGCGCGTGGCGTATGGAAACACTCGACGCCGAAGGTTGGGTCGGCATGGATGCGGCCGCCGTGGCGGCTTCCGACGGGCGCGTGGTTGTGGCGTATCGCGACCGTGGTCGAGGTGACCTGCGTGTCCTCTCGTTTCGTCCGTTCGTTCCGGACGGTGTGCATTGAGCGTTTCGCCTTCGCCGCCACGCCTCCGGTCCCTCGATGCGTTTCGAGGATTCGTGATGTTGTGTCTTGCGACCAATGCCTGCGGAGTTCGTTCCGTCCCGCGCGACACGTTCGAAAGCGGAATCTGGACGGCCTTGTGGGATGCCGCGCGCCATTCGTCATGGGTCGGGATGACGGCCTGGGATCTCGTGCAGCCCGCATTCATCTTCATGGTCGGGCTCGCGCTGCCGTACTCCCTCGCCGCGCGAACGGCCCGCGGTGACTCGCGCTCAAATCAGGTGTGGCATGCGTTCCGTCGCGCCTTGGTGCTGGTGCTCCTCGGCGTGTTCCTCGCCTCGAATGGATCCGCGCGGACCGAGTTCGTGTTCGACAACGTCCTTGCACAAATCGGCCTTGCGTATCCCGTGGTGTTCGCCGCGTTGCTGCTCCCGTGGCGGTGGCAGGTGGTGCTTGTGGCGACGGTCCTCCTTGCCACGTTCGGGGCATTTGCTGCCTATCCGGTCCCCGTGGACGGCGCCGCGGAGGCGCCCTTGGAAGGGTTCTTCGCGCACTGGAACCCCCATTCGAATGCCGCTGCGGCGTTTGATCGCGTGTTCCTGAACCTCTTTCCACGGGCCGAACCGTTGGCAGAGACCGAGGGGGGGTATCAGACACTCAGCTTCGTTCCGTCCATCGCGAACATGTTTGCCGGGGTTTGGGTCGCCGCTTGGCTCCGGCAAGCGCGCGCCTCCGGCGTGCCGGCGGCCCGCGGTTTGGTCGTCGCGGGCCTCGTTGTCGTTGCGCTCGGCGTGGCGGTGAGTTTCGCGTGCCCCGTCGTCAAGCGCGTCTGGACGCCAAGTTTCGCGTTGCTCTCCTCGGGGGTGACCGTCCTGGTGTTCGCCGTGTTCTATTGGCTCATCGACGTTCGCGGCGTGGATGTGCTTGCCAGCGCGTTCGTGGACATGGGCGTGAACTCGCTCGCCGTCTATCTGCTCATCGAGCTGGCTCGGCCGTGGATCGAAGCGAGCGTGTTCACGCATGTTGCGTGGTGGTTCATGCCCGTGCGAATCCTGCCCGCGGTAGCATCCTGCGTCGCCGGCGCGGCCCTGTGGGGGCTGGCCCGTTGGATGCGCAAAAACAAGGTGTTTCTTCGGATATGAACGTTGTTGGACGGGGGGCCCTCGGTGGCCGGCGGAGGTGGCTGCTCGGCGCCGCCGCCGGTTTGGCGGCGGGCTGCGGCGGGGCGCGCGGGCAGGGTGCCCAGCCCCCCACCAGGGTCGCGCCCCGAACCATGGAGTCGATCCCCGTTCGCGCGTACCTGCTCCACCTCACCCACTACGACCCCGAATGGGATGAGAAACGCTGGCGTGACGTGCCCAGCGACATCGGTCTCGCCTTGGAAATTGTCGACGCCATGGCGACTGCGCGAATGAACACGCTCATCGTGGATATCGCCGACGGCGTCGAGTTCGCGACCCACCCCGAACTCAAGCGCGCCCATACGTTGCCCAGGGCGGAATTGCGCCGCATCGCGAGCCTGGCGAAGACGCGCGGAATCGACGTGATCCCGAAGCTCAATTTTTCGAAGGGCGACGCGTTTCGGCACAACGCGTGGATGGCCCCACGACGCGCGCGAGGACGACGCGGACTACTGGCGCGTCGCCTTCGAACTGGTGGACGAGTTGCGCGCGGAACTTGGAGACGTGCGCTTCTTCCACATCGGCATGGATGAAGACTCACGGCGCTCGCCGGCAGCCTACGTGGAGGCCGTTCGGACGCTCTCTGACGGCCTTCGCGCGAGGGGCCTGCGCCCCGTGATGTGGAACGACGCCGCCCAAATCGCCGAGAAAGCCGTGCGTTGGCGTGCGGTTCAGGAGGACATCCCACGGGACGTCATCCAGGTGCTTTGGGACTACCACGACGCGCAGTTTGAGGCGGTGGCACACCTTCGGCGGCGTGGGTTCGACGTGTGGGGCGCGCCGGGAACAGACCACCTCGCACAGGTCGTTGAGTGGCGGAGGGAGCTTGCGGCGCTCGGCGGCACGGGCTTGGTGCTGACCCAATGGCTCCCGTGCACCGCACCGAATCGAGACGTACTCCTTGATGCCGTGCGTCGAGTCGGGGCGCTCTACTTCGGGACGTCCCAGTAGTAGCCCTGGCCAAACTGAATGCCGATGCTGCGTACGCAGTCGAGGTCATCGTCGTTCTCGATGCCTTCCGCCACGGCGACCGCGCCCACGGACTGCGCAATCTTGAAGATTCGAGTCAGGTGACGTTGCTTTGCGCTGGAAGCGCCTGCGCCGCGGACGACGCGTCGATCGATCTTGATGCCGTCCGGCTCCAGCAGAACGAGCGCTTCCACGGAGCTCTGACCGAACCCGACGTCATCGAGCACGATGTGCGCGCCAAGGCCGCGGAGGGTACGCACGGCGTCCGCCAGGTACTCGGGGTCCGCGATGAACTGCTCTTCCACGATTTCCACGTGAAAGCGGCTCAAATCACGCGTTCCGAAGACGGTGGGCACGGCGTCGGGCGCCACTTCGAGGAGCGTGGAGGGGAACAGGTTGAGGTGGACATCGAGGCTCGGGTCGAGCGTCGGCACGGCCGCAAGGCATGCGCGGAGGCACTGCAAGTCCACCGACGTGATGATGTTCTGCTCGATGGCGAAGGCGAAGAAGTCCGACGGGTCGCGGAGCGGGTCGTTGGCGTCGCGTCGCGCGAGGAGCTCGCATGCCACGGGCTCGCCGGTATCGATGCGCCGGATGCGTTGTGAGGCCACTCGAAGACCTTCGCCGGCAAGTAGCGAGGCGCGAATGGTTTCGATGTCACGAACGAACGGGTGGGCCGAAGGCGTGGCGTGGACTCGGTTCTTCCCCAGGCGCTTGCTGGTACGAACACCCGATTCGGCGCGGTGGACGAGCTGGTCCACGATCACTTCGTTCGCGATGGACGTGATTCCAAAGCTCGCGGAGACGGACACCTGCTCGTCGCCCATTCGCAGATGCGTTCGTGTCACGGACATGCGGAGCTTCTCCGCCACGTCCATCGCTTCCGCAAGCGACGCTTCGGGAAGCACGACGATGAATTCGTCGCCGCCCACGCGCCCGAGGGAGTCTTGGTCGCGAAGCGTGCGCTGCATGCGCTCCGCCATCTGGCGCAGCACGACATCCCCCGCGGCATGCCCGAACTTGTCGTTGATGTCCTTGAAGTTGTCGCAGTCGAGGAGGATGGCGGAGCCGTCGACGCGGCGCTTCTGAAGGTCCGCGAGCACGCGAGAGATGCCTCGCCGATTGAGCGCTTGGGTCAGGGGGTCGCGGTGGGCAAGATCAAAAAGCCGAATTTCCGCTTCTTTTCGAGCTGTGATGTCCGTGGCCAGGCCCGCAACGCGCACGAGCGTGCCGTCGTTGTCGTGGACGGGGAAGGTCTTCGCATGGATCCAAACGATGGCGCCGTCCGGGCGCCGGAAGCGATACTCGATGTTCAGCTTTTCAAACGCGGCGTCCATGGCGGCGAGCACGGGCTCCTGGTCCTCCGAGACGACGCTGTGGATCCAGAGGTCGGGGTTCTCGTAGAGCTGCGCGCGGGTGTACCCGAGCACCGCCTCCGTGCGCGGGCTTAGGTAAAGGAAGCCGTACGCGCCCGGATCGGTCATCCAGAACATGGCGTCGATGTTCTCGGCGAGCTGACGGAGGAACGCGTCCTGCGGTGCGAGCTCGGAGGCGCCGCTCCCCACGGCGACCGACGTGGCCGGGTCCGGCTCGGCGCTGCTACGGCGGTCGATTCGAAGCACGTAGCGTTTCTCGGGTGCGCCGATTTCACCGACAGAACGAGCCAACAGCGACAGCCGTTCGCCGGGGCGACTCAATTCGATGGCGCGTTGGGCCTCGGGTTCGTCGCGGCCGATTTCGTCGAACAACTCCGCAATGACGGTATCGATGGTCTGCTGGGCGTCGTCCGGGATCGCACCCGCGGCGGAGTCTCGGCCGCCAAGCTGGCACACGACGTTCTTGCCCTCGTCGAGGATAACGATGAGCGAACGGTTCGGCCCTGCGGCCACCGACCAGACGCGCTCGATGATTCCGCCCATCAGGTCCACTCGGGGCGGAAGATAACACGACTGCGCGCGACGATGGACGGCCTATCCGAGCTTTCCAGCGATTTTCGCCCAGCCGTCCTTCAGCGAGATGGTGCGGTTCCACACCTGGGCGCCGGGCTTGGAATCGTTCACGTCCTCGGTGAAATACCCCAGGCGTTCGAACTGAACTTGCCGGCCAGGCTGGCTCGCGGCGAGGTGCGGCTCAAGCTTGGCCCCGCGCAGCGTGACGAGGGAGTCGGGGTTCAGGCCGCGGGTGAAGGACTCGCCTTCGGGGACATCCGTGGGGTCCTCGGCCGAGAATAGGCGGTCGTAGAGGCGAACCTCCGCGTCCATGGCGGTGGCGGCGCTGACCCAGTGGATGGTGCCTTTGATCTTGCGACCATCGGCCGGGTTCCCGCCACGGGAGGCTTCGTCCCACGAGCAGCGGAGTTCGACCACGTTCCCCGCGTCGTCCTTGATGACGTTCTCGCATTTGAGAATGCACGCGTAGCGAAGGCGAACTTCGCCCCCGGGCTTGAGTCGGAAGAACTGCTTTGGTGCGTTCTCCATGAAATCGTCGTGTTCGATGTACACCTCGCGGCGTAGCTCGACTTTGCGCGAACCGAAGGATGCGTCGGTGGGGTGCAAGGGGGCGTCGAACACCTCGGCGGCGCCCTCGGGGAAGTTTTCGATCACGACCTTGAGTGGTCGGAGCACCGCCATGACGCGGGGTGTTCGCGGGTCGAGGTCGCTGCGCACGGCGTGTTCAAGCAGCGCGATGTCGACCTGCTGGTCGTTGCGCGCGACACCGATGCGGGTGCAAAACGAACGGATTGCGGCGGCCGAGAATCCTCGACGGCGCATCCCCGCGAGCGTGGGCATGCGCGGGTCGTCCCAGCCGGTGACGTGCTTCTCGCGCACGAGCTGCTGGAGCCACCGCTTGCTGAGCACGGTGTAGCCGAGGTTCAGGCGTGCGAACTCGATTTGCCGCGGCGGGTCGTCAAAGCCGATGGCATTCACGAACCAGTCGTAGAGCGCGCGGTGGTTCTGGAATTCAAGGGAACACAGCGAATGGGTCACGCCTTCGATGGCGTCCGAGAGCCCGTGGGCGAAGTCGTACATCGGGTAGATGCACCACTTGGTGCCCGTGCGGTGGTGGGGCGCGCGCCGGATGCGGTACATGAGCGGGTCGCGCATCTTCACGTCGGTCGAGCGCATGTCGATCTTTGCGCGGAGAACGTGGGCGCCGTCTTCGAATTCGCCCTCGCGCATACGACGGAGGAGGTCGAGGCTCTCGTCCGCGGGACGGTCGCGGAAGGGACTGTCGACGCCGGGCTTGTGGAAGCTGCCGCGGCCCTCTTTGATCTGCTCGTCGGTTTGGCTGTCGACGTAGGCCTTGCCCTCGCGAATCAAGCGCTCGGCAAAGTCGTAGAGCTTCTCGAAGTAGTCCGACGCGTAGTACTCGCGGTCCGCCCAGTCGAAGCCAAGCCAGCGAATGTCGTGCTTGATGGACTCGACGAACTCCGTGTCTTCGCCAAGGGGATTGGTGTCGTCGAAACGGAGGTTACAAACCCCACTGGGCGACAGCGCGGAGATCCCGAAATTCAGGCAGATGGACTTCGCGTGACCAACGTGAAGGTAGCCGTTCGGCTCGGGCGGAAACCGCGTCACAACCCGGCCGCCGTGCTTGCCGGCGGACAGGTCGTCCTTGACGATATCCTCGATGAAGTTCCCCGGACCGTCGTCGGGGCGTGCGTTCGAGCTGCTCTCGTTCGTCGTCGGGTTCGCCATGACCGACGCCCGTCGTAGCCCGAACGGCGGGCGAAATCCACGGGATTTCGAAGGCGCAGAGGCCGTCGTTCGCGTTCCGGGGCCTTCGGTTCGCTAGTACCGACGGGTGGCGCAATGGAAGACGGTTGCGTCGTCCGTCGACCTGCCGAATTCAAAGTACTGGTCTTCGGTGTAGCTCCCGACCATCACGGTGACCGACGCGCCGTCCGGGGCGGTGAACGTGACGTTCGCGTAGGGCCCTTCGTCGTAGAAATCGGCATTCCAGCTCGTGAACTCGTACTCGATGACATCGCTTTCACCGAGCCCCTGCGCGTACGCAAAGTCCGTCGCGGCCAGCTGCGCCACGTAGGGCAGGTCGTCGAGCGATTGCTCCGAAATGGCGCCCACTTGCACCGAGTCTTGCCGATGCACTTCTGCGCTCTCGAGGTGCGGGTATGCGTACATCAAGTCCCGAACGCAGTCCTCACTTGGCGCGTCGAGCTCGGCCTCGCTCCGCGAGCCGCAGAACCAGCCCACGTCGGGGCTCTGGTTGTGTTGGTAATACGCCAGGAGGTCGCCCGCGCCGTTGAACACGAACGAGAGCGCGGTTTCGTCGCCCCATTGGAAGTCGGCGCTAACGATGTATCCGTCTTCGCCGAGCGAGGTCGTTTCGACCTCAAGCTCCACCGGATCGGCGCCCTCGATGTAGTCCTCCCACACGCCGATGTCTTGCCAGTATCCCATGTAGTATTCCGCTGCGAGCGCGGCCACGGGGTCGCCGCTGCACTGGCTGCCGAGCTCGACCGTGGTCTTCGACTGGCTCACGACGTGCGCGTTCAAGAGGTACGCGAGGGAGTGCGTGCAGTTTTCGGTGTAGCCCGTCGGCGAAGGAAGGCTTCGCGGCGTGCTCTCGTCGCATTGACCGCCGAAGGGACCGCTGGCCGGGCAGCCGGCGCCGGCGCACTCACCGAAGAGGGAGAACGTGCCGAGGTTCGTGTCCTTGAACGACTTCACGACGACCCGGTACTCGCCCGGTTCGAAGGCGCCTTGGACCTTCGATGCGGCACTTCCGCCCGCATCGTCGTTCTTGGCGATGTAGCTTCCCCAACTCGACGCACCCGGGCTGCGCCGGTACAGGTACATCACCGTGTCGAGGTTCGTGGAGAGCTTCTCGGTGCGGACAGATACGTCCGCGTTGTCACTCAAGTCGAACGTCCACGCGTGGAACAGGGCCCCCTTGGCGATCTCGGCGTCGCTGCTGGCACCAAAGCGGAGTGCACCGTGATCGACGAGGTCCGTGAAGCCGTCGGCTTTCCCCCCGCCCGGGAGCCCGTCTTCCGTGCCCTTTCCGCCGGTGCTTGCAGCGCAGGCAGCGAGCATGGCGAGCGGAAGAAGGAGCGAAGCGAGCTCAGGGCGGCGAAGCATGGGACCTCCGGGGACGGCTAAACGGCCCGATGGGGAGCAAGGGTCGTGCCCGGCGTTGCCCGGCGAAATCACGGCGTTTCCCCGAGAGATCGGTGGCCGCTGCGTTGGTCATCGGCGTTCCGGAGTTTCCACCGAAGTGTCGGGGTGACGTGAACACGGTGGAACGAAGCCGTGGAGCCGCGCGGGTGCGGGCTGTAGAATCGTGGGCCTCGCGTGGCCAGGCAGGATTCATGAGTGAGACCGAGAACATGACCCTGGGTCGGGCCATGGCAGGGCTCCTCGGTTTGTTCGCCGCCCGCGTGCGGGAGCACCCCGACGCGCCCGCCGTCCGAGGACTTCGCTCGTCGCTCACCTACGCGGAGCTCGATTCGGCGAGCAATCGACTCGCGCGTGTGCTGGTCGAACGCGGTGCAAAGGAAGACGGCCGCGTTGCCGTTGCCCTCGAGCGGTCGCCGGAAATGATCGTCGCGGTGCTCGCCGCGTGGAAGGCGGGGGCGGGGTACGTGCCGCTCGACCCTGCGTACCCCGAGGAGCGGCTCGCGTACATGCTGGAGAACGCCGACCCGGATGTGGTGGTGACGCAGGCTTCGCTCCACGCGCGTCTGCCGCTCGGTGGACGACGAGTGGTCGTGGTCGACGATGAGCGAGGGGCCTGGGAGGCCGCGAGCGATGCGCCCCTCGAGTTCCATGGTTCGGGGCTCGATGAATCGAAGGATTTACTCGGCTACGTCATCTACACGTCGGGCTCGACGGGGAAACCGAAGGGCGTGGCGCTTGGGCGTGCGTGCCTGACGAATCTCATCCGGTGGCAACTCGCGGAGACGGCGGTGGGTGCGGGGGCGCGGACACTCCAGTTCTCGCCGCTGTCCTTCGATGTGTCGTTCCAGGAGATTTTCGCGACGCTGTGCGGCGGCGGCGAGCTCGTGCTCATCTCCGAGGCGCTACGGCTCGATGCTCCATCGCTGCTCAAGTTTCTCGATGAGCACAAGGTGGCGCGGCTGTTTCTGCCGTTCGTTGCCCTGCAAGCACTCGCGGAGGCGTCCGCCGGCACGGGAGTTTCGCCGCGGTTTCTGCGCGAAGTGGTCACCGCCGGAGAGCAGCTCCAGGCGACGCCGACGTTGCGGGCGTTCTTCCGTCGCATGCCCGCAGCGCGACTCCACAACCACTACGGGCCCTCGGAAACGCACGTCGTGACGGCCTATGCACTGCCGGAGAATCCGGACTCCTGGGCGCCGCTGCCATCCATTGGGCGAGCCCTTCCGAACGTGACCACACACCTGCTCGACGACGCCGGCAAGCCCGCGGCGAAGGGCGAAGCGGGGATGCTGTTCATCGGCGGTGTGGCGCCGGCACGCGGCTACTTCGGGCGCGATGACCTGACGGCCGACCGTTTTGTTCCGGACCCGTTCGCGGGCGCGCCCGGTGCGCGCATGTACCGAACGGGGGACCTGGCGCGCGAGATGGAGGACGGAAACCTCGAGTTCCTCGGCCGGGGCGACGACCAGGTGAAGGTGCGTGGCTACCGCATCGAGCTTGGCGAAATCGAGTTGGCGCTCACGGACCACGCGGACGTGAAGCAGGCGGTGGTGACGGTTCGCGAGGACACGCCCGGGGACAAGCGCCTGGTCGCGTACGTGACGACCGATGCGGACCGGTCGGCGTTGCCGGCGACGCTTCGAGCACACCTCGGACCGAAACTGCCCGACTACATGATGCCGTCGGCGTTTGTCGTGGTGCCCGACTTCCCGAGGACGCCGAGCGGCAAGGTGGATCGCCGTGCGCTTCCGGCGCCGAGTTCGGACCGACCGGAGCTGGCGCAGGCCTTCGTCGCGCCGCGGGCCGGGCTTGAGACGGACCTCGCGAAGGCGTGGGCGGCGGTGCTCGGTGTCGCGCGCGTTGGCGCCCTCGACGGCTTCTTTGATCTCGGCGGCAATTCCCTTCTCGTGCTGCGCACGGTGGCGCGCATGCGCATGGAACTCGGGATCGAGGTCTCGCCCGTGAAGCTCTTCGAGCACCCGACGGTGCGTGGCCTCGCGGCCCACCTCGAAGGCGGCGAGGGCGACCGCGCGGTGAACGAAGCCCGGGCGCGTTCCGCGACGAAGCGCGCGGAGCGCGGGGCCGGGCACGCGGAAGACGGCGTGGCGGTCGTGGGCATGGCGGTGCGGGTGCCGGGCGCCGATTCGATCGAGGCGTTCTGGGCAAACCTCCTCGGTGGCGTCGACAGCATCCGGCGATTCGCCGATTCCGAACTTGACCCGAGCATCGATGCGGAGACGCGCTCGGACGCTCGGTACGTCCGCGCGCGGGGCGTGCTCGACGGTGTGGATCAGTTCGACGCGAAATTCTTCGGCATCAACCCGCGCGAGGCGGAGGCCCTCGACCCGCAGCAGCGCGTGTTTCTCGAGCTTGCGTGGCAGGCGCTTGAGCACGCGGGCTATGCGCCCGATCGCTCCGAGGTGCCCGTTGGTGTCTACGCGGGCACGGGCAACAACACCTACTACGCGACCCGCGTTCTCACGAACCGCAAGCTCCTCGACGCCATCGGCGAGTTCAACGCGATGGTCGCGAACGAGAAGGACTACGTCGCCACGCGCGTGGCGCACAAGCTGAACCTCCGTGGGCCCGCGCTCAGCATCGTCACGGCATGCTCCACGTCGCTCGTGGCGATTTCCGAAGCCGTCGAGGCGCTGCGATTGCGGCATTGCGACATGGCCCTCGCGGGCGGCGCGTCGGTGACGAGCCCACCCATGAGCGGATACCTCCATCAGGAGGGCGGGATGCTTTCCCCCGACGGGCATTGCCGACCCTTTGATGCGAAGGCGGCCGGCACGGTGTTTAGCGACGGAGCCGGTGCCGTGGTGCTCAAGCGCCTCGACGATGCGCTCCGGGATGGCGACCAGATTTGGGCGGTCGTTCGCGGCGTCGGGCTCAACAACGACGGCGCCGAGAAGATGAGTTTCACGGCGCCGAGCGTGGACGGGCAGGCGGGGGCCATCGCCGCGGCGCACGCGGACGCGGGCATCGAGCCGGCGTCGGTTAGCTTCGTGGAAACCCACGGCACCGCGACGCCCATGGGCGACCCCATCGAAGTGGAGGCACTTGCGAAGGCGTTCGGTGCGGAGCCCGCGCGCGGAGGCTGTGTCCTCGGTTCGGTGAAAAGCAATTTTGGCCACGTGACCTCGGCGGCGGGCGTGGCGGGTCTCGTGAAGACCGTGCTCGCACTCAAGCACGGCGTGATCCCGCCCACGGTGCACTTCGAAGCGCCGAACCCGAACATCCACTTCGAGGCGACGCCGTTCCGCGTGAGCGCCGAACCCGTGCCGTGGCCGCGTGTTCCCGGCGCGCCGCGGCGCGCCGGGGTGAGCAGCTTTGGCGTCGGCGGGACGAATGCGCACGTGGTCCTCGAGGAAGCGCCCACGGAAGCCGAGACCGCGACGGCACCGGGAGTGCCCGCGGCGCGGACGGCGGAGCTCTTCGTGCTTTCTGCGAAGACGACGGCGTCCCTCGATGCGCAAAGCGTCGCGCTCGCGGACGGGCTTGGGCGCGTGGACGCGGCGCCGCGCGATGTGGCGGCCACGTTGGCACTTGGTCGCTCGGCCTTCGCGCACCGACGTTTCGTGGTGGCGGGCTCGGCGAAGGAGGCGGCGGAGGTGCTCCGTGTGGGTGGCGCGCGCGTCGTGACGCGCGAAGTGGGCGCGGGCGAGCGCGAGGCGGTCTTCGTGTTCCCAGGGCAGGGCGCGCAGTACGCCGGCATGGGGCGAGTGCTTTACGGCGCAGAGCCCGCGTTCCGTGCCGTCGTTGACCGTGTGGCGGAAGCGGTGGGTGACATCGTTGAGCGCGACATGCGTACGTTGCTCTTCCCCGCGGACGGCGCCCGCGACGATGCGAACCGATTGCTCGCGGAGACACGGTTTACGCAGCCCGCGCTCTACGCGGTCGAGATGGGCATCGCGACGGTGCTCCAGTCGTGGGGCGTGCGGCCCGTGGCGCTCGTGGGGCACAGCATCGGTGAGTACGCGGCGGCCGCCGTGGCGGGCGTGTTCAGCCTGGAGGACGGCGCGCGGCTTGTGGCCCTCCGGGGCAAACTCATGCAGGCCATGCCGGGGGGCGCCATGCTGTCGGTCCGCGCTGCGGCGGAGGACGTGCGCGGTTGGCTCCCCGCGGGCGTGGAGCTCGCGGCGGTGAACGGCCCGACCCTCTGCGCCGTGGGCGGCTCGGATGCCGACATTGCCGCCTTCGAGGCGAAGCTCGCGGCCGATGGCGTGGGTGCGCAGCGCCTCGTCACGTCGCACGCGTTCCACACGAAGGCGATGGAGCCCATGCTCGAGGAGTTCCGCGCCGCGGTGGCGAAGGTGGAGCGCGGCGCGCCCGCCATCCCCATGGCGTCCACGAGCGAGCCCGGGTGGCTGTCCGCCGAACGCGCCTCCGACCCCGGGTATTGGTCGACGCAGGTGCGAAACGCGGTGCGGTTCTCGGATGCGGTGCGCCTCGTGTGGGAGGCGGACCCGGCGCGTGTGCTCGTCGACGTGGGGCCGCGCGCCCAGGCGACGGCGCTAATACGCGCGCACATGACCGACCGCGCGAAGCAGCTGGCCGTGCCGACCATGCCGCAGAAGCCCGAAGCGGATGACGAGTGGGCGACGCTCCTCGGCGCGCTCGGTCAGACGTGGGCCGCGGGGCTGCCCGTGGACTTCCGCGCGCATTTCGGCACCGGCTGGCGGCGCACACCACTGCCCGGAACCCACTTTGAACGAAAGCGATTCTGGTCGGAACCGAAGCCAACGGTTCCCGCTGCCATGGCCCCCGAACCCGCCTTCACCGCGCCCGTCGTGCCCACGGCGGTTGCGGCCCCGCCCCCAACGCCCCCCTTGGAGGAAGCCCCGATGACCGCTCCGTCCCGTAAGCAACACCTGACGACGCTGCTCCGTGAGCTGCTCGAAGATGCCTCCGGCCTCGAACTCGCGGACCAGAGCGACCAAACGACGCTCATCGAAATGGGCCTCGATTCGCTGCTCATGACGCAGGTGGCGCTCAACGTGTCGAAGAAGTTTGGCGTGAAGGTGACCTTCCGCGAACTGCTCGACGACTTCCCGACGCTCGATGCCATTTCCATGCATCTCGATGCGCACCTTGCGCCGGGGCAGTTTGCTCCGGCCGCTCCCGTTACGCCGGCGGCACCGGCCGCGCCGGCGCCCGCTGCGCGACCGATGCCGGTGCCCGTTGCGACCGCGCAGGAAGTGGGCCTCGTGCCCGTCGTTCCCATGCCCGCGGGTGTCGTTCCGTCGTCCGTGTCCATGCCCACGGGTGCGCTCCCCGCGTCGCCCGCATATGCGCAGGTCTTCGCGCAACAGCTGAGCATCATCCAGCAGCAGCTCGCCATGATGGGCATCGTCGGAGGGCCGCCCACCCAGACGGTGGCTGGAGGCGTCGCATCGCCGGGATACGCGCCTGTGGTCGCGCCCGCGGCGCCCGCGGCGCCGGCACCCGTGGCAGCGCCGTCCCCCGTGCCGCATGCCGCAGCGCCCGCGGCGGCGCCGTCGACCGCGGGCGAGGAACCCAAGAAGGCCTTCGGCCCGGGCGCACGCATCGAGCGCCAGAACACGAAGACCCTCGACGCCGAACAGCGTGCGGCCCTCGACCGCTTCATCGCGGAGTACACGCGACGCACGGCGAAGTCGAAGGGCTTCACGCAGCAGAATCGCCACCAGCTCGCGGACCCACGGGCGGTTTCCAGGCTTCACGCCGCTCCTCAAGGAGATCACGTATCCCATCGTCGTCGACCGCTCCGCCGGCGCTCACCTCACGGACATCGATGGCAACGACTACATCGACATCACCGTGGGATTCGGCACGAATTTCCTCGGGCACCACCCGAAGTTCGTCGACGATGCCATCCGCGCGCAGCTCGAAAAGGGCTACGAAATTGGCCCGCAACACCCCCTCACGGCGGAGGTCGGAAACCTCGTGCGCGAACTGACGGGCAACGAGCGCGTCGCGTTCTGCAATACGGGTTCGGAGGCGGTGCTCGGTGCCATGCGTCTTGCACGCACCGTGACGGGCAACGACACCATCGTCATGTTCAACGGTGCCTACCACGGCATCATGGACGAGGTCATCGTGCGCGGCACGAAGTCGCTCAAATCCATGCCCGCGGCGCCGGGCATTCCGCGTGCGTCGGTGGAGAATACGCTGCTGCTCGACTACGACGACCCGGCGTCGCTGGAGGTGATCCGCGAGCGTGCGGCCGCGGGCGAGCTCGCGGGCGTGCTCGTCGAAACGGTGCAAAGCCGTCGGCCGGGCCTCCAGCCGAAGGCGTTCCTCGAGGAGCTCCGGCGCATCACCACCGAGCACGGCATCGCGCTCATCTTCGACGAGGTCATCACCGGCTTCCGCATCGCGCCCGGCGGCGCGCAGGAGCACTTCGGCATCCGTGCCGACCTTGTGACGTACGGAAAAATCCCCGGCGGAGGCATGCCCATCGGCCTCATCTCGGGTCGCGCCAAGTTCATGGATGCCCTCGACGGCGGGCAGTGGCAGTTTGGCGATGACTCGACGCCGACCGTCGGCGTCACGTACTTCGCGGGCACGTTCGTGCGGCACCCGCTGACGCTCGCCGCCGCGAAGGCCACGCTTTCCCACCTGAAGCGCGAAGGTCCGGGCCTGCAGCGCCGCATCAATGCCATGACCGACAAGTTCGTCGCCACGGTGAATGCGGATTGGGAGCGACGCGGGTGCGGTCTTCACGTCGAGAACTTCGGGTCCCTGTTCAAGGTGAAGGGCACGGATGATTTCCCCTTCGGGACACTGCTCTTTCACTTCTTGCGGCACCGGGGCATCCACGTTTGGGATGCGCGACCGTGTTTCATCACCGCGGCACACAGCGAGCAGGACGTCGCTGAGCTCACGCGGGCGCTCATCGAAGCCGTCGACGCACTCCAGGCCATTCGTCTGTTGCCGGGCACCCGGGTACCGCTCGGCGCGACCGGCGCCGAAGGAAACGGTGGTCAGCGCGTGGCGGGTTCGACGGGATCCGCGGCGTCCGACAACTTCGGTACGTACACGGAGAACGGTTCGTGGTCGCCGAAGACGTTCCCCGGCGTTCGCGTCGGCGCCGAGCCCCCGGTCCCCGGCGCAAAGCTCGGCCGCGACCCCGACGGCCAACCCGCATGGTACGCGCCAGACCCGGAACGCCCGGGCAAATACATCCGCATCGCGTCGGCGTAGCCGCTCGCAAGGTCAAGCCGGATTGCTGCGCGCTTTTTGGCGCAGCGTGCGTGGGGCACAGCCTGAACTTCAATCCGTCGCGGCGGACTTGGTTTGCGGCTCCATGCGGATGTCGAAGTAGGGGAAGTTCACTCCCTGGCGCACGTTGGTTGGGGTGAACAGGCCGAGGATGCGGTCGGCGGAGTCGAAGGCGACGACTTCGACGCGACCTGCGCGTGGGTCCACGTCGTTGAGCTGGACGATGTAGGGATAGTGGTCCGCGCGATGGGTCGTGCGGGTGTAGGCGACACCCTCCGCGGTTCGCGCGATGACATCGAAGTGGTGCACCGTCCCCGCCTCGAAACCATTTGCAACCATGAGCCAACCCACCACTGGAGGTGATGGTGCGGGCGCGCCACTGGCATGGGTACCGATCACCGTCGCACCGTTGTCCGGCGGAGTCTCGGCGCTGGAATGTGCGCTGAAGACGCCCCACGCGACCGAAGTCAGGATGATCCCCGCAGCGATTGCGAGCACCGCCTGGACCGGAGATGCCGCGCGGCGCGGCGCCGGGGGCGTGGAGACCTGCGGCATTGCCGTGACGGCCCCGTCGGGTGCCGGCGCCGGGAAGCTCATCCTGGGCGCGGCTGGGTGAGCGCGCAGCGCGTCCGCGAAGGCGGAGGCGGTGCGAACGCGGTACACGGGGTTCGGGGTGAGGCAGGCGGTGATGAGCGCGGCGCCCGCGTCATCCGCGAGTGAACCCCGGAGGCTCCGGGGGTCCGCAAATCGGCACTGGGTGATGTTGTAGAAGATCGCAGGAAGTGTGGCTCCGTCGAACGGCAACACTCCCGTGAGCGCTTGGTAGAGGATCACCCCGAGGGACCACACATCGCTCGCGGAGGAAGCTTCCTGGGCGCCATTCAGTTGTTCGGGCGCCATGTAGTGCGGCGTGCCGAGCACGGTGCCGACCCGCGTGGCCACGCTTGCGGCGAGCTGCGGCTCGATGAGCTTCGCGATGCCGAAATCGAGCAGTTTCGGCACAACACCGTTGCGGGTGCGTGCAAGGAAAATGTTGTCCGGTTTGAGGTCTCGGTGGACGATGCCGCGCGCATGCGCTTCCGCGAGCGCATCCGCGATGGGAAGGAGCCACGCAATAATTTCCCGCGGTGCGACGGGGCCCCGCGTGGAGAGGACGTCCGCCAGGGACATGCCCTCGAGGAACTCCATCACAAGGTAGGCGCCGCGCTCTGGGTCCACGCCCATGTCGAGAACCTCGACGACGTTCGGGTGCGCGAGCGCCGTCGCCGCGCGCGCCTCCTGCAAGAAGCGGCGGATCACTTCGTCGTTTTCGAGGTGCTCGTCGCGAAGAATCTTGATCGCCACGCGGCGTCGAGTGAGGCGGTGCTCGGCCTCGTACACGGCCCCGAACCCACCTTCGCCGAGGCAGCGCCCGAGGGCGTACTTGGCGAGGAGGCTATCCGTTGTCGGGTTGGTGAACATGCGGGTGGGTCCCTACGGTTGTAGCGCCTTGCATTGGGGCCCGGAGCATTCGCCGTGCATGTATCCATCGCCGTCGGGTCTCCGTGTGTCCGCGGGTTCGAGCGGGCGGACACCGCCTCCAAGGCCGTTCAAGGGCTCCCTCGCAGCGCGGTCATCGCCACCGGGTCCGGCCGCGCCGCGTCCCACATTGCCGCTGGGTGAACCGGAATTCGCCCCCATTTGGGCGAAGGAAGTGCTCGCCGTCTCCGTCGCCGCCCGAACATTCTCGCCGAGGCTGCCCCACGCCCCGATCCCCACCATGGCGATCAGCGACCCGATGATCGCGTACTCGACGGTTGTCAGCCCCCGTTCATCGGAGCGTAGAGAGCGCCCACCCTTGCCACTGCTTCCCATCCCACGCGAAATCTGCAACCGCCGTGCCGCCCCAAAAAGCTTGGAATTTTCCTTGCGTACTGAATCCCTGGCGCACGGGGTGCGCCGGATCATGAGAACCGCGGGCGCCGTTTGGGCGGCGTTTCTAGTGACGGCGGACGGTCAGGCGTTGGATGGCGCCGTGGAAGAGGTACTCGGTTTCGGTCCGGCCTCCATACGTGCCAATCCAAGCGCGTCCACGGATCACGGGGCGGCTGTCGAGTTCGTACGTGCTTGCGCCGTATGGCGCGCCGTCCATGAAGAACCGGACGGTTTTCGTGCGGCGGTCTTGCTCGACTTCGAGCGTGTGAAACGCACCGTCGAGTAGGGCGGGCATCGGGTCCGACAGAAGCGCGATGTATTCGCTGCCGTTGGCGATCTGGTGAGCGAGGCGCAACTCCGAGTCGAGGTAGACCCACAGAAAGCCGCTGTTCGTATGCTGGTCGCCGCGCTGGAGCAGGGTCGCCGTGGACGACGGTTTCGTATCGACGCGCACCCGTGCTTCCACACGAAGTTGTCCCCATGCGTCGAGCGAATGCCCCACATCCAGCGAGACAAAGTCGTCGACACCGTCGAATGAAAGCGCGCTCGAGTTGCCACTGCCCACCCAGGTCGGGTCGGACGTGTCTTCCCCGGCGGAGGCGCCGAATTGGATGTCCACGGGAACATCGTCCCGGCCCGTGAGCAACGTCGGCATCAGGTCCACGCTTGAGTAGGAGAAGAGCACCGCCCCCGCGATGGAATCGGCGAACGGGCCGGCCTCGACCCACGCGAGTTCGGCGGGGGCTGCGGGGTTGCCGTCGGGCGAACCGCTCCAAGCGATGGGCACGCCCGCGAACACCCCCGCGTACGGCGTGATCGCAGCAACGCAGCTCGTGCCGAACGTTGCGAAAGTCGTCTCGTTCGTCGTGTAGATTTGTGGGACGTAAACGTCGATGGAGCCGCTGCGGGCAACGGCTTCCGGGTCGAGGCCGGTGCTCGTCACCGTGACGTCCCCAGGGCCATTGACCTGAAACACGACGTCAGGCCATTCGTTTCGCAGAGCGACACGCACTCGGTCCACGAACCCACCGATGATCTCCTCCTTGAGCGCGTTGACCTCGGCCGTCGCCGTGTCACCCGGTGCGGCGCCGTACTTCGACTTGAAACGCTCCGTGAAGGCGCTGGTTTTCGGCACTTCCACTTGGTTGTAGTAGGGCTCCTCAAGCTGAAGACCGTCGGGGCAATAGTGATCGGCGGCGAAGCGAATGAGCTCGAGTTCGTGATCCGTAACCTCCGTGATGGCCGGGTCGATGGCCTTCGCACCATTCGTCACGCCGAGGATGGCCCATTCCGGATGATCGACGAGTTCGTGCGAGCGGAACGTTTCCTTGTAGTAGAACGGTGAAAACCAAAGATGGAACTCGATGCCCGCCGCGGCCGCGGCTTCGCGGTAAACGAGAATCGGATCCCAAGTTGCCCAGGGCATCTGTTCGTCTGACTTTCCTGATCGAACGGCGTTCAGGTACCGCGAAACGGTCCAGATGAAGACGGCGTTGACCTTGTGTTGCTTGAGCCACGTGATGCGCTCGGCGATGCGGGCTCGGCCCAACGTTTCGTCGTCGGTTTCAAGGCCGGTCAAATGATCCCAGAGCCCGCGAAGCTTGCGTTCGCCGACGATGGTCGCGGTCTTCGTGTCCGAGTCGAAGCGCACGTCGAAGGTCGCTTGCCGCGGAACGCGTTCGGCGCAGGTGGGCGCAGTTGTTTCGGAGGCATCCGCTGCGTCGGTACTAGCGTCGGAGGGAGTCGAGCCGTCGCGCGGGACGAATAGCGCGGTGGCTTCCGAGCCACATCCGAGGGCGCACACGAGAACGCATGGGAGGAGACTCGGGATCGCGGCGTTCGACCTCGGAATGCGTTGGCCGCGCACTTCGTGGAAATGAGTTGGTTGCGTCATTCAACGATTGCCTTCGTACCCCGTTTCCCGGAGCTCATGCGCTTTCCTCGCGGGGTTTAGGTACATGCGTGGAAGCACGCGGCGGGTCAAGGCACGGCGGCTCCGGGCGTTCAGTCGCTCCCGTGCATGCCATCGGCCGTTGCCCACGCTACACTCCCTGCGGGAGGCGGTGGTGATGACTCGTTGGGTGTCCGCGCTCACGGGCGCGGTGTTGGTGCTGTGTGTCGTCGCGCGCGCGCATGCGCAGCAATTCGACCTCGTCGACGTCGAGTACGAGCACACGCTCGCGAACTACTCGTACCAGGTGTCGCACTACCGAGTGACGCCCGCGGGAACCGTCCCGAGCGATTTGTCGAACCCCGTCGACTACGAGCACGGCACGCTCCATTTTCGGGTTGAGGTGCTCGACATGGCGAGCGCGAACGGTCTCCGGTGGCAGACGGCATTCGAGCAGGCGCCGTACTACGAATGCGGACCGTCCCTGTCGTTGACCGGCCCGGGGGTTTTCGAAGCGGACCGCGCCATCGATTCCCTCGACTGCGCCATGGCCGGATACGATTGGGGCGCGCCACCGGCCAAGCTCGCGTTCATCCTGCGCGATTCCGCGGGCAAGAAGATCGACATCGGTCAGGGGTTCATCGGCGAGCCGGATCAGTCGCTCTACCTGCCGTTCCATGCCCGCGTCACGGTGACCGTGGTTGCGGCGGGGGCGACCTACGTGCCGCCCGCCGGGGATGCGGGTGTCGACGCAGGGATGGACGCGGCAATCGGGGACGCGGATGTGCCCCTCGACGCGGGCGTTTGGGTCGATTCGGGCGTGGATGGACGCGATGGTGGACCGAGTACGTCCGCGCCGAAGTCTTCGTCCCAGTCGTCCGGGGTGGGCGGGGGTTGCGCGATGGCGTCGAGCGCGCGTCACGCTTCGCACTGGCCTTGGATAGGGGCGTTGCCTGGCGCGGCGGTGGCCGTGTACCGGCGCCGCCGTCGCGCGCGAACGAGCTAATCGAGCGCGTGGAGTTGGGGCGCGTCGAGCGTTGGGCGGTGAATGCCGACGCCGGTGAACTGATAAACTTGCCCCTGCACCTCCGGGGCCGCGTGGAGGCGTACCCACAGGTCGGGGTGCTCGCTCGCGAACGTGGCCGTGGCGCGTCGCATGAGCGCCAGGTGGTTGGCGTGATCGAATGGCGGGTAGCCATGCAGTAGCGCAACGCCGCCCGGCGTCAGTTTGGTCGATACGTCGCCGAGAAAATCCGCGATGGCGCGTTCCGAGGCGGGCACGCCGCAGCAGAGCCCGCCTTCGATGCAGCAGTTGGCCATGCCGCGGCGCACTTCGATGTAGTCGAAGCCGCCGTCGAGCCGAAGCAGGGCGCCTGCCTCGCGGTTGTCCAGGGCGAGTCGTGGACCGAAGGCATCCTTGCCGCCGCGTAGCGTCGTGCGAACGGCGCTGCGCGAGAGGGGCGGGTCGTCACCCGCGCTCAACTGGAGAACGCGGTCGGTGTCGCCAAGGTATTCCCGTACCGCGTCTTGAAGTTGGAACGTGCCTTCCGGAACTTCGGCGAAGTTTGGCGGTGCCCGGAGTTCGCGGATGTGTGCCTCTTCGGCAACGTTCAAGCTTTCGGCGATCTGCTTGGCGTAGGCCTCGGCGGCCGGTGTTCGCCAGCCCGAGCTGCGCGGCTCGTCGAAAACACGGGCCGCGTCCCTGAGGCGTGCAAGGAGAGCGTCGGGGACACCCGCGTCGACGCCGCGGCGAAGATCAAAAGAGGCGCCCTCCGCCGTGGCGGTGCGCACGGTGTCGAGGGCCGCGTCGAAGGCCGCGTCCGGGAGCTGGGCGGTGCGGAGGGCCACCTCGCGGTAGAGGGCGGCGGCGAAGGCGCGGGAGTCAGCGTCGTGGAGGGAAAGGCTCAGGTCCGGGAGCTCGACGGCCATCTCGGCGGCGCCGGAGCGCGTCACGTCGCGCACGTACCGCGCGACGTTCTCGAGCTCATGCGTCATGCGTGCTGGCACCCTTGTCGCGACCTCGGGCACGTGACGGAGGTCTGCAAACTGAAGTGCGGAGGTGATCCCGCTAACGAGCGCAGCGGAGGCCGACACCGCGACGGACGAGCGGCGCGCGGTGCCGTTCGCGGAGGGCACTCCATTGCTCGAACGCGTGCCCGTCGCCACGGTCGAGTCGTAGGCGCGGCCCAGTGGCTCGAATGCCGCTGCGCCGGCGAGGGCGACCAGGGCGAGCACGACCGCGCCCTCGATGGATACGGAGCCGCCCCGTCGGCGGAGCCTCACCGCGTCGCCTCGAAACTGCCCACGGCGGGACGCGTCAGTTTGAGAACGCCAACCACAAGCAGGTTGATGGGAACGATGCACGCGAACGCGTAGACCACCGGCGCGAAGGGGAACCACGGCATGGCGAACCCGGTCAGCACCATCAGGAAGTGGTGGTTCGTGGGGCCGGCCCACTGGACGCGGCGAAGCATCAGGTACGTGTGCTCGGGCGTCTCGCCCTTGTAGCCAGAAATGTGGCTTGCGTAGTCTTCCCAGAACCAGAAGACGAATCGGTCGAACAGGGTTTTCACCTCGCCGCGGTATCGCTCGAGGTCGTTGTCAATGGATTCGGGTTTGACGTTCTGCTTGAGGCCGTCAAAGACGCGCGCGTTCCAGATCATCGAGCCGCCGGCGATCAGGAGGAGCATGAACGAGCTCGTCCATCCGAAGGTGTGCCCGAGCACCTTCACATTCCCCGTCGCGAGCGCGATCATCATGCCCACGTGGCACGAAACGGCGCCGATCATGTCGGCCAGGCCGTCGACGACACGCCCCTGCCATGAGCCGCCGCCACGCAGGCGCGCAAGCTGCCCATCGGCGCAATCGAGAACCATCACCCAGACGAAGAGCAGGGCACCGACGATGGGCCAGTAGCCGCCGCCTCCGTAGAAGAGGCGCGAGGATCAGGCCAAAGAGTGCGACGGCGGCCGTGATGCGGTCCGGGGTGATGCTCGGCGCGTAGCGGTGGCAGAGCGATGCGATGGGCGCCGCCGCCTTGCGAGCGAAGAAACTATCAAACCATTCGTCGAGATTCACGACGTCGAACCGAGCTCCCCAGGAGTCCGAAAACTACGGGGCACACGGGGGTCGGGCAAGCCGCGGTGCGCCACGCGACGTGTGCAGAAATCGGTCGGTGACTTTGCAGCTCAGTCGCGCGGGAATCGCGGAGCTGCGTCGTTGCGGGCGTACACCCAGTAACAGAAGTCGTTCTTCTCGCACTCCACGCGGTGGACCAAGGTGTAGCCCGATCGGAAGCGGGCGTCGTCGCGCATGATGCGCCAGATCGGTGCCCGCGGTTTCCACGCGGTGACGGATCGAGAGATCATCACCACGGCTTCCGGACGCGCCTCAAGGATACGATCGCTGAGCGCGGGGTCGGCGAGGCGTCGACCGTTCTCCGTGGCGCCGGCGTAGTTGAGGCAATACGCGTCGATGACGCGTGCGTCGGAGTTGTAGGGCCCAATGCCCGCGTCGCCCGTCACCCAGACCTCACTCGGCTTGAGCACACGGTCGATCCAGCGCCCGAGTTCCGCGCGGCACTCGGTCTTGGCGCCGTAGCCAGACGGGTCCTCCACGTCGGCGGTGAGGTTCGCGAACCCGAACCCGAGGTATGCGCTCACAACGATGGCAGTTGCGGACTGAACCCGCGTGAGTCGTGCGACGCGCCCGGTGAACGCCTCGAGCGAGCCGACGACGAGGATGTAGAGCCCGCCGAGGACCACCACGAAGTGGCGGTTGTGGTACGCGACGATGGTGTCGGTGTCGCGAAGCAGCAACACGTAGAGGATGATCGGGACGGCGAGCACCCAATGGCGAAGGGAACGCCGGAACGCGAGTGTGACCGCAGCCACGGCGAGGAGCGGCATGAAGTCGGTGACGAAGTCCTGGTAGCGTCGCTTCGCCAGGCCTTCGGTTCCGAGCTTGCAGGCGTAGCTGTTCGGGATGAGCTCGCCGAAATGCGCGTAGCGCCAGACGAAATAGAGCGCGTACGGCACGGCGGCCGCGATGCCTACGATCACGATGGGCTTGAACGCCTCGGCGAAGGTCGGGGCGGGGGCGCCGGTTCGACGGGCGCGCACGGCCTGTTCGATGAAGGTGAGCAACGATGCCCCGGCGAGCGCGACGCCGAGAATCGGTCCCTCAAATCGAGTCACGCTCGCGAGGAAGATGCACGCGCCCGCACCCAGGAGGCTCCGGCGCACGTGCTTCGGGCCAATGGCCTGGGCCATGTCCGTTGCGCGCAGGTAAAGGTGAAACGCGGCGAGCGCGAATGCGGCGTAGACGATGGTCTCGAGGCCGCTAAACGTCCACCAGAGGACACCCTTGTCCGTGACGAAAAAAAGGACCGGTGCGATGGCGCCGATGCGCCCGAGGATGGGACGCCCAAGGCGATAGATGAGTACGACGGAACCCAGGAGGGCGAGCAGCGACACCGCCTTGATGAACATCTCGGGCGAGGCGCCGACGGTCAACGCGATGTACCCGAGCACCACGAAGAGGAAATTCGAATAACCTTCGACGGGCTTCTCACCCGCGTTCCACGTGATGCCGTGGCCGTCGTGCCAGTTTCGGGCGTAGCGCAGCGTGATGTACGCGTCGTCCGTGGTGAACGACCAGACGTTGTGGAAGAGGCCGAGTACCCGATAGACGACGAATCCGGCGCCGAGGAGGACGCACCAGGCCAGGGGGTCACGGAGCCAGCGTTTGAAGACGTCGCGATTCACGGCGGGGCCGCAGTAACCTGGAGCTCGCCCACGAGCAAGCGATCCGAATCGACCGTGCTCTTGCCCGGGTTCGTCACTCGAAGGCGTTCATCGTCGCGGTAGATGCCCATGCGAACCTTGACGTGGGTACCCGGGTACCAGTTGGAGCGGGCGGAGAGCTTGTACCGGTCGACGATGTACTTCCCGGCGGGCCACCGGGCCATGGGGAGCAATCCGCCGGCGGAGTACACGTCATCGTGGATGGGTTTGCCGCGGCTCGGATCGGCGTGGATGAAGATGCGCCAGGGGCCGCGGAGTTCGCGGCGAATTTTCCACACGGCGACCACCTCAAAGTCACCCTTCGGCGTGATGCTCGTGGGTTCCACCCGCGCTTCGACCAGCGTGACGTAGTCCCCAAAGTCGGCGCCGATGGGCGACGTGGGCGACGGTGGCGCATCGACGATGGTTTCGGCGAGCAGCTGTTCGAGCTCCGGTTCGTGACCGCCCGTGACCCGCGGATGGAACAGGGCCACGCGGTTCGCGACGACCGGGAGCGAGGTGCGCGCGGGTGGAAGGCGCTTCTTCCCCTTGAACGCACCGAAATAGAACGTCACCGGTCCATCGGGCCAGGTGGGGTCGAAATACAAACTCAGCGGGTACTTCACGTACTCGCCCGGCTTGCACTCATCGATCTTGTATCGGTTTTGCGAAGCGTTCTTGTCGGTACGTTTGACGCGTCCGTCGCCCGTCTCGACGTGCGCGAGGAACTTGTAGCCCTTCGGGGCGGGCTTGAGGCAGCGGAAGTAGACGGTGATGTCCCAGAAGCCGCCGGGGGCCACCGTTTCAAGGCCATCCCAACCAAGGATCTCAATGCTGTCGGCGAGTCGCGCGTAGACGACGTGTTCGGGAAGCGGCTCTTCCTTGAGGACCCAGGAGGAGCTGACGCTCGTGTTGCCGTAGGCCGCTTCAATTTCATCGCGCCGTGCGAGGAGGCGCTTGGTCGCCGCCTTGGCCAGGTCGCTCGCGGTCTTGGCGTCCGCGGCGGATTCGAGCAGGTCGCGGGTCTGTTTCGGGTCGCGTGCGAGGTCGTACACTTCCGTGGGTCGCGTGTCGTAGGAGTAGATCACGGAAACGTCGCCGCGCCGCTCGGCGAGGCATTGGTCGTCGTACCAGCAGGACATCTGCGCGACGTCGTGTCCCGTGGGGTCGCGGAGGTCGCGTCCCTCGTACCAGTGCGGGTCGAATGTGACACCGAGGGTACGTAGCACCGTCGGCGTAATGTCGACCTGACGTCGGATACCGGATGCCGCGAGGCGTTCGGGCCAGAGCCGCGGGTTGCTGACCATGAGCGGCACGCGAATGCCCTCCTCCCACATGATGTCGTTGTGGTGGCGGCGTCCGTGTTCCATGAACCCTTCGCCGTGGTCGCCCACGATGACGATGAGCGTCTTGTCGAAGAGGTCGCGCTCCTTGAGGCCGGCGACGAGCTCCGCGAGGTAGCTGTCGGCGTAGGCGACGGTATTGAGGTAGTCGTTGAAGAGCTTGTCGGGGCCTGGGCCGTCGATGAACTGCTGCTTCGTGCTGCCCGGAGGCAGGCCGTAGTCGTGATGCTGAATCGCCGTGAGGGTCGTGAGGAAGAAGGGCTTCTTCGCGGCCCGCTGCGCATCGACCCACTTCAGGATGGGTTTGACCATGACCTTGTCTTCCAAGGCCAAGTAGTTGGCGCGGGCGAAGTTCGGGTCGTTGTACGTCTCCTGACCTTCGAAGTGCGAGTACCCCATGTTCGCCACGAGCTGCGGGCGCGCTTCGAAGGTGGCGGTGGCCGCCTGGAAGAACGCCGTGCCATAGCCCACCGCGTCGAACAGGTGCGCCATGCACGGACGGTTGAGCCCACCGGGTTTCGCTTCTTCGATGGTCTGCACCCAGCGCGCGGGGTAGCCGCAGAGGATCGACACGAGCGCCTTCGACGTGTGCGACATGTCGATGTACGCACGGTCCGCGACGAGCGCGTGTTCCGCGAGGCTCGCCATGGTCGGCGTCGTGCGAAGCGAGGGGACGTAGACAGTCGTCGCGTCCGTACGCGTCGATTCCATGACGACGACGAGCACGTTCTCGGGCCCGTCGGCCGGAAGGGACTGTTTCGGCGGGTGCTGCTCGAGGAGCTTTTTCACCAGCACCGACGTTTCTTCCACCGGGCGTTCGGCGGGCGCGGTGGCGGTCTCCCAGGAGGATGTGACGGCGCCCTTGAGCAACACGAACCCCGCGGAACGGTCGAACGCCATCGCGCGCCGCGACGCGGGTGAAAACGGTGTCAGCGCGGCGGCGAGGGCGATGGCGACGCCCAACGCCACTGCGCCGCGCCGCACGACGCGCGGCGGAACCGGCCAGCGTGTCGTGGCCCACGACACCACAGCCGGGAGCACGCCGAGCGCACCGACGAGGACCAGGGCGATCCAAGTGGCCGTGTTCGCTTCGGACTGCACCACGGCTGAAAGTTCGCCCCAGTGCTCCGCCGTGTAGAGCAGGAGCTTCCAGTCGAGGAGCGTGCCCGAGTGGGCCCAGCTCTGGTGCTCAATCTGGGCGAGCGTCAGGAACGTCACGCACCAAAGCGAAAAGAGCGGTGCAACCACCGCCGCCGCCTTGCGCCGCCGAAGGAGCCACGCCGCAGCCCCGAAGACAACGGCGCTCCCAAGGGCATACGCCGCATTGTTCGCTGCACACACGAGAACATCGAACACGGATGCATCCGGCGCCGTGCGCAGCACCTTCGTGGCCGTGAAGCCGGCGGGCACGAGCCACAGCAACAGCGCGCCGGCGGCGAGCCCCTCCGCACCGAGCGGGGGCCAACGGAATCCGGTGCGTGGCGACGGGGACGACATGGGCGGCGCGGGGAGAAGCTATCTCTCGGTGAGGGCCGACTCGGCGAAGCCGTTCGTTCCAGGTACGTGCACCCAAAGTTTTCGATCGCGCACCTCGCCGCCCACCACGCTCACGACCAAGAAAGCGCAGGGCCACATGAGCTGACCTTCGTTTGCGAAGGTGGCCGCATCTTCTTCGGAGAAGTACGCGCCCGCATCGCAGTGCGAGTGATAGATGACCTTGATCGGGTTGCCTGCCTTCTCGGCGGCATCGAAGGCGCGGCCGGCGCGGAGTTCGTTGATCTTGAAATACATCCGCGACGTACGCGGGAACGTGATGGGATCGAGGGCGTGGTACTTGTCCGCCTCGTTGACCTCGCGCACGGAGGTCGTGAGCGTCGGCGTGTCGTTCGCGGGGCCGGCGATGAAGCCGCAGCATTCGCTCGGGTAGCTCTCCTTGGCGTGGGCTTCGATGTCCGCGAGGACGGCACGGTCGATGGAGAGGTTGCCTTGGATCCAGGGACGTTCGGTCATAAGCACAAGTCCGGTCGGGAACGAAGGTCGCGACTCTACCACTCGTAGTGCTGTTCCCAACGCATGGGCGCGAAGTACCGATCACCGCGGTCGCAGGCGATCGTCACCACGCAGGCGCCTTTGCCCGCTTCCTTCGCGATGCGCAGGGCGCCGGCCACGTTGCCGCCCGTCGAGTGACCGACATGAAGGCCCTCCTCGGCGGCGAGTCGGTCGGCCATGTCCCAGCCTTCGTCGGTCCCCACGGGGACCACGCGGTCGAGGGTCGTCGGGTCGTAAATCGCAGGGACAATGGAGCTTCCCATGTGCTTGAGACCCTCGAGGCCGTGGAGCGCCTCCGCCGGTTCAAGGGCGACACACTCAATGGGGCGGAGGTGCTCCTTGAGGCGCCGGCTCGTGCCCATGATCGTGCCGGTGGTGCCGACGCCCGTGGCGAAGTGCGTGATGCGGTCGCCGACCTGCGCGAGGATCTCGCGGCCGGTTCCGTCGTAGTGCGCGAGGGGGTTCGAGGGGTTCGAGTACTGGTCGGAATAGAAATACCGTTCGGGGTGCTCGGCGACGAGCTTGCGCACCAAGTTGATGGCGCCATCCGAACCTTCCATCGGGCTCGAAAAGATGAGCTCGGTGCCAAAGGCGCGCGTGATGTTCTTCCGAGCTTCGGAGACGTTTTCCGGCATCACCAGGGCCACGCGGTGCCCAAGGGCCGCGCCGAAGAGCGAGTACGCGACGCCCGTGTTGCCGCTCGTCGCGTCGATGAGGGTCTTGTCGTGCGTGAGGCGGCCGTCGCGGATGGCGTCTTGGATCATCCGGAGGGCAGGGCGGTCCTTCACCGAGCCGCCCGGGTTCGTGTACTCGAGCTTCAGATAGAGTTCGGCGCCCGGGCAGTCGCGTTCGATGGCGCGCAGGCGCACCAGGGGCGTGTTGCCGACGAGGTCGGCCACGCTTTCCACGCGACGGTGACGCACGCGCTCGACCCCGCGGCCTTAGGCCCGGCCGCCGGCGATGGCGGGGACGATGCTCACGGAGTCGCCGTCCTTGAGCGCGGTCTTGAGGTTGTCGAGGAAGCGAATGTCCTCGTCGTTCGCGTAGATGTTCACGAAGCGACGGACGCCCTTTTCGTCGACGAGGCGGTCCTTGATGCCGGGGTGCGCCTTCTCGAGGTTTTCGATGAGGGCGCCGACGTCAGCGCCTTCGATCTGCACTTCATCTTGGCCGCCGGTGAGGGTGCGGAGTGGGGTGGGGATGCGGACGGTGATTGCCATGGTTCGGTCTCCTTAAGCGTTCGCGGCGGTGGCCGCGGGTTCCGTGAAGTAGGTGTCGAGGCTGAAGTAGCGTTCGCCCGTGTCGCAGAGCACGGTGACGATGTTCTTGCCGGGGCCGAGCTCCGCGGCGAGCCGTGCGGCGACAACGACGTTGGCGCCGGCGGACATGCCGACGAGGAGGCCTTCCTTGCGCGCGAGCTCGCGCTTCATGTCGTACGCCTCGCGGTCCGTGACGTGGGCGATGTCGTCGACGACCGTGCGGTCGAAGTTCTTCGGCACGAAGCCGGCGTTGGTGCCCTGGATCTTGCTCGGGCCCGCGGCACCACCCGCGAGGACCGGGCTCGCCGCGGGTTCCACAGCGACGACCCGCGTTTCGGGGCGCCGCACCTTGAGCGCGCGGCCGACGCCGCTCACCGTGCCGCCGGTGCCCACCGCGGCGACGAACGCGTCGATGCGTTCTTCGCCGAACGCCTCCAAGAGTTCGATGGCGGTGCCGTCGGCGTGGGCGTTTGGGTTCTCGGGGTTCCCGAACTGTTCCGGGATGAACGCGTCGCGCTCCTTTGCAATGCGTTCCGCGGCCTCGATGGCGCCCTCCATCACGCGCTCCGCGTCCGTGAGCACGATTTCCGCGCCGTACGACTTGAGGAGCTGTCGCCGTTCGAGGGACATGCTCGCCGGCATGGTCAGAACGAGTTTGTAACCGCGCGCGGCGCAGACCAGCGCGAGGCCGATGCCGGTGTTGCCGCTGGTCGGCTCGACGACGGTGCTGCCTGGTCGAATACGGCCCTCGCGCTCCGCGGCATCGAGCATCGCGAGGCAAATGCGGTCCTTCACACTGCCGCCCGGGTTCAGGTGCTCGCACTTCGCCCACACGGTGGCGCCGCCCTCCGGCACAACGCGCCCGAGTCGCACGAGGGGCGTGCGACCAATGAGGGCGAGGGGGCTGTCGACGACGGGGGCGAGCATGGCGTTCGTGTGGTTCTCAGATGCTGTAGACATAGCGGCGCGGCGGGCCGCGTCGCACGCCGATGGCTTCGCCACGTTCGCAGAGGCTTCGAAGGTGACCGCGTCGAAGCACGCGTCCACGTTCTCCGAGAGTGAGCGGAAGGTCTCGTCGGTCACCGCACGTGAGGTCGCGTCCGTCGGCGGCGCGGCGGTCTCGGTCTCGGCCGCGAGGACCACCGGCCCCTCGAGGGCCCGCACCACGTCGCCCACGCGAATCTCGCCGGGCTCCTTGGCGAGCTGGTCTCCGCCCTTCGGGCCCCGCCGCGAAGTGACGAGTCCCGCGCGCTTGAGGTCCTGGAAAATCTGCTCGAGGAACCGCGGGGGGATGGCCTGCCGCTCGGCGATTTCCTTGATCTGGGTCGCCTGGCCGCCGCTGTGGAAGGCGATGTCGAAGACGGCCCGCACGCCGTAGATGCCCTTGTTCGACAGCTTCATGAAAGGAAAAACCCCGGCCGCGAGCCCGCGACCGGGGTTATATGGATTCCCGCATCGGCTATGTCAAGAATAGCCGTCGCGGGTGCCGGAAGCCCGGCTCAGAGCCCGATGGACGCTTCGAACATCAGGGTTCCCCAGAACCCGTGGTCGAAGGAGTCGCCGGGGCCGTTCAGGGCGGAGAAGCCCCAGCCGAACTCGCCGCCGATGGCGAGGGACTCGTTGATCTTCCCGCGGATGCCCGCGCCGGCGTTGAGGCCGATGCCGAAGACGTCGTCGTTGGCGTTCGCCGAGCCGGCCGCCGTGTCGGTGCTGGTCTCGCCGAGGCTGATCAGGTTGAACATGCCGATGAAGTAGAGCGCAGCGAATTCCGTCGTGAGCACGTCGAAGCTCGCCACGGGCGTAAATGCGAAGGCCGCGCGGCCCTGCTCGGCGCCCGCCGCCACGTCGCGACTGCCGCCGGCGAAACCGAGGCCAGCGCCGAGGAAAAGGCGCTCGTCCAGGATGCGAACACCGATGGTCGCAAACGGGGTCAGCGGCGTGACAGCGCCGAGCGCGCCGCCCATCTCGTGGACAAGGTTGAGCGCGTCGAGGCGCGCCTGGATGGCAAGCCGCACATCGCTGTGGCCGGACGAACTCGAGGAGCTCGACGAGCTGTAGCCTGAGCTGGTGCTCGCCGATGCTTCGCCGCTGTACGAGGCGTCCTGGGCGAGGGCGGAGAGTGGGTTCGCGGCGAGGGCCGCCATGGCGATGACGAGACCTGTAAGTGCTTGCTTCATGGATCCTCCAATCAAGGTGCGCCGGAACTATCAAAGGGCCCCCTGGGCGTCAAACCTCGCCGCCGATGGAGGGGCGGTTTCACTGGACAATTCCAGCGTTGTGCGACCCCGGCGTGCCGCGTAGGCTTCCGTTTGGTGGCGAAGCGTCCCCGCGTTTGTGAGCTCTGCGGCGCCCGTTACGACACGGACAAGGGCACGTGCCCACTCGACGGTGCCCAGCTTCGCGACGCGCCCGACCCGCTTGTGGGGCTGGTCATCGGGGGGCGCTACACGCTTGAGGAGCAAATCGGCGCGGGCGGCATGGGGGTTGTCTACCGCGCGCTCAGCGCTTCGGACGACAACCTTGTCGCCATCAAGTTCCTCGACAAAGCGCTCGCCCGATCGCGTTCGAACCGTGAACGGTTCCTCCGCGAAGCGAAGGCCGCGAACCGCATCGATCACGAGCACATCATCAACATCATGAACTACGGCGAGACCGACGAAGGTCTCCCGTACTTGGTCATGGAGTTCCTCGACGGCGTCCCGCTCAACCTCGAGACGCACAAGGGGGCCATGCCGATTCCGCGCGCCCTCGACGTCGCGCTTCAAGTCGCGCAGGCGCTCGCCCGGGCCCATGAGCTCGACGTGGTGCATCGGGACATCAAACCCGAGAACATCTTCCTCCTGTCCGGTGTCGGCGGTGACTTCGTCAAAGTCCTCGACTTCGGCCTCGCCTCGATGAAGGGCGAACTCAAGCTCACGTTGACGGGTGCGGTCTTCGGAACCCCGGAGTACATGGCGCCCGAGCAGTGCCGAGGGGAGCGCGCCACGGCGTCGGTGGATCTCTACGCACTCGGTGCCGTGCTCTATGAAATGCTGACCGGAACCATCCCGTACGGCGGGAACATCGCGCGCATGCTCGAGCAGCATGTCCGGGGGCCCGTGCCCGTGCCGTCGTCGGTCCGTGCGGAGATACCGCGCGACGTGGACGACCTGGTGGCCCGGATGATGGCGAAGGCCCCGGGGGATCGACACCGCGACGCCCACCACCTGGTCGAGGAGCTCACGCGCCTGCTTGGGAAGGCGGCGGAGCGGGAGCGGGCGCCCACGAGGCAGCCGACGGTGACGCACATCAGCTCGAAGACCGTCGACATCGAAGGCGCATGGACGAACCGCGTCGAGGAGTTCGCCGACTGGTTGACGGTCGCGCACCCGGACAGCGTTGCGCCGCCATGGTTGATCGCCGAGGTGGACCTGCTCCGCACGCTGGTCGATGAAATGGCGCGCGTTCGCAAGGAACTGCGCTCGGCGAACGGCAAGCTCGAAGACCGGGAACGCGAGAACCGTGAGCTCCGCCTGCGCATCGGTAAGGCCATCGATGAACTCGGTCGGGACGAGTCGCGCATCGCCCGCGAGATGGATGACTCCCGCACGCGACTCGAAGCCGCGCGGGAGCGCCTCGAGGATGCGAGTGCGCCGCTGCGCACCCAGTGGCAGTCCTTGCCCCCGGCACCGGTGGATCTCCCAGCGCCCCTGGAGGTCGAGAAGGTGCGCGACCTTGGGCACCTGGCTGCCATGTGGCTCGAAGCCCAGCGCGCCGTCGCGGAGCTCGCGCGCGAGGCGGACGCGCGGGTACGGGAGCGGGACGATCTGCGCTACCAGATTTCCCAGCTAAAGCAGCGGGTCGAATCCGTCGGAGTCGGTGCGGAGGTCGACGGTGCGTCCACGCAGGAGCTGGCGGCGAACCTGGAAGGGCGCCGCCGCGCACTCCTTGAAGACCTGACGACCCGGAGCGAGGGCGTCTACCGGTATTTCATGTCGGTGCCGGGCTTCCGCGAGTCGATCCGGAACCTCAAACGCGTGGCCACCTGAACGCCGCGCGCCTTGACCGCGCCACGGCGTGCCGGCTACCGTCCACGGGCCGTGCGCGCCGCAATTCTTAGCGGGATTTCCGTGCTTTACCTCCTCGTCGCGGTACCCGTGCTCGAGGCCCAGGGCACACCGCTCGCGCCCGAGGGGCCTCCGCCCGAACCTGCGGATGACGCACCGGTTGGCGCGGACGCGGCGGATGGTGATGCCGACGGTGACGTGTCTGCGGACGACGCATGGGATGACGACGAGCCAGCGCACGTCTGGTTCTCCCTCGGGGCAGGCGCTTCGCTGCGCCTCGCAAAGAACCGGAACTTCGCCCAGGACGTCTTTGCGCCGAGCTACCTCGATGCGTTCGGCGCGGTCGTGCTTCCAGGGCTGGGCTTTTGGCGACACGGCGTTGGCCTGGGCGTCTCCACGAACCTCGTGGCCGACGGCAGCGTGCTCGTGGGCGTGGATGCATTTCAGCAGGCCGTTCTCACGCCCTCGTATTTCGCGCGCATCGATCTCGGTTCGAACTTCCTCGGCACGTTCAAGGCGGGCATCCCATGGGTCATCGCGCCCTCGGCGAGCATCGGCGGTGAAGTGGATGCGGGGGCGACCTGGCTGTTTCTCGCGGGGATTGGCGTCTACGCGGAGGTTGGCTTCGCGCTTTTCGCGGGGGGCGACGGCTCCGTTCACCCGACCGCGAGCGGAGAACTCGGCTTGGTGATCGACTACGAGGTGCTCCCGTGAAGCGAGCTTGGCGTGCCATCGAGCGAACGAAACCCGTGTGGTGGGTTGCGCTCTTTCTTGTGCTCGGCGGGCCGACGCCCGGTTCCGTCGGCTCGTGTTCGGACGACGTGTCGGTCTCCGACCCGGAGCAGTTCTGCCTCGACAGCCAGGCGCTCTATTGTTTGCGCGATCACGAGGCGGAACGCATCGACGACGACGCCTACGACGACTGCCTCGCGGCGGTGACCGACATGTGCGAGGGCTTCGTTTGGAACCCCGCCGTCTGTAACCCGCGCCGAACACCGACCGCACGCGGGCGTGCATTGCGGCGCTGCGTTCCAAGGAACGGCTGAGCACGCCGAACGAGAGCATCATCGAATGCACGCCGGACGTGCTCTGCGGGGGGAACTGACGTGGTGCGCGTGCGTGCGATGCGTGCGGTGCTGCTCGGGTGTTCGCTCGCACTGGCCGGGTGCGCGGCGTTTTCGAGCCACGCCGAATACGACGCGTACCGCGACGTGCGGGTCGCGGCGGACGAGCGCGAGAAGCTCCTCGCCGCAAGGGCCTATCTTGAAGGCTACCCGGACGGCCAGTGGGCAGAGGAACTGACAACCTACCGACGCCAGGCCGACGAGCGCATCTGGGCCACGGGCCGCACGAACCTCGACGGCCTTGAGTACTACCTCGAGGTGTTTCCCGAAGGGCGGCACGCGGACGAAGCAAAGCCGCGCCTCGAGGCCCTCCGTGCCGTGGATTCCCGTCGTGCGGGCGAACGTGCCGAGGCGGGTGCCGTGCTCGGTGCGCGCAAGCGCGATGCGGCCGAGGCGCGGCGCACGTGGATGGCGCGCGCCGTGGAGTATTGGACGCAGACCTTCGCGTCGCTTTCCAACTGGGGGTCGCCCATCGCGGACGTCGCCGGAGGCAATGAGGCGTTCAACAAGGCCTTCGGCCGGAGTCCGAAGCCACGCTGCTCGCGCGAAGAGTGCGTGAAGTTCTACGCGGGCTCGTTCGGCATCCCGATCCCCGGCGGAACGCGCCTCGAGCGGAAGCTCGAACTCTACCTTCGCCTGAAGCTCGTGGACGGCAACCTTGAACGCGCGGAATTCCTGCTGCCGAACAACGGCTTTTCGCGATGGTACGAACGGGAAAACCGTTCTCCTGTGCTCGATGCGGACCCGGAACAGCGTGCACTCGCCATCAACTGGGCCCTTGATCGCATCGTCCCCGCACTCAAGGCCGCACTGCCGAACGCCGAGCGGGAAGACGTGATCCCCGAACCGATTCAGTCGCCGAAGGTGCGTGCACCGAACGAGCCGGAGCGCATCGAAGACCCCGAAAGCGGCGTCGCCGAAGATGCGAACGCAGGCGAATCGGGGGAAGGGACGCCGCCCCCGGTTTCAGCGCCAGCGGCCTCACCGGCGCCTCCGGCCTCACCGGCAACCGCGGCCAACGCGCCCACGGGCGACAGCGCGCCACCCGCGAAGGCGCCCACCGAACTCGACAAGCTCCTCGAGCGCGCAAGTGGCGAGCCCGCCGTGACCGAGGCCGCCCCTGTGGCCGTCACGGAGCCCGCCGCGCCGCCGCCCGAGCCCGAGTCGCTCAGCATTCCCGCGGCGCTCTACGCGCTCAAGCTCGGCGCGTTGCGCGTGGTGGTCTTCGCCGCGCCCGAGGGCGACAAGGGGCGCGCCTACGACGGGCTCTACTTTGAGCACGTGCGACCGCCCGCGCCGGAGCCCGCGACGGGCAAGAGGCCCGCGCCCGCTGCGGCAGCGCAGGCGCCTGCCCCGAAGAAGGCACCGCCACCCGCGCCGCCAAAACTTTGATAGCGTCGCGCCCGCATGGGAGCACAGGCGGGTAACCCGGGGAGGGGGCCACGCGGCGGCGGCTTTTCCGAGTTCGCGGCCGTGATGGAGGGCAGGGCGGTGTCGGCGCTCCTCTCGCTGCTCCTCGTCGTCTCCGTGCTGCCGCTCGGGCCGCTGGGTTCGGGGCTGTGGCCGGTCTACGTGGCCGTTTTTGCCGTGGAACTCGCGTACCGCGCAGTGGCGTTTCAGCGAACGCCGCCGCCGCGGTTCGGGCCTGCGGCCATCCTGGTGACCGACGCCATCGCGTTCGTGAGCTTCTTTCCGCTCGATGCGTGGGTGGGACTGAACCACGAGGTGATGGTCGCCATTCGCCTGGCGCGTCTTCTGGTGCTCATGCGCTTCGTCAAGGAGGTGGCGCGCGACGCGTACTCCGTGATGACGCGTCGCGAACAGGTGGAACAGTTCGGCCTCGTCACCGCCGTTGTGCTGTTCCTCGCGTTCATCAGCGCGACGCTGCTCTCGCAGCTTGAGGTTCCCCACGACTACGCCGACGGCGTCGAGGCGCCGAACTTCGTCGACAAGTTTTGGTGGGCGTTTCGTCAGCTCGAGAGCGCCGACAACCTCGTTCAGACCGTTCGCATCAACCCGCTCGTGGCGGCGCTGTCGCTCCTGCTCACCGTGGCGGGGGTGTTCCTCGTGTCGTTCATCATCGGCCTCGGGTCGAACATCGTGGGCAGGTCGTCGTGGCGGAGCGGCGCCGACCCTTGCACATGCGAAGGCACACCCTCGTGCTCGGACCCGTGCACGAGAACGGCGACCTCGTGCAGGAATTTGTGCGCATTTACGCCAAAAACGGCCGTTACAGACGCTTTCGCTTGCGGGAATTCGCCGAGTGGGTCTTCCGTCGCGGGCCGGGACCGCGGCGCCTCGCGTACCCGCAAATCGCGCTCATGGCCCACCGCGATGAGCCGCCGCAGTATCTCTACGACGCGGGCATGCGCGGCATCGTGTACCGCGAGGGCGACGCGGCGGCGCCCGAGGATCTTGAACGCATCTCCGCGTACGGTGCCAAGCGCGCCATCTTGCTCGCGGAGCCGAACGCAGGTCGCGACGTGGACGCGGTGACGATTGCGCGCCTCGGCGCACTCCGCACACGAAACCGAACGGCACACGTGTTCCTCGAGATTCGCGAAAGCCGGAATCTGCCGCTGGCGGCCGCGGTCGGCGGTGAGGGCGCCTTTGCCATCGACGTGAATCGGTTCGTCGGGCTCTTCCTCGCGCACCATCTCGTGACGCCCGGGGCCGACACGCTCTATCGAGACTTGCTCACCGCCGACGGCTCCGAGTTCTACACCTACGTGTACGCGGAGCCGAAGGAGCTCGACGCGCTCGAGGCCCGGGCTGCCCGCGAACCCACGGCGAACTTCGCGCACCTCGCGAAGGAGGCCTACGAACGGTTTGGCGTCGTGTTGGTGGGCGTGTTCATCGGCCAGGGCCACTTGCTTCGGGGTCGCGACGACCTGATTCCGGTCCACGCGCTCACGCAGTGGGCGAACCCCCTGGAACCGCCGGCGGCGGAACCGGTGGTGCACGCGGGCGGTGCCGCGGGCGAGGTGCCCGTGCGGCATCTCCGGGGCTTCATCGGCGTCGCCACAACCTACGGGCCCGTGCGGGACTTCGGCGCGGCGTTCCTCGCGGGTGAAGTGGGCGCCGGGCGAACCGCCGTGATCACCGACTCGGCGGCGCCGAAAACCACGCCAGCGCGCCTTCAAACATGGCTCACGCGGTCACGATTCAACGAGCGACCCGTCACACGGGTGGTGGTGATCGGGTATTCGTCCGCGCTCCCGTCCTTCGTTCGCGGGCTCTGTCGCTTCGTGCCGGATGTCGAAATCATCGCGTTCGTGAGCGCCCGAGGAGACGCGCAAACCTCCATGCGCGACCGCCTGGCGCACCTTGGATTTGAGTCTGAAGCGGTCGATGCGGAGCAGGGCGTCATCCGAATGGAATTGGCCCGTGGAGGCCGTGCGGAGGTCCACGTGCACGAGGGCGAAAACCTCGTCGACCGCGCGGTCGCCGTCCTCAAGAACTCCGCGCCCATCGATGCCGCCGCGTTTCTCGCGGACCCGGAATCCTACGACGCGGATGCGCGAACACTCCTTCGTGCGTTGCGCTTTGCCGATGCGCTCGAGGCTGGAATTGTGCCGCGGGCCGAGCGCCTTCACGTGCTCGTGGAGTTCCAAATGAAGGCGAAGGGCGAACCGCTCCGGGAACGACTCCGGGGGCAGCGTTGCGGCTACGCCGAGGACGAACGCGTGCGGCTCACGATGGTGAGCACGGACGAGCTCCGGAGCTATTTCATGGTCCACAGCGCCTTCGTGCCGGGCGTCACGGACCTCTACGAAACGCTCCTTTCGGCCGAGGAGGACGAGCTCCTGCGCCTCGACTTGCCGAACGACCCGGCGGCGGCCCCGGAGGGGGACGTGGGCCTCGGCGAACTCCTCGAAGCGTTCGCGTCCGAGCGCATCATCCCGGTGGGGTTCGAGGACCGATCGGGGCGCATCTGGCTGAACCCGCCGCCGGGCCATCGGATGCCCATCCGGGACATCGCCGCCGTCTTCGTGTTCGCCCGACATGACACCGTCCGCCGACGCTTTGCGCGGCCCGAGAACGCCGGCACCGCCGCGTCCTGAGCCGCCGCGAATCCACCGAGCGCCGCCACTGGGCGCCCCAACGGACCCAGGCGACCCAAGGGGGGAGAATTCCGCGGGGGGCCGGATTCCGCGGCATTTGGGCCTGTGGATTGGTTGTTGAGTTTACATAATCTATCTTCTGCGAAGTTGTGGATAGATTCGGGGGGCCGGACGAATCCGCGCCTGGGCCCACGGATGCCCGATGCCCGGGGCGCCCCCGGGTCGGTTTCGTGGGCTCCCAAGTCGGTCGTGGGTTTCCCGGTCGGCTCGCGGCCAGTCCTCGTGACGCTGCGTCTAGCTCAGGCCGGCTTCGGCTTCTTACGCAGACGGTCGGCGATTTGGGTCCGGGCTCGCTCGTAGTCTTCCGGGAAATCGATCTCGATGCACGGCATGTCGGTCACGTCGACCATGTGCATGGGGACCTCCGGCGCGATCATGTCGAGCGCCGTCTCGAAGTACACGTTCCGTTGGCCTTCGTGGGCCAGCTGGTCGAGGGCCTGGAAAAACCGGTTGGTCATGAAGGCACCGATGCGGGCCACGCCGATGAACTCGCCGGCACATTCCGCCGGGTCGAGCTCCTTGCCGATGCGCTGGATGCGGCCTTCGCCGTCGACCACGACCTTCACCTCTTCGTCCCCACAGCGCTTTTTTTCCACTGCGAAGGCCGACGCCGTGGGCGATGCCTCAAGGCGCGCAAGCAGGTCCGGCTCGAAGAACACGTCACCGTTCAGGTAGTAGAAATCGCGGTCGAGGAACTCTTCGCCCGCGGTCCAAAGCGAGTACGAGGTGTTCGTCTCGAAGAAATGGTGGTTGATGCGGTACGAGAACTCCATGTCGGGGAAACGGCGTTCCGCGTGCTCGCGGATTTGCTCGCGCCGGTAGCCGAGGACCAGGCACACCTCGCGGACGCCCACCGAACGGAGTGCCTCAAGCTGGTGATCGAGGATGGTCTTGCCAGCCACTTCGAGCAGGCACTTGGGCCGGTGCTCCGTGAGCGGGAAAAGGCGCCTGGAGACGCCCGCGACGAGGATGATCGCCTTCATGGGCCGGTGGGTTATCAGGTTCGGTGCGGTGGCGCCACGGGACGACCGTCACCCAAGACCGCGCCGGTTCACGGGCACCGAACGCCGCCCTCGAGGTCCGCGGCGATGGCCGGGAGCCACGCGGATAGCGACGGGTCGGCGTCGACCCCGGGTTCGGCGCGGGCCGCGCGGAGGAATGCCTGCGCCCTCTCCGTTTCACCCGCGCGCACGGCGATTTCCTGCTCGAGGAGCAGCGTTTCGCGGCGATCCGCGCCCTCCAGGTCGCGGCGCGCGGCGGCGAGCGCATTCCGAGCTTCGTCGAGTTCACACGCGTCGAGCGCGGCCATGGCACGTGGGATCTCGACCATCGGGAGACCCGACAGGCGCTCGGACGCGCGGCGGAACCAGGCAAGCGCCCTCTGCCCGCGCGCGTTCCGAATCGTCGGTGGGCGCACGAACCCCCGCGAGTGCGCCTCGGCGGAACAGCGGCCGGAGTTCGAGGAGGCCTTCACCCACGAGCGGTAGCCTTCGCCGTTCGGAGCCGTGCCGAGCGCGCGGAGGTCCCGCCAGACGTCGCCGACGGGCGTGTTCGGGTCGACGATTCGTTCGAACTCGTACGTCGGTGGCAGTGCGCTGAGGCCGTCGATGCCCGCGCGCTCGCCGGCGGTGGTGCGGACCCATGCGGCGTACCAGTCTTCGACGTACACGAGGCGCCAATCGTCCCAGCTGCGCACGGTGCCAAGGGCGGTTTGAATCTTGGGCGACGTGAACTCGAGTACCACCGTGTCGACGCCGAACCGGTCGACCATCGCGCGCATGGCCGCCGGGTCGCCGAAGCTCGCGGTCACGGCGCGCACGTGCGCGGGCCCGTAGAACGGTGCGCGCCCGTCGATGAGGAACTTCGCGCGCGGCAATTTCCACATCAGGTACCAGGCGTCGGCGATGGACGCGAAGAGCCGCGCCTCCGGGAATCGCTCCGCGAGGAAATCGCCGCTCGCCGCCGGGAGCGCGTATTCCGACTCGCCGGCACCCCATTTCACGTCGGGCGGCACCACCACCGAGAGGCCGAGCGCCGCGGCGAGCGCCGCCCCCTCCGCCGCCACCCGCCAACGGAACGCCAGGCCCTCAAATCGCGGTGCGAGGCCCGCGGCAAGCATCGGGCACGTGAGCACGATGTACTCGCCGATGAACCGCACGGAGCGCACGGCCATGATCGCGAGGAGCACCGAGGCAAAGAGCGCCGCCCGCGTAGCCGCACTCGTGCGGAAGAGCGTTCGCATGCTCGCGAGCAACAGTCCCGTTTGGAGGAAGAGCGCGATGGGATACCAGCCGGGGTCGTCGGGCGACCAGGCTTCCCATTCGCTGATGATCCCGCGGTACTCGGGGTTGACCACGTGCTCGATGGCGTCGGTCAAAATGCCGTACCCAAAGGGCGAAATCCCCGATGCGGCCACCTGGAGTGCGAGGAGCACGCCAACGCGCAGCAGAAGCCGCGGGTGCCGCACGAGGGCCGCCGCGTGGGCGCCGGTGAGCATGAGGCCCAGCAAGTGCGAGCCGTGGCAGTTGACCCAAAGCACGTGGAGCGCGACGAGCCCGCCCACCACGTGCCAGGGGCGCCGCGTGCGGTCCGTCGCGAGGGCGTGGAGCCCGAGGAGCAGCACCGCGGCAAAGGCGAGGCCAAGGACATGCGGGCGCTCCGTGAGGCGAAAGCGCGCCGCGGGTATGGCAAGCGTCACGAGCGCCGCGGTGAGCCACGGGGCCGCTCCCGCGCCGGCACCGTGCGCGGGCGCGAGCCGAGCGCCGAAGCGCACGAGGAGCACGCCCAGGCCGAACAGCACAAGACACTTGAGGAGCACGATGCCCGTCGGACCCACCGATTCGTAGGCGGCGTAGATCGCGAGGTCGAAACCCCACTCGTAGTTGTGCCAGGTCGCGGGCGTGGGTTTCCAAAGCGAGAACGGGTCGGTACTCGGCACGTGCCCGAGCTCGACGATGTTTCGCCCCTGCGCCAGGTGGCCGTAGCCGTCGCTGTTGTTGAGCGGGAAGAATCCCGCGACCGCGAGAACCAATCCGCCGACCAGGGACCACCACCGTGTGCGCGCGAGCTCGTCCATCGGCGCGCGCATCCTACAGCGAAAACCGGCCGCGGCGCGCATCGGACGCGGAACGGATGCGAATGCCGAAGGGCGATCGGCCGGGGCCCACCGGCCGTCACCGAACCGCCGGTTGACTCGCTTCTTACCTGATTTACCGTTCGCGCCCCTGGAGGCCCGCGTGAAGCGAACCCGTCCCGTGCGAACCCTTCCCCTTGGCCTGCTCGTGGCCGTGCTGCTTGGAACGAGCGCACCGGCGCAGGCCGACATGCGCGTTTGGAAGTCGGAGCAAAACGACGAAGCGGGCGAGCCCACTCGCTACCTCGACCTCACCGCCTTCGCGCAGCCTGGCTACATCGTGCGCTCGCCATTTGCGGACGACGCGAACGCGGGCGTCAGTGACAGCGGCCCATGGCTACAGCGCGCGCGTTCCGGGTTTCGCGCGCAGGTTGAACCGTGGCTCCGGCTCCGAATGGAGGTGGAGTTCGCACCCGTGCCGCTGCTCCAGGACGCCTACGTGGATGCGCAGGTGCTCCCGTTCCTCAATGTGCGCATGGGGCAGTTTCTGGTCCCGTTCCTGCGCGCGTACCAGTTCAACGAGTTGAATCTCGGTTTCCTCGATCGGCCCATCTACACGCCGGTCACGCCGGACCGAAACTACCTTCGCTACCTCTCGCCCCGCGACATCGGCGTGATGCTCTTCGGCTTCATCGGCGACGCGGACCCGGCGAAGTACGACCCGGTGCTCGAGTACCGCATCGGCGCATTCATGGGTCGCGGACCCAACGTCACCCGCAACGACGACGACGCGCTCCTCTACTCGGCTCGCCTGGAGATGTTCCCCTTCGGTGTGCCGAAGGGCGTCGAAGCGGAAAGCGACCTTGCTTGGAACCCGTATCCGAAGGCGGCCATCGGCGCCGCGGTCTATTCGAACTGCGACGACCGCGCGAACTGGAACCGCGGATTCACGCTCGACGGCGACTTCCGGTGGCGTGGCCTCTATTCGTCGGCGGCGGTCGTGTGGTTCAAGAACGGCAAGTCGAGTGGCCTCGGCAATGCGCTCGGGTACAAGGACTTCTGCGTCGGCTCAAAGACGGCATCGGGGGACCCGCTCACCTTCGTGTCGCGCGGCGTGCAGTGGCAGGTGCAATACGTGCTTCCGCCCGCGCTATTCCCCGTCGAGGGGCAGGCGCTCGAGGCGCTCTTCCGCTTCGACTGGGTGGACCCGGTAAGTCCGTACGCATCGGGCAATCCGTTCTTTGGCGGTGGCGCGGGTTCGTCCGGGTACA
>JAWKRM010000003.1:0-181760 GCA_041389625.1 Polyangiales bacterium
CCTCTACGGTGCGCTCGACGTCATCGAGTCGCGCTACAAGAACGACCCGCTCGACGTGTTCCGGAAGGCACTCGAAGCGGTGAAGCCCAAGGTCGAGGTCAAGAGCCGCCGCGTCGGTGGTGCGACCTACCAGGTGCCCGTCGAAGTGCGCCCGGAGCGCCGCACGGCCCTCGCGATGCGCTGGCTCAGCGAGTACGGCCGTCAGCGCGGCGAGAAGACCATGGTCGAGCGCCTTGCCGCCGAGCTCATGGAAGCTTCCCAGGGCCGCGGCAACGCGGTGAAGAAGCGCGAAGACACGCACAAGATGGCGGAGGCCAACAAGGCCTTCTCGCACTACCGCTGGTAGAGAACCGAGTCACAAACCTTCTCCGGGTCCAACGGGCCCGGGAACGAGGAGCGAACCCCCGAAACATGGCATCCCGCACATAGGACGAGAGCAGACAGTCCCCCAAAGCGCTTTGGCGAACGCCCGAGCCACTGAATCGACTCTCGAAACCCTCTTCGGAAAAAAGCCGCTCCAAGGGCGAGCGGCAAAGGGCCGGGGAGGGTTTTGCTGCATCCGGCGCTCCCGAAACCTGCTCCCCCCAACCGCTTCCCCTAACCCACGAGATCGAGACCGAACACATGGCGCGCGAATTCCCACTCGAGAAGACCCGCAACATCGGAATCATGGCCCACATCGACGCGGGCAAGACGACGACGACGGAGCGAATCCTTTTCTACACCGGCATCAACTACAAGATCGGTGAGGTGCACGACGGCGCCGCGACCATGGACTACATGGTCCAGGAGCAGGAACGCGGCATTACGATCACGTCGGCCGCCACGACCTGTGCGTGGACGCCGCTTCATGGTCCGTACAAAGGCGTCAAGCACCGCATCAACATCATCGACACGCCCGGACACGTGGACTTCACCATCGAGGTCGAACGTTCGCTCCGCGTGCTCGACGGCGCCGTGTGCGTGTTCGACGGCGTCGCGGGCGTTGAGCCGCAGTCCGAAACGGTGTGGCGCCAGGCCGACCGCTACAAAGTTCCGCGCATCTGCTTCATCAACAAGATGGACCGTGCCGGCGCGAACTTCGAGCGCGGCTTCAAGAGCATCATCGACCGCCTCGGTGCCAACGCGGTGGCCGTGCAGCTTCCCCTCGGCGTCGAGGAAAACCACAGGGGCATCATCGACGTCGTCCGCATGAAGGCCATCACCTTCAAGGAGACGGCCCATGGCTCGGAATTCGAGCTCGCCGACATCCCCGCCGAGTACCAGGACGAGGCCAATGCCGCCCGCGAGAAGCTCGTGGAGTGCGCTGCCGAGATGGACGACACGCTCATGGAGCGTTACCTCGAAGGTGACACGAACTTCACGGACGACGAGATCCTGAAGGCGCTCCGCACGGGCACGCTCGGCTTCAAGTGCGTTCCGGTTGCCTGCGGCTCGGCGTTCAAGAACAAGGGCGTCCAGCAGCTCCTCGACGCGATCGTGACCTTACCTCCCGTCGCCCCTGGACATCCCCGCCGTCGAAGGAGAGGACGTGGACGACCCGGAGAAGAAGCTCACGCGTAAGGCCGACGACGCGGAGCTGTTCTCGGCCCTCGCGTGTTCAAGGTCATCACCGACCCGTTCGTCGGTCAGCTCACCTTCTTCCGCGTCTACGGGCGTCGTGGAACGGGCACCAGCGTGCTCAACTCCACGAAGGGCAAGAAGGAACGTGCATCGGCCGCATCCTCCAGATGCACGCGAACAACCGCACGGAGCTCAAGACCGTGGAGGCCGGCAACATTGCCGCTGCGGTGGGTCTCAAGACGGCCACCACCGGCGACACGCTCTGCGACGAGAACAAGCCCATCGTGCCGAGCGCATGGTGTTCGACGCCGGTCATCTCGGTCGCCATCGAGCCGAAGACCAAGGCCGACCAGACGAAGATGGCGAAGCGCTCTCGAAGCTCGGCACGGAAGACCCGTCGTTCCGCACGCACACGGACGAGGAAACCGGCCAGACGATCATCGCCGGCAGGCGAACTTCACCTCGAGATCATCGTCGACCGCATGAAGCGCGAGTTCATGGAGGCGCAACGTCGGTAAGCCCGAGGTTGCCTACCGCGAAACGATCCTCAAGACGGTCAAGGCCGAGTACGCCAAGCAGTCCGGCGGTCGCGGTCAGTTCGGCCACGTGTGGATCGTGAAGTGGGCCTTGTCCGGAAAAGGGCGCGGGCTTCGTTCGAGAACGCTATCGTCGGCGGTGTTATCCCGAAGGAGTTCATTCCGCCCGTCGAGAAGGGCATCCGGGATGCGATGATGAGCCGCGGCGTTCTCGCCGGTTACCCGGTGGTCGACGTGAAGGTCTCGCTCTACGACGGCTACCACGATCGTCGACTCGAGCGCCAGGCGGCCTTCGAGATCGCCGGATCCATGGTTCCAGGACGGCGCGAAGCGGGTCTCGTCCTTCTTGAGCCGGTGATGGATGTCGAAGTGCGCACGCCCGAGGATTTCATGGGCGACGTCATCGGCGACATCAACTCCCGTCGCGGTCAGATCCAGCGGCATGGGCGACATGGGTAACGTCAAGGTCGTGTCGGCCGACGTTCCCCTCGCGAACATGTTCGGTTACTCGACCGACCTCCGTTCGAAGACCCATAGGGCTGGACGTACGCGATGAACTTCAAGGAATACCAGCCGGTGCCGAACAGCATCGCGGACGAAGTGGTCAAGAAGCTCTGAAGGGCACCTGATCCGACCGGACGGCAACCAAAAGATTAACAACGCGAAAGAAAGCTAGAGCAAGGAACATGGCGAAAGAGAAATCTGAGCGAACGAAGCCGCACGTGAACGTTGGAACGATCGGTCACATTGACCACGGGAAGACGACGCTGACCGCTGCGATCACGAAGGTGATGGCGGACAAGAACGGCGGAACGCGATTGCGTACAAGGACAGAAGGGCGGCACGGTTCGCGAGACGAAGACCGTGACGATCGCGACGAGCCACGTGGAGTACCAGACGGAGAACCGTCACTACGCGCACGTGGATTGCCCCGGTCACGGACTACGTGAAGAACATGATCACGGGCGCTGCGCAGATGGATGGCGCGATCCTCGTGGTTTCGGCGGTGGACGGCCCGATGCCGCAGACGAAGGAGCACGTGCTTCTTTGGTCGCCAGGTTGGCGTTCCGAAGATTGCTGTCTTCCTGAACAAGGTGGACGGGCGGTGGACGACCTGACCTTCTCGACCTCGTCGAGATGGAAGTCCGCGAGCTCCTTTCGAAGTACGAGCCGGACGGCGACAACTCGCCGGTGGTTCGTGGTTCGGCGCTCGGCGCGCTCACGGGGAACCCGAGGGTGTGGAGATGGTGGTGAACCTGATGAAGGCGGTGGACGAGTGGATCCCGCAGCCGGTTCGCGAAATCGACAAGCCGTTCCTGATGGCGGTCGAGGACGTGTTCTCGATCAAGGGCCGCGGCACGGTGGTGACGGGCGCATCGAGCGTGGTGTCGTCAAAGTGAACGACGAAATCGAGATCATCGGCTTCACGGAGACGCGCAAGACGACGGTGACGGGCGTCGAGTCGTTCCGGAAGCTGCCGGCGGTGAAGCGCGGCACGTGGGCTGCCTCCTTCGCGGCGTGGAAAAGGACCAGGTCGAGCGCGCCAGGTTCTCGCGGCGCCGGGTTCGGTGAAGCCGCACACGAAGTTCGAGGGCGAAGTGTACGTGAAGGAAGAGGGCGGCCGTCACAAGCCGTTCTTCACGAAGTACCGTCCGCAGTTCTACATGCGCACGACGGACGGGGACCATCGAGCTCGCGGAAGACGTGAAGATGGTCATGCCGGGCGACAACGTGAAGATCACGGTGGAGCTCATCACGCCGGTGGCGCTCGAGGCGCAGCAGCGCTTCGCCATCCGCGAAGGCGGCAAGACCGTCGGCGCGGGCGTCATCACCAAGATCCTGGCCTAAACCGCGGGTCGCGAAGAATCACAACGAAACAAGAGAGTTTGTATGGCTGAAGCAATGAAGATTCGGATCCGCTTGAAGGCCTACGATCACCGCCTGCTCGACCAGTCGGCGACGGAGATCGTGGACACCGCGAAGCGGACCGGCGCGCACGTGGCGGGTCCGATCCCGCTTCCGACGCGTATCAACAAGTTCACGGTCCTTCGCGGCCCCCACATCGACAAGAAGTCGCGCGAGCAGTTCGAAATCCGGACGCACAAGCGCCTTCTCGACATCTTGAACCCCACGGAAGAGACCCTTTCTGCGCTCATGAAGCTCGACCTGTCGGCGGGCGTGGACGTGGAGATCAAGTCCTAAGGGCTTTCTGCCCTTCGAGGTGATTTATGGCGTCCATTGCCGTTTACGATTTGAACAAAAAGAGCGTCGGGCAGCTTGAGCTGTCGGACGAGGTCTTTGGTCAGGAAGTGAACCAAGACCTGCTCTACGAAGTGGTGAAGGCTCAGCTCGCGTCAAAGCGCTCGGGCACGGCCAACACGAAGACGCGCTCGGAAGTGCGCGGCTCGTCGAAGAAGATCCTGAAGCAGAAGGGCTCCGGCGGCGCGCGTCACGGCACCATCCGTGCTCCGAACTTCGCCGGCGGTGGTCAGTCCCACGGCCCGAAGCCGCGGTCCTACTCGTACCGTCCGCCGCGCAAGATGCGCATTGGGGCCATGTGCTCCGCGCTCTCGCTCAAGCTCCAGGAAGGTCACCTCACGGTGGTCGACACGTTCGACCTTCCCGAGGTGAAGACCAAGGGCCTCGTGGGCGTGCTCACGAAGCTCGAGGCGACGAAGAGCTCGCTCATCGTCGACGTGGAGGGCAACGAGAAGCTCCGCCTGAGCGTGCGGAACCTCGACTCGCACCTGTTCCTGCCCCCCGAGGGCGTGAACCTCTATGACGTGCTCCGCCACGAGCACCTCATCCTCACCAAGCAGGCCGTGGCCGCCCTCGAGGCGCGTCTTACCCGGCCCGGTCGCTCGCTTCGCGAAGAAGCGGAGAAGAAGGCGTAGTCATGCAGCTCACCGACGTCATCAAGCGCCCGCTGATCCTCACCGAGAAGGGCTCCGTTTTGCGCGAAACGCAGAACAAGTACTTCTTCGAGGTCGATCCGCGCGCGAACAAGATCGAAATCAAGCAAGCCGTTGAGAAGCTCTTCAAGGTGAGCGTTCTCGACGTCAACACCCTCATTACCCGCGGCAAGGAAAAGCGCATGGGTCGTGGGTACGCCAAGAAACCGAACTGGAAGAAAGCGATCGTGACGCTCAAGTCGGGCGAATCCATCGACTTCTTCGAGGGAGCCTGATCATGGGAGCCAGCAAGAACAAGCCGACGTCGCCGTCCCGTCGTTACTACGACGAGTACGACTTCTCGAACCTCGACAAGAAGGGTCCCGAGAAATCGCTTACGGCGCCGAAGAAGTCCACCGCGGGTCGTAACCACCATGGCCGCATCACGTCGCGTTTCCGCGGCGGTGGCCACAAGCAGCGTTACCGCATCATCGACTTCAAGCGTACGAAGGTGGGCGTGCCCGCGACGGTTGCGGCGATCGAATACGATCCGAACCGCACCGCGCGCATCGCGCTCCTTCACTACGCGGATGGCGTGAAGACCTACATCCTCGCGCCGGACGGCCTCCAGAAGGGGGACGTCATCGTGACGTCGAAGAACGCGGACGTGAAGCCTGGCAATGCCATGCCGCTCCGCGCGATCCCGCTCGGCACGATGATCCACAACGTGGAGCTCAAGATCGGCAAGGGCGCGCAGCTCGCGCGTTCCGCCGGTGTTGCCGCGCAGCTCATGGCGAAGGATGGCGACTACGCCCAGGTGCGTTTGCCGTCGGGTGAGGTGCGCATGGTGCACCTCAACTGCCGCGCGACCATCGGTCAGGTGTCGAACGTCGAGCACGCGCGCATCTCGCTTGGCAAGGCGGGCCGCACGCGCTGGCTCGGTCGACGCCCGCACAACCGCGGCGTCGTCATGAACCCCGTCGACCACCCGATGGGTGGTGGTGAAGGCCGCACCTCGGGTGGTCGTCACCCGTGCTCGCCGTGGGGTCAGCTCTCGAAGGGCCTTAAGACCCGCACCAACAAGACCAGCAACAAGTTCATCGTGAAGAAGCGAGGGAAGTAAGCATGGCCCGCTCAACCAAGAAGGGACCCTTCGTCGACGACCACCTTGAGAAGAAGGTGGATGCGGCGCAGAAGTCCGGCGACAAGAAGATGATCCGCACCTGGTCGCGCCGCTCGACCATCACGCCCGAGTTCGTGGGCCTCAACATCGCCGTCCACAACGGGCGGAAGCATGTGCCTGTTTTCATTCAGGAAAACATGGTCGGTCACAAGCTCGGGGAGTTCGCTCCGACCCGCACCTTCCACGGCCACTCGGCCGACAAGAAGGGCGGCAAGAGCGTCGCCCCGAAGCGCTAGTCCGGTCTCGAGATGGCCGGGGCGCGTACTCGGAGTCCGCTTCACGCGGCCTCCGGGAGCGCACCCGGGCCGAGTCCGAACCGGGGGTCGTCCCCTCCGTGGGGACGCCATCTCCCGGATCCCACTTGACACCTGCCCCCCGGCGGGTATCTTCCCGCTCCCCCAAGGGGGAAATTTCCCGAGAAATCGGGCCTTAACTTAGCGAAACTTTTGGGTATTTGACGTTTGCGAAGGTCCACGGGCCTGGCCCTGGAAACCCCGCAAACAGGAGTGACAGCGAAGCACAACGCAGTCGATGAGGGAGTCGAGCCGGCCCGCGCGCCACGGAAGCACGCGGAATCCCACGGGATGAGCCGGACGCCGCACGGGGCACCGTGCCCGCTCCCCCCCGACCACAACGCGTTCCGCCGCGCCCTTCGGCATCGACCAGGCGCCCGGACCGCAACCGATTCCCGCGTGCTCACGCGCATAGAGGTCCACAGCATGGAAGCCACCGCCAAAGCCCGATTCCAACGCATCGCACCGCGCAAGGCGCGCATGGTGCTCAACATGGTGCGCGGCAAAGATGTTGCGACGGCGCTCAACGAGCTCCGTTTCACCAAGAAGTCGGCCGCTCCGCTCATCGCGAAGCTGCTCGACAGCGCGATCGCCAACGCGCGTCAGAAGGACGCGAACGTCGATCTCGACAAACTGCGGGTCAAGACCTGCTTCGCGGACAAGGCGCCCGACTCGCATATGCGTCGGTGGCGTCCCCGCGCCCAGGGCCGTGCGACGCGCATCGTCAAGGGCATGAGCCACGTCGTCATGACCGTCTCGGACGAGGAATAAGAAGAATGGGTCAGAAAACACATCCGTTTGGTTTCCGCCTCGGCGTCATTCGTACCTGGAAGTCCAAGTGGTACGAGGACAAGCAGTACGCGAAGTGGCTGCATGAAGACCTTTCGATCAAGGAAGGCATCCGCGACAAGTTCAAGCACGCGGGCATCGCAGACGTGGAGATCGAGCGCGCGGCCAACAAGGCCAAGGTCGTCATTTACACGTCGCGCCCCGGCATCATCATCGGCAAGGGCGGCGCGGGCGTCGCGCAGCTGAAGGCCGACCTTCAGAAGTTCACGGAGAACGAGCTCTTCGTCGACATCCAGGAAGTGCGCAAGGCCGAGACGAACGCCAAGCTCGTCGCTGAAAACATCGCGACGCAGCTCGAGCGCCGCGTGGCCTTCCGCCGCGCAATGAAGAAGGCCGTGCAGACGGCCATGAAGTTCGGCACCAAGGGCATCAAGGTGAAGGCTTCGGGCCGCCTCGGTGGCGCGGAAATCGCGCGCGTCGAGGGTTACCATGAGGGCTGCGTCCCGCTTCACACGCTCCGTGCCGACATCGACTTCGGCACCGCCACCGCGCACACGACCGCCGGCATCATCGGCGTCAAGTGCTGGATCGGCCGCGGCGAGGTGCTCACGCCCCGTCGTCGTCGCGCCGCGGGTGCGCCGGGTGCGCTCCCGAACGTTCCCAACAATCGCTAACGCTCCCAACCCGGAACCCTCCAACTCGGATTCGTCATGCTTCAACCGAAACGCACCAAGTACCGCAAGATGCACAAGGGTCGCGTGAAGGGCTTTGCCCAGCGCGGCGCGGATGTGTCCTTCGGCGACTTCGGCCTCCAGGCCACCGAGCGCGGCTGGATCACCGCTCGCCAGATCGAAGCGGGCCGTATGGCCATCCAGCGCCACGTCAAGCGCGCGGGCAAGCTCTACATCCGCATCTTCCCGGACAAGCCCATCACGAAGAAGCCGCTCGAAACCCGCATGGGAAGCGGCAAGGGCGGCGTCGAGTACTACGTCGCCGTCATTCAGCCCGGCCGCATGCTCTACGAGATCGAGGGCGTGACCGAGCAGCAGGCCCGTGAGGCGTTCAAGATCGCGGCGCACAAGCTGCCGCTCTCCACCAAGTTCCGCCAGAGGAGCGCTGTTCTATGAAGGCCGCCGAAGTACGCGAGAAGAGCACGGACGAGCTCCGTAGCCTCGAGAAGGACCTTGCCGTTCAGCTGTGGCAGGCCCGTTTCGACAACCACACGAACCGCCTCGATGACACGGCCAAGATCGACCATCTCCGCCGCGACATCGCACGCGTGAAGACGACCCTCACCCAGCGCGAGCGCGGCGAAGTGGTCAAGGAGAAGGCGGAAGCCAAGCCCGCGAAGGCCAAGGCTCCGAAGGCCCCGAAGGCCGAGGCCGCCACGGCGGAGACCGCCGAGGGCGCCGACAAGCCCGCGAAGACGACCAAGAAGAGCGCGAAGAGCGCCTCGAAAGCGAAGTAAGGAATCACCATGGGACAGCCCACGCCAAAGGCAGAACTCGTTCGCGGCCGCCAGCGCCGCCTCCAGGGTCGCGTGATCAACGACACGTCGAACCCGGGCCGTGCGCAGAAGACCGTGGTCGTCGAAGTGGTTGGCCGCTTCCGCGATCCCTTCTACGGCAAGTACGTCAAGCGTCGTAAGCGCTTCCACGCGCACGACGAGCGTCATGAGTACAAGACGCGCGACCTCGTGGAGATCACCGAGAGCAGACCGCTCTCGAAGACGAAGCGCTGGGTTGTCTCGCGCCTCGTGGACCGTCCGCCGGAGATCTAGGAGCAGCCATGATTCAGCAGCAAACCGTTCTCGATGTGGCAGACAACACCGGCGCCAAGAGCGTCGCGTGCATCAAGGTCCTCGGTGGCTCGCGCCGCCGTTACGCGGGCCTCGGTGACATCATCGTCGTGGCCGTGCAGGAAGCGATTCCCACGGCGAAGGTGAAAAAGGGCGAGGTCGCGAAGGCCGTCGTCGTTCGCACCAAGCGCGAGTACCGCCGCTACGATGGCACCTACGTGAAGTTCGACACGAACTCCGCCGTGCTCATCAACCCGCAGGGCGAGCCCATCGGCACCCGCATCTTCGGACCGGTGGCCCGTGAGCTCCGCGCGAAGAAGTTCATGAAGATCGTGTCGCTCGCGCCGGAGGTGGTGTGATGGCTGCCCGCATTCGCAAGGACGACGAAGTCGTCGTCATCGCTGGTCGCAACAAGGGTGACCGTGGCCGCGTGCTCGTCGTCAAGGACGACCGCGTGATCGTGTCCGGCGTCAACGTGGTCAAGCGCCACACGAAGCCGAACCAGTTCCAACAGGGCGGCATCCTCGAGAAGGAAGCCCCCATTCACATCTCGAACGTGATGCCGCTCGACACGAAGGCCGACAAGCCCACCCGCGTCAAGGCCGGTTCCGACAAGGACGGCAAGAAGGTTCGCGTCGCAGTGAAGAGCGACACGGTCATCGGCTGAGAAGGTTTTAGGGAAGCAGTAGCAAAGGAGTCCGCACGGCCCACGGCCCCAAGCAGTTCACAAGCACGTGTAACCCGGCGGAAAGAAGAATATGGCGAACTACGTACCCACCCTGCAGAAGCGCTACCGCGAAGAAATCGCGGGCACGCTCATGAAAGAGTTCAGCTTCAAGAGCCCGATGGAAGTTCCGCGACTTCAGAAAGTCGTGATCAACATGGGCCTCGGTGAAGCTGTTCAGACCCCGAAGCTCATCGAGACGGCGGTCACGGACCTCACGGCGATCACCGGCCAGAAGCCGGTCATCACCAAGTCCAAGAAGGCCATCGCGAACTTCAAGCTCAAGGAGAAGGCCCCCATCGGCGTGATGGTGACCCTTCGCCGTGACCGCATGTGGGAGTTCATGGAGCGCCTCCTGTTCTTCGCGCTTCCCCGCGTTCGTGACTTCAAGGGTGTCAGCCCCAAGGCCTTCGACGGCCGCGGCAACTACACGCTTGGCGTCCGCGAACAGATCATCTTCCCCGAGATCAACTACGACGCCGTCGACAAGATCAAGGGCATGAACATTTCGGTCGTGACGACCGCCACATCTGACGAGCATGCGCGCGCGCTTCTTCGCGAGCTTGGCATGCCATTCCGAAAGTAACCGAGGAGAGACCGAGCCATGGCTAGCCAGTGCAAGTTTGCCAAGCAGGAAAAGACGCCGAAGTACCGCGTCCGTTTCAAGAACCGTTGCAAGGTGTGTGGTCGTTCCCGCGCCTACTATCGGAAGTTCGAACTTTGCCGCATTTGCCTTCGCAAGTACGCGCTCTCGGGGGACATCCCGGGCGTGACCAAGGCGAGCTGGTAGGAGAGACGCACATGTTGACCGATCCCATTGCCGACATGCTTACCCGGATCCGCAACGCGGGTCTTGCACGCCTCGAGAGCGCGACGCTCCCGCATTCCAAGATCAAGGAGCACATCGCCGAGATCTTGAAGCAGGAGGGTTACATCCACGACTTCAAGGTCGAGGGGACGTTCCCGAAGCTTCTCACCGTGACGCTTCGCTACGACCAAGCGCGCAAGAGCGCAGTCGTGGGGATTCGCCGGAAGAGCCGTCCCGGTCGCCGCGAGTACGTCGGCTACCGCGACATTCCCCGCGTGCTGAACGGCATGGGCATTTCCATTGTGTCCACGTCGCGCGGCCTCATGACCGACACGACCGCCCGTGACCAGCGCATGGGCGGCGAGATCCTCTGTGAGGTGTGGTGATGGGCGAGTTCATCGACAAGGATTCCCGCATCGGGAAGCTCCCGGTCGCACTGCCGGCGGGCGTCCAGATCACGACGGGCAACGGCACCTTCACGGCCAAGGGCAAGAAGGGTGAGATCACCCGTCAGCTTTCGGACCTCGTGGAGATCAAGGTCGAGGGCTCGACGATCCACATCCAGAAGAAGAAGGGTACCGGCAAGGACGGCGCCCGTTTCCAGGGCCTCGTGCGCGCGCTCGTGAAGAACGCGGTCAAGGGCGTCTCGGACGGGTACAAGCTCTCGCTCGACCTCGTCGGCACCGGTTACCGCGCCGACCTCAAGGGTCAAACCCTCGACCTCGCGCTCGGTCTTTCGCACCACGTCATCTTCGAACTTCCGAAGGACGTGAAGGCGTCGGTCGAGACCATCGAAGAGGGCGGCGCCAAGCGTCCGCGTCTTCACCTCGAGTCCATCGACAACCAGATTTTGGGCCAAGCGGCGGCACGCATCCGCTCGTTCCGCCCGCCCGAACCCTACAAGGGCAAGGGTGTCCGCTTCATGAACGAACGCATTCGCCAGAAGGCCGGTAAGGCCGCGGCGGGTGGCGCCAAGGGCGGAAAGTAAGCCGGGAGACGAATCATCATGGGAATGCAAGTTCAAGGTCGTGATCGACGTAAGCGCCGCATCCGCACGAAGGTGTCGGGAACGGTGGAGCGTCCGCGTCTCAGCGTGTTCCGGAGCGCGAAGCACATCTACGCGCAGGTCATCAACGACGCCGAGGGCAAGACGCTCGTGGCGATCTCGTCGCTCTCGAAGGGCGTCGACGCCGATGGCAAGAAGAGCGACGCGGCGAAGGCTGTGGGCGCTGCGCTCGCCAAGGCGTGCAAGGAGAAGGGCATCGAAAAGGTGGTCTTCGATCGCAACGGTTTCATGTACCACGGGCGCGTGAAGGCGCTGGCCGACGGCGCGCGCGAAGCGGGTCTCAACTTCTAAGCGAAACGGAATCAGGTATGACGACTCGTAATCCATTCATCGATCCGAACACGCTGGAAGACCTCCAGGAGCGCGTGGTGCACATCAACCGCGTCGCGAAGGTTGTGAAGGGCGGCAAGCGGTTTTCGTTCTCGGCGCTCGTCGTCGTGGGTGACGGCAAGGGCCACGTCGGCGTGGGCCTCGGCAAGGCGAACGAAGTTCCGGACGCCATCCGCAAGGGCAACGAGCAGGCGCGCAAGCACCTCTTCCGCGTTCCGCTCATGGGCACGACGGTTCCGCACCGCGTGCACGGCCACTTCGGCGCGGGCTACGTCGTTCTTCGTCCCGCTGGCGCCGGTACCGGCGTGATCGCGGGTGGCGCCATGCGCCCCGTCCTTGAAATGGCGGGCGTGCGCGACGTTCTCGCGAAGATCCTTGGCACCGCCAATCCCCACAACGTGGTTCACGCCACGCTCAACGCCCTTCAGCAGCTCGAGGGCCCCGAAGCGGTGTCCGAGCGTCGCGGTCGCACCGTTCAGGCGGAAGCCCGCGTCTAGGATTGGAGACAGGTACGATGGCTTCGAAGAAACTCAAAGTGACGCAGCTCCGGAGCGCGACAGGCCGCCCCGGCAATCAGCGCCTCATCCTCAAGGGTCTTGGCCTTCGTGGCATTCGCAAGTCCGTTGTGGTTGAGAACACGCCCGCATTTCGCGGCATGGTGAAGAAGGTATTGCACCTCGTTTCCGTGGAGGAAACCAATGGCTAAGGCAGAAGCAGCATCGGCCAAGTCCGAATCGCCCATCCTCTCACGTCTTTCACCGCCGGAAGGTGCCGTGCGCGGCAAGCGCCGCCGCGGTCGCGGTCGTGGTTCGCAGCTCGGCAAGACGTCGGGTCACGGCCAAAAGGGTCAGAAGGCGCGCCACCCGGGGAACTTCTCGAAGGTGGGCTACGAAGGCGGTCAGACGCCCCTTCATCGCCGTCTTCCGAAGTTCGGTTTCACGAACCCGTTCACCCTTGAGGTCGCAACCCTCAACGTGAAGGACCTCGCGCGCTTCGAGAAGGGCACCACGGTGGACCTTCAAGCGCTCCGGCGTTCGGGCCTCGTCAAGGGCAACTTCGACCGCGTGAAGGTGCTCGGCAACGGCGAGCTCGATCGCGCGCTGACGGTTTCCGCTCACTCCTTCTCGGAGAGCGCGAAGGCGAAGATCGAGAAGGCCGGCGGCAGCTGCCAGGTCCTCGAGGTCGTTCCGCCGAAGCCGGTTGTTCGCCACAAGAACAAGATCAAAAAGCGCGCGTCCTAGAAGCGCCCGCGGGCCGCTTCGGTCGCTGACTTTTCATTCCACCCCATCTCTCCGCGGAGATCCGATCCATGCGCTACGCGAATATCTTCAAGGTCCCAGAGCTACGAAGCAGGCTGCTTTTCACGCTCGGTCTCCTTGCGGTGTATCGCGTGGGTGTGTTCGTCACGACGCCCGGCGTGGACCGGAACGTCATGCGTCAGATCGTGAGCTCGCAGTCGGGCACGTTCCTCGGTCTGTTCAACCTGTTCTCGGGCGGCGCGCTCGCGCAGCTTTCGATCTTCGCGCTCGGCATCATGCCGTACGTCACGGCGAGCATCATCCTCTCGCTCCTGAGCGTGCTCATCCCGCAGGTGGCTGAGCTCCGAAAGGAAGGCGAAGCGGGGCAGCGAAAGATCAACCAGTGGACGCGCTATGGCACGGTGGTGTTGAGCTGCTTCCAAAGCTTCGGCATCGCGCTCTACCTCGAAGGTCTCAACAGCTCGTCACAGTTCGGCGACGTGGTGGGGAACCCGGGCTGGGGCTTCCGTCTCATCACGACGCTGTCGCTCACCACGGGCACCGCGTTCATCATGTGGCTTGGTGAGCAGATCACCGAGCGCGGCATCGGCAACGGCATCTCGCTCATCATCTTCGCGGGCATTGTTTCCGACCTGCCGGACAACCTCTTCCAGACGTTCTCGCAGGTGAAAATCGGCCAGATTCAGCCCGTGGACCTCCTGGTCATCGCGGCCATGGCCCTCGGCGTCATCGCGATCATCGTGTTCTTCGAGCGCGCCCAGCGGCAGCTCCCCATCCAGTACGCGAAGCGCATGGTCGGCGGAAAGATGATCAATCAGAAGCCGACGCACTTGCCGCTCCGCGTGAACATGAGCGGCGTCATTCCGCCGATCTTCGCGTCGTCGCTCCTCATGTTCCCGCACACCCTCGCGAGCTTCGGCGTGCCCGGCATGGACATGCTTCAGCAGAAGCTGCTTCCGGGGAACTGGGTGTACGCGCTCGTTTTCGCGTCGATGTGTATCTTCTTCGCGTTCTTCTACACCGCTGTGCAGTTCCAGCCGGTGGACGTGGCGGACAACCTCAAAAAGCAGAACGCGTTCATCCCCGGGATTCGTCCCGGCAAGACCACGGCCGAGTACATCGACAACGTCGTCACGCGCATCACCGTGGCCGGCGCTTGCTACCTCGCGCTCGTTTGCACGTTGCCGTCGCTCATGCACTCGAGCTACCAGGTGCCGTTCTCGCTTGGTGGCACCTCGCTCATGATCGTCGTCGGCGTGGCCCTCGACACGGTGCAGCAGATCGACGCGCACCTCATCACCAGGCACTACGAAGGCCTCACGGGCCCAAGTTCGGGTCGCCTCCGTAGTCGTCGAGCGGTGGCCTAGGAGCGAGTCCCGTGGATTTGGTGCTTTTCGGTCCGCCCGGTGCGGGCAAAGGAACCCAGGCGAAGGTCCTCGTGGACCGTCTCGCGGTTCCCCAAATTTCCACGGGCGACATGATGCGCGCCGAACGTGCCGCGGGTACCGACCTCGGCAGGAAGTTCGACGAGTTCATGTCGAAGGGCCTCCTCGTGCCCGATGACCTCGTGGCCGAGCTCATCCAAAAGCGCCTCGCCGAGCCCGATGCCCGGGAGGGCGCCATCTTCGACGGCTACCCCCGGACGGTGCCCCAGTCGGACCTCCTCGACCGGGTCCTCAAGGACCTTGGCCGGCAGGTCGACGTGGTGGTTTCCCTCGAAGTTTCGCTACAGGAGATGATCGACCGGGCGGTCGGTCGACGGGTCTGTGAGGCGTGTGGACAAGTCTATCACCTGCGTTATAGTCCGCCCCCCTCATCGGGCAGGTGCGGGGCTTGCGGTTCCGACCGCTTGATTCAGCGGAAGGACGACACGGAAGAAGTCGTCCAGAAGCGATACGAAGAATACAAGGCAAAGACCGAGCCGGTGCTTGGTCATTTCGCCCAACGCGGACTGGTTAAGACCGTCGACGGCGTGGGCACGTTGGAAGAGGTCACGGAGCGGATCAAAAAAGCAATCGGAGCATAACGACCGATGTCGAACCTGGTCAGTGGCGTGATCGAAGCGAAGCTTCCGCGGGACCTTTACCGAGTTCGAACCAGTGATGGAAAGACGGTCGTGGCTTCGGCGAGCAGTGAAGCGCGGAGAGTAGTAGTCAAGTTGATCCCCGGTGACCAAGTCACCATCGAGGTTTCCCCGTTCGACCCCACACGCGGACGGATCAAGGTTTGAGAGACTAGAGAGACAGAGCGAAGAGGCACCATGAAGGTTCGACCGAGCGTCAAAAAGATTTGTGAGAAGTGCAAAATCGTGCGCCGCAAGGGTGTCGTGCGGATTCTTTGCACCAACCCCCGCCACAAGCAGCGGCAGGGCTAAGCGGTAAAGAGGTAGGAGAAGAACATGGCTCGTATTGCTGGCGTTGACCTCCCGGGTCGTAAGCACGTGAAAATCGCGCTTACCTATATCTACGGGATTGGTCCGAAGGTTTCGGCGGACATCTGCAAGACCGCAGAAGTCGACCCGACGAAGAAGGCGGACGACCTCGACGAGAACGAGATTCGTCGCATTCGTGAAGCCATCGATCAGGGCTACAAGGTGGAGGGTGACCTTCGCCGCGAGCGCTCGATGCACATCAAGCGTTTGATGGATCTCGGCTGCTACCGCGGCCTGCGCCACCGCAGGGGTTTGCCCTGCCGCGGTCAGCGCACTCACACCAACGCGCGTACGCGCAAGGGCCCGAAGCGCGGCATCGTTGCCCGCGGCGGCGCAGCCAAGAGCTGAGAAGGTTTTAGGAGACGTTCATGGCGACCCCAAGCAAATCCCCCGGCGCTGGCTCGAGTTCAAAGGGCGGCAAGAAGCGCGCGAAGAAGAACGTGGGCACCGGCATCGCCCACATCAACACGACGTTCAACAACACGATCGTCGCCATCTCGGACCTGAACGGCAACGTCGTTTCGTGGTCGAGCTCCGGTTCGCGCGGCTTCAAGGGCTCGCGCAAGAGCACGCCGTTCGCGGCGCAGCTCGCCGCGGAAGACGCCTGCCGCAAGGCGCAGGACCACGGCGTTACGCAGGTGGCCATCTTCGTGAAGGGTCCGGGGTCTGGCCGCGAGTCGGCGCTCCGCGCCTTCCAGCATGCGGGCATGCGCGTTTCGGTCATCCGCGACGTCACGCCGATCCCCCACAACGGTTGCCGCCCGCCGAAGCGTCGGCGCGTCTGAAGAAGTACGGAGAAGCTTAGATGGCTCGCTATACAGGTCCCGCTTGCAAGCTTTGCCGCCGTGAAGGCGCGAAGCTCTTCCTCAAGGGCGAACGTTGCTACACCGACAAGTGTGGGTTCGACCGCCGTCCGTATCCGCCCGGTCAGCACGGCCAGCGCCGTTCGAAGGCCACGGAGTACGGCATCCGCCTTCGCGAAAAGCAGAAGGTGCGCCGCATCTACGGGCTCGTGGAGCGTCAGTTCCGCAGCTACTTCAGCAAGGCCGACCGCATGAAGGGCGTCACCGGCGAGGAGTTCCTCGGGCTCCTCGAGAGTCGCCTCGACAGCTTCGTCTACCGCGCGGGTTTCGCGACGACGCGCGCCGACGCGCGCCAGTTCGTGCTTCACCGCCACATCCTCGTGAACGGCAAGTCGGTGAACGTGCCGTCGTACATCCTCAAGGCCGGCGACAAAGTGTCGGTGCGCGAAAAGAGCAAGCAGAAGGGGCGCGTTGTGCAGGCCCTCGAGCTCATGGAGCGCCGCGGCCTTCCCGAGTGGATCGATTTCGACAAGGACAAGCTCGAAGCGACCGTGAAGACGGCCCCGAACCGCGAGGAACTCACCCTCCCGATTCAGGAGCAGCTCATCGTCGAATTCTATTCGCGCTGAACCCAGAAGTTTCGTTTTCTAGACCCTGCCCACTGGAGAGACCTTCGCCATGAATCAGCTCGTCACCCGCAACTGGAGAGACCTCATTCGTCCGCGCAACGTCCCGGTCGACGACGAGACGCTCACGGAGACCTACGGCAAGTTCGTCGCCGAGCCCCTCGAACGCGGCTTCGGCATCACGCTCGGCAACTCGCTTCGCCGGGTGCTGCTTTCGTCGCTCCAGGGCGCGGCCATCACCTCGGTGAAGATCGAGGGCGCGCTCCACGAGTTCACCTCGGTGCCGGACGTCGTGGAAGACGTCACGGAAATCGTGCTGAACCTCAAGGAAGTGGTCATTCGCTCGCACAGCCTCCAGCCGATCACCGTGCGTGTCGACAAGGAAGGCCCCGGCGAAGTCCGCGCGAAGGACATCGAGAAGAACGACAAGATCGAGGTGCTGAACCCCGACCACGTCATCTGCACGGTGGCCAAGGGCGGCCGCTTCACCGCGGAGCTCACGATCGGCGTCGGTCGCGGCTACGTGGCGGCGGATCGCAACAAGAGCGCCGTTCAGTCCATCGGCACGGTGGCCATCGACTCGCTCTTCTCGCCCATTCGGCGCGTGAACTACACGGTGACCAACGCCCGCGTTGGTCAGATGACCGACTACGACAAGCTCACGCTTGAGGTGTGGACGAACGGCGCCGTGAAGCCGCAGGACGCGGTGGCGTTCGCCGCCAAGATCCTCAAGGAACAGCTCAACGTCTTCATCAACTTCGAGGAAGAGGCGGAGCCCGTCGAGTCGGAGCGCAACGAAGAGCCGCTCAACGAGAACCTCTTCCGCACGGTCGAGGAACTCGAACTCTCGGTCCGTTCGGCCAACTGCCTTCAGAACGCGAACATTCACCTCATCGGTGAACTCGTTCAGAAGACCGAGCCGGAAATGCTCAAGACCAAGAACTTCGGCCGCAAGTCGCTCAAGGAGATCAAGGAAATCCTCTCCGACATGGGCCTTTCGCTCGGCATGAAGATCGACAACTGGCCGCTCATGCTTGACCGCTGGAAGAACCAGCAGTCTCAGAACTAATTCAGAGGTAGTCCCATGCGTCACTCGAAACTTGGCCGTAAGTTCGGCCGCAACACCAGCCACCGTCGGGCGATGTTCCGCAACTTGGCCGGCAATCTCGTGCTCCACGAGCGCATCGAGACGACCGAAGCCAAGGCCAAGGAATTGCGACGCATCATGGAGCGCCTCATCACCAAGGCGACGCGCCTCGGAGAGGACCTCACGGTCGACGTGGCGAAGCTCAAGGATGCGGATCGTGAGCGCGTGCTTTCGCGCCGCGTGCATGCCTACCGCACCGTGTCGAGCTTCCTTCCGAAGAAGCTCATCAAGACCATCAACCCCGAAGAGGGCGAAGAGGTCGACACCGTGCACAAGCTCTTCACGGACATCGCGCCCCGCTACATGGATCGCGTGAAGGCCGGCAAGGGCGGCGGCTACACCCGCATCATCAAGCTTGGTAACCGCCGCGGCGACAACGCCCCGACGGTGCTCCTTGAGCTCGTGGGCGCCCCCGTGGGCGGCAAGGCGGCGAAGGAGAAGCCGGCGAAGGCCGAGGCAGCTTCCGAGAAGAAGCCCGCCAAGAAGGCCGCCTCGAAGTCGAAGAAGGCCGCGGCCTCCGACGAAGAGTAACCCCACGCGCCCGGTCCCCGTCGGCGGGGGCACCGTTCGGTGCCGCGCCCCAGGGAGCCGGGCGTTCGTGTGTCCGGCGCGCGCGCTCCCGTGCCCCCCGATGCGGTAGGCTGCTGCGGTGCCACGGGTCGTCTTCACCTCGCACCTGACGCGTCACGTCGATGCCCCCCTCGAGCACTCCGTCGATGGCCCGGATGGTTCGACGGTGCGCGGGGCGCTCGACGCCGTGTTCGCGCGTCACCCGGTGCTTCGCGGCTACGTGGTCGACGAGCAGGGGGCGCTTCGCAAGCACGTCGCCGTCTTTGTGGATGCGGAGCCCATTCATGATCGCCGTTCGCTGTCCGATGCCGTGGCGGGTGGCGCGGAGATCTACGTAATGCAGGCACTCTCGGGAGGATCGGTCGCATGAGCACACTTCATCTTGGAACGCGTAAGGGTCTCTTCACGCTCGAGCGTCGCGGAGCGGTGTATTCGATCGCTCACGTCGATTTCCTCGGAGATCCTGTGTCGATGCTCGTGCACGACCCGAGCACCGGTGCGCTCTATGCCGGCCTCGACCTCGTGCACTTCGGCGCCAAGCTCCGTCGTCGCGACAGGGGTGCGAGCGAATGGACCGAGTGCGCATCGCCCGAGTTCCCGAAGGATGACGAAGCCAAGGCCATGAAGACGTTCTGGGCCCTCGAACCCGACGGTCGCGGCGGGCTCTGGGCGGGCACAATCCCCGGGGGCCTCTTCCACTCGAAGGATCGGGGCGCGACCTGGGTGCTCAATCGCGCCCTTTGGGACCACCCTGACCGCAAGAAGTGGATGGGGGGCGGCGCCGATGAGCCCGGCATTCACTCGGTCTGCGTGCACCCGCAGAACCCTGACGATGTCTTGATCGCCGTTTCCTGTGGTGGTGCGTGGCGCACGCTCGACGGTGGCAAGACGTGGGCTTCCGCAGCCGACGGCATGTACGCCGAGTTCATGCCACCCGAGCGGAGAAATGAGCCCGCTATCCAAGATCCGCACCGGGTATCGCAGTGTTCCGCGGACCCGAACGTGCTTTGGTGCCAGCACCACAACGGCATGTTCCGGTCGACGAACCGCGGTGGCCATTGGGAGGAGCTCGTTGGTGTCGGGCCGAGCAAGTTCGGCTTTGGCGTCGTGGCGCATCCGACGGATCCGAAGACCGCGTGGTTTGTCCCCGGCGTCAAGGACGCGTGCCGCGTGCCGGTGGATGCGAAACTCGTGGTGACGCGAACGCGGGATGGCGGCAAGACCGGCGAAGTGCTCACGAAGGGCCTCCCGCAGTCCCACGCCTACGACATCGTCTATCGCCACGCCCTCGACCTCACGGCGGACGGAAGGACCCTCGCGTTCGGGTCCACGACGGGCAATGCGTTCGTCAGCGCGGATGGCGGGGATTCGTGGTCCCGCGTCGATGCGCAGCTGCCGCCGGTCTATTGCGTTCGTTTCTCCGGCTGACCCGGGTCGGTGCGGACTAGTTCTCCCGTGCCACGATGGCTTGGGAGAAGGCGGCGTAGGACCCTGAGGTCTCGAGGAAGGCCGTGTAGACGCCGGCTTCGCCTGCGATTTCGACCTCGAGGTCGAGATCGTCACCCGGCTCGAGCGGTCGTTCGAGGAGCTTGTCGGCCGTGGGTGTGGGGGCGCTGTCGGGGCGATGCTCTTCGCACGCGGTGACGCGCGTCACGCGGAGGACCGGATTGGTCGCCGTTGCATCGACCTTCACGCGAATGCGAAGCCATCGAATGTCCGGGCCGTCTGCGCGCGTTCCATCCTCGGCATAGCCGTCGAGGAAGAGTCGGCTCGCGCCCTCGAAGAGGACCGTGTCGTGGGCCTTGAGCCCCGCGACGACCGACGACCACTCGGCATTCTTTGCGAACACGGCGGTCGTCGGGTAGCCGAGCGCCGGATCGGTCAGCCCCTCGCCCGGTGCCATGACGTTCACGCGGTGATTGTCGCTGCCGCCCATCGCCGTCACCTCACGACCCTCAAGGAGGTCGCAGCGCCAAGCGTTGTAGCCCCAGTTATCGAAGAACTCGACGCCGGGGGGCGTGCCGTTCCAAATCTCGAGACCGTCGTAGTCGTAGGACGTCCAGTCGTAGGAGACGTGCGTCATGCTGAACGGGTGATTCACCGTGGCGAAGCAGCCGCGGTCGAGCGCTTGCTCTAACGCTTCGCCGCCCGTCACGGCTCCGCGCGGTCGGTCGATGAACGCCGAGTCCGTGTCGAAGTCGTCGAGATCCATGGGCGTGCAGCCGATGTGCCCGGTTTTCACGTCGTCCGACTCGCTGCGGGGACTCAGCTCGTTGCCGTCGACCATGCGGAAGTCGTCGTCCGAGAGCTCCTTGGCCTTGTCCCAGTACGTGAACTCGGGGCCCTTGTTGAAGAGCTCCGGGTTCTCGTCGAGCGAGTCCACGTCGCTCCCGGTGCTGTTGGAGTGATCGGTGAGCACGAGAAAGTCGAGGCCCACTTCGAGCGCCTTCGCCTTGATCGCCTCCGGCGTCGAATCCTTGCCCGTATCGTTGCTCGCGCCCGTCGCGTGCACGTGGAAGTCACCAAAGAGCCAGCGGCCCACGGGGTCGGCCTCCCATCGGGACGGCTTGTCCTTCGAACCGCCGCACGCCGTGAGCAGAGCTCCCAGCGCGAGAAACCACACCCAACCCGAGGTCCTCATGCGGGCGTCATAGCATGCGGCGGTCGGGCGTCCGTGACGGTCAGCGTTCGTTCTCGCCCACGATGCGGAAGTTCGTGAACTCGCCCGTGTAGCTCCGCCACTTGGTGTCCACGTTGTCGACGCGCGCGGTGGAGGGACCCGTCTGCGACCAGGCGAGGAAGTCTTTGACGAACTCCTCTTCGCCCTCGGCGACGATTTCCACGGACCCGTCGCCGCGGTTCTTGACCCAGCCGGTCAGCCCGAGCTGCCGCGCCTCGCGCTGGGCCGTCGCCCGGAAAAACACCCCCTGGACGCGCCCCCGCACGACGAGATGAATGCGTTTTTGGCCCATGGGCGCCCGTTATAGGGGAACCGGACCGGTTTCCAAGGGGATTTCCGTGAGTTTGCCCCCCGTGGGCTTGCGGATGGGCGCCCCCTTCGCTAGAACCACGACCCTTTTCGCCGCAAGGCCCAGCCGAAAGGCATTGTCATGAAGTCCGATATTCATCCCGGGTACAACGAAGTCACGGTCAAGTGTGCCTGCGGCGCGAGCTACGCAACCCGCGCGACCAAGGAATACACCCTCGACGTCTGTGCCCTCTGCCACCCGTTCTTCACGGGCAAGCAGAAGATCATGGACACGGCGGGTCGCGTTGAGCGCTTCCGTAAGAAGTACGCGAACGTCAAAGGCGCGAAGGCCTAGGGCCTTCGGCTTCGACCCGACCGCGGCGACCAACGGGACCGGCCCGGGCGCGCACGCGCTCCGGCGACGCGAAAACGCCCTATAGTCTCCCGGGACCCGTGGCAGAGAGCAAACCGTACATCGGCGGACAGGCCGTGCTTGAGGGCGTGATGATGCGCGCCCCGTCGTGCATGACCGTCGCCGTGCGCCGCCCCGACGGAACCATCGCCGTCAAAGAAGAAGCCTTCAATAAGACGAAGGCGAAGTCGAGCCCGTGGAAACTCCCGTTCCTGCGCGGCATGGCGATGCTTGTTGAATCCATGCGCCTCGGATTCCGCGCGCTCCAGTTCTCTGCGGAGCAGCAGCTCACGGAGGAACAGGCCAAGGACGAGAAGGGCATGTCGAGCAACGCGGCCATCGCGATCTCGGTGGTGTTCGCCCTGGCCCTTTTCATCGCGCTTCCGCAGGGGATTGCCTGGGGTGGGCTCAAGGTGCTCGGCCTCGACTGGGCGGCGAACGACTGGCGATATCAGGCGCTCATCGGCGTGGCAAAGCTCGGCGTCATCGGCGCGTACATGATCTTCGTGAGTCGCCTGCCCGAGATGCGTCGCGTGTTCCAGTACCATGGCGCGGAACACAAAACGATCTACGCGTACGAGGCGGGTCTTCCGCTTACGCTCGACAATGTGCGCGCGCAGTCGACGCTTCACCCGCGGTGCGGCACGACGTTCTTGATTGTCGTCGTGTTTGTGTCGGTCTTCTTGTTCGTCGCTGTGGCGCCATTCATCACGTTCATGCAGGGCGGCTACGCGCAGCTCCAGGTGCTCGTGATTCGGCTTCTTCTTCTGCCGTTCATTGCGGCGGCCGCCTACGAGCTTCAGCGCCTCACCGCGCGGTACTGCACCACGGGTCCGCTCCGCGCGCTTCTTTGGCCCGGGTTTCTCTTTCAGAAGATCACCACGCGTGAACCCGACGACGCGCAGCTTGAGATTGCCATTGTCGCCATGAAGGCCGCGGAGTGGCTCGACCACGCGACGGCGCCGGCGAGTCCGGCCGAGACGCCGGGCCTCTTCACGAGCTTTAGCGCCTTTGAGGACGCCCTCCGGGCGCGCCCCGCGCCCCTGGCGGCCGAATAGCCGAGCGCGACCATGCTTCCCCTCGACAAACTCGACTCGCTGAGCGCGCGCTTCTCCGAACTTGAGGAGATGCTTTGTCTGCCGGAGATCGTGAATGACTCGAAGCGCTACATGGGCCTTTCGAAGGAGCGCGCCGATCTTCAGGAACTCGTTGCCACGTACGCTTCGTTCCGGGATGCGGAGAAGCGCCTGAAGGAGGACAAGGTCGCGCTCAACGATCCGGACCTTCGGGAACTCGCGCAGGAAGAGATCCCCGAGCTCGAGGCGGAAATCGAGTCGCTCACGCAGAAGCTTCACCTGCTGCTCCTTCCGAAGGACCCGAACGACGATCGGAACACCCTCCTCGAAATCCGTGCCGGCGCAGGCGGCGAGGAAGCGGCGCTCTTCGCCGCCGACCTCTTCCGTGCCTACACTCGGTTTGCGGAACGCCAGGGCTGGAAGCTCGAAATGATGAGTTCGAGCGAAGCGCAGGCCGGCGGCATCAAGGAAGTGATCGTGCTCGTGTCGGGGGACCGTGTGTACTCGCGCCTGCGGTTCGAAGGCGGCGTTCACCGCGTGCAGCGCATCCCTGCCACGGAGGCGCAGGGACGCGTGCACACCTCGACCGTGACGGTGGCGGTGCTTCCCGAAGCGGACGACGTGGACGTCGAGCTCAAGGACGAGGACATCCAGATCACCATCGCCGCGTCGGGCGGTGCTGGTGGCCAGAAGGTCAATCGCACCAACTCGGCCGTGCAGTTTCTCCATCGCCCCACGGGCATCATCGTCAAGTCCCAGGGCGAGCGTTCGCAGCATCAGAACAAGGCCCAGGCGTACAAAGTGCTCAAGGCGCGGCTCCTCGAACTCGAGCGGGAAGCCCACGATGCGGCGGTCGCGGGCGAGCGGCGGAGCATGGTGGGCAGCGGCGACCGCGCGGAAAAGGTTCGCACCTACAACTATCCGCAGAACCGCGTCACCGATCATCGCATCGGGCTCACCGTGCACAACCTTGATGCGGTCATGAACGGCGATCTCGACGAAATCATCGGTGCCCTCGAAGCCAATCGACAGGCGACGCTGCTCGAGCAGCAGTCGAACGACGGGCGCTAGGCGGCGCGCCCGTCGCGCGGGCGACCGCTACGAATGTCGACCGAGCTCGTGAATCACGAGGTCGAGGACGGAGTCGGGGCGGGGGATAGAGGTGTCGGCCGATTCGCGGCAGAGCTCCGCATCGAGCTGCACGGCGCCGCGACGGGAGACGCACTCGTCGTGCGCGACCACAAGCGTGGCGTCCCGCACGGCCGCGGGGCCGTCGAAGGAGAGCGCCAGGGTTGGACCCTCGGGGCGCTGACCGCGCACGGCCCTGGCGGGGCGCGCGCCGCTACCCCGAATCCATGCGAAGGCCGCATCCCGGGCCGCCGCGTTCGCGAAGAGGTAACAGGCGTGCTTGAGCTCGCTCGCAACTTCGACGACGAGCCAGGCTTCGTCGAGGACGCCGAGTCGGCCGCGGGAGCCGATGAACGCGCGTGTCCAATCGGGGCCCACGGCCTTCCGCGGGGCCGGGCGGATCTCGAGCTTCTCGCCGTTTGGCAGCGTCGCGCGCAGGCCGGCGATCCACTGGTCCGTCGGGTCGGCGGAGACGTCGCGCGCGCCGGGACACCCCGATTCGACCCACTCGCGAACCGTCATCTCCGCGCTCGGGATGGCCGCGCCGAGGGTGAGGCCCGCCGTCTGGAGCTCCGCTTCGACGCCGCGAAGCGACACGTCCCCGCGTACGTGGGCGAGGAGCGACTCGCGGTCGACGGCGATGCCCGACGCGGGCGGTGCCGGTGGCCGCGGCACGCGCACCGAGGAGGTTGGCGCGGCGGCATCGGGGAGGAGCGTGCCTGGATTCAAGATGTTCGCCGGATCGAGGCCGCGCTTCATGGCACGCACGAGGTCGATGGCGTAGCCCTGTTCGTCGCGCATGAACGCGGCCTTGGAGTGGCCCACGCCGTGGTGGTGCGAGACCGCCCCGCCCGCCTCGATCACGGCGCGGAGCGCGCCCTGCCAAGCTGCGTCGTAGCGCTCAAGGGCTTCCGCGTCGGTGCCCGCCGAACCCGCAAAGGTGAAGTAGATGGAACCACCATCGGGGTACGCATGGGAGAAATGCGCCATCACGAACACGTGGGGCGCCACCGCCGCGCGCACCGCCTCGTGCACGTGCCAGAGGTTGGTCCACGTGGCCGAGATTTCCATCGTGTCGGCAAACCCGCCGCCGGCGAAGATGGGCGATTGCCGGTAGCTCACGCTGTGCCGGTGCTTGAGCCAGCGGCGCGCGGGCCCTTCGCCCGCATCGTTTCCGCCGAAGCGGCGTGCGATGCGGCTTGCTTCGGCGAGCTCCGCTTCTCCGATGCGGGCGTCGTCCTCCCACATGAGGACCAGCATCGCGCCGCCGAGGGCGGAATCGGGGAGCCCGTGGATGAGTCGGTTGAGGGCGCCCGGGTGTTTGAGCGCGCGGGTAAGGAGCCGTGTCCCGAGGCCGGGCGCCGTGTTGCCCGGCGAAGTCTCCCCCGCCGCGCGCTTGGGCTTCGATCGCTCCTTCTCGCGGGCCTTGCCGCCGATGCGCGTATCGAACGGGTCGTAGAGCCGGGCGACGGCGGGGCGGAGGCCCGATTGGTAGATGTGCCGAATCGCGTGGAGCCCGTCGCGCGTGGTCGGGAACATGAACGACCCGAACGTGCGCGAAGCGGGCGCCGGCGAAATCTGCAGCGTCACATCGGTCACGATGGCGGCGATGCCTTCGCTGCCCGTGACGAGCGGGATCAGCGACTCATTTTCTCCGTCGCGCGTCGCGTGCCGCACCTCGCCTGCGCCGTCGACGCAGGTGAGAGCCACGATCATGTCCTCGATCTTCCCGTAGCGTCCCGAGCACTGCCCGGCCGAGCGCGCGGCCACCCAGCCCCCGACCGTCGAGCAGTGGATCGATGACGGGTAGTGCCCAAGCGTGAATCCCCGGGCCAGCAGGTAGTCCTCGAGGTGCTGCCCGAGCATGCCCGCCTCCACCGAAACCTGGAGTCGGTCGGTGTCGAGGGAGATGACGCGCCGCATGCGCTTCATGTCCACGAGGATCGAACCCGTGCCCGCGCGAACGCCGCCACAAACGCCGCTTCCCGCACCGAAGGGAACGACGGGAATCGCATGCTCGCGCGCGTATCGCACGACGGCGACGAGCTCCTCGATGTTGTCGGGCCACACGATGACGCCCGGCGGGTAGGGCGCGACATTGCCTGCACGCGCTTCGATTTGCTTGCGCGGCCAAAGGTCCCGCGCGTACGCCACGCGGTCCGCCGAGTCGGTCGAACATCGACCCTTCGCCACGAGGCGGGCCAAATCCTGCTCGAGCACGCCTTGGCGTAACACAAGAGCCGGGCGGCGTCCTTGACTCCGGGGGGGGGCGCCCTAAGGTTACCCGGTCCGCTGCCGGAGCCGGGGGTTCCCGACGGTTTGGTGGGACGAGGAAAGGCCCCCGCGAATGTCCGCCACGACGGTGAAACGCTACTCGGACGCCGAGCTGCCGACCGAGTACGGCACGTTCCGGGTGTACGTCTACCGTGAAATCGGCTCGCCGTTTGAACACCTGGCCATCGTCAAGGGCGACGTGGTGGGCAAGAGTGACGTGCTTGCGCGCGTGCACAGCGAATGCCTGACGGGCGAAGTTCTCCACTCGCTCAAGTGCGACTGCCGCGAGCAGCTCGATCTCGCCTTCCGCCGCATCGCAAGCGAAGGGCGCGGCGTGGTGCTCTACCTGCGCCAAGAGGGCCGCGGCATTGGCCTTGGCAACAAGATCCGCGCGTACGCGCTCCAAGCCCAGGGTTACGACACGGTGGATGCCAACACGGAGATCGGTTTTGCGCCGGACCTCAGGCGATACCACGTGGCCACGGAGATGCTTGCCGACCTCGGCATCAAGTCCATCGCACTCATGACGAACAACCCCACCAAGGTGGAGGCCCTCCGCGCAGATGGCGTGGTCGTGTCCCGCCGCGTGGAGCACGCGGTCGAGTCCAACGAGGTCAATCGTAGCTACCTCGAGACCAAGCGCGACCGCATGGGGCACCTGCTTGAGCTCGCCGACGGCGCGAGTGTGCCTCCGTCGAGCTGACGCGACACCCACGCGACACCCACGCAAGGCGATGCGACGGGAACCCGAACGAACGCCGTGCGGGCGCCGTTCAGTTTCCGGCCGTGAAGGGGGGCGGACGACTTCCGCGGAAGATGGCGAGCAGTTCGCTGATCGCGGCGGTGGCGCACTCCACGCGCTCACGGACATCGAGCGTTTCGAGGAGGCGCTGGCGCGTTGGGATGTCGGCCACGAGCTGGTCGGCCAGTTGGTCGGTGAGCTCGCCCGGGTCCCCCGTCCAGGCCACATCGAGCTCAAACGCCGGGTGCTGCTTGCGCACTTCCACGGCCACGGCCTGGGAGGCGGACACCAGGCCCGCGAGCGCCTCCGCGCTGGGTACGCCGTGGCCCTCCACGGGCCTGGCGGTTGCCATGCGGAAGGGCATTTCGACCGACGGATGCTCCTCGAGGGCCACGCGGGCGACCCCCCGCAGGATGGCGTTGTGTGTGCCGTTCGGGAGGCGCTCGTGTTCCACGATTCGGCCGAGCCCCGCGACGCGGTGGATCGCCGGGCGGCCTTCGTACTCCGCCTCCCACCCCGGGGCGAGCAACACGACGGCCATGTGCGTGACACCGGCCTCCGCCACGTGGTCCATCATCGCGCGGTAGCGCGGTTCAAAAAAGTGGAGCGGCAGGGTGGTGCCGGGAAAGAACACCACGCGGGGCAGCGGGAAGACGGGGACGTGAAGATGTTCGTGTGAGTCGAGCATGGGTACGGCGCGATCGGTGACCTAGAAGGCGAATCCCAGCGCGAGACGGCCGATGGGAAGGATGCCAGTGAGCGTGTCTCCGCCGTCGTCCTTGAGGCCGGGAAAACGCGTGTAGCTGACGCCACCACCGACGGAGAGGACGAACACGTCGCCAAAGAGCCACGTGTAACCAAGGAGCGCGTCGAGTTCGAGGGCACCCGAGGTCTCTGAATCCGCCTTCACGTAGCCGAGGCCCACCCGTGGACTCAGCCAGAAGCCCCGCGGAGCGTGGCCCGAGAGGAAGAAACGAACCGCCGCCGTACCCCCGTAGAAGCGAAAGGAATCGAAGGACTCGAACGGGCTGATGTTGGGCCTCGAAACCATGGCGGCGGCGCCGAAGGCCAGGGAAACATGCCGCCCGAGGGCGCGCTCGTACTCGAAACTGACGACATGCAGAATCAGCTCGAGGGGATTCCACACGATCACGTTCGCCGGCGGACGCTCTTCGAGGAGCGAGAACAGGCGCGAGTTGTAGGCGGCGCCGGACGGCTCTTCGGTGCCTCCGGGTTCGTCGGCGGGCGGCGCGTATGCGGGTGCGGCGTAGGGGTCGTCGTTGGATGGGGTGGCGTTGCCGGTGTCCTCGGCGGGTGCCGGTTCATCGGCGCGTGCACGACCCACCCAAACGTGGAGCAGTAGCGGCACGGCGAGCGCGACGAGCATGGGGGCGCGGTCGCGACGCATGGGCAGCATTGAGGGGACGAACGGATGCATTGGGGGTTGCGACATGTGCCTCGGGGCCCGTGCTCTCGGGCGGCTCCGAGCATGCCACGCCTCGGGATGCTTCGTCTGCGGTGCGCGCCTCGTTGCGCCGTGACTTCCGCGGGCTACGCGGCGCTCAGGGCCTGCAGAAACTCCGCCCGAAGCGCGCCTCCTTCGCGGAGTTCACCGGCCCAGGCGTGGCTCGTCGTGCGCGCACCGTGGGCGCGTTCGCCGCGGGCCGTGACACAGGTCGACTCGAAGTCGACCACGCAGCCGGCGCCACGCGCACCGAGGTGCGTGACGAGCGCGGCGGCGACGTGTTCGCCGAGGTCCTCTTGGAGCGAAAGTCGCTTGGCAAAGCAGTGCACGAGCCGCACGAGGGCGCCGAGCCCGACCACGCGGTTCCCTGGGAAATAACCCACGTGCACGACGCCCGTGGCGGGCATGAGGTGGTGCGGGCAGAGCGTCGAAGTCTGCACGCGCCGGAGCAACACGAGTCCGGGTGCGGATGTGGACGTGGTGTCCGCGAGGATCGCCGCCGGGTCCTCGGCGTAGCCCGCGAGCAGGTCGCCCGTGTAGGCCTCTACGACGCGGCGGTGCGTTTCGCGGAGCTCCGGGTCCGAGTCCACCGGTGCGCCGACGGCACGAAGAAACGCAGCGATCGCGTCCTCCGCCGCCCGGGTGTCGCGCTCACTCGCCACGTGCGCCGGTCACTTCCAAAGAACCTTCATGACGCGCGGAAGGCCACACTGTTTCATGACCGAGCAGTCGCCGCAGGCGCTCGGGAACTTCGGCTCGTCGCAGGTCTTGCAGTCGCGGATCGACTCGACCATGCGTCCGAGTTCGGAGCGGAGGCGCTCAAGTTTGGTGATCTTGTTCTGGAGCTGCTCGATTTGGTTGAGCAGCATGGTGGACATCTCTTCGCCCGCGGCGGGAGCGGTGCCCGCGGCGGCCTTGAGTTCAAAGAGGCGCTTGATGTTCTCGAGCGACAGTCCGGACTCGCGCATGTCGAGGATGAACTGCAGACGTGCGAGCGCGTTCTGTTCGAACATGCGGTGCCCGCCGCAGGTCTTGACCGACGCCTCAAGGAGTCCGGCCTCTTCGTAGAAGCGGACGGTACGGACGGTGCTGCCGGTGACGCGGGCCATGTCGCCCGTCGTCAGTAGCCCAGCCTCGCGACATGCCGAGAACTCGGTCTCGGTCGCGCCTGCCCCCTTTTTTTCCAAACGTCCTCCGAAAAATCTTCGCAATTTTTATAGGAACCGGACTCCCCGGGTGTCAACCCGCCCCACCCGGGAGGTGGCCCCGACGCAACCGGTGGCCGCCCGCCACGATAACCGAGACGTGCGTGCCGGGTCCCCTGGTCCGCCACCCAAAAGGAGAGATTTTCACATGGATTCGAACCCCAGCGCCGCCTCCCGTCGACCCACCCCCTCCGCCCTCGAAGTTTCGGGGACGCGCCCCCGCGTCACCCCCCCTCCGGCCTCCCGCCGGTTCCGGCAGGTCCTTGGCGACTCGGCCAGCTCCCTCATGGGCGGTCTCGAGGCGGCGAGCGCCGTCGTGCCGGGTGGCCCCGTGGTGAGTGCGGCGGTGCGGTCCGCCCACGGGTCGGCGACCGGCGCGGTGTCGAGCCAGCCCGCGGCCTACCTCGGAGGCCAGGCGGCGGAGGCCCCCTCGGGTGACGGCGTTTCCCCCGGGGCGCCGAACGCGCCGGGTTACATGACCCAGTTCGCCGACGACAGCATGCGGCTCATCATGCTCCAGCAGCAGATCCAGGCGGAGAACCGCCAGTACACGACGGTTTCGAATGTGCTCAAGACCCGCCACGAAACGGCGAAGAACGCCATCGGAAACCTCCGCTAGGTGGTGTCCTCAACGCCCCGCGGGTTGCGGCGGCAGGACCTTTCTCGCTAGGTTGCCCTTCCGATGACCTCGATCAAGCCACCGGGTGGACCGAAACCCACGCCCGACGTTACGCGAACCGATGAAGTCGCGGACGCGAAACGCACGGGCGAGTCGTTCCGCACCACGATGGACACGACGCCGCCGGCCGCCGCGGCGACTCCGCCGGCTCCGGCCGCGTCGTCGCGCGCCACCGCCGCCATCGTGGAGGACTTGCGGGCAGGTCGCATCGACCGAGACACGGCCATCGCGCGGGTCGTGGAGTCGGCCATGGGTGCGGCGCCCGTCCAGTCGCTCTCACCGAAGGGACGAGCGGAGCTTGAGGGTCTGCTCCGCGATGCGCTTGCGCACGATCCCGCCCTTCGCACGCTCCTCTTCGGACGGAATCCAGGCGCCGACGAGGCGTGAGCGCAGCCGAAGGCCCGGGGCACGTTTCCCATGCGCTGCCCACGAAGTCGGGTAGCCTCGGAGCGATGGAGACCCCGACGAGCCGACCCCGACGGTCGCATGCCGTGCGCCGGTGGTCGGCGCGGGGCGACCAAAGGGTCTGCCCCGCGTTCGTTGCCCGCTCCGCGTGGGTGATGGCGGTGGTTGTTCTCGCGGCGGAGGCCCTGCTCACGCCGCGCGCCCTCGCGGCACCGGGCGAAGACGAGATCACGGTGACTTGCATCGTGCTGCCGCGGGGTCGTGCGAACCGCGCGGATGCCGTGCGTGTGACCACCGGCCTTCGTAACGGCATCCGGGTGCGAAACGGGGTGCGCTACGTGGACCCGGTGGACCTGCTCTCCCCCGAGGTTCCCACCGCCGAAGTGGAAGCGGCCCTCGAAGACGTGCGCGTGGTGCGCGAGGCGAGCCTTGAGCGGAGCGCGGCCAGCTATCAAAAACGCGCGCATGCGGCGGCCAACGTGCTCGATGCCAACGCGGCGGTGGTGAAACGTGTCGACTTGCTCGATGCGCAAATGGTTGCTGCGATCACCGACTGCGACGCGAAGGAGGCCGACGCGTGCGTCGCGGGCATGAAGCGCGTGCTCGCGGTTCGCGAGGACTTTGTCTACGACGTGGAGCGGTACCCGGATCGCCACCTTGAACGCTTCGTTCAGGTTCAAACGGAATTCGTGGCGAACGGCGGGCGCGGCACCCTCGAGATCAACACCGAGCCCCAGGGCGCGGAAGTGTTCGTCGACGGGCGGTCCATCGGCGCGGCGCCCACGGTGGTGTCGGCGCTTCTCGAGGGGGACCACTACATCACGGCGAAGGCCGTGGGGTTTGAGAAGCTCGTGGTGCGGCTTCCGGTGCGCGCGAACGCCGCGGATGCGACGTTGGTGGAACTCAAATCGAGCGACCGTGCGCTCCTGCTCGAAAACGATTTGCCGCGAGTCGAACGCGAGCTTGGCCAGCCTCGGGCGGGCAAGGCGATTGCGGGGCTTGCGGGGTACCTCTTCGCCCAGCAGGTCGTGCTTGGCACGCTCGAGCGCACGGACGACGGCGGGCAACGCCTGGCGGTCTACGTCTACGATCTGCGCACGAAGTTCCTGCTGCGTTCCGAGGAGCTTCGGATTCCGCCGGAGGACAATGCGGAGGATGCGGCGCGGGATCTCGCGAAGACCATGTATCGCGGTGTCGACCTTGGCGGCGGTCTCGAGGCGCCCGAGGAGGACGAGGCGACGGCAACCCTGTTCTACGAAGAATGGTGGTTCTGGACCGCGGTGGGCGTGGTGCTGGTGAGCGGCGGTGTGGCGATCGGCGTGGCGAGTTCGAGCGGCGGCAGCGATGTGCCAGACGGCTGGACCCGACTGAGTGGCTCGATTCGGTAGGCGCCATGGGCGTGGTCCGAATGCGGCTGGTTTGGGTGGGTGTCCTCGTGGCGGTCCTCGTCTGTACCTTCGCATGCGGGCGTTCCCACAAGCGCACGCGGGTGCATGAGATGCCACCCGTGTCGGCGGACCCGGTGCCCCCCGAACGCGTGGTGCTGCGCGACTGGGAACCGGCGGAACCCGAACATTCGGACGCCGTCGCTCCGGACGAACCCCGAACGTATCCCGCGTCGAACATCGACGATGCCTACGCGGGCGATCACCCGGTGCCCGTTCGGCGCCTGGTCTACCGCGTCACGCTGCACATGCCGCCCGGGTTCGGTGACGCCGCCGGCTCGCTCACACGCGCGACGGCGGAGCTCTACATCGACGTCTCCGACGAGCGGCTGCGCGCGCGGTTCGATGGACCCGGTTGGCCGGTGTCAGCCGCGAACCAGGTGCGCATCGGCTCGCGTACCGGCGCGTATGTATTCGACGCAATGGGCGGGCGGCCCTACGCCGCGGGGCAGCTCGCGTCGTGGTTCTTCGGCGGTAGCGTCAAGGCGCGGCACTTGCCGCCGCTTGGCGTGGTGCCACCTCCGGATGCGGAGCGCAGCGGGCCCGGCGCCCTGGTCTGCGCGCTCCTTGCCGAATGGGCGGGGCAGCCGCGCGAGGCCCTTGCGCATCGCTGCGATCGTGGCGGCTCGCCCCTTCGGTTTCGGATTGGGCCGTGGCGCGGCGAGCGCACGGCGGACGTTGCGGAGCAGCTTCCTCGGCACGAACTCCGCGCCGACCACCTCGAACCCCCCATCCGCACGCCATCCCCGCGGGATGCGCTCATCGTGACGCATACCACCCTCGCGCGCCTTCGAAAAACCCGGGCCGATGCGGAGTTCGGCGCGCTCGACGCGAAGAACGCCACGGATGCCCGCGCGCTCCTGACCATCAACGGGACGCCCGTGCGCTGGCTCGATCCGGGTGAAGGCGCAGTGATCAGTGGACTGCCGAAGGGGGGCTATTCGATTGGCGCCATGCGTCCGTTTGGCAATCCCGTGCGCCCGCCGCGGTACGTCGTGGTCCCAGGCGCGTTCGTGATCGATTGATGCGCGTGCCGCCGGTCGGCGCGGCTAGTTGAGGGGCGTCTTCGGCGCGCGCCCGCTGACGACGGCGTCGTAGATCGCGTGGTCGAATTCCTGTGCGGGCTTCGCGCGACCGCGCGCGCTTCGTTCGAGCGACGCGTAGATCTGTTCGAGGATCTCGAGGCGCACCGTCAGTCGGTAGAAATCCTCCGCGCGCACCTTGTCGCCGTACGCCGCGACGGCGGTGCGCACGAGCTCGCGGTCCGCGTCGAGCACTTGAAAGTGCCCGTTCCACGTCCCGTCCTGCTCCTCCTCGAGCGCTTCGATCACGATCCCGATGGGATTGAAGTGCAGGAAGCACTGGCTGAACTCGAGGCGCCACGCGTTGTACTCGTCCTCCGGGCAGTACCAGCGCCCGTCGCCGATATGCCGCCGCACGACTTCGCCGAAGTACGCGCCCGCCGCGGGGGCGATGAGCCCGTACACCTCGGTCTTCTTCTCGCGCCGTGCCCGCTCAAGGTAGTGGTCGAGGATGGGGAGCGTGTCCTGCGTGTAGTCGAGCCGAAGGCCAAGGGCCTTCTCGACGAATCGCACACACGATTCGGCCAGCTCCATTGCCACCGGTGGCGTAGTCGACGGTTCCTCGTGCTCCATTCGGTGCAGGTTACCGCGGACGCCGAATGTGCGCAGGCCTTTTGGAGGCCCGGCGTTCCGTGTTAGTGCTCGGGACCTTCATGCGCCCGAGCCATGCACCCGGAAGCACCTGAACGGCGATCAAGCCGCGTGCCGCGCGAGGCCGCGTACGACGGGCGCTTTGCGGCGACTCGCCTTGAGCACGTGCATTTCCGCGGCGCCGCCGGTGAGCCACTTTCTGCCGACGTTCACGTTGTCGTGAACGTGTCGACCGACCCGTCGCTCCGGCAGTTGGCCCTCGACGACACGCTGCATGTGGTTCGCGGTGGCCCGCCCCTTGCGGTGCCGTACGTGTTCCACGACCCGGCGGCCAAGAAGTTTGCGCTCGTGTTGCCCATCGCGCTTCGGCACCACGAATTCGCCGAGCGCGCGCAACTGCTCCTCGCGCTCGGCGAGGACGAATCCGCGGCCATTCCCGCGTATGTGCGCGCTGCGCGGGTTTGCGTGGGCGCCGTCGAGCTTGCGGCGTACCTCCGGGAGCAGGGGCCCGGGGAGACCGCGGAGCGGCCCCTCGACGCGCGGAGTGATGAGGACCTCCGGGAACGGGAATCGTTCCTCGAGCGTTCCTTTGCGGATCTGGCGATTCGGGAGCAGGCCCTCGCGGAGCGGCTCGCGTTGCTCCAGGAGCGGGAGGAGATCGCCGCGGGTGTGCACGACGCGGAAACGAGCGCCGGCGAGTATCTCGCGGCCGACGGGCTCGAATCGCAACGCCGACTCGACGGTGCACTGACCGCGGACGAAGCGGACGACTTCGAAGAAGACGAAGACGTCGAAGAGGAAGAGGTCGACGAGGGCGAGCTCGATGCCGTGGAAGACGTATCGCCCGACGAAGTGCTCGATGCCGACTCCCAGGTGGGGGAGCCGGTGCCCGACGTTGCCTTCGTCGAGGAGGACCGCGGCCCTGCCCTCGCGGACGACCCGGGTCGCATTTCGTCGGTGGAAGTGGATACGGACGAGTTCGAGGCGCTCGAGGCCCTCGAAGGTCCCGACATGGAGGCGACCTACGTTGCCGAGGGGTACGAAGACGTCACCGGTCCGCACCCCCGCACCCTGCCGCCGAGCGAGACTCCGTCGTCCGAGGCGTTCTTCACGCGCTCCGCGCAGGAGATGGCGATCGACGACTCGCGTCGCGGCGTCACGCTGCTTGTGCGCCTGACCGAGGGCAAGGAAGGGGTGTTTGCCGATCCGCAGAATCCCGCGGAGCTGCTCGTCCAATTGATGGATGTGCAGGACTACCCCGTCGTCGTGCTCGCGCTGATGCAGCGCGGGGAGCGCCGTCCCTACGTTCGCCGAGAGGTGCTCGACCCGTGCACGCCGGCGCATCGACGCGTGCTCGAGCAGCTTGCGGAGCGGTTCGCGGCCGAGGCGATTGTCTACGCCGCGGATGGGCGTTCCGTGGGCACCTTCGAACTTGTGGGCAATCGCGAGCTCAACGTGACGCGCGTGCTCGAGGCCGTGGATGCGATGTCGATTCCGGTGGATGTGGATCGTGCCGCCGTGCTCGAGCGTGCCCTGGCGGCCCCTCCGCCCGCCGGCGGGTCGGGGCATCCCTTTGGCGAGCCCGATTCGCACCCCGTGCCGAGCGAGCTCGTGGCCCTGCTTCCGCTCCTCGACAAGTGGGCGAGCCTTGAGCAGCAATCGCGCGCGGCGTTGGTTTTGAGCGTGCCGGTGCCGGACATCGAGACGGTGCTTGACCGGCGTATCCAGGAGGCCCTCGAGCGCGGGCTCCACCTGCCGACGGCACTCGAGGAGGAGGCCATTCGCCGTGGCTTTGCGGTGGATGCCGCCGCCCTCGTGGGCACGGCGATACGGGCGTTTCCGAACACCGTGGGTCTCGTGGGCCGGAGCCAGGCGGCGGACAATTGGGAGCAGCTTCTCACGCGCGCCATGGATCTCGACGTGCCCGTTGAGGACGCCACCGTGGAGGCCGCGTGGGAGGCGATTCGGCAGGTGCGCGGCGCTGTCGAAGACCAGGCGGAACTCGCGTCGCTCGACGCGGGCAAGCTCGATTCGCTTTCCGTTCGGGCCCTCACCGCCGTGCTCCATCACCCGACGCTGCGGGGTGCCGCGCTCCGTGCGCTGGCGACCCGCGGCGAAGGGGTGGACCCCGAAGAAGTGGTGCAGGCCTTCGGCAAGCTCCCCGCATCGTCCATGGTCGACGCGGTGGGTGCCCTCGTGGGTTTTGGCGATCGCGCGGGGGACAGTCTCCTCGCACTCCTCGATTCCCCCCACGCGCACGTGCGTCACGCGGCGGTGATCGCCCTCGGTGCCATTCGACTTCGACGCTCGATCGTGCCGCTCACCGAGCACCTCTCGCTCGAACCGACTCGGGTCTGGCGCGAAATTGCGCGGGTGCTCGCATCCTTTGGCTCGAGCTCGTTCCGTTCGCTGTCGCGCTCGTTCCGTGACCCGAAGGGGCTCGATGCGCGCTTCGCCTATGCCCTCGCGCACATGGCAAACCAAGGTTCGGAGGCGGACGTGAAGCGGCTTGCGGCGAGCGGTGACCCCACGGCGGAGCGCATTGCGAAGGAGGCCTTGGCCCTCCGGGACGAAGCCGCGCGCGACGCCGCCGAATGCGCGGGGGACCTCGAACCGAGCGCGGATGCCCCCGAGCGGGCGACCGCGCGTGCCCTCACGGCGGCCCTCCGCGCCGCCAAGACGGGCGCCTAGCTCGGAATTTTTTGCCCGATCCGCGGGTTTTCGCGCTCCCCGGGCGGGATCGCGCGCGAAGGCACTCCACGAACGGGGGTCCCTGCGCTACAACCCTTTCCTCCGATTTCGTCATGCGCCTTGGAATCTTCAGCGACGTCCACGCGAACATCGAGGCGCTCTCCGCCGTCATGGACGCCTTCAAGTCGGAGGACGTCGACACGTACTACTGCCTCGGCGACGTGGTCGGGTACGGGGCGAGTCCGAACGAGTGCGCGGACATCGTGCGCAAGGTCGCCAAGGTGACGATCCTTGGCAACCACGACGCGGCGGTCGCGGGTCGCATGGACTACTCGTACTACTACGAGGCCGCGCGTCAGGCGCTCGACGCCCACGCGGCGGCCCTGACGGAAGACAACATGGCCTGGCTCAAGGGCCTGCCGTACAAGCACGAGCTCAACGACGTGGGCCTGCACCTTTGCCACGGCTCGCCGCTGCGACTCGAAGAGTTCGAGTACATCTTCGCGCCCGAACAAGCCCGGGAGTGCCTCGGGATTTGGGACGAACTCGCCAGCCTGACCCTCATCGGGCACTCGCACCTCTGCAAAGTTTTCGCGCTCCGCCCCGGCGAGGTGAAGGAGCTTGCGCCCGGGAATTTCACCCTCCGCGAAGGGTACAAGTACATCGTGAGTGTCGGCTCGGTGGGCCAGCCCCGCGACTACGACAACCGCGCGAGTTACACCGTGTACGACACGGACAAGCGCCGCTTCGAGTTCAAGCGGGTCGAGTACGATATCGAGGCGGCGGCATCGAAGATCTTCGCGGCCGATCTCGAACACAATTTCGGCCACCGCCTGTTCATCGGCGTCTAGACCGACACGGACGTGACGAAGCCGAGCCAGCGGCTTTGGCCGTCGGCGACCGGACCGAGTTCGGGGCGCTGCATGCGACCCGTGGCGGCCAATGCGGGTGCGACGTTCGCGGGCAGTGCGGCGAGGAGTTCGTCGGCGGTCGCGCCGGCGAACCCCACACACTTGAGGTGCGCGCCGAGCTGCGCGACGCATTCGCCAAACATGTTCACGTTGGCGGCGGTATGGACCGCCACGTTTCGGAACCCTGGGGAGAGCCGGAGAGCACCCTCCGCTTCGAAGCTCACGGCGTAACCGTCGCCTTCGAAGAGTTCACCGCGCGCGGTGGCCACGCCGCGCCACTGCATCTGGGCGGCCCCTTCCTCGGTGCGGAGGGCGCCTCGGGGTCGCGATCGGGCGAGGGGCTCGAGGCCGGCCCGCGCGACGAGTTCCGCGAGCCCGCGGCCATCCACCGCGCCGCCCGGCTCCACCCAAACGGCGTGCGGAGAGAGGCACCCCCGTTGGTCGTACGCGGCCACATCGTCGGCGATGGCGCGCGCGATGGTTCTGGCGGCGTCTTCGCTCCTGAGCGCGTCGCGGCCCACGTAGATCGCGCCAAGGCCCGACCCGTGACCGACGAACGTCGTGGTGGCGCGGAGGCGCGCTCGGATGTCGGCGAGGGTTTGATCGTGGCCGTAAACGTGAGCCACGTGTGCGCGCCCGAGGAGTGCGTCTTCGGCGTCGTGGTCGTCGCGAGGGAAGGAGACGACCTCGAGGGCGTCGGCGAGCCCGCCCGCGTGGTCGCGCCAAGCGAGGGCGAGCAGGCGTGGAAACACGTCGTCACGTGAGGACGCCTTGAGCACGAGCGGCACCCGCGCGAGAAGCGCGGCGAGGACGGGTTCGACGCAGGCGGTGAACACGTTCGCCGAAAGCACGACGGCCCCGAGGCCCACCGGTCGGTGGCGAACGCGCCCCTCGTCCCGGGGCCGAGTTGCGGCGAAGCCGTGGAGGGCCGCATCGTCCAAGCGGCTGAGCGCCGCATCGAGGGCCCACTCGATGTTCTCGGGCGAGAGCCCCGTGCTTTCGGGAAGGAGCGCCCGTGCCTCGCGGCCGAGGACGGAGCCCGGGTCGCGGAGGGCGGCGAACGTGGCCACGAGCGCGTGAAGAATGTCCTCTTCCCTTGCGGCGCGAAGACTTCGCCCCGCCGCGAGGCAGCGGTCGACGGCGGCATGCACCGCGCCCGTCGCGGCGGAGCCGGTCATGGGCGCTCGGTCCCCTGGCGGCCAAGGGCCTCGGCGGCGGCGAGGGAGCATCCGCGCTGCACGGCCCCCGGCGCTCGACCGAGGAGCTCGACGTATTCGCCCTCCACGCGCCCGACGTCGGCGGTCTGCACGGCGACCACCGAATCCACGTTCGCGACGTCGTCGAATCGAAGTAGCCCCGTCTCACCCTCGGGCAGCGGGCGCAGGCTTTCGGGGTCCACCGCGGTGACGCGCACCCAGCCAGGGTACCAGTAGGTGCGGCGTTGCGTGATACGGCCCCGCATGCGGTCGATGAGTGTGCGCTCGTAGAGCTGGCTGCTGAGCTCGGTCATGCCGTACTCGGCGATGATGCCGGCGTCGGGTATCCCAAAGCGTGCGGCGAGGCGCGTGCGCACGTCCTCGCTCGGGATGGGCCCTGTCGGCGTCTTGAAGCCACCGGTTTGCATGATGCGGCTCCGAGCGGGGAGGCGGAAACGCGTGTCCTCGAGGGCTTCGTCAAGGTGGAGAAGGGCGAGGGTCGTTCCGACGATGGCGAGGGGCTTGCCGGTGGATTCGGCGGCGCGGAGGGCCCGGAGGGCGCGATCGATGTCGACGCCGCCCGAGTGCCAAACCTGAACCACGTTCGAAGCGAACCACTCGCCGAAACGCGCGAGCATGTACGCGAGCGACGAATCGGGGGCTTCCCGCTCGTCCGGTGCGACGATGGCCATGTCGATGCGCGCAACGTCGGGAAAGAGTGCGTGTCGCGCCGCGGCCTCGGCGGCCCGATCGTAGGTTTCAAGGTCGCGGAAGGGGTGCGCGCCGCGCTCGCCGTGGGTGGTGCCGCTCGTGCGAAACACCCGCACGTCATCGGCGGCCGGGTGCCACGCCACGCGCGCGAAACGAAACACGTCCGTGGGCATGGCGGGGTACGGGTCGCGCCCGCGTGCCGCGATGAGGCGAGCATACGCGGGCACCGTGGCGGCCTGGATTTCGGCGAGACTCGTGAGCAACGCATCGCGGGCGCGGTCGTCGCGGGACCCGTCCGCGAGCCGTTCGATGAGCGCGTGCACGTCGCGCCGGAGGACGTCGCGCGCGGTGATCATGCGCCCTCGGACCCCGTGCCCCGCGCATCCGTGGGTGCCGTGTTCGGCAACGCCGCAAGCACTTCGACGAGGCACGAAACGAACCCGCGCAGGAGTTCCTCCGGGAAATTCGCCGGCGGGAGGAGCTCGAGTGTGCGTGCCGTGGGGCCCGCGGGCAGCGTCAGGTATCCCCGCTCCATCAGGTCCTGAACCACGCGGAGGGCGAGACCGTCCTCCGCGAACTCCACACCGAGGAGTGCGCCTTGCCCAGCGACCGATCGCACCTTCGGATGATCGCCAATGGCCGCATCGAGCTCGCGACGGAACGACGTGCTGAGCGCCCGTGCGCGTTCGGCGAGTGACTCCCCCTCGAGCACATCGAGGAACGCGAGGGCCGCGGCGGCGGCCACCGGATGCCCGTAGAACGTGCCCGTGCGAAGCGCTTCGCCGCTTGAGCGTGCCCAGCCTTCCATGACGGCGGCGGGAGCGATGGTCGCCGCGATGGGAAACCCGCCGCCGAGGGCCTTGCCGAGGCAGAGGATGTCCGGCGCGACGCCAGGTTCGGTGTGGGCGAAGCGCGCGCCCGTGCGACCAAGGCCGGTGAGGATTTCATCGATCACAAGGAGCGTTCCCCGCTCCGATGCGCGTGCCCGGAGCGCCTCGAGAAACCCCTGCGCTGGCTCGATGACACCACCGCGTCCAAGCCACGGTTCGACCACCACCGCCGCCACGTCGTCGCCCCACTGTGCATCGAGCGCGGCGAGGGCCGGAGGGAGCTCGACCTCCGTGCGTGGGTAGGGTGCAAACCGCACCTTCTCGGGGAGGAGCCCCTTGAAAGGCGCGCGGAAGCCATGCCCGTAGCCGCACACGGCGAGGGCCCCGAGGCTCAGCCCGTGGTAGCCGCCGTCGAAGGCGATGACGCCGGTTCGGCCGGTGGCGAGCACGGCGGTCTGGAGCGCCGCTTCCACCGCGTCGGCGCCGTTCGTCGCGAGCATGACCCGGGCGTCGGGCATGCCCGACAGCTCGGCGAGCCGCTCGAGGAGCTCCACCTTGACGTCCGAGGGGTGCACGTCGCCGAGCGCATGAATGAGGCGCTCGGTTTGTGCGGTGGCCGCCTTGACGATGCGAGGGTGCCCGTGGCCCGCGAGGGCGGCGCCAAATCCGGTGGTCAGGTCGACGTAGATGTTCCCGTCCGCATCGACGACATTCGCGCCCGCGGCCCGCGTCCACACAAGGGGGTCGCCCGACGCGCCCGATGTTTCGCGGCGCCGTGCGCGTCGCGCGGTGAGGCCGGGGCACTCGCGGGCGGCGAGCACATCGATCCAGGCCTGCCCCTTCGCACCGGGCACCGGGGCCGTGACGCGGGGTGGCGATGCGCCGAGGCGCTCCATCGCCCGCCGTTGTGCCGCTCGTCGCCGGGGCGGTCAAGGCCCGCGGGCCTACGAGCCGGCGCGCTTCTTCCAGGGGTAGAACAGATAGCCGTCGGCGCGCACCGTGCGGATGATCGCCGCGTCGTCGAGGACGAGGGTTCCGATGGGTGCGCCGGTCTGGTCGCCGGCCTTGCGGATGCCGGAGGCGATCTCGTCGACGCGCTGCCGGAACCCAGCGTCGATGCGCACGCCCACGCTTGGCACCGGGCCCGCCGGGCCGTGGGCCACGAGGCAAAGCGCGGCCCACTCCACTTCGGGGTAGCCGCGGAGCAGTTCGCTGAGCGCGTTCAGAAGCGCATCGCTCGGTTCGGACTGGAGCGCCGAAACCTGGACGGGGCCCGTCGGCGTGGGCGCGTCACTCATGGGCCTGGGGGGCGGCACGGACGGCTTGCTGTTCTGCGTCGAAAAATTCGGCGGCTTCGAAGCTGCCGCGGCGGGAACCGCCGGCGGCGGCACGCTCGGTGGGTTCGGTCTGCCCGACGGCGGTCGCGACGACACGGCGCGCATCATGTCCGAGGAGATGCGCCCCACGGCGGCGTAGGGGCCCACGGAGTCGTTGCGCGCGTGGGTCGAGAGGAGCGGCTCGATCTCCTTGCGTTCAATTTCGAGGGAGTGATCGTCCGCGATGTCGATGACCACGTATTCGAGGTTGTGCGCAATGGCGTGGCGGAGCACTTCGCGCGCACCAAGCTCACGGAAGGGAATGGATCCGTCCCCCGCTTGCCACCCGAACCGGCGCGCGGCTTCCTCGAGGGCGTCGTAGCCGGTGAAGATCGGCAGGGCGGAGAGCTGGTTCGAGTTGACGAGTGTGCGGTAGTCGTCGCCGAGGCTCGTCCAGGTGGCGACCCAGACGGTGCGCTGGGAGAGGGCCACGAGCGCGTCGACCCGAGGCTGTCCGCCCGCCGAAGCGTCCATGAGGAGACGTCGGAACGCCTGAAGCGCCTGATCGGAAGTCGCCGAGCTGGACAAAAAGGAGCCCCTCCAGCGGTGATCTAACCACCTTCCCCCGAACCCCGCCAAATTGCTGGCATTCGCTCCGCGCCTTGCTTGACACCCGGGGCGCCGCGGATAGAGTCCAGCGGCTTTTGAGCCTTGCCCAGATAGCTCAGCAGGTAGAGCAGAGGATTGAAAATCCTTGTGTCGGCGGTTCGATTCCGTCTCTGGGCACCGCGCGAAACCAAACGACCCTCCCCGGGGTGAGCGCCCATGCACCTGGACGTACTGGCTGGCAATCGAGTCGTGGTCCGCGCGGAGCGGTCGCTCCCGTGTGAGCCGGAGGCCGCCTTCCGTTGGGTCACCGATCCGGTGGCCATGAACCGTTGGTCCACGGCGCACGTGCGTTCGGTGCGCCCCGGCGACGGTGGATCGGCCGCGGGCACGGGTGCCCTGCGTTCAGTCGATCTGCCCGGGCTGCTCGCGCCCCGCCTTGAGGAGGTGGTGGTCGAGAGTCGCCCCCCGGAGCGATTCGTCTATCGCGTGGTGCGCGGCGCGCCGGTGCGCGAGCACCAGGGTGAGCTCCGCGTGACGCCGGCGGCCAGCGGTTCGCACCTTGAGTGGACGATTCAGCTCACGTTCCCCGTGGGCGCCATGGTGCACGTGGCGCGCCGCACGCTGCTTCCGGAGCTTGAGCGAAGCCTCGACCGGCTGGTGGACATCGCCTCCACGGCGGTGCCCCGCGGGGACTCCGTCCCCCGTCGCGATCTCGACGAATCGGCGGAGCTCATGGGCCTCTTCGCCGAGGCGGAGCGCGTGCTCGGCGAGCAGCGTGCCCTTGCGGCGGAGCGCGAAGCCGTTCGCGACCCGCGCGCCTGGTTCGCCAGCGTGTACGCGTATGTCACGGAGGGGCAGATCGACGCCGTGCGCCGTGGCGTGTTCGCGCACCCGGGCTGGGTTCTGCGGCTCGTTCCCGTGTTCCACCGCTACTACGTGGACAATCTCCTCCGCTTCGAGCGAAGCCACGGCGCACCGCCCGAGGCCCACTGGGCGAAGGCCTTCCGCGCGAGCCGCCCCGGGCCGACCCGCTTCGAGGAGATGGCGCAGGGGGTCTTCCAGGGCATGCGCGCGCACATCGAAGAAGACCTGCCACGCGCCCTGGCGGGCGTGTACGTCGATCACTACGCCGACAAGGGCGACTACGCGCGCTTCCGAGCGGACTACCTGGCCATGGCGCCCATCTTTGACGTGGCGGGTGCCCGGTTGCTTGAGCACGTGCCTTCACACGAGATCCCGTGGCGTGCGCGCATGGCCCGAATGTTCCTGCCGCGCGAACTCGAGCAGCGGTTCATGGCCCGCGGCTACTACGACATTCCGCGCAAACGCCGGGAGGCGTTCGAGCGCGGTGAGCGCCTCGCCTCGCTGTTGATCGAGCGCATACGCCCGACGAGCGAGCGCAGGCGCACGGCGAAAAAGTCTGCTTCGAAGCGGAAGCGCACGGCAAAGCGCACACCGAAGCGCGGGTAGCCTTTTCCCGGCGCTTTCGGGTAGCGTGCTCGCATGAACGAGCTCGCGGGTGGACCGCCCCCCACTTCGAACGCGCCACCGCCACCGTCCCCGTTTGATGCCGGGGCGTTTCTCCGCGCACGGGACGGCGGCTACGTTCCGAGCGACGACGAGCGCCAGGCGGCCCTCTATGCACACCTGTTCGCGGCCGGCGCGTCGTTTCTAACCCTCGGGATCGGCCTCGCCGTCCTCGCGCCCTACCTCGCCGTGGTCATCACGAAGCAGAAGGGGCCGTTCCTGCTGTTCCACGTGAACCAGGCGGCGATCTACCAGGGCGCCGTGAGCATCGTGTCCCTCTCCCTTGGCCTCACGGGCATGATGTGCTGCGCGCCGATCTTTCTGCTTCCCGTGTCGTGGCTCATTCTCGGCGCCGGCTATCCGATCTACGTCGGACTCCGCGCGCAGGACGGCCTGTGGGAGGAATACCTCTTCGTCGGCGCGAAGGTGCTCCGCGACTGGCGCCCGTTCTTTACGTAGCGCTCGACGTAGCGGCGCCCCAGCGCTCGAGGTAGCGCTTGATGCGAAGCTTCTTCACGGTGTTCGCCGAGCTCATGAAGCGCACGGACCCGAAGATGGGGCGCTCCGGTGCCCACGGGCGGTCGTACTTGCCGAACGTCCACAGGATGCCCGAATAGGAGTTCGGGTTTCGGCCATCCACCGCGTACTTGTTGTTGAGGTGCACGAGGACGTCGAACGCGGCCTCGGGTGAGCGGCTCCACTCAAGCACCTTCTTCCCCCAAAGCATGCGCAGGTAGTTGTGCATGCGGCCCGTCTCGACGAGTTCCCGTTGACCCGCGTTCCACACGGCATCGTGGGTCGCCGCGGCCTCGAGCTGATCGAGGGAGTAGGTCCACTCGCGGCGGTCCTCGGCGTGCTTGGCAAGGGTCGCGCGCGCCCAGTTCGGCACGGATTCGAAGGTCGCGTAGTTCGGGTCGAAGACGCACGTGGCGTATCCGAGCTCGCGCCAGGTCACGAGTTGGTCGAGGAAGGCATCGGCGGAGGCGCCCATGTTCCAGAAGCCCTCGCGCTGGCCCGCGGCGCGGGCGCCAAGCTTCTCGGGCAGCCAGTCTTCCCAGTCGGCGAGGGCGTCGAACACTTCGTGTGCACTCAGGTGGCCGAAGTGGAGCCACGGGGAGAGGTTGCTCGAGGCGTCGTGGTCGGGGTGATTGCGGTCGTCCGCGTAGCGGAGGAGGCGCTGCGCGAGAAAGCGCTGAAGCTCGGCGCGGGCGGCGTCGGTGCCCCCGCGGAAGGCGACCGGGCCCACCGTGTGATCGATGGGAAGCGCGTCGAGGGTGTTGCCGTCGAGCATCGCCTCGGTCGCCGGCGCCATCCGTTTGAACACGTCCGGAAGTGCGGCGAGCTTCGGGAGGGTGACGCCGGCGAAGGGGTCGGCCCGCGGTCGCCTGTCGAAAGCAGGGAGTTGAAGCATGCGCCGAAAGACGTACGCCGTCGGGTGCGGGCCTTTCCGGCGAGGCGGTGGGCAGGAGCCCGTTCGCGTCGATCCTCGAACAGCACGGGTGAGCGTGCGCCCACCGTGCTCGCCATGCGTGGCAGAAAGAAGCACGGAAGTCGTCGGTCACGACGCCACGGACCGGGCGGCAAGCGCGTCCACGAGGCCCTTGCCTTCGCCGGCGCGCCGCGTGGTTCGACGTAGGGCACATAGCGGGCCTCGACCCGGCAAAAGGCCGCGCGGTTTGCCCGCATGCCGTCGAGCACGAAGTGCGCAAGCGATCGCTCGCCCACGGATAGTCCGTACCGAGTGCTCGAGCGACGAGGAGTGGGCGATCGTGCTCCGCGGCGAGCCCCGTACCGCGCGGTCGAGGGCGCTAGGGCCCTGACGACGCGCGCCGGTTCGCCGTCATCCAGTAGAGGACAAACTCACCGCCGGGTCAGTGGCCGTCTGTTGAGCGGCGTGATGCGATCGGCGGGAACGGCCACGATTCATCCAGGGTAGTGGGCGTCGACCCTTGCGCGCACCGTGGCTTCGAGCTGTGCCGCAATCTCCGCCACTTTTCGTCCGAGGCTGCCGGCCGTCTCGACGGGTCTGTCGAAGTAGACGTCGATGGGTCGCCCGCGGTGGATGAGCCACGAGCGCGGGTTCATCACCTCTGTACATGCCGACAACGCTGACCGGCACCACCGGCACGCCGAGGTCGCGGGCGAGCAGGAACACGCCCGCGCGGAACGCCCCACGCGCCCCGTGCGCGTGCGTGTCCCCTCGGGAACACGAGGAGCGAGTGACCGCGATCGATTTCCGCGGCGCATGCCGTCGCGAATGGGCCAGCGTGTTCGGCCTTTTCCCGGGGACCGGGATCGTCCCGCGCTGCTTCATGAACCAGCCGTAGAACGGATAGCGAAAGCGCGGTCTTCGTTCTCGAGGCCTTGCTGGTAGTGCGGCGTGCCCGCGTAAATGGTGCAGTTGTCGAGGATTACGTGGTTCTGGCAGAACATGTAGACCCGCGCCGGCTCCACCTTCGGGTGCATCGGTAGCGGACGCGGCAGCCAAGCACGCGGAGTTGTCCCCGCGGAAGCGTCAGCCAGTCGATGCGATCCGACGGCACGAAGGCTTGACCACCATGAGCGTGCTCGTGGTCGGTATGGCGAACGACAGGCCCACGCCCCATCGGAGGGCGCCGAGCACCGCTCGCGATGCGAGATGCGCGGCGGCGAGATGCGCGGCGTGTCGTCGCCGCGGGTCACGCGATCACCTCGATGGCCCGGGGATCACGTCGATGCGACGAAGGGCGAGGTGTCGAATCTCGCCGTCGATGAGCACATCGCGCGCGACCGCGGCGGCGTCGAACTCCACGCCCGTGCCGCGAAGTACGTGCACGCCCGCGCGCGTGACGTGGGCACCTCGGAAGAGGCCGGGGAACGCACCGAGCAGCGCCGCGTGACCCATGGCGTCGGCGTGGATCACGTCGAGCTGGCCGTCGTCGACCTCTGCCCCGGGCGCCATGTGCATCGCGCCGCCCGTGTACTGGGAATTGCAGAAGGAGAGCAACGTCATCGGCGATTCGCACCACGTTTCGCCGTCGACGCGGTAACGCACGACGTCAGGCGAAGGAACGGCGGAGCGATTCGAGCACACCGAACACGTATTCGTCGTGCCGAGCGCCTTGTACCTGGCGCTGGTGCGGGCGCCCGCGTCGGCACCAGCCCAGGCCTCACCAGGTTCAGCGAGAGAAGCGTACGTCCGGGCGTGAGCGACGCGCATCACATCGATGGCCGGTGCGTGCGCCTGCGAGGATGCGTCGTGCGGCCTCGCTCGGCGGAGAGTCGATGCCGAAATCGCGAAGGAAGGAGTTGCCCGTCCCGAGGGGCAGAAAACCGAAGACGGCTCGGACGCGCCTCCGACCGTGACGATCGGCAGACGATTGAGCGCTTCGAACACCGTGCTGTCGCCACCGCCCACGACAAATCGCCGAACGCCACGGGCCCACGCCTCGGCCACGAGCCTGTGGCGCGTCCTCGGGGCGCACGTCCACGCCACGTCCAGCTTGAGGCCGCTCCGCACAGAGGGCACGAGGGCCGCTTCCCCCCGCGCGCGTCCGCGTCCGCCGCCCGCGGCCGGGTTCGCGACGAAGCAGGTGTTCGCCATCAGGCGAGCACCTCGGTGCCGCCGTGTTCCGGGGCCTTCGTCCGTCCGAGTTCCGTGTGGGGGAACGCGTAACCGTGGCGTTCTGCAAACGCGTAGAGGGCCCCCGCGCGCGCCGTGAACGGTTCGGGCTCGAGGCCGAACTCGGAGCGGATGCGCGTGCTGTCGTAGACCGTGTCCTCGGTGACGTACGGCCAGAACACGTGAACGAGCGCGCCGAGGCGGCGGACCGGGTGCGCCGTGCGGAGGTTCCCGACCCACGCGGCCGCCCGCCCCACGTGCGACGCGGCCACGGGAACGAACACGGGCATTGGACGATGCGCGGCGGTGGCAAGCGCGCGCGTGATCGCGCCAAGCGTTTCCGATGCCGCGCCCGCGGAAAGGTTATAGCTCCCGTGCGAGAGGGTGGGCGCGAGGTGCACGGCTGCCATGGCGGCGCCCACGAAGTCGGCGTTGACGATATCGAGCCGCGACGCCGGGTCCGCGGGGATCACCGGCAGCTTGGCGAGGAGCCCGAAGGCACGGATCATGTCGAACTGCGTTGTGCGCGCCATTCGCGCGTCGCCGAGCACGATGGATGGGCGCACGATGGCCGTCGACGCGCCGGCAAGCACGCGCTCCACGAGCACTTCACCCATTTTCTTGGTCTGGCCGTAGGGGTCGAAGTCGCGCACCGACCAATCGACCATCTGCGCTTCGGGGACGACGGTGTGCGGGCGATTCCCGGCTACGGCGGTGGTCGAAACATGGGTGAACCGCTCGAGGGCCCCCGCCTCGGCGCGGGCGCGTGCAAAATCGAGCACGTTCGCCGTGCCGTGCACGTTGACGCGCATGCAGTCGCGCGCGGATTTCCGGTTCAGCGACGCCGCGACGTGGAGCACGCGGTGCACCTCCGCGTCGAGTCGCTCGCGATCGGCACGGCCGAGGCCCAGGCCGGGTTCGGTGATGTCCCCAAGGACGATCTCAATGCGCGCGAGCGCATGCCGAAACGCGGCGGCGTCCACGTGGAGCGCGAGCGTGCGCCAAAGACGATCGGTCGCCTCGGTGATGCTCCGCGCGCGCACCAGGGCAAACACGGGCGCGTCCGAGCGAGCGAGGAGCTCCTTGAGTGCGTAGCCGCCGAGGTATCCGGTGGCGCCGGTGAGGAGCGTCGGCATCCCGCCCGTCATAGCACGGCGGGCTTAGCGACGGCCGCCCACACGGCCGAGGAGCACGAGGACCGCGCCCGTGAGCGCCGCGACAACGAAGCCCGTCACCGGGCCCCCGACGAGCGCCGGAAGGGAACTCGGCAGCGCGAGGGTTCGCTCAAGCCATGCGCTTGCCGTGAGGCCTGCGGCAAACCCCGCGGCGTTCGCCGACACCCACGGCAACGGGCGCCCGAGTGCGCGTCGAAGGGTGCTTCCTTGCGCGATCCCCAACATGAGCCCGACCACCATGCCGGCAACGAGGGCTTCGGAGGGTGTGACGCCGGCGTGCGGGTTGACGGATTGCAGGTGCGCCGACGTGGACGCGACGCCCCAACCGGCGGCGCCCGCCAGGGCGGACAAGAGAATCCAACGAACCGGCGCGAGCCGCGGCACCTCCGCACGGAGCGCAAACCATTGGCCAAGGGCAATGGAACCTCCGTCCACGGCACCGATGATCACCACGACAACGAGCCGCACGGTGCGGTTGACCGATGTCGTGACCGCAAACAACGCATCGGCGGCCACGGCGGTGAGCGCCACGGCGAGGATGTGCCCGAGGGTCGTTCCCACCACGGTGCCCAAGAACCAACGCACGAGCACACCGGTGCGGTGCGTTTCGGCAGGGGTGCGGGGTGGTGGCGGGATTGGCACGTTGGCGGGATCCAACGAAACCGGTTCGGGACCGACGTCGTTCAAGGCGAACCTCCCGGTTGCCCTTGGTCGGACGCGTGGGGGCCGACGGCGTCGATGTCGGCGAGGACAAGGGCCTCGAGGGCGTCGGGCGCGTCCACGTGCACCCAGTGGCCGGCGTCTTCGATCACGCTCAGGGCGATGTTCGGTCGCTCCGCCGCGCGGCGTGCCCGCCCGAGGTCCTCGCCCTGGAACACGGGTGATTTTCCCCCGGCCACGAGGTGAATGAGTGCGTTCGTGCGCGGCGACTCCACCCCGCGCCACACGTCGTCGACGAAGTGCGATTCCACCAGCGCGCGGATGGCCGCGAGGTCGAGCGGAAAGTGGAGCCCCGCGTCGTCTCGCACGAGGTTCATGGCGAGCCACGCGGAGATGGGGGCGGAGAGCCCTTCGGCCGCGGCGCGCTCAAGGAAGCCGTCGCGCGTCTCATACGCACGTGGCATCCGCTCGAGGGCGCCGAACACCGTTTCGATGCTCGCCCTGGCTTCGTCTCGGGTGGTGGGGCCGGGCAGCGCATCCACGTCCCAAACGATATCGAGGTCCGGGTGCACGTCGTTGGCGTAGTGAAGCGCGATCTTGCCGCCGAGGCTGTGGCCGAGGACGGCGCGAATGGCGCCGGGCACAGCGTCGTCGAGCACGCGGAGGTCCTCCGCGGCGCTCAGCACCGTGTGCGGTGGCGTGCCCGCGTCCGAGTCGCCGTGGAGGCGCAGGTCCGCGAGGAGTGCGCCCCATGTTGGCCGTGCACGAACAATGCGGCGTGCGAAGCCGGACCAGTTCGTCCGCCGCCCGAGAACGCCGTGGAGGAACAGAATCCACCGCTCCGGCGACGCACCTTCCGCCGTCATGCGCTGGTGAGCGATCTTCACCGAGCCGACCTTCACTGGATGAGGATGCCCGAGAATGCTACCGGCGCGCGCGCGAAACAAAACACCCACCGCCTTTCGACGGTGGGTGGGAGATAAACGGGGGAGCCACAGGCCTCGCTACGGTGCAAGGAGGGGAGGGAATGCAACGGCAAGACTTATTGGCTGCCCCGCGCGGATATCTGGGCCCAAAGGAACACCCGCGCAAGCGATATTTCGAACGCGCACCACGCGGCGGACCGCAGCGGAAACACCGCCGCGATCGCGGTGTACGAGTTCGTGTCAGTGCCCGCGCGCATGGCGCGGAACCCGCTGAAGCGGCGTTCAGCCAAGCGTTGCGCCGGCGGTGAGCAGCACAAATTGCACGCCGCCCACGTAGAGCGGGATGCGATGCAGCGTTCGCCACGGCGACCGGGCGACGCCGCCGTCGAGCACGGCGAGGCTCAGCGCAAGCGCGGCGAAATAGATCTTCGCCGTATCGAGGTGGGCGTAGTTCACGCGTGCGGCCAAGGCGACGAACAAGGCTGGCACTACGACGAGGCTCAACACGCGCAGGATCCCGATCGCCGTGGCGACCGAGTCCTCGAACGCGCGATCGAGGCGACTGATGCGTATCCAATCGACCGAAAGTGCCTGAGCGGCTTCACCCGTGTCGCCGCCAGGCAATTTTGCAGTCGAAATGTGTAGCTCGCGTGCACGGTTCGCCTGAATCACCTCCGCCAGAAAGAGCGCGATCGCAACCGCCAGCGCGACGAGGGGGTGCTCCGCGACAAACGACTCTCGGCTTGTCGGTGTCCCCGTGCCGAACGCCTGAACGAGAAACATGGTCGTCACGACCGTAGAAACGATGCGGGACACGTGCTTCATGTGCGCCTCGCGGCCGCGTAGGCGGCGATGCCGAGTGTGCCGCACACCACAGCGGCGAACACGGGCATGGGGGGCACCTCGGGGAAAGGCATGTGCGCCCCGAGGCGCGCCCGGAAGAACGCCTCGAGCGGGAGCACGAACACGAACATCGACGCGCTCGTCAGGGTGCCGATCAGGGTTCGGACGCGCCTGCCCTGGATTCGGCGGCGCTCTTCCTCAAGGACGAGCGCGGACTCGACCATGGTGCGGAGTCGCGCGTCGAGGTTCGGGCCGTCGCTTGCCAGGACACCGACGAGCTGGGTCAAGGGCCTCGAACCGTTGCCGCGTTCGAGTGCGGTCTTCGCGCCGCGGAGCACGTCGCCGGGGTTTTCACCCCTCTCCATTCGCGCGAGCAGTTTCGAGAAGCTCCCCGAGACGCCTTCGATCTCCGCCTGGGCCAGCGCACGCACGATGTTCGCGGCGGACTCGCCCGATTGCGCCCAAATCTTCGCGAAGGACGCCGCGCGAATCACCGCGATCGTCGTGGGCCCCATGGTGAGCGAGGCTATCACGTGCCCCCGAAGGCGCGGTGACCCGTGAAATCCGCACGCCGGGTCGGGTATGCTTCGCGGCCGGAGTTTGCCATGTCGAAAAACACCCTCACCCTCACCGACAACCGCACCGGCAAGACCTACGAAGTTCCCATCGAGAACGACACGATTCGGGCGATGGACCTCCGGCAGATCAAGGTGAAGCCAGACGACTTCGGGCTCATGGCCTACGACCCGGCCTACACCAACACCGCGGCGACCAAGAGCCGCATCACGTTCATCGACGGCGACAAGGGCATCCTCCGCTATCGCGGCTACCCCATCGAAGAGCTCGCCGAACTCTCGAGCTTCCTCGAAACGGCGTACCTACTCATCGAAGGCGAGCTGCCAAAGCGGCCACAGCTCGACGAGTTCACGCACAACATCACGTTCCACACGCTGGTGCACGAGAACATCCGCGAGTTCATCGATGCCTTCCGTTACGACGCGCACCCCATGGGCATCCTCGTCAGCACGGCGGCCGCGCTCTCCACGTTCTATCCGAACGCGAAGGACGTCGACAGCGCCGAGCTCCGAAAGCTCCAGATGTACCGGCTCATCGCCAAGACGCCGACCCTCGCGGCCTACGCGTACCGTCACCGCCGCGGCCTGCCCTACGTCTACCCGGACAACGACCTGTCGTACTCGGGCAACTTCCTCAACATGATGTTCAAGATGACGGAGGTGAAATACAAGCCGAACCCCGTCATCGAGAAGGCCCTCGACGTCCTCTTCATCCTGCACGCGGATCACGAGCAGAACTGCTCGGCGAGCGCCATGCGTAGCGTCGGCTCGTCCCACGTCGACCCCTTCAGCGCAGCGGCGGCGGCCTGCGCAGCGCTCTACGGCCCGCTCCACGGCGGCGCCAACGAAGCCGTGCTCCACATGCTCCAGGAGATCGGTTCGAAGGATCGGATCCCCGAGTTCCTAAAGTCCGTGCACGCCGGTGAAGGCAAGCTCATGGGCTTCGGGCACCGCGTCTACAAGAACTACGACCCGCGCGCGAAGATCATCAAGAAGCTCGCGTACGATGTTTTTGATGAGATGGGGAAGAACCCGCTCATCGACATCGCCGTCGAGCTCGAGCGCATCGCCCTCGAAGACGAATTCTTCATCAAGCGAAAGCTCTACCCGAACGTCGACTTCTATTCGGGCCTCATCTACCAGGCCATCGGCTTCCCGGTGGACATGTTCCCCGTGCTCTTCGCCATCGGTCGCATGCCAGGCTGGCTCGCCCAGTGGGAAGAGATGCTCACCGACAAGGAACAGAAAATCGCCCGTCCCCGCCAGGTCTACCTCGGCGAAGGCAAGCGCGAGTACACCCACCTGAGCGCGCGGGAGTAACACACGATCATGATCGCTTGGATTCTTGCCGCGATTGCCATCAGTTATGCGGTGAGGCTCGAACGCCGCCTCCGTCGCATGGAAGCCCTGCTCCAAGCGACCGGCGCGCGCATGGTTGCGGACGATGCCTACCGTGCTCGTCGCATGGAAATGGTTCAGAAGAACGGTCGTGTGTATCTGTTGATCGTTGTCGCGTGCGTGTTGGTGACGCCGCTGCTCGTCGCACTCCTCGCAGGGAGCACCGAAGCGGTGGCGATGGGCGTGTTCGGTGGGCTGCTGCTCGGATTGTTTCTGAGCTGGTCGATGGCGTGGCGCCTGGAAAAACGAATTCCCCCATGCCCCGAGTGCGGCGCGTCGGGCGACCCGGTGGTCTGCCGTAAGTGCGGCCTGCGGCTCGACTAGTGTTCGGCGGGCTCCCGCGACCAGGGCGCGACGCGCGCATGTTTTGGGGGCTGTGCTAGATCGCGTCCATGCGCGTGCTGTTTGCCACGGCGGAGTTTCACCCCATTGCGATGGTGGGGGGGCTTGGTGCCGCTTCGGCGGGGCTTGTGGCGGAGCTTCGGCGCCTTGGCATCGACGTGCGCGTGGCCATGCCGGACTACGGCGGCGTGGCGCTCGAAAACGAGGAGCGCATCGAGCTCAAGGTGCCGAAGTGGGTGGGGCCGGCGTCCGTGCGTCGCGGCGTGCACGCGGAGGCGGGGGCGCTCGATCTCGTTTCCGTGGAGGGCATGGCCCGGCCGCATCCGTACCTCTTGCCGAGCGGCGAGGGGTTTCCGGACAACGACGAGCGGTTCCTCCGGTTCAGTGCCGCGGTGGCGGCGCTCACCGAGCGAGACGCGCCCGACGTGCTCCATCTGAACGACTGGCACACGGCCACGGCGCTCGCGGCCCTCGAGTCGCCGCCGCCGTCGGTGCTCTCCATTCACAACCTCGTCTACCAGGGCATCACGGCGCCCGCGTGGCTTACGAAGATTGGCCCGCGTGCAAAGGCGTTCGAGCGCCAGAAGGACTGTAACCCCCTCGCCGGCGGCATCGCGCTCGCGGATCGCATCGTGGTCGTGAGCCCGACCTATGCGAAGGAAGTGCGAACGCCCGCGGGGGGCGCCGGGCTCGACGCGCTTCTCACGTCGCGGGCGGGTCAGCTCGTCGGCATCTTGAATGGCATCGACACGACCGTGTGGGACCCGGCCCACGACCGCGCGCTCGTCCGCACCTACGGAGCGCGCACGCTTTGGCGCAAGGAAGCGAATCGCGAAGCGCTCCGGAAGGATCTCGGACTCCGCCTCCGCCCCGATGTGCCGCTCTTCGTGGTGCTTTCGCGCCTCGCGCACCAAAAGGGCATCGACTTGCTCGTGCCGCTGCTTCGCTTCTTTCCGGCGTTGCCCGCGCAGCTCGCGGTGCTCGGTGCCGGCGAGCGCGACGTGGCGTCGGGCCTGAAGGACGCCGTGGCGCGCTCCCGCGGCGACATCGCCTTCGTGGAAGGGTACGACGAGGGGATGTCGCACAGGCTCCTCGCCGCGGGCGACATGCTGCTCATGCCGAGCCGCTTTGAACCCTGTGGCCTTACGCAGATGCAGGCGATGCGCTACGGCACGCTCCCGGTCGCCACGGACGTGGGCGGTCTCCACGACACCATCGTGGACCTCGACCAAGATCCAGAGCGTGGCAACGGGTGGCTTGCGGCCGAGCCCTCGGAGGTCGCGGTCCTCGACGCCATTCATCGTGCTGTCCGCGGTTGGCACCGGAAGGCCCTTCGCCGCGGGGCGCAGCGCCGTGCGATCGCCACGGATTGGTCATGGAAACGCCCCGCCCGCGAGTACCTTGAGCTCTACCGGCGTGTTAGATCCGCAGGGCCAACGACGCTCGTATGACCCGACGCCACATCGAACCGCGCCACGAGCCCAAGGTGCTCGTCATCGTCCTCGCCGGCGGCGCGGGCAATCGCCTCATGCCGCTCACGGCGGACCGGGCCAAGCCCGCGGTACCGTTCGCGGGCTCCTACCGTCTCATCGACTTCGCCCTCTCGAACTTCGCGAACGCGCGGTACCTCAAGATCGTGGTGCTCACGCAGTACAAGAGCCACAGCCTCGATCGCCATATCGCGCGCACCTGGCACATCTCGACGCAGCTCGGAAACTACGTGACCACGGTGCCCGCGCAGATGCGCCGCGGTCCGCACTGGTTTTCAGGGTCCGCCGACGCCATCTACCAGAACCTAAACCTCATCAGCGACGAGAACCCGGACATCGTTTGCGTCTTCGGCGCGGACCACATCTACCGCATGGACCCGCGCCAAATGGTCGACGCGCACCTCGAGTCGGGGTGCGGCGTGACCGTCGCTGCAATTCCGGTCGCGCGCGAAGAAGCGAGTGCCTTCGGCGTCATCGAATCCGACGAACGCGGCCGCATCGTCGCGTTCCACGAGAAGGCGGAAAACCCGCCAACCATGCCGGGCGACACCACGCGGTGCCTCGCATCCATGGGCAATTACGTTTTCGATACGGATGTACTCGTCGACATCGTGACGCCGCGCGGCACCGAAGGGCAGTACACCGACATCGGAAGCCACGTGATCCCTGCACTCACGGCCGCGGGCCAAGCCGGTGTCTACGATTTTTCACGCAACGTCGTGCCCGGTCAGGACGATCGCGAGCGCGGCTACTGGCGCGACGTCGGAACCATCGACGCCTACTACGAAGCGAACGTCGACCTCATCCGGCCCATGCCGGTGTTCAATCTCTATAACTCCTACTGGCCGGTCTACACCGATAACCCGCCGCTTCCGCCCGCGAAGCTCTCCCGGAGTGCGGCGGGCGACCCGGCGGTGGTGGACGGAAGCCTCCTCTGCCAGGGCTCCATCGTTTCGGGCGCGCGCATCGAGCGCTGCATCGTGGGCCCCGGCGTGTTCGTCGATGCGGGGGCGCACGTGACCGATTCCATCCTGTTCCCGGGCGTCCGCGTTTCCGCGGGCGCGCGGGTGAACCGCGCCATCCTCGATAAGAATGTCGTCGTGCCCGAACGCTACGTCATCGGCATGGATCCGGAGACCGACAGGGCCCGGTTCACTGTGAGCCCCCGCGGCGTGGTGGTCCTCGAAAAGGCGCACCGCTTCGACGGGTAGCGTGACGGGCTAGATCCGTTCCACCCGCACGTGACGTGTTTTTGCTTCGGACTCTTCGATTGTGAGGCGAGGTCCCGGTTCCGCAAAAACGTTGCCGTCCAGGAACACCTGTGCCCCCGCGGGAAATGCCAAGCACGGCAGCGCAAACGACGTGCGACCCCGTGACGCGCTCCGATACGTGCATTCGAACACGCCTGCCGTGCGATTCCACGTCCACGCGATGGGCTCCCCCGCGACGTTGGTCGGGTATGGGCGCGCGACGGCTTCCGCGAGCCCGTTGTACTCATACGCCCCGTTCCAGAAGCGGTGACCCGAATGGGGACTGGCTTGCCAAAGAAACGCAGATTGCCGGCGGGCATCGAGGGCTTCGTAGGTGTCGCGAAGGAATTCCATCGCACCGGGTGTTCGTTCGTGAACGCCAAACTCCGTGACGACCAAGGGCATGTCGAGTCGCGTAGCGTCGGCCACCGTGCGGTCCATGTGGGCGCCGAGACGCGCACCGTCGCCGTCGTAGCGGAGACCGAGTTCCACGGCAGGTGGATAGAAGTGGGCCGCATAGACGGCGCGTGACCGGTCCCGCACCGCGAGCGCGGTGGACATGCCAATGTTGGTATGGACCGCGCCCGCGAGGCCGACCCGCGTCCCGGGGTCCGCCGCGAACACGGCCGCCGTCACCCGTTCGTAGAACGAAGGCAGCACCTCACGTTCAAGTGAATAAGGCGTGCCCGTCCCCCAGAACGGTTCATTCCAAAGCTCGTAGAAGCACACTCCTTCCCGGGCCAGCTCCGACACCACTCGCCCCACCGCGGCCGCGTATCGCGCCTTGAGTTCCTCGCTCCGCCAGAAGTGGTCGAAGGCCCGCATGACGCCGAGTTCCAGGTAGCCCGCCATCCAAGGCCGTCGTCGTCTGGCCCTTCGGTAGAAATCGTCCGGCGCGGCCCAGTGCGGCGCACCCGCCATGCCGAACCCGGCACCGAAGAGGTCCTGGTGGAAATCCACCACCACCTCGAGGCCGAGGCGGCGTGCCTCACGCACGCGCTCGACGAACCGCGCGATGTACCCGTCGTCGTAGTCACCACACGAGGGCTCCACCGCCTCCCAGAACGTCAGCATCCGTACGGCGTTCATGCCGAGTTCGTCGCGCATGCGCCGGAGCTCGGGTGCGCGCACCGCCGAACCGTAGTTCGCGGCGAACTTCGCGTCCTCGCCTACGGACGCGCCACGCAGCACGATCACGCGACCTTCGTCGTCCAGCAGATGCACGACCGCCCTATATCTTAGGCAGCGGGTGGGGCGAGCGCGGCGTCCGAGCCATGGCGACCGCCGCGAACGGCCAACTGGCGGCTCCACTTGGCGTTGGCCAGTGCATTGGTCGGAGCTGCCCCCCAAATGCGCCGCGAAAACCGAGAACGGAGGCTGGCCCGGAGTTTGCTCACAGCCCATCCCCGTGAGCATCAGGAAAACCCAACAACTTCGTGGGACGGCGGCCGTTGAGCAGCTTTCGTTGGTGGTCGTGGTGGCGATGGTCGGCCTGGCCGGTCTCTCCACCCTCGGCTCGGACGCCCTCCGGCCGGCCATCGCTGGCGCGGTGCAGTCGGGCCGAGTTGCGATGCCCGTGGTGCAACACACCGCCGTTGCGGTGGGCGCGCAGGCCGCGGGCCTTGGCGCGCTTCGTGACCTGGCCGAGATCGCGACGCGTGCGCCACGCCGCGCCGTCGAAGCGCTCCGTGACTACCGCGCCACGCGCGACCTGCTCACCCCCGCGCACGTGATCCCGTGGGAGTCCATGGATCCGGCGCTCCTCGACCGCGCCGTGGCGCGCGGTGTGAAGCTCACGGAGCGTCGTTACGAACGTCTGGCATCCCCATGGATTCCACGCACCGCGAGCGGCACGGTTCGACGCCTTGAGAACATCGATCGCGAACTCAACTACATGGGCAACGTGTTTGGGCACCTTGAGGGGGTGCTCGACTCGGAAGAACTGACGGCGGCCTTCAATCGCTTCGACGATGTCATCACGGAGTTTGAGAACCGCATCTCAAACCATGAGGGGCTCTGGAAGCGGTACAAGCGCATCGAGGGGTCGCGGAGCGCCCGGCGTCTCGAGGGGGAAGAGGCCCGCGCCTTTGCCGAGAGGATGCAAGACCTCCGGCGCGAGGGCGCGGATCTTCCTGCGGCCGAGAAGGCGCGCCTCTCGGAGATCCGACTCGAGCTTTCAGAGCTCGGGCGCACCTTCGCGCAGAATGTTTCGAAGGACGAAAAGGCCTTCGAGTTCTTCGTCGACGACGCCTCGAAGCTCGACGGGCTTTCGGAGCTCTACGTCAAGCGCGCGCGGGAATCGGCCGAAGGCGTCGGCAAGCCCGGCTACCGCTTCACGATCTTTGATGGAACGGCGACCGAAGCCATGAGCCGCGTCCACGATCCCGCGGTGCGCGAAGCCCTCTGGCGCGCCATGGAGCCCATCGCCAAGACGGGTGAGACCGACAACTACCCCCTGGCCGTGCGCATCCTCGAGCTACGCCGCGAGATGGCGCAGCTGCTCGGCTACGACGACTTCTCGGACTTGGCGACGGAAACCCGCATGGTGAAGAACGGTGCGGCCGCCGAAGAGTTCATCGACGCGCTCGCCGTTCGCACGAAGGAAGCCGCGCAGGCCGAATTCGACGAGCTCCGCGCGTTCCGAAGGAGCGTGGACGGAATCGACGGCTTCGAACCTTGGGATGGCGCGTACTGGTCGCGCAAGTTCGCCGACACGCGTGTCGATTCGGAGGTGCTACGCAAGTACTTCCCCCTCGACAACGTGCTCGAAGGGTTCTTCCGTACGACCGAGCAGATCTACGGTGTGAAGTTTGAGGAGCTCTCGCTCCCGACGTGGCATCCGGACGTGCGCTCGTTCCAGGTTGTCGATGCGACGGGCCGCGAACTCGGCATTCTTCAGCTCGACCTGTACAGCCGACCCGGCAAGCGCGGCGGCGCGTGGCACCACTCCCTGAACAAGGGCGCCGGCGACGAGCCCACGATGAGCGTCATCGCCACGAACTTCGACCCGCCGGGGGCCGACGGCGTCGTTCCGCCCATTCGTTTCCGCCAGGTGGAGACTGTTTTCCACGAGTTTGGCCACGCACTGCACGGGCTCTTCTCCGAAACGAAGCTCAAGTCCCACGGCGGAACCGCGGTGGCGCGCGACTTCGTGGAGCTCCCATCGCAGATCATGGAGAACTTCGCCTGGGAGGATGACGTGCTCGCGTACCTCGCCAAGCACCACGAAACGGGCGCCGCGCTGCCCGACGAACTCTTGAGCGCGCTCAAGGCCGAGCGCACGGCGGGGGCCGCCTCCGCACAGATGCGTCAGCTCGCCCTCTCGAAGCTCGACCTCGCGCTCCACCGTCACTACAACCCCGCCGTCGACGGAGACATCGCCGAATACGCGAAGAACCTCCTCCGACCCTTCGTTTCGGAAGGCTCGGCGGCGGACCCGTCAAAGATCCTTCCCGAGTTCGAACACATCTTCTCGGGCAGCTACGCGAGCGGCTACTACGGCTACAAATGGGCCGAGGTGCTCGATGCCGACGCCTACACGCGTTTCAAAGCCGACGGCGTGTTGAGCCGCCGCGTGGGCGATGATTTCCGCCGCACCATTCTCTCGCGTGGCGGTTCGGAGGATGCGGACCAGCTCTACCGCGACTTCATGGGTCGCGATCCGGACCTCACCGCACTCCTCCGGCGCCTCGGCATTGACGCGTCGGCGGCGCACTAGCGTCGGCACCCGCGTTCACTACTCGAGCGTGAACGTCGTCGCCTTTTCGACGACCAGGAGGTCGCCGCCCGACGGCGAAAGGGTGCCGTCGTCCGTCGCCGCGTCGCCCGACTCCGTGCGGATCACGATGCGCCCGAGTCCGCCTCCGCCACCTCCGGCGTGCGCGTGCGTTCCGTCGTACGGGCCGCCGCTCAGCGATGCGTTCGCGGCCGCGTCGCCGCCCGTCGCGTTCGCGCCGCCTGCGCCACCCGCGGACGCGACGATCTTTGTGTGAAGGAGACCGAAGCCGATGTCCTGCGCCCCGCCCGCGTCGCCACCGGTCGCGGCGTCGAGCGTTGCTTGGCCATCCTGCCCGAGCATCGAGGGCGAAGCGCTCTTGATCGTGTCGCCGCCACCGCCGCCGCCGCCATTCGCGTAGAGGCCGCCCGCGATGTGCACCTCGCGAGCCTCGAGCACCACCGTGCCGCCAGCTCCGCCGCCCCCCGCCGAGCCGCCGCCCCCCGCATTGCAGGATGCGGTGCTCGCCGCCGTTCGCCCGCCGGCCCCCGCGGCGCGAATGTGGCCCGCGGCGCCGATGACGATGCGGGTCTGGCTCGTGAGCACGAGCGCGCCGCCGCCGCCGCCGCCGCGCACAAAACTTCCGTCGCACGTACCGACGCCGCCGGCGCCACCGCCGACGAGCGACGCTGTCCACGCGGCCGCGTCGCCGGGGGCGCCACCGTTCGCTTCCGCCGTCTGCGTGTTTGCCTGCGCCGCCGTGGCGTTGCCGCCGTCTCCGCCCTTGTTTCCGTTCGAGCCGCCGCCGGCTCCTCCGAAGGCGAAGGTGGTGTCCACCACCGGACCCTTCTTGATCACAACCTGCCCCGGTCGTCCCGAAGTGGGCCAGAGCGAACCGGTCGCCGTGTTCGTGGCGGAGGTCGCCCCGCCGGGTCCACCCTTGTCGCGGTCCGCCGAAATGTCGAGGGTGCCGTCGATCGTGATGTCGCCCGTTGCCAGGAGGACCACGGCGCGTGAGCCCGTCACCCGCAGCGTCGCGCCCTCGTCGATCGCGAGCGAGCCGACGTGAAAGACGATGCGCTCCGGGACGCCTTCTTCCTGGGACTCCACCGTTCCGTCGAGTTGGGTCGTCGCGCCGTTGTCGTTGAGTTCGCCCGTGTCCACGTTCCAGGTCGCGTCCGCGCCGGCTACGAGGTGCAACGCGGGTCCGCCCGCGGCCGCGAGCTCCACCGCGTTCACGTAGCTCGGGCGAATGCATTGGGTGGTCCCGCCCGAACCGCATGCGCCGCCCGCGTTCCCGTCGCTCGCGCCGTCCGACCCGTCGGCGCCCCCGTCCGATTCACCGCCCGAGGGCGAACGCCCGTCCGCGTCGAAGCATCCCGCGACGAGGACGCACCCGAGGCCGAGTGCTAGGCGGAGTACCAGGACAAGGCGGCTTTCACCCACATGCATCGCATGAAGCTTAGCCCCAATCGCGGGGTCGTTCAGTGCCGGCTCGGCTCGCGGTCGGCGAGCATGGGGATCAGCAGCGCAAGTGCCGCATCGAAGCCGCGGCTTGTGTGTGCGTTGCCCACCTCCGACGCCTTGAGGCGCACGCCCGTTGGCGTCGGTTCACGCTGAAGGCGCATCAAGTGCACGTTGAGCTGCTTTCGCGCTTCGTGGACGCGCCAGGCCACGGTGCCCTCGGTCGTGTCGAGGACGACCGCCGCCTCCGCGTGGCTCATGCCCTGGAGCGTGGTCAAGACCAGCGTGGTCCGAAGGGTCTCGGAGAGCGTGTCGAAGGCCGCGAGGAGCTGTCCGTAGGTTTCGTGGAGTTCGACCGCGCGGCGCGGGTTCCCCTCCGCGTCCACCACCACCGCCGCTTCGATGCGCGGGTCTTCCCACGAAATCTGCGGGCGTCGCCCCTTGTTGCGCCGCACGTTGAGCGCGCGGTGCATGGCGATGCGGTAGAGCCACGTGAAGAACTGCGAACGCCCTTCAAACGTGTGGAGCTTCGCGTACGCGCGGAGGAACGCGTCCTGCGTGATGTCCTCCGCGTCGCTCTTCGACCCCGTGAGGTGGAGCGCGAGTGCCAGGATGCGCGGCCGGTAGCGCCGCACGAGTTCGCCGTACGCGTTCTTGTCGCCGCGCTGTGCACGTTCGACGAGCTCGGCGGAGGTGCGCGCCTCATCGAGCGCGCGGGCCGATGCGTGGCCCGTCGCCTGGGGTTTCGGTTCCGAGGGGGCTCGTACGATCTTTCGCATCCCTGGCTAGACGGTCAGACGCCCCGGAAGTTCCATCCTTGGACGGCGCCGCTCGAAAAAGGACATTTCCCAAAGGAAACCGCGGGCTCGCATGGCGGCCGTCGCCGTACCTTCGCTGTACACCTGGTCCGCTTGCCCGGGCCCTGCCGGTCGGTTAGATCCCAGCGCTTCAAAACACACGTGTTTTCCGCGGGTTCGCTCGTTTTGAACCGCGGTTGATTCGCAGAGGGGAACGACGTCGCCATGCTTTTTGATTGGCTCTCCGGGCTTTTCTCGAACGATCTCGCGATCGATCTCGGCACCGCCACCACGCTCATCTACGTGAAGGGCAAGGGCATCGTGTCGTGCGAGCCGTCGGTGGTCGCCGTGCAGCGCGATACGCGCGGCGCCAAGCGCGTCCTCGCCGTCGGCAAAGAGGCGAAGGAGATGCTCGGCCGTACGCCTGGCACGATCCAAGCGGTGCGCCCGCTTCGTGACGGCGTCATCGCCGACTTCGAGATCACCGAAGCCATGCTCCGCTACTTCATCTCGCGCGCGCACAACCGCCGCACGTTGGTGAAGCCGCGCATCATCATCTGCGTTCCCTTCGGCATCACCGAGGTGGAAAAGCGCGCCGTCAAGGAGAGCGCCGAGAGCGCCGGCGCGCGCGAAGTGTTTCTCATCGAAGAGCCCATGGCCGCCGCCATCGGCGCGGGCCTGCCCATCACCGAACCGAGCGGCAACATGGTCGTCGACATCGGCGGCGGCACGACCGAAGTCGCCGTGATCTCGCTCGCCGGCATCGTCTACTCGCAGTCGGTGCGCGTCGGCGGCGACAAGATGGACGACGCGATCATCGCGTACATGAAGCGCAAATATAACCTGCTCATCGGCGAGCAGACGGCCGAGCGCGTGAAATGCGCCATCGGCAACGCGCACCCGGGCGACGCACAAGCCTCGAGCATGGAAGTCAAAGGTCGCGACCTCGTGGCCGGCGTGCCGAAGACCGTTGTCGTCAACTCCGACGAGATCCGCGATTCGCTGAGCGAGCCCATCAACGCCATCGTCGATGCGGTGATGACGGCGCTCGAGCGCACGCCCCCCGAACTCTCCGCCGACATCGTCGACAAGGGCATCGTGCTCACCGGCGGCGGCGCGCTCCTCCGTGACCTCGACGTGCTCATCCGCGAAGAGACGGGCCTGCCCGTCACGGTCTCGGACGACCCCATCTCCGCCGTGGTCCTTGGCTCCGGCAAAACCCTCGACCATTTGGACCTGCTCCGCGAAGTCACCATCCAGTAGGGATGACCTCGTCGGGTTCAGGTGACCGACCGTGAATCCGCTCAAGCGATTTCGAGACATTGTGATCAGCGTGGTGCTCGTGGCCGCGCCGTTCTTCTTCCTGAAGGCGAACGTCGAGCGTCCTGAGCAGATGAGCGCCCTCGACAAGGCGGTGCTCCAGCTCTCGGGGCCGATCCAATACGTCGCGACGGAAGCGGCCCGCGCCACCTCGTCGATCATCGGTGACTACGTCTACCTCGTGGACGTGAAAAAGGAGAACGAGCGGCTCGAGTCGGAGAACGCGCGCTTTCGCATGCGCCTCCGGCGGCTCGACGCGGTCGGCGACGAAAACAAGCGCCTGCGCGAGCTCCTCCAACTCCAGCAGTACCTCGGCGGCGAGAGCCTCCCCGCGCAGGTCATCGGCATGGATTTCCACGCATACTTCGATGTCATGCGCATCCGCCTCGATGTGGGCGAAGACGACGCCATCAAACCCGGCATGCCGGTCATCGGCCCGGGTGGCCTCGTCGGCAAAATCGTGCGCGTCGAAGGCCGCTACAGCGACGTGCGCCTCGTCACCGACCCGCGCTCGAACATCGACGTGCGCGTCCGTCGCACCGGCGCCCGCGGCATGCTCAAGGGCACCCTCGCGAGCGGCCGCTACCTCTGCCGCATCGAGTACCTCGACCGGAACGACGACGTGAAGGTGGGCGACGAGGTCTACACGTCCGGGTTCGGGAAGGACTTCCCCGCGTCGATCCTCGTCGGCCGCGTCTCGAAGGTGCTCCGCCGCGACTTCGGCCTCTACCAGGAGGTGGAGGTGCTGCCCTCGGTGAAGTTCGATCGCCTTGAAGAGGTGCTCGTGCTCACGTCGAGCTCGCGGAGCACGCAGGCGAAGCGCGCCGAGGAACTCGAATGAGGAACACGGCGCTCATCGCCTTCGGGTTCGCGCTGTTGCTCCTCGAGACATCGCTCGCGGCGCTCCTCCCGCTCGAGCCGTGGTGGCCAATGCTGGTGCTGCCCATCGTCATCTACCTCGGCGTCGCGCCCGACTCGAACCTGCTCCGCGGCGCCGCCGTGTCCTTCGTGCTCGGCTACCTGACGGACGCGCTCTCGGGCTCCTCCATGGGCCCGTACACCTTCGTCATCGTCGCCACGTACATGCTCTCGCGCGCGGTGCGGCTCCGGCTGCTCCTCCGCGGCCCGCTCTTTCAGGTGCTCATGACCTTCGTGGTCACGGCCCTCGCGGGAGGCATGATCCTCGCGCTCCGCGCCATCTTCGAGCGCGGCGATGACTTCCCCGTGATGGACGTGACGACCGCGGTCTACCGAGATCTCGCACCGGCGTTCACCACCGCCATCGCGTCGCCCTTCATCTTCGCGGCGGCGCAGCGCATTGAAGAGCTCTCCGGCCGGCGCCGCGACGAGCGGGCGGTGGTGTGATGGCGCTCCTCTCCCCGCGCCGCGAGGTCGGCGAGTTCAAGAAGCGCTACAAGTGGATGGCGCTCGCCGTGCTGGCGACGTTCTTTCTCTTCGTGGGCCGCGCCGTCGAGCTCCAGGTCGTCGAGTACGCCAAGTGGGCGCGCAACGCCGACGACAACGTCACGCGCACGCTCCACCTCCCGGCCACCCGCGGCGTGGTGCGTGACACCGCGAGCCGCGTCATCGCCGACAATCGCTCCTCCTACCGCGTCTTCATCACGCCGCAGATGGTCGACCCGCAGAAGGGCGTTCGCCGCATCGCCGAGCTCATGGAGCTCACCGACGACGAACAGGAAACCCTTCGCCAGAAGATCGCCAAGGTCCCCGAGTCGCGCCGCTCGCACCAGATCGAGATGTTCTCGGACATCACCCGCGACCAGGTGGCCGCCCTCGAAACCCACGCCCTCGAACTCCCTGGCGTCGATGTCATCGCGACGCCCGTGCGCACGTACCCCTACGGCGCCCTCGGTGCGCACGCCGTCGGCTACGTGAACGAGGTGAGCGCCGACGACATCAAGGCGAAGGGAAACACCTACCACGCGGGCGACCGCATCGGCCGCACGGGCCTCGAGAAAGCATGGGAGCCCTACCTGCGCGGCACCGACGGCATCCACCGCGTCTTCGTCGACGCGCGCGGCCGCCGGCAGGACCGCCCCGAGGTCGACCCAGACGCCCACGAGATGCACCGGGACCCGGTGCCCGGCCACGACGTCACGCTTTCCCTCGACATGGAGCTCATGCGCGCCGTCGAGACGGCGTTTCGCGGGCAGCCGTCCGGCTCCGCCGTCGTCGTCGAGACACGCACCGGCCGCGTGCGCGCGCTCTACTCGAAGCCCGCCTACGATCCGAACGAGATGAGCGGTCGCCTCTCCGCCGACGGCTTCAAGGCCCTCTCGGACAACGCCTTCCGCCCGCTCATCGACAAGACCATGTTCGAGACCTACTTCCCCGGCTCGACCTTCAAGGTCGTGACGGCCCTCGCGGCGCTCCAGGAAGGGCTCGTGAACCCCGCCGACCGCATCGATTGCCCCGGCTACTACGAGATCGGCAATCGCCGCTTCCGCTGCAGTCACATGCACGGCGAAGTGGACATGCACAAGGCCATCGTCCAGTCGTGCAACGTGTACTTCTGGAAGATCGCCGAGAAGGTCGGCATCGACAAGATCAACGAGTACGCCCGCGAACTCGGCTTCGGCGAACCCTCGGGCATCGGCGTGAACAGCGAAGCCGCGGGCTTCCTCGCGAGCCGCAAGTGGTACGAGGAGAACTACGGAAGCCGCTTCCTCGTCGGCTACACGCTCAACACCGCCATCGGCCAGGGCAACACGCGCGTCACCCTCCTCCAGCTCGCGCTCGCGTACGCGGCGCTTGGCAACGGCGGGCAGCTCTTCGTGCCCGAGCTCGTGGAGCGGGTGAGCGGGCCCGATGGTGCCGTCGTGCAAGAGTTCGAGCCGCGCGTGCGAAGGAAGCTCACGATTGCCCCCGAGCACCTCCAGTACGTGCGCGACTCCCTCGTCGGCGTCGTCAACGACCCGAGCGGCACGGCCTTTGAAGCGCGCATCGAAGGCGGCGTGCGCGTGGCGGGCAAGACCGGCACCGCGCAGGTCTCCTACCGTCGCCCGAAGCCCGGCGAAGACCCGCGCAAGAGCGAATACTTTAACCGCGACCACGCCTGGTTCGCGGGCCTCGCCCCGGCGGATAACCCCGAGATCGCCTTCGTCGTCCTCGTCGAACACGGCGGTGGCGGCGGCAAGTACGCGGCGCCCGTCGCCATGCAAATCGTCGAGCAATACCTCGGTGGCCGCGCGGCGCCGAACACCCAGGGCGCGGTCCTCTCGCGCACGCAGGAGCCCTGATGGCGCTCGTTCGTGATGCGCGCGACCAGTTCGACTGGACACTCTTCGTCACGGTGGCCGCGCTCTCCGTGATCGGCGTCGTGAACCTCTATAGCGCCACCTCCGTCGAGGGCGGCACGCGGTCGGACATCTACATTCAGCAGATCTACTGGCTCACCCTGGGCGCCGGCGTCGCGGTGCTCGTCGCCGCCATCGACTACCGCCACTACGAGCGGCTCGGCTGGGTGGCCTACGGCGGCGGGCTCGTGCTGCTCGTGCTCGTGTTCCTCCTCGGGCGCGGCATCCGCGGTTCGACGCGGTGGATCAGCATCGGCGGCTCCTCGCTCCAGCCGAGCGAGCTCATGAAAATCGGGCTCATCATCGCCCTGGCGAAGTACTTGCATCACGACCCAAAGACCGGCGGCCGCACGCTCAAGGATTTGATCGTGCCCGGCCTCATCGCCGCCGTGCCCATGGGCCTCGTGCTCCTCCAGCCCGACCTCGGCACCGCCGTCATGCTCGCCTTCATCTTCGCGTCGATCATGGTGCTGACGCAGCTCAAGGCGCGCTCGCTCCTCGCGCTCGTGGTGCTCTTCGCCGTGAGCGCGCCGATCACCTGGGAATACCTCCTCCACGATTACCAGCGCGACCGCATCCTCACCTTCATGGACCCGCATGCCGATCTCCTCGACACCGGCTGGCACTCGCACCAGAGCCTCGTCGCCATCGGCAGCGGCGGGTTTTGGGGGAAGGGCTTCATGCAGGGGAGCCAAAGCCAGCACCGGTTCCTCCCGGATCAGCACACGGACTTCCCGTTCTCGGTGTGGGCCGAGGAGCAGGGGCTTGCGGGGGTGCTCCTGCTGCTCTCGCTCTATTTCTTTTTGATCCTCTGGGGCATCAAGATCGCGTCGCAAGCGAAGGACCGCTTCGGCGCGGTGGTGGCCGTGGGCGTGAGCGCCATGATCTTTTGGCACACCACCGTGAACATCGGCATGGTCACGGGGATGCTGCCCGTCGTCGGCGTCACGCTGCCGCTCTTTTCCTACGGTGGGTCGAGCGTGCTTGCGACGATGATGGGCATCGGGCTACTCATGAACGTGTCGATGCGGCGCTTTCATTATTAGCGCTGCGTTCGGGCCCGCGAGGGTGATGCGTCCCGAGCGGAACAACCCGGGCGACCTTGCTCCAGCGGGCGTTTCGCACACACCGGTCGATGTGCGCTATCCTTCCAGACGGATGCGCTTGGGCCCGCGGATTGTTGGTATCACCGTGTTCGTGCTGCTCGCGGGCTGCCACGACTTTGACGCGCTCCGCGGCACTGGGTTGGACGCTGGGCACGACGGGGCCGTGGATCGAGATGCCGAGGTGGATGGCGGATGCGGCACGGCGGGGTCGCCCGACTGCATCATCCGGCCCAGCTTCATCAACGCCTACGAACTCGCCACCGCCGGTGGCCCCGACATCCTCATTTCAGTAGGCGAGACGGCGACATGGAACACGGACACGGGCGAGATCGACCACGGGACTGGCACCGAGCAGCTGAACCCCACGGTCGAGAACCAGGACGCCGATGCGCCCCCGCGCAGCGTCTTCACTGTTGATTCACTCACGGTCGAACGTGGGGCCACGCTGACGTTTGAAGGTACGAACGCCGTCGCGATTCTCGCGGTGGGCGAGATCGGCATCGCGGGGCGCGTCGTGGCGTCGGCACAGGCGCTCGTCGGTGGCCCGGGCGGCGCATCCTCTGCCGAGGACGCTTCCACTTCCGGGCTGTGGGTTTCGAGCGGGCGTCCGGGGGAGTTTGAGGAAGCAAGGTCAAGCTTAACCTTTGTCGTCATCAATGAGGCGTGGTCCGGTGGTGGTGGCGCCTCGAACGCCTCTATTGGCGGCGAGGGTGGTGATGCGTCTGGGAACCAGCTCAACACGGCTCCCGCGGACGCTGCCGGTGGCGACTCGGGTGGGAGCAGCCCATGGCCGCATTCCCTCGTCGGCGGTGGCGCGGGTGGTTGGGGCATCTGCGGCAGTGGCAATGGTTCGCCGGTTCCGGGTGGCGCCGGAGGCGGGGCGCTCTTGCTTGCGAGCCAGACCGCGATCGAGATCGACTCGGAGGGGGTCATCGTCGCGGCCGGTGCTGGCGGACGTGCTCCAATCGATGTGGCCGCGTGCCCGGGACCGAGGGGCGGGAGCGGCGGCGGTGGCGGTGCGGGCGGAACGATCGTGCTCGAAGCAGGCACCGTGCGGCTCGATGGCGGGGTGTACGCGAACGGCGGGGGCGGTGGTGGTGGGGAGACCCGCAAGTCCCAAGTCGTGCACGCGATGTCGGGCTCCGCGGGCACCAGCTCGATCCAGGTCGCTGCGGGGGGGCTACGCGGCGCGGACTTCTCCGAGCCCGTGGAACCGATCGGCGACAGGACTTCTTCCGCGTCGGCTGGCGGTGCCGGCGCTGCCAACACGACGGGCGCGACCGCGGGTCCGCCAGCGATGGCAAGCGTTGGAGCAACCGGATATACACGCGTGTACGGAGGGGGTGGTGGTGGTGGTGCGGGACGCATCATCATCGGCACCGTTTCCGGGACCTACGAGGGTGGCGGCGAAACCTCCCCCTCGGGCAGCGACTTGGTCGTCGTCGCCAAGGCGAAGACGTTCGCCCTTGAGTAAGGAGCGCACGGCCGCTTCCCGCACCGCGCATCTTTGAGATTGGTTACCGCATGGGCATCCGCACGCGCACAAAGGTCTCCGTTCTGCAGATGACGTCCCGCGCGGACGCGGAGGCGAACTTGGGCACGCTCGAGCGGCTTGTGCGCGAGGCGGCGGCGGACGGCGCGAAGTTGGTGGTGGCGCCCGAGTGCTTTTCGGTGCTCGGCCCCGAGGACGCGAAGCTCAAGGTGGCGGAGGCGCTGCCCGAAGGCGGGCCGATTTTAGCGCGGTGCCAGGCGCTCGCGAAGGCGACGGGCGCGGAGTTGGTGCTCGGCGGGTTCTGGGAGAAGGGCGCGAAGCCGACGCACGTAAGGAACGCGTGTGTGCACGTGGACGCGGGCGGCACCGTGCGTTCGGTGTACCGGAAGATTCATTTGTTCGACGTGGACTTGCCGGACGGCACGCAGCTCACGGAGTCGGCGAGCGTGGAGCCAGGGAGCGAAGTGGTGGTCGCGGAGACGGTCGCCGGGAAGATGGGGCTCACGGTTTGTTATGACGTGCGCTTCCCCGAGCTCTACCGGAAGCTCGTGGACCAAGGCGCGACGGTGATGGCCATCCCCGCCGCGTTCACGCTCACAACTGGGAAGGACCATTGGCACGTGCTCCTGCGGGCGCGGGCCATCGAGTCGCAGTCGTACGTGCTCGCGGCGGCCCAATGGGGCCACCACTTCGGCTCAAGGAACTCGTACGGCCACGCGCTCATCGCCGACCCATGGGGCACCGTGCTCGCCGAATGCGGCGACGGCGAAGGCTTCGCCTCCGCATTCGTCGACAGCGCGGTGGTGGACCGCGTGCGGAGGACGCTCCCGAGCTTGAAGCACCGCCGCGTTTAGGAGCGGGAGAAGGATCTCTAGTTCGCCCACGGTTGGGCGGGCCGGGTGGCGGCACGGCTCTGGGGGCTGATTCATTGGCATCTGCACCTGACGGTGCAGATCGCGGAATTGGATGTTTTCGCGACCTGTCGGGCGAGCGCGTTGCGCATGCGTTCGCGAAGCGAACGCTCGGGGGGCCACCCACACGACCTGGTGCCGGCGCAACGGCCGCTCCGCTTTCGTGCCACACGAGACGCTTCGCTTCTCTGCTGTGTGGCACGAAAGAGGCCCCCTGCCGCCGCACCACCACCCGCCCCACCCCACGTGATCTCACGAGCACGCTCGGCGCACCCTGAATGTGAGTGCGCGAAGTCGGGTGTAGAGCTCGATCAGAGAAAAGGCACTCGCACGAACTATTTGCGCGTTGAAACGGGAATACGCCCAATGCCGAGCATCAATCGAATACTGCGCGCATCACTTCGACGTTTGCTCATCATGCCTATCGCCTTGTCGAATGCTTTCGAAACGCGTGCATCGATTTCACGATCTAGCTGATGCATCTGTTTGGCGTCATTGCAGTGCGCGTAGGCGTTTCCCCAAGAATGGAGCACGTGGTGAAGATTCGTTGTCATCTGACCAAGCCCGTGAGGCCGATCCGGTGCTTCGTGGGTCTATCGCAAACCAAGTTCGCCCAAGCCCTCGGCATCCGTGTGCATACCCTCCGCGGGTGGGAGCAGAACCGACGTACGCCGCACGGCCCCGCGCTTGCGCTCCTCCGCATCGCCGCTCGACTCCTGAAGGCGGTCATCGAGAACGTCGCGTCGGCTGCGTAGCAACGAGCGGTCCACGTCGAGGGATTCGGGGCGCGCCCGCGGGGCCTATTGCGCGTGCTTGCAGAGCAGTTTGGCTGGATCGATGCAGAGGTCGCCTTCTTCGCACCATTCGGTGCAGTCCTCGCCCACGCAGCACGAAGCGCCCTGAGCCGCATCGTACGCCGTGTATTGCTCGCCGACCCCCGCGTGCTTGCAGAGGAGTTTGGTTGGATCGACGCAGAGGTCGCCCTTGTCGCACCATTCAGTGCAATCTTCGCCGACACAGCAGGGAGCACCCTGACCCTTTTCGTACGCGGAGTACTGGTCGCCGTCCTGCGCGTGCTTGCAGAGAAGTTTGGTCGCATCGATGCAGAGGTCGGCCTCTTCACACCACTCGGTGCAATCCTCTCCAACACAGCAGGGAGCACCCTGCGCTCTGTCGTAGGCTGTGTACGACCCCGTCGAGTGTCGACAGCGACGCTCCGCGGGGGCCTCGCAGTAATCGCCTTCCTCGCACCAATCGGAGCAGTCCTCGCCCACGCAACACGGTGGTCCCTGTGCTCGGACGTATGCGGTGTACGGCTCGCCAAGCCCCACGAGTTCGCTGTTCATGCCCGAGTCCACCAGGGAACTGCCACCGCCGCGCGAACTGCATGCGATGCCAGCCACGGCGACCAACGCGCAAACTAGAACACGAGTGCTTGTCATCTGCGGTGGACTAGGGGCTGTCCCTAGTTCGCGCTATCGAGAAGCTGGATCATTTCCATTGGTTGGCGGTGTGGGGTTGTCGACGGCTGGCCGTCGTGATCCAAGAAGGCATGCATCGACACGCGCTCACCGACGCAGAGTGGCGTCGTCTCGAGAAGGTCCTTCCGCTGCAGCCATCGGGTCCGGCGGCATTGAAAGGAGACCGGCTTTTCATCGAGGCGGTGCTCTTCCGCGCCAAGACCGGCCTTCCGTGGCGTGACCTTCCTGAGCGATTCGGTCCGTGGAAATCGGTCTACAACCGCTTCTCCAACTGGGCCCGCAAAGGTCACTGGGAGGCCATCTTCAAGGCGCTGTCGCTTGAGGTCGATGAGACCGGCTCCATCGTCGACGGTTCCGTGGTCCGCGCTCATCAAGATGCGTCGGGCGGAAAAGGGGGGTCCAGTGCAACGCGCTGGGTCGTTCTCGAGGCGGAGTTTCCACCAAGCTCCACGCGGTCGTCGACACGCAAGGCCGTCCGCTCCACGTCACGGTCACGCCGGGCCAAAGGCACGAAATGACCGCCGCGCCGGAGCTGCTTGCGCATGCTCGAGGCAAGGCGCTCATCGGCGACACGGGGTACGACTCCAATGAGTTTCGACGAGCGGTGCGTAGCAAGGGAATGACTGCCGTCATCCACGGCAAGCCCGAGCGAAAGCGAACACCGCGGCTCGTTCGCTCGCTCTATCGGCAGCGCTACGTCGTCGAAGTCTTCTTCCACAACCTCAAACGCTTCCGTGCCGTCGCGACACGATACGAGAAGACGGCCAAAAACTACCTTGCGCTCGTGCAGCTCGCCTGTGCACTGCTTTGGCTCAAGTAGCGAGTCGATTGCGCGAAACGAGACCCGCTCGGGGCGGGGATGCCGGGTGAAGGGGCGTCGCGCGTGCCAAGCGGCAAGCACGACCCACCGATTGGCGCGCGCGTCGAGTGAGGTGTGCTCGATTCGCTCGGAAGACGTCTGCTGTCTTGCCAAGCGAATCGAAAATTGCACGCCGAACGACCCGAACCCGGCGTCCCCGCACCGAGCGGAGCACCAACCCAATTAGGGACAGCCCCTAGCCGGACTTGCACGAGGGCGCAAGGTCGCTCCGAGCCGACACTGCCACGAGAACGCGACGGCATTCGGGAGGCGGGGATTCGAGCGCGTCGGTCGAACGTGATCCACCTTGCAGGGCCCCACCCCTCCGGACGGGGCCGCGTGGGGAAACGCCGACGATTGAGCTCAAGTTCTTCGTTCATTGACGCCGTACGTCAGTGACTTACGCTCGCAGTCCGATATGCCGAACACACGCAAATCGCGTGACGTGAAGCCTTCCGAGTTTCGGCGGGGGATCAAGCATGGCGATCGTGTGCGGCTCGCGCGCGGCGACATCCGTGACGGCGCGGACATTTCGATGCTCCGGCGCTTCGTGGGTCTATCGCAAACCAAGTTTGCCGAAGCCCTCGGCATCAGTGTGCATACCCTCCGTGGGTGGGAGCAGGGCCGACGTACGCCGCACGGGCCCGCCCTTGCGCTCCTTCGTATCGCCGCGCGTCATCCGAAGGCGGTCATCGAGAACGTCGCTTCGGCTGCGTAGAGCGACGAGCCGACGTTCAGCGACCCGCCGTGCCGCGCCGTCAGTGCCCCACCCGCGCCACGGGTGGGGGGAGGTTTAGGGCGTCGATGTTGACGGAGTCGGGGATGTCGTTGGTGCGGAGGATGCGGAGGCGGGTGTTTTGCCAGCGGTCGAGGGTGTAACCGCGGCTTGATTGACCATCGAGGAGGTAGACGCGGCCGTCGTGTTTGAGGACGTTGAAGAGGTGGCGCATGGACTCGTCGGTTTCGTCCACGCGGACGATGCCCTTGGCGCGGTTCGGCCATGCACGTTCGATTTTGGCGACGGCGTTTTCGACCCGTTTGTAGGTGCGCCAGTCGCGGAGGCGTTTGCCGACGACCTTGGCCATGCCGGCGTCGGTGGCGTGCCAGAGGATGGACGCGCCGACGAACTCGTTGATGACTTCGGCCTGGGCCGCGGCGAGTAGGGCGGGTTCTCCGGCGATGGTTTCGAGTTCGGGCACGAGCCACGGGGCGGCGTCGCGGAACGCGTTGGCGTAGAAGTCGCCGCGGCGACCGGCGACGGCGTCGTGCACGAGGTTGAGCCACTGGTGCGCGATGCCCACGATGCGGTCGGGGCGCTCGAGGAGGAATGCGAGGTGTTCGTCGATGCCGAGCGCGTAGGCGTCGGCCACGAAGGGGCGGGCGGAGGCGGGGGTGCCTTCGAGGGTGAGGTCGACGGCCTGGGCGCAGGCCGAGCAGTTCATGATGTCGCGCTTCGGGTTGACGGGGCGGAGCTCGTCGCCGGGCCAGGGGAAGCTGTCCTTGAGCAATCCGGCGAGCACGCCCGGCACTTCGTCGCCGGCGCCAAGGGCATGTTCGCCGCGGCGCGCGACGCGGGCGAGCCCTTCACCGAGTTCCGCGAGGCCGGCCTGGCCCGCGACGCTGACACCCGCGCGACCGCCGCCTTCAATGCGACCGCTGGCTTTGATGCGGTCCCCAACATCGTGTCGCGGCGACTCCGTGCCGTCCGCGATGGCGACGGCCATGCCCGAACCGACGCGAACGAAGCCCGCGACGCACGCGAGGGCGACGGCGACGACGAGCGCCGCGCTCTCGAAGGTGGTCGTGCCCCCGACGGCACGCCTGACCACACCGCGGACGGCTCCGCTGGCGACTCCATGAGGGGTCGCGCGCGCGGAGGCTGAACGTCGATTGCGCACGTGATGGACCACCGGCGCCCAGGGGAGCAACCGCTGTGCCACGGCGGGGGGCTTGGGTTTCCCGCGGTTTCCACGCGTCCACCGCCGCGCGTGGTCAATGCGCTGGCCAATCCGTTGGCCAAGGGCTGGCCCCGCACGCCCCAGGCTTCGGTGCGCCGATCGGCCGTGATCCGCGGGTGCTCCCGTGACCCTACTGCAGGAACGAGGGCCGGAGCTGGAGGCCGTTTGGCGGCGTGCTGGACGAGCCGCCGCCGTCGCGAAGGAGCGGGTTCGTGGTGACCGGCTCGTCGACGGGGGGCGGGAAGCGGAAGCCTTCGATGTCGACCTCGGGCGGAATGTCCCTCGTGCGGAGGATGCGCACGTCGATGTCGCGCCACGTGGCGAAGGTGTGGCCCTCGCCGATCTGGCCATCGAGCAGGAACACGCGACCCTTGTACTTCACCACGTTGAACACGTGGCCGATGCCGCCGTCCTTCGAGCGGATGCTGAAGATGCCCTTCGCGCGGTCGGGCCACGAGGCGTCGATCTTGCGGATCGCATTCTCCATGCTCTTGAAGGTCCGCCAGTCGCGGAGCTCCCTGCCGACGGACTGGGCGATGCCGCGGTCGGTCGCGTCCCACATGACGGCGGCGCCGATCATTTCGTCGATGATCTCGTCCACCGCGGCGGGGAGGAGCGACGGGTCCTCCTTGAGGGCGTCGAACTCGGCCAGGAGCGCGCGCGCCTCGGCGTAGAACTCTTCGGTTGCGTCCGTGCCCTTTGCGTTGGCGACCACCGTTTCGACCTCCTTGCGCCAGAGGCTCACGATTTCAACGACGCGGTCGGGGTCTTGGACGAGGTTCGCGATGTGTTGGTCGCGGGTCAGCCGCTGTGAGTCGAGCACGAAAGGGCGTGCCGACGCGGGCGTGCCGTCGAGCGTGAGATCGAGCGCCTGGGCGCACGCGGAGCAGTTCATCATGTCGCCGCGGGGGTTGATGCGGAGGGTCTCGGAGCCGGGCCACACGTGGCTTGGCCCTGCGGCGCCCGACACGATTTCGGGGGCGTCTTCGACGGGTCCGAGGCTGCGCTTCGCACGGCGTGCGAACTCCGTGAGTTCTTCGACGAAGCCCGCGAGCCCCGCCTGCGCACCGACGGGGACGGGTGCGTTCGCATCCACGCTCGCGACGACGACGCTTGCGACGACGACGCGCGCGCGGCCCGAGCCGTTCACGTCGCCACGGATGGCCGCCGACGCCGCGTCCCCGATACGGGTGAAGCCGAGCGCGCCCGCCAGGGCCAGGGTGCCGAGCAGCACCGCGGCCTCGATGGATGCGGCGCCGCGACGGCGAAGGACGACCCGGGACGAGTGATTCAAAGCCATGGGCACGGTTACCAAAGCAACACATGTGCCACGGACGTACACCCGTTCTTTCCTGGGATATTGCGAGCTTCCGCCCGCAGGCCCGGCGTCGCTGGCCAATCCGGTGACCGCATTTTGACCGGCGCTGGATGGGCCGCTCGCCACGGGTGACCGGCCGCGAACGGGGCGACCCGCCGCCGTGTTTCCGGGCGGCTAGCGTCCGCCCGCGATGAGCGTCAGCTGCGCGGCGGGTGCGTAGGCGGCGAGGATGCCGCTCTCTTCGGCGACGTAGACCCAGCCGCGCTCGTCGACGCGGATGAGGTCGGGGATCAAATCACAGGGAAGCGCATTCCCGAGGTGTGAGCCGTCGTGGGGACGGAGGACATGCACCTTGGCCGCGGGCACGAAGAGCGCGCCGCCGCGGAGCACGGGCTCAAGGCGTCGCGGCACGTCGTCGGCGACGGGGTGGGCGATCTTTTCGTTCCGGCAGGTCGCGCCCGCTTGGAGTTCGAGCGCGCAGATGCGACCGCCCGCGGTGTTGATGACGAAGAGGTCGTCGACGGTCATGCACTCGGCGCCGCGACCGACGCCCGGGTCCGACTGCTTCCAGCGCACGTCGCCCGTGCTGGGTTCGAGGGCCCAGAGCGCGCCGCGGCGTCCGCCGCCCACGGCCACGACCACCGCATCGCCGGCGGCGAGGGGGAACGAACGAACGGCGCCATCGAAGGCGGTGCGCCACTTCACTTCGCCGCGGTAGAGGTCGATGCCGGTTGCGCGACCGGTCTTGGCGCTCGCGTCGCCCGAGGTGACAACGACGGTGTCGTCGACGATGGCGGCGGGGGCGTTAAAGCGCACGCCGTCGCTCACGCGCCAAACCACGTCGCCCGACTGGGCGTCGAGGGCCTCGAGGCAGCCGTCGCCCGTGGTGATGACGACGAGGCGCCCGGAGCGCACGAAGTGAATCGGCGACGAACCGCGCGCGGCATAGCGCCAACGGAGCTCGCCCGTGCGCACGTCGATGGACACGAGGCGCGAGGGCCCCTCGGTGAGAATGAGCGCGGGGGGCGTCGCGTTGCTCCCGGTGTGGATGCCGCGGATGGCGGCGCCCTGCGTGCGGATGCGCGTATCGGCGAGGGTGTGGCCGGTGCCCACGTCGGAGAGCGACACGTCGCCGTCCGGCGAGACGCGGACGAGGGTCGTGCCCGCCATGAGCGAGGCGAACGCTGCGCCCTCCTTCACCCAGAGCACCGCGCCCGTGTCGCGGGAGACGGCGATGGTGCGCCGCGGTGTGCCGACCACGATGCGGTCGCCGCAGAGGAAGGTGGCGCTGGCGTCGAGCTCGTCGATTTCGATGCGCCAGCGTTCCGCGAAGCGGAGGTTCTTGGTGGAGCCCGCGTTCTCGGCGGCGCTCGGCGGCGTGGAGGCGGGCACCGCCTGAAAACGCTCGGGGTGCTCGTTCACGAACCCGTCGCTTCGCTCGTGTTCGCGCAGGCGACGCCGGAGGGCGCGCACGTCGTCACGGAGGGTGCGGATCCGAAGGTTGCGCGACTGCGCACGGTCGACGCTGACGAGGGTGCGGCAAAGATCCGACACGAGGCGGAGGATCGGCAGCACGAGCACCGCGGGTGAATCCGCGTGCACGGTGACCGGCTCCTTGTGCTCGGGGCCGAGGGTGAGCGAAGCGCTGCCGTCGCGCTCGCGGCGCACGGCGACGTGGAAGGCGCCGGCGCGCAGGCGCACGTGGCAGGTGCGCTCCGCGTCCCACGCATCGACGAGGGCCCGGGCGGCGGTGAGCATGCGCTGGGCGGCGAGGAGCACGGGGCCGCGGGTCAGGACCACGCGCTTTCCGTGCACATACCCCCAGAGGGAGCCGCCGAAGAGCATGGCGTGCACGTCGGCGCGGGCCGGTGCGCGCTCGGTGCCGGAGGCGCCCGCGGGGATCGACGCCGAGAAGCCGAAGGCGAGGGCGGTGCCGTCCGTGGGCGGCTCCACGGCGCCGCCGTCGCGACGGGCGTGGGGCTTCGATGACGGGTCGTGGTCGACGAGGGGCGTTTGCTCGAGGCGACCGGCGATGCGCTCGTAGACCGTGCGAAGGGTTTCGGACCGCGTCGCGCGCGCGGCGTTCATGGCCGCCACGGACACGGCGCCCATGAGTTCCTCGAGGGAGACGGTGCGGTTCAGAAGCAGCACCTCGGGGTGGCTCCCCGTCTCGTACCAGGAGACGTGCAGGTCCGCGCCGCGGCGCACGAGGGAATACTCGAGGGGCGCCTCGCGCACGGCGAGGAGAACCTTTTCGCGGACGCAGGTGGCGAGGCCCACGAGCGCTTCACCAAGTTCGCCGAGCTCGGGCAGCTCCGGCACGTCACTCGGGTGACCGAGGAGGATCGCCGAGACCGACTGAAGCGGGTGTCGGTCGGGCCGCGGGGCGCGGAGAAGAAGGGGCGTGGGCCGAAGTTCCATGGAAGGTGCGGCGAGCGCGGCGCTCGGACTCAAAATGGTACGGAGCCGAAACCGAGGTCCCAAAAAAGCGGTGGCGCGCCCGGATGTTGACATCCCGGGCCGCTTCCGGAGGCTCGGGAACCGTGGGAAATACCCGGATGATCGTGGCGGTGAGCGTGGTCGTGGTGCGCGCGGGTCGCGTGCTCGCCATGAAGCGCGCGGCGACGAAGGACGCGGGCGCCGGCGCATGGGAAGTGGTGTCGGGGCGCGTCGAGGCGGGTGAAGACCCGGCGTCGGCGGCGCTTCGTGAAGTGCACGAAGAGACGGGGCTCGAGGTCACGCTCCACCCGCGACCCGTGGACACGTACGCCGCCATGCGTGGAAGCGAGCCGATGGTGGTGATCGTGTTCCGCGCGGATGCGGCCGACGGCGCAAGCGACGTGCGGCTTTCGGCGGAGCACGACGCGTTTGCGTGGTCGACGCCGGAGGAGGCCCGCGCGCTTACGCCGTTTTCACGGCTGCGGGACGCCATCGATCGCGCGGTGGCCGCGGGCTAGTGCGCGGCGAAGGGGGCGTGCGCGGAATCGTGGGGCGCCGCGTGGGACTCGGTGTCCGTGAAACTGGCGTCCGTGAATGCGGGGCTCGTGAACGCGGAGTACGCGTCGAGGTACGCGGCGTCCGAGTGGTGGTCGCGCACGTACGCGCGCCCGCGCTCGGCGAGGGCCGTTCGTGCGGCCGGGGCAACGAGCACGGCGGCGAGGCCCCGGGCGAAGGCGCGGGGGTCGTCGTTCGAAACGAAGTGAGCCGCATCGCCAAGCTCGAAACCGGCGGCGGCACGCCGCTCGGCCACCACCGGAACGCCCGCGGCGAGGGCGTCGAGGAGCTTGATGGGGAGGCCGCCCGGGGCCCTCCGCGGCACGGCGACCACGTCGGCGGCGGCCATGGCGCGCAGGCGTGCGGCGTCGGGCGTCAACAACGTGCGGCGAAGGCGCGCGCAAACACCGTGGGCTTCGGCTCGGCGAAACAGGGGCGCCGCATCGGATTCGGTGGCCACGAGGAAGCGAAGGCGTGGGCGCGCTCGCGCAAGCTCCGCCACGGCGTCGTTCGGCACCTCCCAGCCCTGGTAGGCGTCGAGGTTCCCCGCGTAGAGCACGACCTCGTCGTTCTCGCCGATGCCGAGCGCGCGGCGTGCATCACGGCGTTCGACCTCGGGCGCAGTCACCGCCCACGGCACCGGGAGGACGGTGGCGTGCGTGGCGTTCGGAAGCAGCGAACGAAGATCGGGGCAGACGACGCCCGCCGAACGAGCACGGGCGAGGACGGCGTGATCCACGGCGCGCCCCGCCCGCGAAAGCACCGGCCTCGGCCACGCACGGCGCACATAGCTCGGAAGTTCCGCCTCGAGGGACGTGTGCGCGACGAAGTGAAACGGAACCCCCGCGACGACGCACGCCGCCGCCGCCTCCACATGGTGCGCGACGACGTGCGCCGGCCGAAGCCGCCGCGCGAGCACCGCCACGCGCGCCGCGAAGAGCGCGTCGAGCCCGATCTTTCGAACAGAGGGCCCGGACCGAAACCCCTCGCGTCCCGGCAGGTCGGTCGCCCGGTGATGCGTGTACGCCGCCTCGCGCTCGAAGGCGCCCCGCGCATACGTGAGCAGGTGCGCGTCATGCCCCGCCCGCGCCAGCGCCTCCACCATCCGATGCACGGCTGCCTGTGTCCCCTGCGCCGTCGGAAACGGCATCGCCGCCACGTGGAGCACCCGCATGGGGGGAGCTTAGTGCGAGTTCGGTGGCTTGCGAACCAAGACGGCTGCGCGTGTCCCCTATTTCCGAGCCCGCGTCAGTCGATGTAGCCGAGCGCTCGAAGCCTGCGTTCGACTTCCGCTTCGTCACCCTCGGTGATCGGGCGCGCGCGCGCTTCGCCGATGGGGAGCGTGGCGGCGCCCGTGTCGTTCAAGATTTCCCAAAGCACGCGGCCGCGCGCATTGGCGGGGGGCGCCACGTCCATGCGGGCGAGGGCCGTGGCGGCGGCGTCGGCGATGTGGGCGGGGCCTTGGCCCATGGCGCGCACGCGCGGGCCGGCGGCGACGAAGAGGCCGTGCGAGCGGTGGGCACCGGGCAGACTGCGGCCCTTCTTGCCGAGGAACTCTTCGGCGTCGAGCTTGCGCCACGGGCCCGTGCCGGGCGGTGCCGAAGCCGTTGGCATCAGGTTCAACGAATAGCCATCGTCGAGGGCGAGCTCGAGGAAGAGGTCCGGTGCGCGCTCGGTGAACGGGCCGCGGAAGAGCTCGTCACGTGTCATCACCGATTGCACGACCGGCGTGCCCGTCCACGGATCGCGAAGCGCGAGGAGCATCGCCGAGAGTTCCCGCGTCAGCGCAGGTACTTCGGCCGGCGGCACGGTGCCCCTCGGCTCACGGCCGCGCACATTGAAATGAATCGCGGGGAAGTAGTTGAGCTCGTCGCTGAAGGCGCGGGTTCGGTCCATGTCGATGGCGCCGAAGCGTGCGCGCGATTCGAGCCAGCTCGGGAGCACGGCGCCGCCCAACCGGAACACCTTTTCGCGGAGGCGCGGGGGCAACGCGCGGAGCGCGACGGTTTTCGCCGTGCGCGCGGCCAGCTCCACGGGCGACCGTTCGTGGAAAGAAAGGAACCCCGCCTCCTCGAGGACGCGGTTTAGGTAGAGCACCTTCGCCGAAGAGCCGCCCGAGCCGTGGTCGCTGACGATCGTGACCTCCACGCCGTCCCCCGCGTACGCGAGGAGCTCCCCGAGGGAGCGGTCGAGGGCGCGGTAGACCGTGCCGAGGGGCGTCGGCGCGCCCGGGCGGGGTGCGTAGTTCGCGGGGCGGCGCGGCGAACGTCGATCGTGAAACGGCCAAAGGTGATGCGACGCCGTGTCGCTCTCACCGAAGTAGACGGCGAAGGTGTCCCACGCCTCGCGTTCGAGGAGCCAAGTGGCGAGCTTGGTCTTCCGCTCGACGCGGTCCGAAAGCTTCGAGGCGAGGGCTTCGTGCCAGCCAGGTTGGTCGGCGGCGAACTCGTCCACGTCGTCAAAGGCGATGCCGCCGAAGCGCGCGACGATCTCCGCGTGGAGGCGCCTCGGCCACACGAAGGACGCGTCCGCTTCGAACGCCACGGGCGCGTCCCAGCCGGAGATGAACACGCCGTGCTCGAGCGCGGGCGGAGGCCACGTGCCGGGGAACGAGAGCCACGCGGTGCGCTGGCCCATGGTGTCGAGCCGCTCCGCGAGGAGTGGGGCTTCGCGCACGGTGCCCGCGCGGAAGCGCACGCCGTAGCCTTCGCGCACGGTGAAGTCGAAGACGCCGTGTTCGCCCGGGTCGACGCCCGTGAGGAACGTGAGCCAGTTCGGAAGCGTCGCGGGTGGCTTCACCGACTCGAGCGGTGAAAACGCGCCGCGCTCCATGAGCGCAAAGAGGTTCGGGAGCGCTTCCGCGCCGAGCTCCTCGACGACGTGGAGGTCCGCCCCGTCAAAGCCGATGAGCAGGTGCTTCGCGGTCACCGTTGGCTCCAATCTTGGCCGAGCGTGCCCGTGGGCCGCGTGACGTCGAAGATTGATGCGAGCGTCGCACCCACGTCGAAGAGCGACGCGCCGTCGAATGGCCCCCGCGCCGTGAGCTTCGGGCCCGCCGCGACGAACATTCCGTCCCAGTCGTGGTTGCACGCGTCGGCGCCGCGATCGTTTTCCGTGGTGAACACTTCGCCCGCGCCGAGGGTACCGAGGGAGCGGAGGGCGAGGTTGCCAAAAAAGACCATCAGATCCGGCGGCACACCCCGGGCCGCCCGGAAACACTCATCCGGTGCCAGGATTCGGTGCGGCGCCGTCGTTGTGGGTGTCTCGATGGTTAGAAGCTCGCGCCGAAGGGCGTCGCGGGTTCGCTCGAAGTCACCCGGCGCGATCGTGCCCTCGGGTTCGCGGCCCGCCACGTTGAGCCACACGCGCGCGTAGTATCCGCCTTCGCCCCAGGCGCGCGTGTTTCGCCAGTCGATGTGCTCGGGCGTGACGGCGTGGTTCGGCGCCGGGCGGTCCTTGAGTGCGAGCCACCCGTTGTCGACGAGCCACTGGTTGATCCGCACGGAACCCTGAAGCGGCCGCGCGCCGTGGTCGCTCACAACGAAGACATGCGTATCCGCGCCCACCACCTCGAGCAGCTCGCCGAGCTTTCGATCAAGGTGCGCGAAGTAGCGTTCGCCCTCCGCGTTCCAGGGGCTCGTTGGATCGTGGCGGGGGTGCGTCGGGTCCATGTGCTCGAAGAACACGTGCTGGAAGCGGTCGACGCCGATGTCGACGAAGGCAAGGAGGTCCGGATCGTCGTTCGCCCAGACATCGGCGGCCATGTCGAAGTGCTGCGCCGACATGCGCCAGAGGGCATCGCGTACGCTTTCCGGTTCCACGTGGTCGCCGTGCACCGTCATGTCGTTTTCGTACGCACCGAACCGCGCCTCGAGGCGTTCGCCGACGCTTGGTGGGAACGTCCACGGTCGCGCGCCCTTGGGCAGCAGAAAGCACCCTGCGCTCACGCCGCGCACGCCGGGCGGTGGGTTCGACGGCGGCACGAAAAGCGGCGCCACGCGGAGGCCCGCTTCGCCGAGTGAATCCCAAACCCGCTTCTCGCGCACGTCGTCGCCCCGCACGGGCGTGAGCGCATAGCTTCCGCGCACGCGGTTTCGAAACCCGTAGAGACCGAGCTCACCCGCATCGCGGCCAGAGAACATGCATGTCCACGCGGGCACGGTGATGGGCGGCACCGACGAACGGAGCGGCCCATGCACCCCGCGCTCCATCAACCGTGCGAGGTGCGGCATCGAGCGCACGTACGGCCCGAAGACGAGGTGGGGCGCCGCGCAATCGAGCCCGACCACGAGTGCACGCGTGCGCGCCATGGTCGAGCCCTACCACGGTCGAGCCGGGCTGTGCTACGAGCGCCCCATGGCAGACGCGAAGATTCAAAACGTGGCCGTTATCGGCGCGGGAACCATGGGACACGGCATCGCCCAGGTGTGCGCCGTGGCGGGGCTCGACGTGCACGTGGCCGATCCGCACCCGGGCGCCGTCGATGTGGCGCGTGACCGCGTGGACCAGAGCCTCGCGAAGCTCGTGTCGAAGGGGGGCATCACGCCGGAAGCGCGCCGTGCTGCCCTTGAACGACTTGCGTGGACGACGGACCCGAAGGAGGCCGCGGGGAAGGCGGACCTCGTCATCGAGGCCGCCCCGGAACGGCTCGAACTCAAGATCGAAATCTTCCGCGACGTGGACGCCGCAGCGCCGGCCCATGCCATCTTCGCGTCGAACACGTCGTCGCTGAGCGTCACGGCCATGGCGAAGTCGACGTCGCGACCGGGGCGCTTCATTGGGATGCACTTTTTCAATCCCGTGCCGCTCATGGCGCTGCTCGAGCTCGTGCGCGCGGAGACCTCCGACGATGCGACCGTCGATGCCGCCCTCGCGTTCGCGAAGCGCATCGGAAAGGAACCCATCGTCGTGCGCGACGTGCCCGGGTTCGCGAGCAGCCGGCTCGGCGTCGCGCTCGGCGCGGAAGCGATCCGCATGCTTGAGGCCGGCGTCGCGAGCGCGGAGGATATCGACAAGGCCATGGAGCTCGGCTACCGGCACCCCATGGGCCCGCTCAAGCTCACGGACCTCGTGGGCCTCGACGTGCGCCTCGCGATCCTCGAGCACCTCACGCGCGAAGTGGGCCCGCAGTTTGAACCGCCCGAACTCCTCCGCCGCATGGTCAAGGAAGGCAAGCTCGGTCGAAAGACCGGCGAAGGCTTCTACAAGTACGAGAAATAGGGGGCACCGAAACTAGGGGCTGTCCCTAGTTCGCGCCATCGAGAAGCTGGATCATTTCAATTGGTTGGCGGTGTGGGGTTGTCGACGGCTGGCCGTCGTATCCAAGAAGGCATGCATCGACACGCGCTCACCGACGCCGAGTGGCGTCGTCTCGAAGGTCCTTCCGCTGCAGCCATCGGGTCCGGCGGCATTGAAAGGAGATCGGCTTTTCATCGAAGCGGTGCTCTTCCGCGCCAAGACCGGCCTTCCGTGGCGTGACCTTCCTGAGCGATTCGGTCCATGGAAATCGGTCTACAACCGCTTCTCCAACTGGGCCCGCAAAGGTCACTGGGAGGCCATCTTCAAGGCGCTGTCGCTTGAGGTCGATGAGACCGGCTCCATCGTCGACGGTTCCGTGGTCCGCGCTCATCAAGATGCGTCGGGCGGAAAAGGGGGGTCCAGTGCAACGCGCTGGGTCGTTCTCGAGGCGGAGTTTCCACCAAGCTCCACGCGGTCGTCGACACGCAAGGCCGTCCGCTCCACGTCACGGTCACGCCGGGCCAAAGGCACGAAATGACCGCCGCGCCGGAGCTGCTTGCGCATGCTCGAGGCAAGGCGCTCATCGGCGACACGGGGTACGACTCCAATGAGTTTCGACGAGCGGTGCGTAGCAGGAATGACTGCCGTCATCCACGGCAAGCCCGAGCGAAAGCGAACACCGCGGCTCGTTCGCTCGCTCTATCGACAGCGCTACGTCGTCGAAGTCTTCTTCCACAACCTCAAACGCTTCCGTGCCGTCGCGACACGATACGAGAAGACGGCCAAAAACTACCTTGCGCTCGTGCAGCTCGCCTGTGCACTGCTTTGGCTCAAGTAGCGAGTCGATTGCGCGAAACGAGACCCGCTCGGGGCGGGGATGCCGGGTGAAGGGGCGTCGCGCGTGCCAAGCGGCAAGCACGACCCACCGATTGGCGCGCGCGTCGAGTGAGGTGTGCTCGATTCGCTCGGAAGACGTCTGCAGTCTTGCCAAGCGAATCGAAAATTGCACGCCGAACGACCCGAACCCGGCGTCCCCGCACCGAGCGGAGCACCAACCCAATTAGGGACAGCCCCTAGTCTCGTGTCCCCCTATTTCTCGCCGCGCTCGAGCTGTGCGCGGGCTTCGTGAACTCGGGCCTGCACTTCGGCCTGGGCGCGGGCCGCGTCGTCCCGCGGTGACGTGCTTGTGAACCCTTCGCTCGACGCGAACCCCACGCGGAGATCGGGCCGCTCCGCCACGCGGCGCACGTGCGCCATGAACGAGGGTTCGGTCCATTCGGCGCCGGGCGGGTAGGCGAGGCCCACGGGAACGATCTCCACATCGAGCCCCTTGGCCGCCACGAAGGCGCCCGCACGGAACGGCCGCACTTCATCGCCTGCGAAGGTCGTGCCTTCGGGAAATACGATGACCGTCTTCTTGGCGCGCAGTCGCTCGCGGATCGCGCGAATCGCCCGCGCGCCGCTCGCGCCGTCTTCGCGGTCGACGAAGATGGTGCCCGCGATCCGCGCCGCGCGACCGAGCACGGGCCACGTCGCGAGATCCGCTCGCGAGAGGACCTGCCCGCCGAACGCCGCCACCAAGATTGCGATGTCGAGCGGCGAGCGATGGTTTGCCACCACAAGGCGCGCGCGATCGGGGCTCGTCGGCGACCGCGCCGCGCCGAGCACATGCACGCCGAACGCCATGAGCAACGCGCGCGCCCAGCGGCGGTAGTAGAAGTCCCACACTTCCGCACGCTCTTCGGCCGCGCGCATGGCCATGTGCGCTTCGGCGATCGTGCCCATACCGCCCGTGATTCCAACGAGCGACGCAGCGCGCCACCATGGCCGCACCGCGTCAAGCACCGTCGTTCGAACACGTCCCACGCAAGCGAGTCCTATCGCCACCCGGGGAAAGGTGGCAAGCTTCCCTAAGTGACATGAAGAAGTTTGGGATGTTGAAGCCGTGCATGCTCGTTGCGTCGCCCGCGCTGTCCTGCCCCTTCTTCAATCACTCGGTCGTACTCCTCGTCGATCACCGCGAGGACGGCTCCCTCGGCTTCGTGGTCAACCGCGATTCGGGCATGTCCTTTGAGGAGGTGCTCGAGCAGGTGGGCCTCCCTTCCGGGCGCCGTCACCAAACCTCGGTAATGCAGGGCGGACCGGTGTCTCCCGAGACCGGCTGGCTCATCTTCGACCCGACGGACGGTCTCGCCGACGGCGAACGGGAGGGGATCATCCGCGTCAATCGCCACATCGGCGTGAGCGCGAACATGGACATCCTCGAGCGAATCGCGAGCGGCGCGGGCCCGCGCCGACGCACCATGATGCTCGGCTACGCCGGCTGGGGCCCCGGGCAGCTCGACGACGAGATTCGCGAAGGCTCGTGGATCACCACGGACCTCGACCCCTCGCTCATCTTCGATGTGCCCATCGAGGAGCGCTGGCGTCGCGCATGGTCCGCCATCGGCGTCGACCCCGCGCAGATGAGCGTTGGATCGTCCGTCGCGGAAGCCTAGCGCCGCGTCGCTGGCCTAGAACTCCGCCGTTTCGTCGTTCGTGCGCACGGCCTGCTTTTTCGCGGCGGGCTTGGTGAACTTGAGCGTCATGCGATCGCTTTCGCCGATGGCGACGTACTTGTCGCGATCCTGTTCGCCGAGGCGCAACACGGGCGGCAGTGTCCAGACGCCGGCTTCGTAGTTCTTCGTGTCGTTCGGGTTGGCGTTGACGTCGCTTGAGGCCGTGAGCTCGAAGCCCGCGTTCTTCGCCAGTTCGATCACGTAGCTTTCGGACACGTACCCGGCCTTGAAGGCCGCTTCCATGTCCTGTCCTTCGGCCGCGCGGTGATCGACCACGCCGAACACGCCGCCCGGGCGGAGCACGTCGTACGCCGCGCGCACCATGGACTCGGCGCCGCCCTGCGCCGCCCAGTTGTGGAGGTTACGGAAGGTGACGACGAGGTCCGCCGTGCCCGGTTCACCAAACTTGGGGCTCTCCTTCGGGTTCACGCCGAGGACCTCGACGCGATCGTAGAGCTCCGGGTGCGTGCCGAGGAACGCTTCGAACGTGTTCTGCTGCGGTGCCTGCGGCGGTGCGCCGCCCGGTGCGGGCACGATGGCCGTGAGCTTGCCGTGCGCGCGGAGGTATGGCGCGAGGACCTCCGTGTACCAACCGCGGCCAGGCCACATCTCGACGACCACCATGTCGGGTGCGAGGCCGAAGAACTCGAGGGTCTCCTTCGGGTGGCGGTAGATATCGCGCGCGCGGTTCGCGTCGGCGCGGTGCGTTCCCGCGAGCACCGATTCAAGCGTCGTCGGCACGGTGGTGACCTTTTCGGGCGGTGCCGATTCGGTGGCGACACTGGTTGCGCCTCCACCGCAGGCGACGAGCAGGAGGGAGAGCGCACCCAAAACGGGGGCGAAACGCGGGGCGTGGCGGAAAATCATTCGACGGTTGATGCCAAGTCCCCCCGGTCCGTGTCAACCTCGGCGACCATTGTCGCGGCGAACCACGCCGCGGGAAATTTCCATGGCCCCGAACGCCCTCACGCCCCGGGATTCCTTCACGGAAATGACCGAGCTCGTGCTCCCGCAGCACGCGAATGCCCTGGGCACCGCCTTCGGTGGCACGGTGATGTCGTGGATCGACATCTGTGCGGCGGTGGTCGCGCAGCGTCACTGCGGCCGCATTGCCGTGACGGCGGCCATCGATGACCTTCAGTTCCTCGCGCCGATCCGCGTGGGCGACGTGGTGCGGCTCACGGGGCGGGCGAACGCCGCGTTCCGCACATCGCTTGAGATCGAGGTGCTGGTGGAGATCGAGCGCACGCCTTCACGCGTTCGGGAACTCTGCGCGGACGCAAAGCTTACCTTCGTGAACGTCGACGAATCGGGGAAGCCGCTCCCAATGCCCGATCTTCGCCTCGAAACCGATGACGACAGGGCGCGCGCCGAAGCGGCGGCCGCACGTCGCGCGATACGTCTCGCGCAGAAGAAAGCGAACGGCTAGCGCTTCACGCGCGCCGAAGGAGAACTCAGCATGATGCACGGTGGACGAATCGTCGCGCGGGCGCTCAAGGCGGAGGGCATCGACCACGTCTTTACGCTTTGCGGGGGGCACATCCAGAACATTTACGATGGCTGCATCGACGAAGGCATCCGTGTGGTGGACGTGCGGCACGAGCAGACCGCGGGCCACGCCGCCGACGGCTATGCACGCGTCACGGGCAAGCCCGGCGTCGCTCTCGTGACCGCGGGCCCGGGCGTCACCGATGTCGTCACGGCCGTTGCGAACGCGCAGCGCGCGGGCGTGCCCATGGTCGTCATCGGCGGTGCCGGTCCGCTTGCTTTCAAGCACATGGGCTCGCTCCAGGACATGGATCACGTGGAACTCATGCGCTCCATCACCAAGTGGTCGGCGACGGTCACCGAGGTGCGGCGCATCGAGGAGTTCGTGACCATGGCGTTTCGCGCCGCCACAAGCGGTGTGCCGGGGCCCGTGTTTCTCGAGATCCCCCTCGACATCCTCATGAACTTCGCGTCGGACGCGGATCTTGTGCGGCCGACGAAGTACCGCACCGAGCACACGCCCGGCGTCGATCCCGACGCCATCGCGGATGCGAGTGAGATCCTCGCGTCTGCGAAGCGCCCCATGCTCATCGTGGGTTCGCAGTACCGCTGGTCGCGTCGGCCGAACGCGCTTGCGACGTTCCTCGCGAAGAACCGCATGCCCACGTACTTGAACGGCATGGCCCGCGGATCGCTCGCGAGCGACCACGCGTGTTTCTTCGCGCACACGCGGCGCAAGGCGCTCAAGCGTGCCGATGCGGTCATCGTGCTCGGTACGCCGTTTGATTTCCGTCTCGACTACGGCCGCGAAGGCACCTGGGCCGAGGGCGCGAAGGTCGTTCAGGTCGACCTCGACGCGAACGAGATCGGCCGAAACCGCGCCGTCGACGTGGGCATCGTGGGTGACTCGGGGCTCGCCCTCGAGGCGCTCGGTCAAAACATGGGCGCCTTCGATGCAACCGAATGGCTCGAAGCCATGCGCGGCGAAGAGGAAAAGAAAGTCAGCGCCATTCAGGCGGAGATGAAGAGCGACGGTAGCCCCGTGAACCCCCTCCGCGTGTGCGCGGAGGTCGCCCGCTACGTGGACGAGAACACCATCGTCGTCGGGGACGGCGGCGATTTCGTGGCGACCGCGGCCTACACGCTGCCCATTCGCCGGCCGGGCCTTTGGATGGACCCGGGCCCCCTCGGCACGCTCGGTGTCGGCCCCGGCTACGCCATGGCCGCGAAGCTCGCGCGACCGGACTCGAAGGTCATTCTCATGTCGGGCGACGGCTCCTTCGGCCTCCACGCCATGGAGTGGGAGGCGATGGCGCGGCAGGACATCAAGGTTGTGGGCGTCATCGGCAACGACGCCGGGTGGACGCAGATCCTCCGTGGTCAGCGCGAGATGTTCGGCGAGGACCGCGTCGTCGCCACCACGCTCAAGCACACGCGGTACGAGCGCGTCGTCGAGGCATGCGGGGGCAAGGGCTTCTACGCCGAGACGGCGGATCAGGTGTCGCGCGCCCTCGAAAACGCGTTCGCGTGCGATGAGCCGGCGCTTGTGAACGTGAAGATTGGCGCGAGTGACTTCCGCAAGGGCGCCATCAGCGTGTAGCGCGCACGAGGTCGGGTCGCCGCGCGGCTTACGTCCGGTGCTCGTGCCTCGACGTACATGAGTACGCCTTCGGCCCTGCGCTCCGGGCGCGCTCGCGCGTCACCCCAACCTCGCACGCGCTACGGGCGTGGTGGACTAGGCAGATGCGAAACGTTCGCCCAACCCTGCGCGCAATGCGTGTCCGGGGGGGGGGCTACTTGGGGAGTTTTTTTAGGCTTTCCTCGGTGGCGGGGCGGTCGAGTTCGCCTTCGCCTTTGAGGGCGCGCTGGTAATAGGTGCGGGCGTCTTTGGAATTGCTGCGGGCGCGCATGACGTCGCCGTAGAGGGCGAGGGCGGCGGCGAGGTTCGGCTGCACTTCGAGCACGCGATCGAGAAATGCCGCGGCGAGCACATCGCGCTTGAGGCGTAGTGCGAGCTTCGCGGCCGAGAGGAACGGTGCGGGGTTTCGTGGGTCGAGGTTCGCTGCGCGTTCGTACTCCTGAAGAGCCTCTTCCGTGCGCATGGTCTGCGCGTAGAGCTCGGCGAGCGCGAAGGCCGCCGTCGCGGAGTTGGGCACCAGTTCGATGGCCTTCTTGAGTTCCTTCTCGGCGCGTTCCGTGTCGCCGAGGTCCGCGAGGGTTCGGCCAAATCCCGTGTGCGCGTCGGCCGACGAATCATTGGCGGCGATGGCGCGCTCGAACGCGGCGCGCGCCTCTTCCTTCTTTCCAAGGGCGAGGAGGACGTGGCCGAGGGTGGTCTGCGCCGCATCCCAATGCGGGCGCCCGTCGGCGGCATGCTTCAGGAGATCCCGCGCTTCCGCGGTGTTTCCAAGCACGCGACCGAGCTCGAAATTGACGTCGGGGTTGTCGTTGTCGGCCGCGAGCGCCAGTCGAAGTTCACGCACCGCGTCCGCCGTGCGCCCCAACGTGGCGTAGAGTCGGCCGAGGCCAAGGTGCGGTTCAAAGCGGCGTGGGTCGCGTTTGACGGCGCGCCGATAGGCTTCCTCCGCGTCCGACACCGATGCGCGCTTTCGGTGTGCGTCGCCCAGGGCCACAAGCGCCTCGAAGTTCGCCGGGTCCACATCGAGCACACCTTCCAGCTCTTCGAACGCGCGGGCGCTTCGGTTCCAAACCAAGAACGCGCGCGCCTTGCATACGTGTGCGAGGGCATGGTCCTTGTCCTTCTGGGACACCGTGGCGCATGCGCGCTGCGCGCCGCGGTAGTCGCCCGCCGCGAAGCTCACGCGCGCCACGTCGTAGAGCGACTCCGGCGACTTGCTATTGAGGTCCGCCGCCTTCTTGAGTGTCCGCTCGGCGTCCTTGTATCGACCCGCGCGCATCTCCGCGAGCCCGAGCTTGCGCTGCACGGTCGCGTCCTTGGGGTTTGCCTTCGCATCGGTCTTGAGCGCGGGGAGCGCGTACTCCTGCGCGAGTGCGGGCGTCGCCCCGGTTACCGTCAGGGTCGCGATCACCCACCACGCCATGGAATTGCTTCGTCGCATGCTGCCTCCGGGCGGTCCTCGCCCTTGTCCTGTGGTCTATCCGGACTTCGTCGGGGGCACAAATCTTCACGGGGCCCCGGCCCCCCTCCCGGTGGCCATCGCTTCCCGCGGCAAAAGCGCCGGTTTTCCGCCGTGGTTCCGGTTGTTCGGCCCCGGGGCCTGCGCTAGCGTCGCGCCGCATGACCCGCACCACTCGCTTGGTTCTGTTGGTGTGCGCCGCCGCCTCCCTCGGCTGCGGCGGGTCGCAGCGTGCGCGCACGGGCAAGTACGCCGAGGACGCGCAAATCGCCTACGAAGAGGCCATGGATTCCTTCCGCGACGAGGATTGCCTTGAAGCGGGGCCGCTCTTCCGTGACGTGCGCCGCAAGTATCCGTACAGCCGCTTCGCTTCGCTCGCGGAGTTGCGATCGGCGGACTGCCTCTTCATCGACGGCAAGTACTCCGAAGCGGTGCAGGCCTATCGCCAGTTCGTCCGGAATCGCCCCTCGCATTCCGAGGTGCCCTACGCGCGATTCAAGGTCGCCGAGGCGTACTACAAGCAGATTCCGGATAGCTGGTTCATTCTCGCCCCGGCCGAAGAGAAGGATCAGGTGACCACGCGCGAAGCCCTCCTGGAGCTCCGTCGCTTCGTCCTCGACTACACCGACGACCCGCGGGCCAAGAAGGCCGACCGCATGGCGCAGGAGGCGATGACCCTCCTCGGTAAGCACGAGTTCTACGTCGCCGAGTTCTATTACAAGCGTGATTTCTACCGCGCGGCGATCATCCGCCTGAACACGTTGCTCGCGGTCTATCCGGGAAGCGGCATCGAACCGCAAGCGCTCCTGATGCTCGGGCGTAGCTTCGTGGAGATTGGCGACAAGTCCCGCGCCAAGCGCGCCTTCGAGCGACTCGTCGCCGAGTATCCGACATCGGGCGACGCGGACGACGCGCGCTCCGAGCTTAAATCACTCTGAATCTCGCTTCCCCGCGTGTTCGGCGTGCCTTGGGGCGATCCGACTTCTTGGCTTGTGGGCGCTTTTCGCAGCCTGCTATCGTTTCCCCCTTCCCCATGGAAGAGCGCTTCAAGCAGATTTTGGCCCTCGGCCGCGAGTACTACGAGAAGCGCGAGTACGATCGCGCCGAGCACTACCTCCGCCAGGTCGCCGAGCAGCTTCGTTACGCTGACGTGCAGAACATGTTGGGCGTCATCGCGCACGACCGCGCTCACTTTGAGGATGCGCAGGCGCACTTCGAAGAAGCACTTCAGATCAATCCCAACTACACCGAGGCCGCGCTGAACCTTGCGGTCACGTACAACGACCTTGGTCGCTACGACGAAGCCAAGCGCATCTACAAAGCGGCGCTGACGCGTGGCGAGCGGTCGCCGGGCGGTCTCGATCCCTTTGTGAAGGGGAAGATCGCCAACATGCACGGCCAGGTGGCCCAGGCGTATGCCGATGCGGGCATGACGGCGGAGGCCGTGGTCGAACTCCGGAAGGCCATCGCGCTTTGTCCCGAGTTCGCGGATCTGCGCCTCAAGCTTGCGAACATCTACCAGCGCACGGGGGACGTGGATGCCGCGCAGTACGAGCTCGAAGAGGCGGTGCGTGCGCGGCCGACGTACCTACCGGCGCGTTTGGCCCTCGGCGTGATCAAGCTGCAGCGCGGGCACAAGGCGCAGGCCATCGAGCAATGGGAAGCCGTTCTCCGCGAAGAGCCGGACAACAGCGCCGCCAAGATGTACCTGCGCATGGCCCAGGCCCTCGCCGATTCGCAGCCGCCGCCGCGCCGTAGTAGCCGCCGCGCGCAGCGGCGGCTACTACGCGCGCGGCATTTTTTCGGCATCTGCACCTGACGGTGCAGATCGCGGAATTGGCCCGTATCGCGACCCGGCGGGCGTGCGCTGCGCGCATGCGTTCGCGGAGCGAACGCTGGGGGTGGCCACCGTCGCAACCTGCCGTGCCGCGCGTCCGCCGGTTCTGGGGACACACGACCCAACTCTGGGAGTTCTCGGAACGCACAACCGAATCCCGGATGCTCCTGGGCCGCGTCACCCAGGTGCCCGCCCCCGGTCATGACGGTGGCCCCCAAACGTTGCGAAGCAACGTTGCGCGGAGCGCAGGCCTGTCTGGTCTCGAAAACGCCCGATTCCGCGATCGTCGCCGTCGGGCGACGTTGCCAAAAACAACGCGGACGCCGTCAGGCGTCAATCGGGATCACAGACGCGGACGACGAGTCGGGGGACGTCCTTGACGAGCTTGGTTTGGCAGCAGAGGCGAACACGGGGCTCGTTGCCGAAGATGTCGAGGACGTCCTGTTCGTCGTCGTCGATTTCGCTGAGTCCTTCGGCCCCTTCGACGATCTCGATGCGGCACGTTCCGCAGCTCGCGGATCGGCACGAAAACGGAACCTCTGCCCCAGGGTGCTCGTCGGTGACGTCCACCAGGGCCGTGCCGGGGGCCACGTCCTTGACCTCGTAGTTCGCGGGTTCGAAGCGAATCGTCGTCATGGGGGCGCGAACTTGCGGTGCCTCGGGGCGCCGGTCAACCGAGCGAAACGCGTGGCCAAACCTCCAGGCAAATTGACCACGTGAAGTGGCGCGCTTGTGCCTGATCTCACAGCGCCGGGGCCTTCCGTTGGCGTGCTTGGACGCGGCGTGTACAGTCTGCGCCCCGCCCAATTTGGCGGATTTTTCCACCCCAAAGGAAGTACCGAACGATGAATCCGACCTCCGAGATTCTCCGTGGAGAGCTTGAGCGGCTCTTCGAGCTTGAGGACATGATCACGCTGAGCAAGGACCTGCTCGGTTTCGATCCGGACGAGGTTGGCGGTACGGCGGGGAAGGGCTCCTTCGCACGTGCGCTGGTGGATCGATGCGCGCGTGAGCAGTCGCTTGAGGCGCTCGCCGAAGCGATCCTCCTCTCGCCGAAGGGGCGCACGTCCGCGGCGAACGTTCGTCGTGTCCTTGAGGGCGCCGACGGTGATCTCGACGCCGGCACGCAGGTTGGCGCCTACGTGATCGACCGGAAGCTCGGCGAAGGTGGCCTTGGGGTGGTCTACCTCGCGAAGGATGCGGACGGTGTTGAGGTGGCGGTGAAGGTGATCCGCCCTGGCTTCGCGCGCGACCGATCGAGCGTGCGTCGCTTCCTGACGGTGACGCGCGCGCTTCGCGCCGCGCACGTTCACGGCGTTGTTGACGTGTTGGCCCTCGGCGAACTCGAAGATGGTCGCCCCTGGGTCGCGACGGCGTACCTCCCGGGGCAGACGCTGGCGGCGCGGATTGCACGTTCGGGGCCGATGCACATTCAAGAGGCGCGGCAGATTTTCGCGGAGATCCTCGAAACCCTCGCCAAGCTCCATCAACGCGGCCTCGTGCACGGCCACGTGAAGGCCGAGAACGTCGTGCTCGCCAAGGGCACCGGCGGGCCGGGCGACGCGGTGGATCCGATCCTTGTGGACGGCGGTTCGGACCGCCTGGCCGCGCGCCGTTACTCGAATGGCGCGGGTGTGGTGCCGCTCTTTGGCACGGCCAAGTCGCTCGATCCGGCGGTGGTTCGCGGCAGCGACCGCTCCCCCGAAACGGATCTCTACGCCGTCGCCGTCATGCTTTACGAGACCCTCGCGGGTCGTCCGCCGTTCGTCGGCGCGACGGCGATGGACGTCGTGGCGCTCCAGCTCGTGTCCGAGCCCGAGCGTCCGTCGGCCCACGCGCCCCAAGGCTGGGTGCCCCCGTCGCTCGACGAGTTTGTGCTTCGCGCACTTTCGAAGGACCCCGCCAAGCGTTTCGGCTCGGCGGCGGACTTCCTCCGTGGCCTCGAAGAGGTGAGCACGCGGAAGTCGAGCCTCGTGCCCGCATCGCCGCTCGATCAGGCGGCGTTCGACCAAGCGGCCGTCGCGTTTGCGAACGCGCCCGCCGACGCGGCGCTCGCGGAAAGCATCGAGCAGATCGTCGCGCCCGCGAACGCGTGGGATCACGCCGTCAGCACCTTTGTCGGAGCCGCCAAGTCCGCGGAAGACCCGACGGTGCGGAAGGCGCTCATGTTGCGCATCGGCCGCATCCATCGCATCGAGCAGGGCGACCTTGCCGCGGCGAAGGAAGCCTACGAAGCGGCGGTGGCCCTCGATCCGACGGACCGCGATGCGCAGACCGCGCTCCTTGAACTGCTCCGCGCGAGCGGTGATGCGGAGGCGTTGGTCGAGTTCCTGCTCGAGCGTGCGGAGTCGGAGGAGACCCCCGGCGTGCGCTCGCAGCTCCTCGAGGAGATTGCGCGTACGTACGAAGAGAAGCTCGACTCGGTCGACAGTGCGCTCATCGCGTGGGTGCACGCCCTTGGCGATTCGCCCGAGCGCTCGGAGTACGTGCACGAGATCGAACGCCTCGCCACGACGCCCGAGCTTTGGAACGAGGTGGTTTCCGCCCTGAACGAGTCCGCGACCGAAGCGGACGGCACGCCGGCGGCGGCCTCGCTCTACCTCATCCTTGGCCGCTGGTACGCCGGCCGCCTTCAGCACCCGGACTTCGCACTCCAGTGCTTCGCCAAGGCCCTTGAAGCCGATCCCGCGAACGACGACGTGTACGAAGCAACCGCGCAGGTCTACCGGAAAACGCAGAACTGGCGTGAGCTCATCCAGCTCTTCGAGCGCCGCGCGGCCATGGCCACGAACCCGGCCCGCGCGCGAAACCTTCGCGCCGACGCCGCGAAGATCGTCCTCGACCAACTCGGCGACGACGCGCAGGCGGAGGCTCTCCTCGATGTGATCGCGCACGAGGACCCCGCGCACCCGCAAGCGAACGAACTTCTCGAGCTCATCTACACGCGTGCGGAGCGTTGGGCCGAACTTGCGCGCATTCTCGAGCGCCGCGCGTCGAGCGAATCGGGTGACTCGAAGGCGGCGACGCTGGTTCGCGCCGGCGAACTCTTCGAGGACCGCATGGATGACCTCCGTGCGGCGGCGACGCAATACGAGAAGGCCCTCGAGGCGGACGCCGGGTCCTTCGAGGCGCTCAAGGGTCTTGAGCGCGTGTTCGCGCGCGAGGGCAAGTACCGCGAGCTTCATCGCGTGCTCGAGCGCGAGCTCGCCGTGGCGGCGACGCCGAAGCAGAAGGCCTCAATCCTTGAGCGCAAGGGCGCCATCGAGGACGAGGAATTCAACGATCGCGACCGCGCAACCAAGACCTACGAGTCCATCCTCGAGTTCGATGCTGCGAACGACGGAGCCAATGCTGCCCTTGAGCGCATCTACCGTCAGACGGAGCGCTGGGTGGAGCTTGGGCAGTTGTTCGAGCGCCATGCTCGCTCGGTGCACACCGAGCCACGCAAGGTCGAACTACTCGTGAAGGCCGCCGAGGTCTTTGGCGCGAAGGCGGCGCAGACGAGCCGCGCCGTGACCCTCGTTCAATCGGCCCTGGAGATCGATCCCGATCACACGCGCGCGCTCGAAATGTACGCGCTCCTTCAGACGAGCTCCGGCGATCGCACGGCGGCCGTGACCGTGATGGACCGCCTCGCCGAAGGGGAGACCGACGCGAAAAAGCGCGCCGGTCTCTGGCTCAAGGCCGGCAAGCTCCGTGAGGAGAAGGGCGATCGTGAAGGCGCTTCCGATCGCTTCAAGAAGGCGCTCGACGCCGACCCGAATCACACCGACGCGCGCCAGGCCCTTCGCCAGCTCTACGCGGACGCGGGCGATGCCTACGGCGCCATCGAGTTGCTCCAGCGCGACATCGAGCAGGCCCAGGGCGAACTCCAGAGGGCCAAACTCTACGCCGAACTCGGTCAGCTCTACGCGGAGCGCCTCTCGGACAAGGTTCGTGCGAAGGCCACGTTCGACACGGCGATTCAGCTCGACCCCACGTGCGCGCTCGCGGCCATGGGTCTTGGCGACCTGGCCTTCGACAACGGCGAGTGGGTTGTGGCGGTGCACCACTACGAACCGCTCCTCTCGCGTCTCTCGGCGCTCTCGGCGGACTCCGCCAAGCGCATGTGCATCCGTTGTGGTGACTGCTTCCGCGCGCTCAAGGACTTCGCGAAGGCGGAGCGCGCGTACATCAACGCGCGTTCCATCGCCGCGGAGGACCGCGAGGTGATCGAGCGGCTTGCCGACCTCGCGTTTGAGGCCGGGTCCTTCGACGAAGCTGTGGAGTTCTACCGCGACTTCGACCGTCGATTCGGTGCGGAGCTCGTGGCCGAGGAGCGTGCGCTCGTCCTTGTTCGTCTCGGTGAATCGCTTGCCAAGTCGGGCCAGCGTGCCGACGCGATCCAGCAAATCGAAGCGGCGGCGAAGCTGGCTCCCACCGAGCGCGCTCCGTACGAGGCGCTCGCGGGGCTCTACGAGTCGGAGGGCAAGTGGGCGGAGGCGCTCCAGGCGCTCGAAACCGCCCTTGGCCATGCGGCCGACGATGCGGAGCGCTTCGAGGTGCTCGTGCGTATGGGCGACCTCGCATTCGCAAAGGCCAACGACGCGAAGGCGGCGCTCAAGCACTACCAGGCGGCGCTTCAGATCCGCGGTGACGCTCGCAACGTGCTCACCAAGCTCATGGCCATCTACTCGGAGACGAAGTCCTGGAGCGACTTGGTGGAGGTCATTCTCCGCATCGCCGACCTCGTCGACGACCGTGCGCAGCTTTCGAAGTACTTCCGTACGGTGGCTTCGATCTACCTCTCGGAACTCAAGAAGGTGGACGAGGCGGCGCACTACTACGCCGAGGCCATCGAGAACGACCCGGAGTCGGACGACGCGTTCAAGGGACTCGCGTCGTGTCTCGAGCAGAAGAAGGACTTCACGGCGCTCGCCGCGGCGTACAAAGACCAGATCGTTCGCCTTGGAAAGGGCGCCGATCCGAAGCGCCGCGCGACCCTTTGGGAGGGGCTTGGCCGCGCCTACGCGCAGCACCTCAACGACCTACCGGCGGCCATCGACGCCTTCGAGAAGGCGCTTGTGCTCGTGCCCGGCGAATCGAAGTACATCGACGAACTCGTGGCGCTCTACGAGCGTGACGTGCCGCGCTACGGCGAGAAGGCGCGCGTCATCCACGACTCGCTCCTGCGCTCGAACCCGCTCCGGGTGCAGTCGTTCCAGTCGCTCTATCGCGTTTACCGTCAGCAGGGGAACGTGGACGGCGCGTGGTGCGTCGCGCAGTCGCTCCGTTGCCAGGGTCAGGCGGATGCCGACGAGAAGGAGTTCTTCAAGTCGCGCCGCCGGAAGTCGACGCTCGGCGCCACGTCCACGCTCGACGGTCAGGGATGGCGCTCGCTCGTCGTGCACCCCGACCAGGATGCGCTCCTCACGGCCATCTTCACGACCATCACACCGGTGGTTCTTCAGAAGAATGCCGAGTCGCTCGCGTCGTACGGCGTCGCGGAATCCGATCGAATCGCCGATTCGGACACGGCGCCGATGGCGCAGGCGCTTCGCTACGCGTCGTGGCTCGCGGAGATTCCGCTTCCGAGCCTCTACCGCCGTGCGAACGATCAGGGCGGCCTGAGCTACCTCTTCACGGCGCCGCCCGGCATCGGTCTCGGTGCCGGCGCGTACGTCTCGCTCCCGAGCCACGTTGTGGGCTTCGTGGCGGCGCGGCACCTCGCGTACCTCCAGCCCGGGCACTATGTGCGCTACCTCGTGCCCACGGGCACCGGCCTCAAGTCGTGGCTCCTCGCCGCGATTCGCGTGGCGCAGCCGGCGTTCCCGGTGCCCGCGGAAGTCGAGTCGCAGGTGGCCGAGTTCCAGGCGGCGCTCCTTGGGCACCTCCCGCAGGAACTTCGCACCGTGCTCGAGAAACTCGTGGAGAGCCTCCTTGCCAACTCGCCTTCGCTCGACCTCAAGCGTTGGATCGCGGCCGTCGACAAGACCGCGGATCGATTCGGCTTCGTGATGGCGAACGACCTCGAGCATTCCATCGCGGTCATTGCGGCGAGTCCCGAGGAGTCGTCCACGGTGGGGCGCGACGAGCGCATTCGTGAGCTTCAGGCCTATGCGGCCTCGAGCCAGTACATCGAGCTGCGTCGTCGCCTTGGCGCGCAGCTCGACGCGTAGGCGCTGGGGCCTCGAAGGGCCCGCACCGCGGGGCCGTCGTTCACGGTCTCGTCCCGGTCCCGCTGGCCGTGCGTGGATGACGGCCCGGGTGCGCCCCGGTACGGGGTCCGTGGTACGGTGTGAGGTCGTATGTCGAACGATCCGAGCACGAAGGTTTCCGCGGACGTCGAGATCGTGGACCGCGACGTTCTGCTTCGGGTGACCGGGCCGAGCGAGTCGCACCTGCGCATTCTCGAGAAGGAGCTCGGCGTGTCCCTCGGGCTCCGTGGTCACACGGTCCGCGTACACGGTGTGCCGGAGGCCGTCGCACTCGGCGAACGGGTGCTCACGGAGATCGCGGGGGTCGCGTTGCGCGGCGAACACATGGGCGAGCTGGAGGTGGCGCGCGCCGCGCGGGCGCTCAAGGCACACCCCGACCTGCGCCTTCGCGACCTGTTCGACGATGTGGTGGTGGTGGCGTCGCGGCAGCGAGTCGTGGCGCCGAAGGGCGTCTCGCAGCAGCGCTACGTGCAGGCCATTCGGGAGAACGACATCGTATTCGGCATCGGTCCCGCCGGCACGGGCAAGACCTACCTCGCCATGGCGATGGCGGTGAACGCGCTGGTTCAAAAGCGCGTCAAACGCATCGTGCTGACGCGCCCCGCGGTGGAGGCGGGCGAGAAGCTCGGCTTTTTGCCCGGCGATCTCGTCGAGAAGGTCAACCCGTACCTGCGTCCGCTCTACGACGCGCTCCACGACCTCATGGACATGGACAAGGCCCAGGCGCTCATCGATCGGGGCACCATTGAGGTGGCGCCGCTGGCATTCATGCGCGGCCGCACGCTGAACGATGCCTGCGTCATTCTCGATGAAGCGCAGAACACCACGCCCGAACAGATGAAAATGTTCCTCACGCGCATTGGGTTCCATGCGCAAGCGGTGATCACGGGCGACGCGACACAACGCGATTTGCCGCCAGGCCGTGAGTCGGGTCTCGATGACGCGGCTCGGCTGCTCACGGGGATTCAGGGGATCGCGATTTGCCGTTTCACCGATGCGGATGTCGTTCGCCACCCGCTCGTCCAACGCATTGTGCGCGCCTACGACGAACGCGACGCCGCGCGGGAGCAGGACGTTGACTGAGCGCGACGGCGGAGCGCGCACGCTCCAGGCCTCCATGCACGCGCAGCTCGCAAGCGTGCTCAAGAGCCACCCACGCATGCAGGAAGCGGGAGCGGACGTCACCGTGCAGGATGGTGTGGTCGAGGTGCGCCGTGGGGAGGCGCACGCCGTCGTGCTTTCGCCGGAAGTGCTACCCGAGAACCCACTTCTGCCGCACTACGAGCGCGTGGCGTCGTCGCGCACGGGGGTACTCTTCGTCGGCGAGTTCGACTCGAATGTGCTCCAGTCCTTGCCGAAGGGCGTGGTGGTGCAGGTCATCGACACGCCGTCGAGCTCGAGTGTGCTCGTGACTGCCGTGGAGTCGGTGCTCGAGCGGGTGGAGCTTCGGCTGCGGTCGCTGCGCCGTGAGAACTCGATCACCCGCGCCGAGTTCGAGCTCAATGAACTCATCGAGACGGCGCGCGCCATCAGCCAGGAACGCAACCTGGACCGTCTTCTTGACGTGATCCTCGAGAAGAGCCGCTCCTTGACCGGCGCCGACGCGGCGAGCATCTACGTCGTTGATCGGGAGAACCCCGATCCGTTGGCGCCAACGCTCATCTTCAAACTCTCGCAGAACGACTCCGTGTCGTTCGAGTCGAAGGAGTTCTCCGTGCCGATCTCACGGCACTCCATCGCCGGCGCGGCGGTTCTCGAACGCCGGGCGATCAACTTGCCGGACGTCTACCAGATCGATGGCGCTGCCCCGTACCAGTTTGATGGCTCCTTCGATCGGGCGTCGGGATACACGACGCGTTCCATGATCACGGTGCCGCTCTTCTCCGCCGAGGACGAGGCCATCGGCGTCATTCAGCTCATCAACAAGAAGCGCATGCCCGACCGCCTCCTCCGCGTGGCGGGGGACGTGGACGCCAACGTGGTGCCGTTTCAACAGCGCGACGAAGAGCTGCTCATGACCGTCGCTGCACAGGCGGGTGTTTCCCTCGAAAACGCGGTTCTCTACGAGGAAATCAAGCGCATCTTCGAAGGATTCGTTCGCGCCAGCGTGCAGGCCATCGAAGCGCGGGACCCGACGACCAGCGGCCATTCGTTCCGCGTCAGCGTCCTGACGACCAAGCTCGCGGAAGTTGTCGATCGTTCCGACGGCGGTCCGTACGCCGATGTCTCGTTCACGCGGCGGCAGATGAAGGAGCTCGAGTACGCGGCGCTCCTCCACGACTTCGGCAAGATCGGCGTGCGCGAACAGGTGCTTGTCAAAGCCAAGAAGCTCTACCCAAGTCAGCTTGAAGCGATTCGCGCGCGGTTTGACTATGCGCTCGCGGGGCTCGAGCGCGGCGCCCTCGAAAAGAAACTCGCGGCCATCACGGCCGGCGCACCGAAGGGTGAGCTCGCCGATCTCGACGACATCCTCGCCGTCGACAAGGAAACGATGCTCCGGGCCTGGCGCGTCATCGAGCAGGCCAATGAGCCCACGGTACTCAAGGAAGGTGATTTCTCTTCCATCGAAGCGATCGGCGCGCGCACCTACCTCGATGCGAATGGCGTTGCGGTGCCGCTCCTTGCTCCCGAGGAGATCGCCGCGCTCCAAATCCAGAAGGGCACACTCAACGCGATGGAGCTTCGTGAGATCCAGTCGCACGTGGCACACACCTTCGAGTTCCTGTCGCGGATCCCGTGGGGCAAGGACATGCGGCGCATCCCCGAGATCGCCGGTTCGCACCACGAGAAGCTCAACGGCGGGGGGTATCCGCGGGGCGTTGCGGCGAAGGAGATTCCGCTCGAGTCGAAGATCATGACCATCGCGGACATCTACGATGCGCTTACCGCGCGCGATCGCCCGTATAAGAAGGCCATTCCGCTCGAACGCGCCCTGGCGATCCTCGAACTCGAAGTGAAGGACGGCAACGTCGACGGCGACCTCGTTCGGCTCTTCGGGGAAGCGAAGGTGTACGAAGTCCTCTTCGAAGACGCGGGCGCATAGGGCTCGTCGTCGTGCAGGTTCGCGCCGCGATCTTCGACATGGATGGGCTCCTCGTGGACACGGAGCCACTCTGGCGTCGCGTGGAGACGCGCGTGTTCGCCGAGCTCGGAGTGCACCTCACCGATGCCCTGTGCGAATCCACCAAGGGGCTCCGCATCGAGGAGGTGGTGGCGCACTGGCATTCGGTGTGCCCGTGGCAATCCCCGAGTGTGCCGGCGGTGGTTGAGCGAATCGTCGACGAGATGCTCGAACGCATTCGGACGGAGGCGACCCCCAAACCGGGCGTCCGCCATGCCATCGATCTCGCGCGGGCGATCCCCATGCGTCTCGCGCTCGCCTCCTCGTCGCACACGCGTCTCATCCGCGCCGTGCTCGAGCGCCTGGAGCTCGTCGATGCCTTCGAAGTGGTCTGCTCGGGGGAGCATGAACCCCACGGCAAGCCGCACCCCGGGATCTTCCTCACGGCGGCGTCGCGGCTTGGAGTCGAAGCGCGGGCCTGCGTCGTGTTCGAAGACTCCATCGCGGGCGTCATCGCCGGAAAGGCGGCGCGCATGCGGGTTGTGGCCATTCCCGAGTCTCCGTCGCCCGCCTTCGCCGTGGCCGACGTGGTGCGTGCGTCGCTGCTCGAGGTGCGTGCGGGGGACCTGACGGGTGACCCCGACGCGCCGGGTGCCGTCTAGGGGCGAATTGCGCGGTGGATCGGCCGTCCAATTCGCGGTCGGGCCTGTTACACTCCATCCCCTCGCGTATGGCGGAACGCATCCACGGCGGTGTGCTCGACTTGGTGGGGGGTACGCCCCTCGTGCGGCTCGCAAAGCTGTCGCCGGAGGGCGGCGCGGAGGTGTGCGCCAAGCTCGAGTTCTTAAACCCTGGCGGTAGCGTCAAGGATCGCGCCGCCCTTGCCATGGTCACGGCGGCGGAGGGCGCAGGCGAACTCAAGGCCGGCGCGACCATCGTCGAGGCCACGAGCGGCAACACCGGCATCAGTCTCGCGATGATCGCCGCGGTGCGCGGATACCGTTGCATCCTTGTGATGCCCGAGGACATGAGCCTCGCACGGCGCATGATTCTCAAGTCCTACGGAGCCGAAGTCGTGCTGACGCCGGCGCAGGAGGGGATGGCGGGCGCGGTGGACCGGGCCGAGCGCATCGTCGCCGACACGCCCGATTCGTGGATGACCAAGCAGTTTGAGAATGCCGCCAACCCGCGCATCCACGAGGAAACGACGGGCGAAGAGATCTGGCGGGACACCGACGGCAACATCGACGCGTTGGTCACGGGCGTTGGGACCGGAGGAACGCTCACGGGCGTGGCGCGCGTGCTCAAGACGCGGAAGCCGAGCGTGCAGGTGATCGCCGTGGAACCGCGCGGAAGTTCGGTTCTTTCGGGCGGCAAGCCCGGTCTCCATGGCATTCAGGGGCTCGGCGCCGGTTTTGTGCCCGACGTGCTCGACCTTGAGCTCGTGGATGCCGTAGTCACCGTCACCGACCTCGCCGCCGACCGCATGATGAAGCGTCTCGCGCGCGAAGAGGGCCTTCATGTGGGTGTCTCGTCGGGCGCGAACGTGCACGCGGCGACGGAAGTGGCGCGCAACATGCCAAAGGGTTCGCGTGTCGTGACGGTGCTCTGCGATCTGGGAGAACGGTACCTGTGCTGACGACGACTCCGCGGCGCCTTTTGCGCGCGCTCCTATTCGGTTGGCTCGTAGTCATCGGCGCAGGTGTCGGCGCCAAGACCGCGCACGCGCAATGCATCGACGAGGCAATTCGCGATGAGCTCAACGCTCGACGGAAGTATCGCGGTGTTGAGGAGCGGCTCTTTCAGAAGGCCGGGCGCCACGAGCTCTCCGTCATGGGCGGTCTCTACGCGGCCGATCTCGTTTCTTCGTCGTACTTGCTTGGGGGCGCGTACACGTTCCACGTCACCGAGGCCCTCGGGCTTGAAGCGAGTTTCGGCTATACGCGTGCGGACTCGGAAATCGTCCGCATCATCGAGCGCGATCGAGGTATCACGGTGCTCAAGGAAGCGACGCCCGTCTTCCTGTATCAGGGGCACCTCATCTGGTCGATCGCCTACGGCAAACTGCGGTGGTTTGGCGGAAGCATTTCGCGCTTTGATTTTCACCTCGCCCTCGGAGGCGGCGTCACCGACAACGAGACGGCGCGCGGGCTCACGTTTAGCGGCGGGTTCGGTTTGAAGTTCTACGTGGACGAGTGGTTCGCGGTGCGTCTCGACGTGCGTGATCAGGTGCTTCAACAGGAGATCCTCGGCGAGTCGACGCTGGTGCAGAACCTTGCGGCGACGCTTGGCATGTCCGTCTTCCTTCCATTCGGCTTCTAGTTCCAACCCGGGGGAACCATGCGCGTTCATCGTACGACCCAATTGCTCCGCTGGATTTCCGCCGCGATGGTGCTTGGCGCGATCCTCGCGCTCGGCCCCGGCGCGGAGGCACAGCGAAGGAAAAGGCGCACACCGAAGTCCGCGCCCACGGCGGAACCCGCCGCGCCGCCCGCCTCGGCTCCGGCATCGGATGCCGGTGCCGCAGCGCCAAACGGCGATCCTTCCACGACCGGGACGGGCACCCCGAATGGTGCTGTCGAATCGGGCGCTCCCGCGTCGCCCGCCGCGTCCGCCGAACCGGTTCCCGCCGCGGACAAGGAAGAACCGGCGCCGGACTACACGGCCATCCGTTCCGAGTTCACGGACGTCATGGACGCCATCGTTCAGCTCCGCTCTCGGGTCGCCGTGCTCGGCCGCCAGCTCTTTCAGACCCGCGTTCGCGTCCAGATCCATAACCGTGCCGGTGACACGCAGTCCCTTGCCCGCCTCACGCTCACCCTCGACGGCGCCCCGATCCACAAGCTCGATGCGGGTGCCCTTGGCGACGAGGAGCGACAGGTGTTCGATGGATTCGCGGCGCCCGGCCCCCATGTCCTCGCGGTGGAGCTCGAACAGCGTTCACGCGACAACGACAACTATCGTTACACCATGCGCGACAGCTACCGATTTGAGGTGGAGCGTGGCAAGGCGACCGTGGTGATGCTCGTTCTCGACGACGACTCGGGCATCGGCGAAGACTTTCCGGACGATGGCGAAGGCGAATACGACGTGCGCACCCGGGTGCGCGTGGTGACGCGCGAGCTGGGAGACGAGTGAGGGCGGAGGGCACGGTGACCTTGGCGTGGGGCGTGCGCGTGCGCGCGGTGACGGCGATCTGCCTGCTCGCCGGGGGCGTGTCCGTGTTCGGGCTCCACGGGTTCGCAGCTGCGCAGGGCGACGCTCCGGACGGCCCGACGGTCGCCGGCGATGCCGTGCTTCGCGGCTACCTCGATGCGCTCGCGAAGAAGCGCCTCCTCGCCGCGGAAACGGGCAGCCTCCCCGCACTCAAGAAACTCGTTCAAGCGGGCGAGCGCCTCTACCTCGATGGGCGCCACGATGCGGCCGCCCTCGTCCTCTTCGAGGTGGCGGAGAGCCCGCGTTTCAGGGACTTCGCCGACGAAACGGAATTTCGAGGCGCCGAGTACATGCTCGCGCGTTCGCTCACGAAGCTCGGCGCCCTCGAGACGGCCATGCGCTACCTCGAGCGCGTGCTCCGTCGGGGCGAAAAGGACCCCTATTTCGGTCCTGCATACCGCGCGTTTGTGGACGTGGCCCTCGAGAGAGGGCGCCTGGATGACGCGGCGGAGCGACTGGCGGCCCTTGGCCCCACGCCCTTGCCGGAGGACGCGGCGAACGAGCTTCACTATCTGCGTGGCCGTGCGCACTTCGACGCGGGTCGTGGCGAATCGGCGGCGAAGGAATTCGCGGCGATCACCAAAACGAATCGCTTCTATGCGAACGGGCAATACCTTCGCGGGGTGATGGCCGCGCGTGATGGTGATCTGAAGCGTGCCGAAGGCCACTTCTGCGCCATCGCCGCCGAAGGCAAGAACAACACGTATTCGTTCTACGTCGATCAGCGCTATTTCGAGGTCAAGGATCTCGCCCAGCTCGCCCTGGGCCGCGTTGCGCACGAAGGCGGGCGTTCGGAGGACGCGTTCTACTATTACTTCCAAGTCCCGCAGGACTCGGAGCGCGTGGCCGAGGCGATGTTCGAGTCCGCCTACGCGATGTACGAGGGCGGTGACTACGAAACGGCGGTCGACCTGCTCGACCAACTTGAGGCCCGCTTCCCCGAGTCGGCCTTCGTCGACGAGGCGAAGCTGCTTCGTGGATACATCCACCTCGGTCGCTGCGAGTTCGAGAAGGCGGACAAGCTCTTTGTGGGCTTCCATCGGCGTTTTCAGCCGGTCCTCGATGAGGTGGACCGAATTCTCGAAAGCCCGGCGCGCCAGGAAGGCCTATTCGAGACGCTACTCGTGGAGGCCCAGTACGATGCGGAGCGCCGCGCGAAGGGGGAAAAGGGCGACGCCTCGGCGCCGTCCACGTTGCTCGCGATGCTGCGCGTTGATCCTGAGTTCTACGCGCTTCACGCGGATGTGCGCACCCTCGACGCCGAGGCGGCTCGCGCGGGACGGCTCGCGGTGGAGCTCGGTGCGCTCGCCGCGCGCGTTGACGGCAAGGACGCGCCCAAGCCCGCCGCGAAGGACGAACAGGTGGCGTGGGATGAGGCGGCGGAGCTTCGTGGCGACCTTGAGTCTGCGCGAGCCGTCGTGCGAAGCCTGGGCGAACAACTCGATGCCATGCGTCGGTCGAAGGCGAGCCCCGGCGAGATCCGCGAGCTCGATGTCGCGCTCGTGGAGCTCGGTGGCCGTCTCGCGAAGCTCGAGCGCGCCGTGGGCCGGAAGGCCGGCGAAGCCTTCGCCGATGCTGACGTTGCCGCAGTCGACGCAACCGGCGACGGGGCGTCGGGCGGCGACCTCACCGCACTCTTCGCCGCCGATCAGCGCCGCGCCCAGACGGTGCCCGCGCAAGTGGAGCGCACCCGCGAAAAGCTCGTGGAAGCGGGCAACACCATCGCCCTCCGTTCGCTCCGCGTGCTTCGCGACCGACTCGGCAAGGGTCTCCGCCGGGCGCGCATCGGTCGCATTGACGCGGTCATGGGGAGCAAGCATCGCGTTGAAATCCAGATCGAGAGCCTCGCAGCGGGACGCTTTCCGCCCGAACTTCTCGACCCGCTCCGCGTTCAGGGGTTGCTCCGCGACGACGAGGAGTACTGGCCCTTTGAAGGCGAGCTCTGGGAGGACGAGTTCCTCGAGTCCTCGAAGGGGGCCGATTGACGCGTTTCCTTCGGAGCTGTGCGTCCGTCGAGCGATGCCTATGCGCGACGGTGCTTGTGTGTTCGTTCGTTGTGCTGGGTGGAACGGCGCATGCGGACACCCCCCGCGAGTTCCAGCGTCCAGCGAACGAGCGCTCGGTTCACATGGACGAAGAAGGCGAATCGACGAAGAAGGTCCGCCCCAAGGCCGCGCATCCAGAGAACCTCGAGTCGTCGATCTACCTTCGTGAACGCACGGACACCCTCGGCCAAGCCGCGCGTGACTACCAAAACGCGAACCTCGAGAAGATGCTCCGCGAGCGCGAGAACCTCGTGCGCGTACGCCGAAAGAGCGCCGTGTTGCTCCTCGAGGAGTTCATTCGCGTGGAGCCCGAGTCGGCCGCCGAGATGCCCGACGCCCTCCTGCGCCTGGCGGAATTGCGCTGGGAGACGGCGCGCGACGTCTACCTGCGAGCATTCGCCGAGTGGCAGCGGGGCCCGCGCGGCGCCCGCGGCCCCGAACCGAAGCCCGACTACCGCGCCTGCATTGCGCTCTACGACCGCCTCCTCGAGAAACACAAGAAGTTCGAACGCTACGACCTCGTGCTCTACATGAAGGCCTTTGCGCTTCTTGAGCTGAACGACACGGACGGCGCGCTCGCTCTCTACGGCCGCCTTCGAACCGAGTTCCCGAAATCGCGTTTCGTGCCCGACGCGCACATGGCGTTCGCCGAGGCCGCGTTCACGGGCAGCTACGACTACGCGACGGCCCTCTCCGAGTACGAGAAGGTTCTCGAGTATCCCGACAGCGGTCTCTTCGACATCGCGCTTTTCAAGAGTGCCTGGTGTTTGTGGAAACTCGGCCGCACGAAGGATGCGGCCACGCGCTTCCGGCGCGTCCTGGACCTGGGTAACGAGCGCGCAAACCTCAGCTCGGATCAGCGGCGGCGCCTCGAGGAGCTCCAAACCGAAGCCCTCGACTATCTGATCCAAGTCTTCACGGAAGACGAACGGAATACGGCGGCCGACGTTTTCGGTTTCCTTGAGGAGATCGGCGGCGAAAAGTACGCGTACCGCGTGCTCGTCCGCCTCTCGGACACCTACGTCGGGCAGGCGCGTTACGACCGCGCCGTTCAAGCGTATCGACTGCTCCTCGAGATGGACCCCGCGTCGCCCGAGGCGCCGAACTACCAGCACGAAATCGCAGAGAGCTACGCGAGCCTCGAAGATGATCCGAATACCGTGAAGGCACTCACGGACCTCGCGGCGAAGTACCGCAAGGGCTCACCCTGGGCCGTGGCGCAGTCCGATCCCGAGGTGGTGGCCGCCGCCGCGAAGATGGCGGAGCGCACCGTGCGTCGCCGCGCGATGCGATGGCACGAGCTGGGTCAGCGGGAAAAGCAGCGCACGAAGTTCGAGCGGGCCGTCGAGCTCTACGGAGTCTACCTCGAGTACTTCGGTTCGGACCCGCACGCGTACGAGGTGGAGTTCTATCGCGCAGAAGTTCTCTTTCACCGCCTCGATCGTTACCCGGAGGCCGGTGCCGCATACCTGTCGGCCGCGCGTCGAAACCCGAAGGGCGAATACACCCGCGATGCGCTCTATAACGCCATCGGCGCCTTCGAGCGGGTCCGCGAAGCCGAGCTCAAGAACTGCGCAAAGCCCGCCGCCGGCGCCAAGTCGACCTGCGCCGAAACGGAGAACGACAAGAGCTTCTCCCAGGCCATCGAGCTCTATGTGCAGCTCTTCCCGAACGACCCCGATCTGCCCGAAATCCTCTTCCGTCAGGGCAAGCTCTACTACGATCGCGGCGTCTACGACCCCGCCGTGCGCCTCTGGGGCCAGCTCCTCGAGCGGTTCCCGAAGAGCGAGTACGCCGGGCCCGCGGGCGACCTCATCCTCGACAGCTTCAATCGCGCCGCGGACTACGGGAACATCGAGAAGTGGGCGCGCCGCCTCAAGAAGGCCGACGCGTTCCAATCGCCCGATGCACAACATCGCCTCGATGGGCTCATTCTCCAATCCGTCTTCAAGAACGGGGAACAGCTCGCCGAGAAGGGTGAACATGCGAAGGCGGCGGACGCCTATTTCTCCGCCGCCGAAGAGTTCCCGAAGGACGAACGCGCGAAGAAGGCCTACGTCAACGCGGGCATCGAACGGCAGCGCGCCGGTGATCTTGCCGGCGCGGCGAGTGCCTACGATCGCGTGATCGAGAAGTATCCCGGTTCGGAGGAGGGCGCCCAGGCCGCGTGGTCGGGCGCACAGATGTACGAGTCCATTGCGCAGTTCTCGGATGCGGCGAAGTACTACGAGGCCTACGCCGCGAAGTTTCCGAAGCGCCCGAAGGCCACGGATGCGGCGTACAACGCGGTGCTCCTCCGCGTGACCGCGGGCGAGAACACGGCCGCGGTGCGCAACGGGCAGCGCTACCTCGACGCGCACCCGAGCGGTGACGGAGCGGATGAAGTCACATTCCTGATGGGCCGCGCCCACGAAGCGGCTGAAGATTGGCCCGCCGCGGCGCGCGTGTACCGGAAGTTCGTCGAACGAACCAAGCACGCCGACCGCAAGGTCGAGGCGCAGACGCGACTCGGAAAGGTGCTTCTCAAGTCCGGCGATCAGCGTGGCGCGAACCAGGCGTTCGACGCGGCGGCAAAGGCAGCGAAGGGTCGCCGCGGCGGCAAGCTCAAGGAGGGTCGCTACTACTCCGCCGAGGCGCGGTACCTCCAGGGCGACCTCGTGCTCGCCGAGTACGAGCAGATTCAGATCGCGGGCGATACGGCGGGCCTCCGCGGGCGCCTTCAGAAAAAATCCCAGCTCCTCAAGGAGGCGGCGACCATCTACTCCGACGTGGTGGGTTACCGCGTCGCCGAGTGGGTGACGGCGTCGCTGTACCAGATCGGCCGCTCCTACGAGCTCTTTGCGAATTCGCTTCGTGAGGCGCCCATTCCCGAGGGGCTCAACGAGGAGGAACAGCAGGCCTACCGTGACCAGCTCGGCATGTTCATCGTGCCGATGGAGGAGCGCGCGCTCGAAGCGTATGAAGGCGGCTACCAGAAGGCCCTCGAACTGAAGATCTACAACGCGTGGACCCAGCGGCTCAGGGAAGCCCTTACGCGCCTGAACGAAGTGCAGTACCCGCCGTTCCGCGAACTCGGTGGCGATACCGTGGAGGGCGCGGCACTGCCCGTGCCCGCACCGCTCGAGGGGCTCGACTCGAGTCGCGATCAGTCGTCGCCGGGTCCGGGCAAGGGCGCTGCGCCCGCGGCGGGCAAGGGAGGTGGCGCATGAGGCTTCCGCGGAAGGGGTGCCGGCGGCTTGGGGGATGCGCGCTTCCGCTCCTGTTCGTCGCCCTCGGGGCGTGTGGTGGCGGCTCGGGAAAGAAGGGGGGCGACATCGACCCCAACGCGCGGATTCAGCAGACGGCCGTCCGCGAGTACATGGCGGGCGCGCGCCTCATGAAGTCATCGAGTGCGGCGTCGTCGAAGCGAGCCGCGGCGAAGTTCGAGCGGGCGCTCGAGATCGACCCGAACCTTTGGGAGGCGCACTACAACCTCGGTGTGCTTCACCGCCGTGAGGGCGAGCTTCGAGACGCGCTTCAGGACTACAAGCGTGCGCTTCGCATCCAGCCGAACGCGCGTGTGGCGGTGCTTGGTCTCGCGGAGGCTCACCGTGCCCTCGACGAAGCGGGCGCCGCGGTGGACGTTCTCGAGGCGTACGTCCCGAAGCACGCTGACGACGTGGAAGCGCGTCTTGCCCTCGTCATCGTACTCCGCGAGAAGGGCGACTACGACGATGCGCTCGAGGCCGCGAGGGAGATCCTGGTGCGCGACGCATCGCACATCGCGGCTCTTCTCGAGGTGGGGCGCGTTTACCGCGAGAAGAAGGAATACGACGTCGCGGAGCTCGTGCTCCACAAGGCACTCGACCTCAAGCCGGGCGCGGCCGAGGTTCGAAACGAGCTTGGCCTGGTCGCCCTCGCAAGGGGCGACACCCAGCTTGCCTTCGTGGAGTTTGCCGAAGCGATTCGCGTCGATCCGAAATTCACACCGGCGCACGCGAACCAGGGCAGCGTGTTTCTTCTCTCCGGCGACTACGAAAGTGCAGCGCGGGAGTTCCGGGCGGTGCTCGACGTCAACCCCGATGACGTCGACGCGCGCGTCGCCCTCGGCGCGGCCCTGCGGGGTCAGGGCAACAATGGGGCTGCAAAGGTGGAGTACGACAAGGTGCTCCGCGCCGCACCGCAGCACCCCGCCGCGCTCTGGAATTTGGCTGTGCTTCTCGCGGAGTTTCTCGACAGGCGCGCGGAAGCTCGTGGATACTTCGAGCGGTTCATGGAGGTGGCGCCAACCGGCGCTCCCGAACGTGCCCGGGCCGAGCAATACTTGAAGGAGCTGCCGACGCCGAACGCAACGCCGGCACGGAAGGGGAAGAAGGGGGGACGATGAAACGGTTTGGCGTACTGACGCTCTCGATGACGTTCGTGCTCCTCGCATGCTCGGCGGTGTTCGCGCAGCCGAAGGCGGCCCGCCGCGAAGCCAAGGCGCCGCACACCGCGGGCGCCTCGAACGAAGGCGACGCCAAGAAAGACGCGTCGCGCGGCGAAGGGCGCGAAGTGGAGGAGGGTGGCGGCAAGAAGGTGAAGGAGTACCGATTCACGGGCCTCGACGTATCCGGTTCGCTCAAGTCGCCACAGTTGCTCTACTTTTTGAATCGCCTCCGAGCGGAGTTCGATCGCCCGAAACTTGGGCACCGCTCATTCATGCCCGAGCTCGCACGCTCGGCGAAGGAAAAGAGCTTCTAGACCATGGCCAAGGCGCCCGCGGAACAGGCACTGCGCCCGAAACACCTGCGCGTCGCGCTCGTGTGGAACGGCACCATGCAAGCGGAAGATCTACTCGACGCGCCGCGCGTGGTTCGCGTCGGGTCCACCGCCGACTGCGTCTATCCGCTTCCCGCCGACGTGGCGACCACCGAAACGCTCACCGTGCTTGAACCCACGGAGTCGAGCTACCGGCTCCGGATCACCCCGGAAATGCGCGGTGATGTCTGGCTTCGCGGGCAGCGTCGCTCGGTCTCGGACCTTCGCGCCGAGGAACCCATCGCCCTTTCGCCCGACGACTTCGGGGTCGTCTCCGTCGGCGCGGTCTCGCTCTTCTTCCAGCAAGTTCGCGCGAGCGAACGCATGCCGCGACGGTTCTTCAATTTCGACGCCGCCACGGCGGCCTCCCTCGGGCTTGTCGCGTTCCTGACCGTTGCGTTCCTCCTCGTGCTGTTCCTCATCATCCGGCCCGAGATGCCGGAGCCCGATCCGTTCGAGCTCTCCACCGACCTTGTGGCGCGGTTCATGGTTACCCCACCGCCCGAGAGCATTCTCGAAACCATGCGCGACAGCGGCACGGAGACGAAGGACCCGGGCAAACAGGATCGCGATGACGCCGGGGGCAAAGCCGCGGAAAAGGAAGAGGGGCGCGTCGGCAAGCGCGATGCGAAGGTTGAGCAAACCGAGATCGCGGGCGAACGCAAGGATGTGGTCGCCGCGCGCGTGCGGAACATGGGCCTGCTCGGCGCACTGAGCGGAGGCGGCGAGAGCAACGCCATCGCCGAGGCACTCGACGTGCCCGACGTGAGCGATGTGCTTGGCGGCCTCGGCAGCGCACAGACGATCCTCGGTCGAGGTGCGGGCGGCGCGGGGCTTCGCGGCGTGGGCGAGGGCGGCGGCGGCACTGGACCAGGCAGCCTCTTTGGCGCGGGGGGTCTCAACACGGGCGTCGGCGCGGGTTCGGGTCGCGGGCTTGGCAAAGGCAAGGGCGGTATCGGCGCCGCGGGTCGCGAGCGGAAGGAGCGCGCCATCAGTGTGCAGACGGGCACGCCGAAGGTGAACGGCTACCTCTCGATGGAGCAGATCAACCGCGTCGTTCGCGCGAACCAGGGGAACATCAAGTACTGCTACGAGGTCGAGCTCCAGCGGCAGCCCGCGCTCAAGGGGCGTGTTGAGCTCCAGTGGCGCGTGGACCTCCAGGGCCTCGTCACGAGCCCACGCGTGGCAAGCTCGACGCTCCACAACGCGCGCGTCGAAGGCTGCATGGTGCGCCAGCTTCGCAATTGGCGCTTCCCGAAACCCGACGGCGGCGAAGTCGTCGTCCTCTATCCGTTCCTCTTCGGGATGGGAAACTGATGATGCGCGCGGTGCTTCGTCGCATGTGGTTCGCCGGTGCGGCGCTCGCCGCCTTCGCGGTTGGATGTAACCCGCAGGACTACGTCGGCGATCCGAGCCTCCATAGCTTCGCCCTCGACGAGAATACGGCGCCGCTGCTCATGGCGGAGGACACCGCGTTCTATTTCATTGAGTCCCGTTTCGAGATCCCGCTCCTTCGGCCCACGGACGCACAGATCCGCGCACTCTACGAGACACCGGCGCCGCCGTTCCCGCGCTCGCCGTGGGTGGATCGCGACGACCTGCCGATGGAGGTCGACTGGACGCTCACGAACCTCGCCGACACGCCCATCGACGCCACGCTGACCTTGAACGGCATCAACGAGTTCCACGAGTACATGCCTTCCTTCGAGGCCGACGACGATGAAGTCGTTATCGGGTTTTCGCAGTGGGAGCGCACCTACGCCCTCGAGGCGTTCGAAACGCGTGGGGGCACCATCCGCGAGGAGGAGCTCGACGAAGTGGCTGTCGATCTCGCCACCGTCGTCAACGGCGCTCCGAACCCGAACCTCATCGTCTACTTCGAGAACCAGTCCGACCATGACCCGCGCGCGGCGGACTACATCCCCGACGTCATCCCGGGGCTCGTGGGTTTCCGCATGGGGCTCGAGACGCAAGCTCAAGCCCGCCTGGTCGTGGAGTTCACCGTGCGTGTGCGCGATGCCGGCGAGCGCCTGGTGGACCCCGCGGACGACCCGATGGACGTTTGGCGTATGCCTCCCCCGGAGGTGTTCGTCGCGGAGTTGCTCGAGGAGGGACCCTAGGCCGTGGCCCCCGAAGCGCTTCAAGAGCGACGAGCGACGGGTTCCCGTGGGCGGTTCGAGTTCGCGGCGTGTGCGCTCGTCGCATTCGCCCTCGTCTTCGCCCTCGTCGGTCTGCCCCTCCGAGCGAGGGCCGACGACGCCGACCCGTGGCCACCCGAAGAGCAGCCCGACGTGACGCGTCTCGACGTGGAACGCTTGCCGCCCGAAGCCATTGAGGTGACACGCGATCTCTACGCCCATGGCTTCTACGCCGAGGCGTGGCTCGGCGCGCGCGGCTACGTGGGAGGCCTCGGCGACATGTCGAACGTCGGTCCCATGGCGGCCGTGGGCGTGGGGTACGAGCTCTTCCCGTGGCTCTGGGCAGGGGCGATCTTCGAATGCTCGTTCCACGGCACCGATGCGCCGGCGCCGCCGAGCCCGACCATCTTTGAGCAGCTCGGGCTACTCGGCACCCTGCGCTTTCAACTCGATTTGTCCGCACGTGCCGCCCTTTGGCTCGGCGGCGAGGTGGGCGCGCACCTGCTCTTGAACGATGTGCTCGAAACCTACGGCTACAAGGATGCGACAAGCCTCGGGCTCATGTTCGGCGGCAGCCTTGGCGGCGATTGGCACTTCGTGAACCAGCACACCAGCATCGGTCTGCTCGGGGGCGCGCGCATGCTGCCTTCCGTCAAGGGCATCGACGACGTGGCGACCATTGCCATCCACGGCGCACTCTACCTGCGCTACGTGTTCTAGGGCTGCCCCCGGGGTTGCCGAGCGCAACAAACCCGTGTGCGTTACGCGACGCGGTCCTGCGCGCCCTCACCGAGGTTTGCGAGGAAGCGTTCGAGACGCGCGTCCTGAGCCGCGGAAAGCTTTCCGAAGCGGATACCCGCCATGTGACTCCCTTCGCTCTGCTCCGCTGTCCAGACGACGGTGCCCTCCACGTCGAGCGGCTCCATGTCCGGGTCTTCGATACCATCCTCGGTGAGGAACAGCGTGAGCATCACGTTGCCGCTTTCGGGGAGCGGCTCCTTCGTGAGCAGGCCCACGCCTCCCTTCGACACGTCGCGCGTCGCCGCGACGAGGATGCGGCCGTGCAGCATCACTTCGCCGGAGACGGCGACTGGAAATCGGGTGTACTCGCGCTTGGTGGGCTCTCGACGTGTTTGGGTCATCGACGTTCGATGATGCGCAGGAACGCGCCACCCGTAAAGGCATTCAAGAGTGCGGTGATCTCACGAATTCGGAGCGCATGTGTGATGTCGCGGTCGCCCTCGAGGTCGCGTGCGAGCTGGAGGCGCCGTCGCTCAAAATAGAGCCCGACCACCGTTCGAACGAGCTCCTGGTCCCGGGCGTGGGCGCCGCTCGCCACCCGCCACAGGGCCGACTCCTCCGGCGCGTAGACCAGGCGGTCGAAGGAGAAGGTGGCCCACGCTTGGAGCGTGAGGTCGTCGTCGGTCGACAGGTTGGTTCGGTCGTCCTCGGCGGTTTGGTAGGCCGAGAGGTCCTGGCCCTGCCCGCGGCGCACGCCCAGACGCACCACGGGCACCAGTCCACGTAGTCGAGCCCGCGAACGGAGCGCTTCCACGTCGGCGGGGTGCGATCGTGCGACGCGACGTGCCCACGTGATGACGCGTTCGACGCTGGGCTCGTGGGCGTACCGGGCGAGCGCACGGGTCACCGGTTCCCTGGTGGGCCCGGGGAGCAGCTGGGTATCGGGCTCGTCGTCGTCCCATTCGGGCGCGGGTTCCGGTTCCGCGAATGCGCTCGCGGCGACGAGGAGCACCAAGGTGAATGCCCAGGCCCCGCACCCGTGCGCGCGGTCGATTGCGATGCATGGCCGGTTGAGCCTCATGGACCGACCTCCTCGGCTGCCGCGAGTGCCTGCGCCACGGCTTGGCCTTCCCACGCGCAGAGGGGCGAAGGGCCGCATTCCGCCCGCTCGTCCACGAACCCCCAGGCGGGGTGAGGTGGTGGTTGGAGCAGCACATCGAATGGATCGGGCGCCGCCGGAGCCGCCTCGCGCCACGTGGCCAATGCCGATACTTCCGCGCGCTCGTTGGTGGTGGTCGCTCCGTGACCGCGTCGCCATGCGGCGTAGACGTTGACCTCCGGCACCCATGTTCGAGGCGCACAGGCGCCGGCGACGGTCGTAACGCACGTTGCCAGGAACAACGTTGCCAGGAACACGGGGGAAACACGTACGCGAGGGCCGATGCGCCGTCGCTTGGTGGGGTGCCGCATGCCCCCTCATCGACGCGGCCCGCGCCGAGTTGCGGACGGGGCGCTCCGTCGTCGGCGCGATCAGTCCGCGATGTGGAGCGGGCCCTGGCGAAGCGGAATAAATCGCGCGTCGGTGCGCAGGCCGAGGGCGACAAGGTAGCGAGCACCGGACGGCACCCCCGACACCGACCACGTGCCTTCCCACGCCGCGTTCGTGTGCTCGTGGACCTGCGGCCTCGCGAGAAGTTCGCCCGCCGGCGGCAGCACCACGGCGCGCACCGCTAGTTTGCCGTCCCGTTCCGTGCGCGCGCGCAGTGGGTCAAGGGACTCGGGGGAGACCGCCCACTCGACCACCACATGCCCATGCTCGTGGTGCACGCGTAGGCCCGCGGTGCCGTCGGCCTTGCTCGGCACGGGTTTTCCGGCGGCGACGAGCTCCGCGAGGCGCGTGTCTTCCCGCTCGGCGAGCAAGATCAGGTCGTCCGGGTCCGAATCGAGGAGGTGGTCGTAGATCTTGCGCGCCCGATCGAAGGCGCCCTGTGACGCGAGGAGGCGCGCCATGGTCACCGTCCGAATCGGTTCGCCCGCGCCGCGCCGCGCGCGAGCCACCTTCGGTGCCGCGACGGGATCCTCGGGGGTGGTCTCTGGGATGTCGGATGCCACCGGCGCGTCGGACATCGCAGGCGCGTCGTTCGGCGAGGTCGAGGTCGTGTCCGTGACCAAGGGCGTCGCCGCGCCTCGGGCTGGTTCCGGCGATGCGATGTTGGTTTCGGGTGCGTCTCGCCGCGGCGTGTGCGACTCGAGCTCCGGCGCGAGGCGCTTGCCAATCTCTTCGCGCAGGCGCTCCGCCACGAGCTCGACCACGAATCGCGCCGCCTGCACGGACGCCCGGTCGCTTGACGCGGCACGCTGAAGTCGCTGTCCGACCCTTGACTCGGACAGCCGCTCGAGTCCGAGTTTGCCAAGGCGCCCCACGTTTCGGCGCAGGCCCTTTCTGCTCAGATCCATCGGGTCCACTCCTTCGGAAGTGCGGCCAGCTGCCCACGCCCCACCTTGGCATCGTGCGCGATGGCGTTCTTGAGCTCGTCGAGGCCACCGAACTTGGCCTCGTCACGAATGCGGTCCACCCAGCCAACACGGAGACGCTTGCCGTAGAGATCGGGGCTCACATCAAACAAGTGCACTTCGAGTGCGCGACCGGCGTCCACCGTGGGGCGCTCACCAAGGCTTGCCACGCCATGCCAGAGCTTCGGCCCGACGTCGTCCACGGCCCGGGCGATCACCGCATAGATGCCGTCCGAGGGCAGCAGCGTGCCGTCGCTGCGCACGTTGGCCGTGGGAAACCCGAGTGTTCGACCGAGGGCCTGTCCGTGTTCCACGACGCCTTCGGTCTCGTGCACGCGACCGAGCATTTGGGCCGCACCGCGGACGTCCCCCGCGCGAAGTCGGCGACGGATTTCGGAGGATGAGACGCGAACGCCGTCAAGCAGCACCGGTTCCGCCGTCGCGACTTCAAAGCCAAGCGCTCGCAGCGTGTCGACGGACCCTGCGCGGCCCTTTCCAAATCGAAAGTCTGGGCCCACCACCACCGCACGGGCGTTGTGCGCGCCGCGAAGTACGTCCAGGGCGAAGGCTTCGGGCGATAGCTGCGAGAAGGAGAGGTCGAAGCGCTGTGCCTCGGCGCGATCGGCACCCATGGCGCTCAGGAGCTCCGCGCGCCGTCCGGGCAGGGTGAGCATCGCGGGCGCTCGCTCGGGGGCGAGGACCGTCGCGGGGTGCGGGTCGAAGAACATGGCCTCGGTGCACCACCCGTTCGGTTCGGCGAGTGCCCGCGCCCGTGCGAGCAATTGCTGGTGCCCAATGTGCACGCCGTCGTGGTTCCCGGGGACCACGACGGTGGGGGCTCCTGCGGCGCATTTTGTGGGCATGGGCGCGGGGATTATGATGGCGGAGCGAAGCCGGTCAACGCCGCGGCGAGGCCCCGCATTGCCATCGATCCCCATGCGACTTCTTCGAAACGCACTTCCACGGACGGTGGCCCTTGCCGCCGTTGGCGCCGCGCTGGCCCTGTGTCCGCCTGCGGCGCTTGCCTCGCCCTGGTGGCCCGCCCCGCTCGAGCGTGAGGACGCACTCCTTCGTCTCACCGGCGGCACCGAATCGGGACGCGTCTCCGCTGCACGCGATCTTGCCACGTGGCGACGGGGCGACCCGGCGAGTCGCGCCCTTGCGAATGCGCTTCGGACCGAGCGCTCCCAGAAGGTGCTCGCCGCCATCGCCGACGCGATGATCCGTCGCACCGATCGCGAGAGCCTCCCCGAATTGCGGGAGGCCTTGCTCCACACCGCGTACCCTGCACCACTCCTGCGTGCCGTCGCGGCGCTGGGCGAGTCCGAGGACGCCGACCTCCTCGCCCGTTTCCTCGGTCGCCCCGCCGTTGAGCGCGAGGTGATCGCAGCGTTTGGTCAGTTCGGGGAACGGAGTGTTCCGCGGTTGGTCGCGGGCCTGGCGCATCCCGTGGAGCGGCGCGTGGCCGTGCGCGCCCTTGCTGCCATTCCCGCAATCGCCGCCACGCGCGCGCTCGTCGTCGCCCTCGGAAACGAAGACGCCGATGCACGCAGCACGGCCCTCGCGTCCCTCGCGGACCGAGGTGCGGTGCCGGATGGCGTGCTCATGCGGTTCCTTTCGAGCCAGGGGCTTGAGGACGAAGTCGCGGGCTTCTCCGCGTGCCGCGTCCTTCAAACACCCGAGTGCGAAGGGGCGGCCCTGGCGCGGCTCCGCGCGCCGGAGGCCGTTCTTGATGCGCGCGAGGGGGCGCTCCGTTACCTCGCCGTCGTGGCAGCGGATCGCGCCACCCCCTTCGTCCGAGCGGCGTTTGCCGGGCAAAACCGCGAGTGGTCCCGTCGGGTCGGGCAGATGGTTTTCAACGATGCCCGGATCGAGTGGCAGCGACCGTTGCTCGACGCGATGGTCGAGGGGGAAGTCTTGGCGCAGGAGGCCGTGGTTCGTCTCGCGCCCGGGCGTACTGCCGCCGACCTCGAACACCTCGAGGCCCAGCAGCGCCGGGCCCTCGCTGCCCACCGAAGGGTTTCTGCCCACGCCACGGCGCTCGCCGCCGCGCTGCTCATGCGTCGCGAGGCGGCGCCCCTGTCCGCGTCGGATCGCGCGCGTGCCTACGCGATCGTGCTTCGTGATCCGTCGCCGTTCGAATCGCGTGCCTTCGTGCGCGCACTGGCCCGGGATCGATCCATGCTTCCATGGCTCGCGCGCGCCACAAGATCGGAGCGCCCTGCGACGCGTGCCTTGGCGGGGATCGCCGCGGCGCTCGTGGGATCGGAGGATGCAATCCGGTTGCTCCGCGAGGCTCTTCTCCGCGAGCGCGACCGCGTGGTGGTGCGCGATCTGCTCGTGGGGGCCGCCATCGCGCGTGTCCCTGTGCCGTGGGTGATCCTTTCTCGGTGGCGCGACGACGCGGAGGTCGAACCCGAACTCATCGTTGCCATGCGTAGCGCCGAGCGCACGAACGAGTCACCCTCGGCACGGACGCGCGCGCGGTCCCACTGGGCGTCGAGGCGGGAAGCGGCGGACGAGCGCACCCGAGCCAACGCGCGGTGGGCGCTCGGTGAGCACTCCGGCCCCGATCGGGGCGACGCCCCGCGTGGCCTCGTGTGGCAAGGTGCCGCGACGGTTCGCGTTGCCGGCTCTGAAACCGGCGCATTGTGGGCACCGATCCTGCTCCGCATCCTTGGATTTGGCGCTTGATTCCGGCGATGGAACGGCTCCAAGATCGGCCCATGCGGGCTTGGCTTGGGGCGGGGTTGGCTCTCGCGATGGCGACGTGCGGCTGCGGCAAGTCCGCCGATTCGCACTACGCGGGCTGGGATGTCTTCGAGCCGGAGGACGGGTCGTTCCTCGTTCGGTACCGGAACCCCCCATGGCATCTCGTGAGCAAGGCCGGTGACCGTGCGGTGCTCGAGATCAAGCGCCAAGGGTCGGGCTTCGTGGACATTGACGCCGGCGACGTCCTCTCGGCCGGTCGCTTTGACACGAAGTACTACTTCACGACCCGCATCGTGAGTGCATCACCCTCCGATTGCGTGACCGACATGCTCGCGCTGATGCCCGAAGGTGCGACGATCAAGGCGGCTTCGGCCGATTTCGAAACCTCCTCGGGTGTTCTCGGGCGCGACGCCACGTACCGTTATTACGTGGACGGTCCGGAGATGACGGCGCCGCGTTACACCCGCGTCGTCTGCCTCACGCATCCAAACGGTTCGCTCGAGCTTGTCGTCGATAGCATTCCCGACCCGCTGGAACGCGAGATGACCGAGATGCTCCGCGGCGTGGAGGTGAAGGCGCCATGAAGCGAATCGCACCCGCGCTCGTGCTACTGGGCCTCGTTGCCTTCGTTCAAGCCCCGGCCTTCGCCCAGGGCGACGACGACGCCGACGTGCGTACGGCGCTCGGCGTAGAAAGCGCCGACGAACTGCCCCCCGCCCTCGCTTCCGCGCAGGAGGCCTCCGCAGAGGACGCACCGGCGGAAGAGGACGACGGCGTCTGGAAGGGCCCGCACGTCGAACTTGGCTACAGCCACTTCGTGCTCGCCGATGGCTACGGCGCCGGCTCGGTCAATGCGGGCTTCTTTGGCGGGTTCCTCCCGCTCGACACCTGGTTGCGCATTGGTCTGAGCGCCGAGATGGGTTCGCGCAGCTACACGTTGGGTGACAACGACCTCCTCGTTCGCGGCACCCTGGTCGCCGGATATCAGCACCTCGGGCTCGATCGATTCATGCCGTACGCCGTCGCCGTTGCCACCATGGGCGCCGTCGTCGGAAAGCGATTCCATTCGCCCTTGGCCGAGATGCTCGTCGGAGGTGGCGTGGAGATCGGCGCCGACGTGAGCATCGAACAGAACTTCTACGCCGGCATCGGGCTTTCCTACATCCGTGCGTCCATGTGGAACCTCGCCTACGACGTGTTCGTATTCCGGTTCCGCATCGGTCTCTGACACGGTCCGCCGCGGCGTGGGTGGGCGGTGCGCCCCGCCGGAGCTCGGGGCCCGGGCGACGTGGGCCCTAGGACACCGCACGGGCCCGGAATCGTTGACGTCTACGCCCGTAATCCCCTGAAGATACGTTGACCCCGGGGCCGCGGCTGAGGCAAGGTTCCCGGGATGGCCAAAGCCACCCCAGCGAAGGACGGCGACCGCTCCTTCGAGGACATCCTCGGGCGCCTTGAGCAGGTGGTGCTCCGCCTCGAGAAGGGCGATCTGCCGCTCGAGGAGTCGTTGGTCATGTTCGAGGAGGGCATCCGTTTGTCCCGCCTCGGCTCCGAGCGACTTGAGCAGGCCGAGCGTCGCGTTGAGCAGCTGCTTGCCCAGGGCGACGGGGTGACCACCCGTCCGTTCGAAGGGGCGGACGAGGACTGAGCGTCATGACCCAGCGAATCCTGCAAGTCCTCACGAAGTATCCGGACATCGCGTCCCTCGCCGAAGCGTTCCGTGAACGGGTCGGTGACGGTAGCTTGATGCTGTACGGCGCCACGCCCGTGGACGAGGGTGAGGAGATTCGCTTCGAGGTGCTCCTCGGCGATCAGTCGGTCGCCCTCGCGGGTGTGGGGCGCTCGGTCGGTTCGTTCGAAGGCGGCGCCGAGCGGAGTCCCGACGAAAAGTTCGACATCGTCCTCGATTCGCTCGAACTCGATGGCACCTCAAGCATCGTCTACGACCGCATTCTCATGGTCCGCGACGGCGCAGCCACGGGTGAGGTGAGCATCGGTGAGCTCGAAGAGGCGGGCGACGGCGGGTTTGATGACTCGTACGAGCATCAGCCAACGCGCATCGCGCCGCCGGACGCGGACATCGACGTCGACTTCGCGGAGGAGCAGCCCACGATGGTGGCGCAGCTTCCGTCGACACCCCCCGCCGCGGTGGCGTCGGAGGACATCGAGATGCCATGGAGTTCGTCGGCGCCCCCGGCCCGTGCCGCATCCGAACCCCCCGCCGCCGAAACGTGGGGTGGGCTCGAGCCCGTTGCTTCCGAGCCGCCGCCAGCTTCCCTTCGCCCGGCCTCCATGCCGCCGGCGAGCGTGCCCCCCGCGAGCGTACCGCCCGCATCGGTGCGCCCCGGCTCCATGCCCCCCGCCAGCGTGCCGCCCGCATGGGATGCCGCCGCGGACGGCATGGACTCGCCTTCGATGAATTCGCAGATCCCCGCCGCCCCCGAGGCGCCCGACTGGGATGACGACGATGTACCCGGCACCGCCGTCGAGACCTCGATGGAAGTCGAGTCCTATTCGTACGAAGCGGAGGAACTCTCCGTGTCCGACGCGATGGAGGAGATGCCGGAGACTCGTGTGAGCTCCATGCCGCCGGCGCGACGGGCGAGTTCCATGCCGCCTGCCCCCGCATCGTGGGAGCAGGAGTTCGCGGCCCGCGCGGCCGACGGGGATGGCGCGGAACCCGAGTCGGCGCCCGTGCCCGGCGCACCGAGTGAACCTTCGCCGTTCCCGGTGCAGTCCCTCGCGAGCACGGGCTCCATCCTGACGCGTCCCTCGGCGGGGCGAGGTTGGGATTCCTCGGCGCTCCTCGAGCAACATGAACCGCGGCCCGTGGGTCAGTACTTCGCGTACGCCGAGGGTCAGCTCCCGGTTCCCGCCTCTCCGCCGGTCCCCGAGGGGGCCGCGGCCGGCTCGGCGCCGCCGGAACTCATTCCCGTGGAAGACGACGAAGACGATTTCCGAGGTGATCCGCAGGCCCACGGCCACGCATCCTTCGGGGAGCAGGACGAGACGGATTTCCTCGAGGAGGACGGAAACGGCTGAGTCCCTCCGCGCTGGACTCGACGGGAATCCGTAGGAAATTCTCCCCATTGAATCGGACGCGCCAAGGTCGCGTCCATGGCGACGAACGGAACGAGGTGAGCATGGCAAAACCACACACATCGAGCTGGGGGCGGCGCAGTGTTGCGCTCGCGGTGTTCGTGGCGCTGCTGTCCTTGACGAGCCTCGCGTTTGCGAACGCGTTGGTCGTGGTCAAGGTTCGCGCCACCGGCGACGCCGCCGTGGATGGCAAGGTCACGCTCACGGCACGCAAGGGCGACGCCACGTTCAGCTGTGAGACGAAGGACGGCGGCTGCAAAATCGACAACGTTCCCGGCGGCGCATACACCGTCACCTTCGAGCCGAAATCGGGGAAAGCTCCGAAACCGCGGCCCGTCATGATCCCGCCCGAAGGGACCGTCTCGCTCTTCGTCGCCACGGGCTGAGCGACGCCGGCGCTGCCGGCCCACGAATGGACCCGGCGGCGGCCGAGGTGGTACACCTCTGTCCGTGCAGATGCGCGGAGGGGAGCACTCGAGCATGCGTGGAGCCGACCGCCGATGGGCGTTCCTGGCGATTCTGACCATGGGCCTGTCCCTGGCGGGTGGACCGGGAACGGCGTTTGCCCAGTCGGGCAAGGCCGTCCTTGTGGACGACGAGTTCGGCGAAGCGACGGACGGATCCGCGGATGCATCCGCCACGGTGACGCTGGGGGACACGGGCGTCTCGGCCGACGCGGAAGCTGCCATGGCGCCCACCGCCGGCGCCGCGCCGGCCGACGCGGCACCCTCCGGCGACCGGGCACACGAGCACGCCCGTCACCTGGCGTGGAAACACAACTCACTCCACGGCTCGGTGGGCGGGCTCCACACGGTGGATGCGGGCTCGGGCGCGGTGGGCTCCTTTCGTCTCCAGCTCCACTCGGAGTTCTTCTTCGCTTCCGACTTCCTTCTGCCCGGCGACGACAACCAGCGCGTGGGTGGTGCCCTCTCACTGAGCGCGACGCTTCTCGAATTCCTCGAGGTCTATGCCTCGGTGTGGACCACGGCCAACTCCAACGACAAGGAAAATCCGGAGCTGTTCCAGGCCCTCGGCGACACGCTGTTCGGCGCGAAGCTCTTCGGATCGGTGGCCCCGTGGTTGACGCTCGGCGGTGATGTGGAGGTGGCGCTGCTCAATCGCGTTGGCGGCGTGGGGCTCTCCTTTGCGGGTACGAGCCTAGGGCTCCGGTTCAACGCGACCGCTGACTTTCGCGACCTCCCGAAGGGCGGCTTTCCGCTCATCGCACGACTCAATTTGCAGTACTACCTCGACAACACGTCGACCCTTGTCGAGGACACCGAGGACAAGCGCTACGACGCGCTTTCAAACCCCGCGCCGCGCGCCGATGAAGCGCGAAACCTCGTGTCGCGCATCGAACGGTTTGCCCTCGGGATCAATCGCACCGACTTTTTCAACATCGCGCTTGGGTTCGAGGCACCACTCGAAGTGTCGCGGAATTTCGTGCTTGCGCCGCTCCTCGAGTGGACATGGGGGATTCCGATTAACCGACAGGGCTACGACTGTCTGTTCATCCCCGATCCCGCGAATCCGTCGAAGCCGAACGGAACCGACGACAGCTGTCTCGACATCGCGGGTGTCTCCGCCTTCCCGATGGACCTGACGCTGGGCGTGCGCGTGCTCCCGCCGGTGTCCGGGCTCGCTTTTTTTGCCGCGGTGGACGTGGGGCTCACGGGCGCTTCGACATTCGTGCGCGAGCTTGCACCGAATGCGCCTTACAACGTGATGCTCGGCCTCGGTTACGCGTTCGACACTCGGCGAACGGACTCGGCGCCAGCCCCCGCGGCCGTGGCACCGCCCGCGCGTGGGCGTGTTCGTGCGACGGTGGTCGAGCAGGGAAACCAGGGCGTGATGGTCGGCGGCGCCATCGTGCACTTTACCGGTGCGAACGGAGGTTTGACGGCCCTCGCTGCGGATGCGGGTGGGCAGTTCACCACCTACACCTTCGATCCGGGGCCGGTGACCATGGAAATCAGTCATCCGGATTACGAAACCGGGCCCTGCGCGGCGACCGTGCCCGCCTCGGGCGACGCGACCGTTGTCTGCGAACTTGTCGCGAAACCGAAGGCCGGTTCCGTGGCAGGCCGGTTGGTGGGGCAAGGCGATGCGGCCGCGGCCGGCGAGGTGAAGTACACCGGACCGAGCTCCGGGTCGACGATGGCGGATGCCGCGGGTGCGTTCGAGATCCACGACCTTGCGCCGGGCATGTACACCGCCACGGTGGATCTGCCGGACTACCTCGTCACGACCGCTTCCTTTGAGGTACGCCCGCACGAGACGTCCTCGGTTGAAATCCAACTCACACCGCGCCCGAAGAAGTCGCTCGTCGAGGTGCGTGATGGCGACATCCGCATCAAGAAGCAGATCAACTTCGCGACCAAGAGCGCGGAGGTCAACCCCAACAGCTACGGCCTGCTCGAGGAAGTCGCGGATGCACTTCAGCGGAACCCGGGAATCGAGCTTGTGGAAATCCAGGGCCACACCGACAACACCGGGCGTGCCGAGCTGAACAAGGAACTCTCGCAGCAGCGTGCGGATGCCGTGCGAACCTGGCTCATCGCCCACGGCGTCGAATCGGGCCGGCTCACCGCCGTCGGCTATGGCATGGAGCGGCCCCTCGCGCCCAACATCACGAACGCCAACCGTGCGAAGAACCGCAGGGTGGAGTTCATCATCGTGCGCAAGGCCGGCGGTACGCCCTAGCGGCGACGACGGCGGGCCCACGCCATCGCCAAGGCGACTGCACCGACGGCGAAGGCGGCAAACCGCGGAAACCTTCGCGTGCTGCCCGGAGCGCGGCACCCGCAGCCGTCTTCGACACGACACTCGGCCGCGAAGCCGCCGCTCGGGGTGAAGTCGCACGTGTCGGGGAGCGAGCCTGGCGGGTACGCGTTGCAGATGCCGTCAATGTCGTCCGCCGCCAGCGTGCGCTTCTTGATCTCACCCGTGGGCGCGCTCGCGAGCATGGTTGCTTCGGGGTCGCTCGAATGGGCGAGGCCAAAAAAGTGCCCAGCCTCGTGGGTCACGACGTTCTGCACATCGACGAAGGGGCATGACGCGCCGACCGGGCAGTCGTCGAAGGTGCGGTTCTCCTCGTTGAGCTCCATGTCCGCGTCGTGAATCAGGCCAGCGGAGTCGTGCCACACGCTCGTGAGTGCAAAGGCATCCGGATCGTGATCGCGCGCAACCCAGTCGGCGACGAAGGCAACGGTGTTGAGGTTCCCGCCCTCGGAATTGAAGACCGAACGGTCACACAGGCTCGCGGCCTCCGTTTCGGCCACGTCGAGCTGAATCGGCACGCCGTCGCAGCGGACGGACGTCCACGCGCTGTACGACTGGAAGATGATCGGCCGAAGCTCCTCGACGGTGAGCCGCTTCGAACCCCCGACAAAGAGGCTGTACGACATGCAGCGTCGGTTCCAGGCCAGGGGGATCCCATCCGTCACGCAGGCGCCGGGTCCGATGGCCGTCTCGGTACTCGTGGTCAGTCGGCACCATGCGGCCGCGGACGATCCGCCGAGGGCCCAAACGGCGAGCGCCAGCACCGAAGCGGCGACCCCTCGGACGCTAGGGTGCATGGCTTCCTTGGGTCGGGTGCCGGACCTCGGCCTGTACGCGCTCCCCGAGCATCTTCAGATCGATGGCGCCCGCGAATGCACCGGCCCTCGGTACGAGCTTGCCGTCCTCCGTTTGGGCGACGAGGGCGAGGCCTTCGGTGGTCGGGATGGCATCCGCTCCACCATCGGGGCGCACGCGCACCCGAAGGACCCCCTGCGCCATGCCCACGGGTCGGTAGTAGGCTCCGTTGGGGGACCTTCGGCCAAACAGCACCACCGTTGAAGCCGACGCGAACGTGGGCTCGCCGATGACGCGCAGTGTGTCGCCGCCCTTGGTGCCGCCGAGGGCGCGAACCACGACGCTGCTCCCCTCCTGGGCAGAGCCCTTCCACGTGTTCCGCACGTGGAGTTCCGCGTCACTCACCGTTCGCGAATAGGCGTCGGTTGAAACCGTGACCCGAGTCACTTGCCCGACGATGATGATGTCGGACTTCGCCACGAGTTCGACCAGGTCCAACGCTCGTACGATGCTCGCGAACGCGGACGTCGTCGCGCCGAGGCCGATCAGGGTGGCGAGGACGAACAAGACGCCGCGACGCCAAACGTGGCCACCCATGAACACGGAGCGAGCATGTAGAGGCTCGGGCGCTGCGTCAAGCATTGCGATGCGACCGATGCCGATGCTCGAGCTGCGCGACTCGCTACGGGTCGCGACGCAGTCGTCGATGGGCGGCGAGAAATGCGTACGTGGCGACGGCGAGGAGCGCGGCATTTCGCAGCAGCGTCTTCCACGAAACGGCGGTCGCCGTCGCTGACCCGAAACAGCCGCAGTCGATGTTGATGCCTCGCACCAGGGCCTGCCCCATGGCCAGCGAGAAGGCGGCAAGCAGGCCCCACGCGACGACGGCCGCGCCGCGCACCCATCGATCAACGAGGAGCGCCGCCGCGATTGCGAGCTCGACGCACGGCACGATCGTCGCAAGCCAGGGCGCCGCAGCGTCGGGCAGCATTCGGTAGTTCCGCACGTCGGCCGCGAAGCTCGCCAAGTCGGAAAGCTTTGGCACCGCGGCCGCGACGAAGACCGCCGCGAGCACCACGCGTGCGATCCATTCGGCCGCCTTTTTTCGATCGAGCGCGGGCACCTCAGTGCTCCCCCGCTTCGGCGGGGTACCCCGCGTCGAGCCACGCGGGAAACCCACCCTCGAGTACGCGCACGTCGGGGAAGCCGGCCTCGGTCAGGATGCCCGCGAGGCGAACGGACCGCGCGCACTGTTCCGAGCTATCGCAGTAGGCGACCACCGTGGTCGCGCCACGGAGCGGTTCGAGCGCGCCATCCCGAACGACGCCACCCACCACGGGGGTGTGCACGCTTCCGGCCACATGGCCGCTTCGGTACTCCGCGCGGTCCCGCGCATCGACAAACACGACGCCGGCGGTGCCAAGGAGAGGACGCGCGTCCGCGGGCGAAACCCATGTGAGCGCGGCACCCTCGGTGGGCCCCCCGCCACAGGCGCCCGCCTCCTCGGGCGCCGCGGGCACCGCCCCGAGAAGAAACGCGAGGAGTGCGCCGAGGAGCCCCACACCGACCACCTGCGCGGCCTCCCCGAGGATTCGCATGCAATCCGTTTAGTGTGTTTTCGTCGTTTTGACAAAGGGCGCTGCTGTGCGATCCATCGCATCCCATGCAAGGAATCGCGAATCGACGAAGCGCTCTTCCGGTGATGCTCCTCCTCATGCTCGGGGCGGGCTGCAACATGAACGCCTTCACGGCCAACACCACGGCCGGTGTGTTCGAAGAAGCGGCCCCCGCGTTCGACGAACACTGGGACTATGAGTTTGCCGGCAACGCCGCACCGGGGAACCTCATGCAGCTTGAGGGCTTCCTCCGGATCGTGCCGGACAACCAGACGCTTCTCCTCCAGCTAGCGAAGGGGTACGCCGGCTACACCTACGGCTGGATCGAAGACGAAATCGAGCGCGTCGACCCGAGCGACTTTGAGGCCGACGAGCACCTCCATCAACGCGCGCGCCTCTTCTATCTGCGTGCCCGTGACCTCGGCTTCCGTTGGCTCGAGGAGGAGGCGGAGGGCGTAACGGCCATGCGTCGCAAGCCGCTCGCCGAGTTCACGAAATTTCTAAAGGAGCACTACGATTCGAAGGAAGACGCCCCCGGACTCTTCTGGGCCGGATACGCCTGGGGCTCCGCGATCAACGTCTCACGCGAAGACCCCGATCTCATCGCGGACCTCGGGTACGCGCGTGCACTCGTGGACCGCTCCGTGGAACTCGACTCCGACTACATGTTTGCGAGCGGCACCGTGTTCCAGGCCGTCATCAAATCCGACTTCCCGGAGGCCCTCGGCGGCGACCCGGAGGGCGGCAAGGCACTCTTTGAAAAGGCCCTCGCCAAGACCGGCCGCAAGGTCCACCTCGTGCAGCTCAACTACGCACGAACGTACGCCGTCCAAAAGGGCGACAAGAAGCTCTTCCACGACCTGCTCATGGAGATCGTGGAGGCGGGCGACGTGTTCCCGCCGGCGCGGCTCATGAACAAGATTGCTCGCCGACGGGCGGCACGATACCTCGAAAACATTGATGAATATTTCTGAAGTGCGCGGCCGGGCCCGCATTCGACGGTGCCCCGTTCGCGTGCTTGAATCCGCGGGCTGGCGCCACGTCGAAGGCGGCGCGCCGCACCCGCTTGGATGGAGACACTGACGATGCGTTCGTACCTTCGCTCGATTGGATTTTTCGCGATCACCCTCACCATGGCGGTGGCCATCACGGGTCTCTCGGCGTCTGGCGCCAAGGCCGACGATGTGCACACGCTTCGCATCGCGACCCTCGCACCCCGCGGTTCGGCATGGGACAAGGCCTTCCGCGCCTGGAAGAACACCCTCGAGAAGGAAACGAACGGCAAGCTCGTCCTCGAGTTCTACCCCGGTGGAGCCCAGGGCGACGAACGCGACTACATCCGCAAGATGAAGGCCGGTCAGCTCGACGGCGCTGCGGTCACGACGACGGGCCTCGGCCAGGTCGTCCGCCCCGTGCTCGTGCTCCAGCTGCCGGGCGTCTTCCGCTCCTACGAGGCCATCGACAAGGTGCGCGACTCGCTCGATGAGGAGTTCCGCGGCGAGTTCGACAAGGCGGGCTTTGCGCTCATGGGTTGGGGCGACGTGGGCCGCGCGCGCCTCTTCTCGAACGCCTCCATTACCACGCCGACCGATTTCAAGACGGCGCACCCGTGGGCATGGCGTGACGACGTCATCTTCAGCGAGTTCCTGAAGGTGGTTGGCGCGAACAGTCAGCGTCTTGGTGTGAACGAAGTGCTGCCCGCACTTCAGACGGGGCGCGTGGACGCGTTCCCTTCCTCGGCGCTCGCGGCGGTTTCGCTCCAGTGGTACAACCACGCAAAATTCGTCACGAAGCAGTCCGACTCGATCCTCATCGGCGCCACCATCCTCCGGAAGGATGTTGTGGACGGTCTCCCGAAGGACCTGCGCGACAAGCTGTTCGAGACCTCCGCGCGAGCACACAAGATCCTCGCAAAGAGCATCCGTGATGCCGACGACAAGGCGTACCAGGCCATCCTCAAGCGTGGCGTGAAGGAAGTGGACATCTCCGGGCACGAGAAGGAGTGGGAGGCGGCCGCCAAGACGGTGCGCCAGAACCTCGCCGGCCGCCTCTATCCGAAGGAACTTCTCGATCGCGTCGAGAAGGTCGCCGCCTCGGCGAAGTAGTCCAAAAAGGTCGGTCCCACCCCCTTCGACCAGGCGCAAAATTGCGCTAAGACCGGTCGGTCAGGTCGCTCTTGGGGGCGCCGCACCCACCGTGTGCGGCGCGTGAAGGATCACGCGTTGGGAAAATTCCTCCGTCGCCTCGATGAAGGCATCGCCCGTGGAGAAGCTGCGATTTCGGGCGCAGTGCTCCTCAGCATGATCGTCCTCGCGTTCACGCAGGCGGTCTTGTCAAACCTTGCGCACGGCGGCACCGAGTGGGCGAATGTCTGGCTCGAGAAGCTCTCGTGGGTCGACTCCGTGCTCCAAAAGGGGACACTCTGGCTCGCGTTCCTCGGGGCGTCGCTCGCCACGCAGGCGGACAAGCACATCGCCATCGACGCGCTTCAGCGCGTGGTGCCAAAGCGGGTCGAGCGAGTGATGAAGTCGGTCGTCAGCCTTGCGGCGGGCGTCACGTCGTTGGCCCTCGCCGTTGTGTTCTTTGACGCGGTGCTCATCGCCGGTTCCGAGCGACCCATCGAGTATGAAGTGATGTTCCGGGACGGTGTCGCGCATATCTGCGACGTTCCGCTCTACGTGGTGGACGACGCCGGGCTTACGCGCCCCGAGTTTTTCTGCGGGCTTCGGGCCGGGTTCACCGCGCTCGGCGCACCGGTGGAGACGCCGGATGCCATGCTCCAGCTCATCGTCCCGGTGATGTTCGTCGTGATCGGGGTGCGCCTCCTCGCCCGCGCCATCACCTCGGCGATGAACGCCCTCGATCGGGACGCGGGCGCCGGGAAACCCCGTGCGGAGGCGGCATGAGCCCGCTCCTCATCGTCGCGTTGCTCCTCTTCGCTGTGCTCGGTGCGCCGCTCTTTGCGGTTTTCGGGGCCGCGTCCATGTCGCTCTTTGCGGGCCTCGAGGACACGTCCGTCACGGGCGCCGCGCACGACGTCTTCAGCGAAAAGTTCGCCGACTCGCCCCTGATGGTGACGATCCCGCTCTTCATCTTCGCGGGCTACATGCTCGCAGAGAGCGGCACTCCGCGGCGCATCGTGGAGCTCTCCCGCGCGTGGCTCGGGTGGATGCCCGGGGGCCTTGCCATCGTGTGCATCGGCGCCTCGGCATTTTTCACGACGTTCACCGGTGGCAGCGGCATCACCATCGTCGCCATCGGCGGGCTGCTCTTGCCGGCGCTCCTCAAGAACGGTTACCCGGAGAAGTTTTCGCTCGGCCTCGTGACCACGGGCGGAGCGCTCGGCATCACGTTCTTCCCGTGCTTGCCGCTCATCGTCTACGGCATCGTCGCCGGCCTCCAGGAGACGCCGCCGGGCGTCGAGAAGCTCCAGCTCGACAAGCTGATCCTCGCCGGAATCATGCCCGGCCTGCTGATCATCGGGCTCCTCGTTCTCTATTCGATGGTGTTCGGCATCACGCACAAGCTCCCCCGGTCGTCCTTCGACCGGAAGGAGGCCTTCTCGGCGCTCTGGGAAGCCAAGTGGGAGCTACTCCTGCCGTTCATCATCGCGCCCGCGTTCGCGCGCTTCGGCCCGGTTCCGGCGGCGGCGCTCACGGCGCTCTACGTGCTCGTGTTCGAGGTTTTCTTCACGAAGGACCTCTCGCTCACGAGGGACCTCCCGCGCGTGGCGCCGGACTCCATGGTCCTCGTGGGGGCCATCTTCGTGAAGCTCTGCGCCGCCACGGTGCTCACGTTCTACTTCGTTGACGCGCAGGTCGCCGACCGCATCTTTGAGACACTCACGTGCGGCCCAGAGGCGCAGGCGTACCTTGCCGCCCATTCGGATGCGATTGGCACGTGCCGTGAAGCCGTGGATGCCCTCGCGCGCGAAGGGAAGAGCGCCGGTGGGCTCATCGATTCATCGCTGACGTTCCTCCTCGCGCTCAACGTGTTCCTGCTGGTGGTCGGGATGTTGATGGACATCTTCTCGGCCATCGTCGTCATCGTGCCCCTCATCATGGGCATCGCGCTCCACTTCAACATCAACCCGTACCACCTCGGGGTGGTGTTCCTCATCAACCTGGAAATCGGCTACCTGATGCCGCCCATGGGGCTGAACCTGTTCATCGCGGGGTTCCGCTTCAATCGGCCCGTGCCCGACCTTTACCGGGTTGTGCTCCCGTTCATCGGCATTTTCGGAACGGCGCTCCTGATCACCACGTACGTTCCGAGCCTCACACTCGCGTTGTTGCCCGAGAGCAAGCCGGCGGCGGTGGCGCCGGTGACCGGCGTCGGCGACGCGGCCCCGGGAGAGGCGCCCGCACTCGGCGGGACGGCCGACGACTGCGCCGAGCCTCGACCCGACGAATCGTTCGACGATTTCTCGAAGCGTTGCGACTTCGGCGAGTAGACGCGCGGACGTCGTCGATCGACGCTGCGTACCTACGGCTTCGCGCGACGGCGTGTGGTCGCGCCTTCGACGCGGAGTCCGAGCATTCGCCACGCGCGCGGGTCGAGTTGGTATGCCGACTGCGTTCGCTCCACGACGGTGCGGAGGCGCGGGTCGTCGGGCAGCTTGCGCGGTTTGATCCCGTGTTCGCGCAGGCTTGACGGCGTTTCGCCCAGGCGAAGGAGTTCATCGATGTGCGTGACGAAATCGATGGGCTTGAGGGGCTGACCACGACGCCCTTCGCGCGCCTCCTTGAGGAGGCGCTTCCTGCGCCGCTCGGTGCGTCCGTCGTGCTGCGGTCCGCCGCCGAGGGATTCGACGAGGGTGTTGAGCGCGCGGGCCGCCCTGCGTTTCTCCACCGCCTCCCGACTGCCTCGTCCCTTGCCCGCCACGCTGCCCCCGCTGCTCGCCCCCGAATGGGAGCCGCGGAGCATACCAAAAGGCATGGGGCGATCCGCGCGAAAAACCCGAGAATTCCCCCGCTTCGAGATCGCGCTTTGGCGCCTGGCCAGGTGGCCCGCCCGGTGTCATTCTTCCGCGCCATGACTTCCACGCAGCGCGAAATCGAGGTCTCGTACGACGTCTCGAACGAGTTCTTTAACCTCTGGCTCGACGAGGGCATGCACTACACGAGTGCGAGCTTCTTCTCCGGCAAGGAGAGCCTCGAGCAGGCCCAGATTCAGAAGTGCAAGATTCTCTACGAGTACGCCGAGATGGCGCCGGAGAAGCTCGTGCTCGACATCGGCTGCGGCTGGGGTTCGAACCTCGAGTACCTCGTGAGCCGCGGCACGAAGCGCGCCCACGGCATCACGCTCTCGACCGAGCAGGCCAACTGGGTCCACTCGCGCAAGCTCCCCGGCGTCGACGTCCTCGTCTGCGACTACAAGGACTACGAGCCGAAGGAAAAGTACGACGCGCTCATTTCGATCGAGATGATCGACCACCTCTGCTCGCCCGCGCAGGCGAACCAGGGCCTCGCCATCGACATCTACCGCGAGTACTTCCGGAAGACGTCGACCTGGGTGAAGCCGGGCTCGTGCTTCGGCTTCCAGGCGATTCTTCGAAACCGCGTGCCGCGGAACCGGAAGGACCTCGAAGACCTCGCCTTCACCGCCGACGTCATCTTCCCGGGCGGCCTGAACCCGCGCCTCGAAGAGCTCGTCGCCGCCGTGAATCCCTATTGGGAGGTGCTCGAGCTTCGGACGCAGCGCGAGGCCTACGGCAAGACCACCGGCGAGTGGCTCCGCAAGCTCCAGATGCACGAGAAGACCATCCGCGAGAAGTGGGGCGACACCGTGTACGACGACTACGTCCGCTACCTCTCCACCTGCGTGCGCGCCTTCGAGATGCACTACTCGAGCGACGTGCAGATGAAGCTGCGGAAGATCTAGGCAGCGCGAAACCCGGGAGCCAAAGCTGAGCTTTCGGGAAGCGGTCACCGGGACCGAATCTGAAAGCTGAGCTTTCGAGGGGCGGTCATCGGGACCAAATCTGAAAGCTGAGCTTTCGACAGGCGTTCACCGGGAACCGATTTCCAAGGCTGGGCTTTCCGCATCGGTTCACGGAGACCCGCGCACCAAAGCTGAGCTTTCCGCGGCGGTTCACGGGGAACCGCGGATGAAAGCTCAGCTTTCGGACGCCGTTGCGGAAGACCCGCGCATCAAAGCCAGGCTCTCGCCCGTCATCCCAGCCACCTCACGCACGCTCCCCAGCTCAAATTTTTCAATCACTCCGGCCCCCGCCGCAGCCACAAACCCTCATCCAGAGCACCCGGAGTGCCCCAAACCAAGCCCGGAGTTCAAAACCGAGCACCCGGAGTGCGCGAAACCAAGCCCGCAGTTCAACTCCGGGCACTCCGAGTGCCCCGGATGAAGTCCCAGGTTCAAACCTGGGCACCCCGAGTGCTCCAAGCCGAGCATCGAGCTCAACCCCGGGCACTCCGAGTGCCCCGTGGCGAACGTTCAGTTCAACCGAGAAGCCAGTCCGCTCGTCGAGCTAAGTGGGAACAGTCGGCCGCCGCGCGAGAAAGAGGGGGACACGAGACTCAATTCTCGACGCTCCGAAATAGGTCTCGTTTCCCCTTGTTTTCGCGCCGTACTAGCCACCGCGTCGCGAGAGTCTTCGTACCGGTGGACGCTCGAGCGGCGGCGTGCGCGCCGCCCACCGACTGCGGGCTCCGTAGGGGCATTCGGTGGTGGCGCAGCGGCCCCCGGCTTGCGGGCGGGTTTTGCGGAGCGGTACACTGCGACGAACGATGGGGACGACGGACGTTCGCGCACGGGAGGGGGTGGGGCGTCGGTGGAGCCTCTCGGCGCTCGCCTGCGTGGCTCTCGGCGGCTGCCACGATTTCGATGCGCTTCGGGCATCGGACGGGGGATCGGACACCGAGGCTGCTGTGGAAGCGGGCATGGAGGGGGGCGCGGTCCCGGATCCGATTCGCCCAAGCTTCGTGAGCCCCAAGAACCTGGCGGCGGCGCTCGCGGGGACCCGGGAGATCATCCTCGAGGGCGGCGTCACCGCGTTGTGGGATGTGGAGTCGGGGGAGCTTCAGGTGAAAGGTGAAGACGAGCCGAGATTCACACAGGAGCCGCTCGTGGAGTCGCAGGGGGACGGAATGCCCGAACTCGCGGTGTTCCCCGTCGCCCGCCTTGTTGTGAGCTCGAACGCCACGCTCCAATTCGCCGGCCCCCATGCGGTCGTGCTCTCGGCCAGGGAGGGGATCGACATCGCGGGCACGGTCACCGTCGGCGCGAAGGGGGGGCTCGGCGGCCCCGGCGGCGCGACGTCACTTCCCGAAGTCGGTGAGCTCAGTTTCCCAGTGTCGGGTCAGCAGGGACCGAAAGGCGGGAACGATCTGGTCAACGCGTACGCATATTCAGGGGCCGGGGGCGGCGGAAATGGGGCGCCGGGCGGCAGCGGTGGCTTCGCATGGGCGAAGAACGGCGTCGGTTCCGCAGCAAGCGCGCTCGGCGGACCTGGAGGCGCCGCATGGGCGGATGTTTCGGATTGGGATGCTCGTGCGGCGCTCGTCGGCGGCGGGGCGGGCGGGCCGACGCGATGCGGAGTCAATTTCGAGGCTCGCGCGCAAGGTGGTGGTGGCGGTGGGGCGCTCCTCCTCGCTTCGCAGCGCAGCATCGTCCTCCGGGCCTCGGGCCGCGTTTCGGCTCCGGGGGCGGGCGGACCAGCGCCGGTGGACGCGGCCAACTGCGAGCCCGACCGTTCGGTCGCGGGTGCGGGCGGCGGCGCGGGTGGCACGTTGGTGCTCGAGGCGCCGCGCGTCGAGATAGCGGGTACCGTGGCAGCGAACGGAGGCGGCGGGGCGGGTTCAGGTCGCAACGCGCTGGCGGTCGAGGCCTCCCGAGGCAAGGTCGGAACGGACGGGCAGCCCGGCATTCAGGTGGCCGGGGGTGGCGCCGCGGGCGCCAACCACGACTCCGGCGACGGCTACAGCTATCGACATAGCGCAGGTGGCTCGGGCGGTGCCGCGGGCGCTTCGCTGGCACCCGGAGCCGAAGGCGTGACTCTCATGCACATGGTCACTGCGCTCCAAAGCATCAGCAGCATCTCCGGTGGCGGTGGTGGCGGCGCAGGTCGCATCGAGATCCGGACCGCAAGCGGTGTCCGCGATGCGGCTTGGGTGCTCTCGCCCAGCGACGCCCCGCAGGTTATCGTGGAGCAGGTCATGCCACTCGCGGAGTAGGCGTCCAATCCAGCGCTGGAGCGGTTCCTTGGTGGGGCTGAACGCTCACGACAGAGCACTCGGAGTGCCCACTCGCAAGCCGAGCCAAACGCGGCGAAGCACCGAACTTGCTCACCGACATCCCGCCCAACCCTTGTCGCAACAGGCGATCCGACTCACCTCTGCCATCCGAATTGAACCGATTTCCCCTCGTCGCCGCCGTTTTCCTGGGGGTTCTTTGGCCCTAGGCCTCGTGGTAGGACAGCGCCATGGAAAGCAGCTTTAACGCACGGGCAACCCTCAAGGTCGGCAAACTCGAGGTCGACATATACCGCCTCGACGCCATTTCGAAGGCCGGCATCGGCGACATCGCCACGTTGCCGTTTTCGATCCGCGTGCTGCTCGAAAACCTGCTTCGGAACGAAGACGGCAAGACCGTCACCCGCGACGACATCGAAGCGGTGGCGAAGTGGGACCCGAAGGCGAAGCCATCCAGGAGATTGCCTACCGCCCCGCGCGCGATGCTCCTTCAAGACTTCACGGGCGTGCCGTGCGTGGTCGACCTCGCGGCCATGCGTGATGCCTTCGCACGCATGGGCGGCGACCCGGCGCGCATCAACCCGCTCCAGCCGGTGGACCTCGTCATCGACCACTCGGTGCAGGTCGACTCCTACAGCGGCACGCTCCGCTCCTTCGAAGACAACGTGAAGCGCGAGTTCGAGCGCAACACGGAGCGCTACCAGTTCCTCAAGTGGGGCCAGCAGGCGTTCAAGAACATGCGCGTCGTGCCGCCCGGCACGGGCATCGTGCACCAGGTGAACCTCGAGTACCTCGCGCCCGTGGTCTTCCGCGGAGAGAAGGACGGCCGCGCGGTGGCCTACCCCGACACGCTCGTCGGCACCGACTCGCACACGACCATGATCAACGGCCTCGGCGTGCTCGGCTGGGGCGTGGGCGGCATCGAAGCGGAGGCGGCCATGCTCGGCCAGCCCGTCGCCATGCTCCTTCCGCAGGTCATCGGCTTCAAGCTCACGGGCAAGCTCAAGGAGGGCGCCACGGCGACCGACCTCGTGCTCACCGTCACCGAGATGCTCCGGAAGAAGGGCGTCGTCGAGAAGTTCGTCGAGTTCTACGGCCCCGGCCTCGACCACCTCGCGCTCGCGGACCGCGCGACCATCGCGAACATGGCGCCCGAGTACGGCGCGACCATGGGCTTCTTCCCCGTGGACGCGGAGACCATCGCGTACCTCCGCGCGAGCGGCCGCGACGAGGCGCAGGTGGAGCTCGTGGAGCGCTACGCGAAGGAGCAGGGCCTCTTCCGCACGGCCGAGTCGCCCGAGCCGCGTTTCACCGACACGCTCACGCTCGACCTCGGCGAAGTGGTGCCGAGCATCGCCGGGCCGAAGCGCCCGCAGGACCGCGTACGCCTGTCGGACTCGAAGACTGAGTGGGCGAAGGCCCTCGAGGCGCTCACGGCCGGGAAGGGCGCCGGGAAGAGCGAGCCCGTCACGCACAACGGCGGGACGTTCGAGCTTGAAAACGGCAGCGTCGTCATCGCCGCCATCACGAGCTGCACGAACACGTCGAACCCGTCGGTCATGCTCGCCGCGGGCCTCCTCGCGAAGAAGGCCGTGGAAAAGGGCCTGATGGTCAAGCCCTGGGTGAAGACGAGCCTCGCGCCCGGCTCCCAGGTCGTGACCGAGTACCTCACGAAAACGGGGCTCCTCGAGTCGCTGAACGCGCTCCGCTTAAACGTAGTGGGCTACGGCTGCACGACCTGCATCGGCAACTCGGGGACGCTCGACGCACCCGTCTCGGACGCGATCAAAAAGAGCGGCGTCGTCGCCGTGTCGGTGCTCTCGGGCAACCGCAACTTCGAAGGCCGCGTGAACCCGCAGTGCCGCGCGAACTACCTCGCGTCGCCGCCGCTCGTCGTGGCCTACGCGCTCGCGGGGACCATGAACATCGACCTCGGGTCGGAACCCATTGGCCAGGACAAGGCGGGCAAGGACGTGTACCTCCGCGACATCTGGCCGTCGCAGAAGGAAATCGCCGACACGCTCCGCGAAGGGGTGAGCCGGCAGCAGTTCCTCGACCGCTACGGCGAAGTGTTCAAAGGCCCCGAGGAATGGCGCGCGGTGAACGCGCCGGCGGGGGACCGCTTCGAGTGGCAAGAGAGCTCCACGTACATCCGGAAGGCTCCGTTCTTTGACGAGGTGAACAAGGGCGCGCCGCCCGCGCGGCACGACATCCGCGGTGCCCGCGCGCTCGCCGTCCTCGGCGACAGCGTGACGACGGACCACATCTCTCCCGCGGGCAACATCGCCCTCGAGTCGCCGGCGGCGCGTTACCTCGAAGAGCACAGCGTGGGCGCGCGCGACTTCAACAGCTACGGCGCCCGCCGCGGCAACCACGAAGTCATGATGCGGGGCACCTTCGCGAACATTCGCCTGAAGAACGCGCTTGTCCCAGGCGTGGAGGGCAACGCCACGCGCTACCTGCCGAAGAACGAGCAGACGTCCATCTACGACGCCTCGGTGAAGTACCAGGCGGACGGCACGCCGCTCATCGTGCTCGCGGGCAAGGAATACGGCACCGGCTCGTCACGCGACTGGGCCGCGAAGGGTGTGCTCCTCCTCGGCGTGAAGGCGGTCATCGCCGAGAGCTACGAGCGCATCCACCGCTCGAACCTCATCGGCATGGGCGTGCTCCCGCTCCAGTACGCGCCCGGGGAGAACCGCGAATCGCTCGGTCTCTCAGGTGAAGAGACCTTCACCATCACCGGCATCGAAGACGGCCTTACGCCTGGCAAGCGCCTCAAGGTGGACGCCAGCGGCAAGACCTTCGAGGTCGTATGCCGCATCGATAACCGCCAGGAAGTCGAATACTACCTCCACGGCGGCATCCTCCCGTACGTGCTCAGGTCGTTGGCGTAGACGCTGCGAAACGCGACGCGGGTGCGATGTGGCTAGAAGCCTCCGTCGTCCCCGGCGTCGTCGTCGTCGCCGGCGTCGGGGCGACACGCCGCGCCGGCGTTCTGAAACTCCCATGCCCCATCGATACACAAGTACTCGGAGCCAACGTCGGCGCACGGGGGCGGGGGCGATTCCCCGCAGACGGACCATGGCTTCGTGTTCGGGCATCCCTCGAACGGGGGGCAGTCCTTAGAACCGGCGTCCGAAGCGCGTTCGTGGCAGGCGGGCAAGAGCGCCCCGACGCTGAACAAGAGGCAAAGACCAATCGCGTACGAGCGGAGCGCGCGCGGGCTGGAGTTGATCGTCATTCGGGTTCAATCCTTTGCAGGTCGGTAAGCGTGATTGGGCTCGGAGTGTAGCAAGCCGCGTGCCGAGCGAGTGGCCGAAGTCCTCGGCCCGTTCGCGAACGCATGCGTGCCAGATTTCGCCGCGCCTGTGGTCAGCGAGCTACTCCCCGCAGGGAATCGCCTTCGTGCCCACGGCCACGTCGTCGACGTAGGTGGTGGCGGGGCCCGGCGCGAGGGAACCGCTCGACCAGGTATAGGGGATGGGTAGGAAGAGGTGCTTGTACCCGCCCGGCACGTCGAAGGTGGCCGGTCCGCCGTTGCCCGTGGCCGGCGACGTCTGCATGTAGAGTGATTCCGTTCCGCCCGCTGGCTTGATGTAGACGGTCTGTTGGGGGGGATCGAAACGGACCTCCGCGCGGAAGCAGAACCACTTGTTGAGCGGAAGCCCGGCGCCGGCCGTGTCGTGGGCGTAGCTGGTGTTGTCGCCGGTGCCGTCGTAGCGCTCGAAGTAGAAGCCCGCCCCCGCCTGCGTGCCGGTTCGGCCGAGGGCGTAGTAGCTGATCGCGCCCGAGTTGTCGTTCGGGCGAGCGGTTTCGCTCTCAAAGTCGGCGATATCGAAATGGACGATGGCATCGTCGTCGGTGCTTTCGTCGTCCGCGATGAAGTAGTACGCACGAAAGTAGAGCGTGCCGTTGTCGATCGCGCTTGAGAGAACGCCCTTGAGTGCGGAGGTGCCCGGCGCACCATCCACCTTGCCGCGCGCCGCCCCGCTGCCGCTGTGCACGGGCTCTGGCGCGGTGACGCGAATGGCGGGGGTCTCGGGTGCACCCGTCGGTAGCCAAGCGGACAGCGCGTCATCCTCGAATCCATCGCAGAACACGAGACCGTCGAGGGAGTCACAGTCCAACGGGTTTCCGCCGGCGCACGCGTCTCCTTCGCACGCGACGGCGCCGTCGGCGGTCGCGCGATCGAAGCCGAAGTCGAAGCAGCCTGCCAAGCAGCTCGCGGCGAGGGCGAAACACACGCCACGCACGGGCGCACGGTGCATCGGGAACGTCGCGTGGTGGGAGCTCCGATGCATGCGCGAGGAAGCCTACCACGCGTCCTCGCCGCGTCGTGCGAGCCGCTTCTCCCCATTGGAATTCTCAAGTACGCTGGTCGGCATTCCGCGAACCGCATGAGCAAGCCTTCGAACGATCCCGAGACGCTTGAACAGCCCGATTTGGTCCGCCTTTTTGGGGTCGTCACCAGGGCGTGTCCCTCCGTGCGATGGACCGATTCCGGGGGCGAGCACGAGTTCATCGTCGAATCGAACCGCGCCGTCATCGGCTCGGGGGGCGGCGTGGACGTTCAGCTCGCCGATCCACTCGTCTCACGGCTCCATGCGGAGTTCGAGCTTGGCGACAACGGGCTCTGGGTGACCGACCTCGGAAGCAAGAATGGCTCGTACGTGAACGGCGTTCGCGTGCGTGGCGCACGGATTCCTCCGAATGGGGTGGTGCAACTCGGATCGACGGAGCTGCGCGTGCACTATGGCGCCCCTCCCATGCCCGTCGATGTCTGGCCCGAAGAGGGGTTCGGGCAACTTGTGGGCAAGTCCGTGCTGATGCGCGAGCTTTTCGCGAAGCTCGCTCGCATCGCGAAGCTCGATGACGGCGTCTTGATCCAGGGCGAGACGGGCACGGGCAAAGAACTTGTCGCGCGCGCGATTCACGACCATTCACCGCGCGCCCAAGCGCCATTCGCAGTGGTCGATTGTGCGGCCCTCCCTGGCAACCTGCTCGAGGTCGAACTGTTTGGGCATGCGAGGGGAGCGTTCACGGGCGCGTCGGACGCACGGGAGGGCACGATCGAGGCGGCGGCGGGCGGCACGGTGCTCCTCGACGAGATTGGTGAGCTTCCGCTCGAGCTCCAACCGAAGCTCCTGCGTGTCATCGAGTCCCATTCGCTGCGGCGTCTCGGCGAAACGGAGTTCCGGGAAGTCGACGTTCGCTTCATTGCGGCGACGCACCGGAACCTCCGGGAGATGGTCAACAACGGTACGTTTCGTGAAGACCTGTACTTCCGGATCGCGGTATTCCCCGTCCTGATCCCGCCGCTTCGTGATCGCGTCGAAGACATCCCATTGCTGATCAAGAAGATGTTCCCGAATCAGCCCGAAGGAACGATTCCGCCCGAACTCATGCGCGTGCTGCGCGAGCGGCCGTGGTCCGGCAACGTGCGTGAGCTTCGCAATTTCGTGAATCGAGCCGCCGTGTTCGGTGCTTCGGAGGCGGCGGAGACGATGCAGCGACCCCGGAAGGTCGAAACGAGCGAAATGAACTTCTCAGAAGCCCGTACGGAGATGATTCACGCCTTCGAGCGTCAGTACGTCAAGGAACTCCTCGAACGGCATGGGCACAATGTTACGGCGGCGGCGGAGGCGGCTGGGATCACCCGCGTTTGGCTCCACAAGCTGGTCCGCAAACACTCGCTGTAGCGCGCTGGCCTGCTAAAATAACACCCGCTTTGTCCGCACCATCCGACGTCCGCGGCGTGGGTGTCGGCTCCGGCCGATCCTACGAACTGCTTCTCAAGATCGCTTCGGGCGGCATGGCGACGGTCTATGTGGGGCGTGCGGTGGATGCCGCTCCCAACGCGGAGCTCGTGACCGCGAAGCACGTCGCCATCAAGGTGTGTCACCGACACCTCCTCGAGGATGCCGACTTCCGGCGGATGTTTCTGAACGAAGCCGCGCTGGCGGCGCGCATCCGGCACCCGAACGTTGTCCCGACGTTGGATGTGGGCGAAGGCAACGCGCTCTTCCTCGTGATGGCGTACGTGGAGGGGGACCGGGTATCGACCCTCTCCCGCGCTGCGGCGAAGGGCGGGCACCGATTCCCCGTGGATGTCGCCGTTCGCGTTCTGCTCGACGCACTGGCGGGGCTCCACGAAGCGCACGAGCTCAAGGGTGAGGACGGTTCGCCGCTACACATCGTTCATCGGGACGCGAGCCCACAGAACATCATCGTGGGCGTGGATGGCGTCGCGAGGATTCTCGACTTCGGCGTCGCCAAGATATTGGCGCAGCCCGGCACGACGAAGGAAGGCAACATCAAGGGCAAGCTCGGGTACATGCCGCCCGAGCAGCTCCACTACCGCAAGGTTGGCCGGTTCACGGACGTGTACGCCGCGGGGGTTGTCCTCTGGGAAATGCTGGCCGGTCGACGCCTATTCAAAGGCGACACGGAGGGAGAAACGGTGGCCCTCGTCCTGCGAGGGGCGGTGCCTGCGCTTGGCGAGTTTCGTCCGGACGTGTCCGCGGAGCTCGAGGCCGTGATTCGAAGGGCGGTGCACCGCGATCAACGCGAACGGTTTCCATCCGCCCGTGAGTTCGCATTGGCACTCGAGGCGTGCGGCGCGCCCGTGGCCACCCACGAGGAGGTGGCGATGTACGTCCAGCGAATGGTGGGGACGACGCTCGAACGGCGGCGTGCGGCGCTCGCCGAACTCGAGCTCAACGGCGGCGCATTGGGCCGTGTCGGTGGCGTGGAGCCCCATCCCGAGTCGAACGCGGAGGACGGCGTTGACCTGGATGCGAAGACAACCGTGTCACCCCAGGCCGAGTCGTCGACGGACCTTCGTGCCCCGTCGGCGGGTTCGAGGCGATTCGCGTGGGGTCTTGGTGCCGTGGTCCTCGTTCTCGGGTTCGGGGTCCTCGCGTTCTGGTGGAATGCGCAGGGGCCGGCAGCTCCCGTGGAATCGAACGTTGGTGCCGTGGTGGATCGCGCAGCGCCCGAGCAGGCGAATGCGCCCGCGGCACCTTCAACGCCGGTTCGGGTGGCGGCGGAACCGCCTCCATCGACGGTCGGCGCAAGCGACGATGCGGACACCACGGAGGCGTCAAAGCCTTCCGACGCCCCGAAAAACGCAGTACGCTCGAGCCGCCGCCGTGAAAACACACGTCCCGACAGACGAAAGAAGTCGCAGCGGCAGGAGTGGTGGCCGGACGACATCTGATCGGTCGCTCGTCGCTTCCGGCGGCGCGCTACGGCGACTCGGGCCGACTGTCTTCCTGACCGTTCTCGTCTCCCTCTCCGCGGCACTCTCGAGCTCCGCCCGAGCGCAGTCCAGCGGGGAAGATGCGGCGGACAGCGGGCGAGCGGGGGCGGATAGCGCAGACGAGGGGCGGCGTCACTTTGCGTCGGGGATGGCGTTCTACAGCGCGCGCAACTTCGAGGACGCGCTCAACGAGTTTCGGGCGTCGGTGACGGCGTACCCATCGCCCAACGCACAGCTTGCCGTTGCGCGTTGCCTACGGGACATGGGGCGGCTCCCGGAGGCTGTTCTCGAGTATGAGAAGGCCGTCGTCCTCGCGAGCGAACGAATCGCGGAACAGCCGAACTATCGGCAAGCACGGGACGCGGCGCAGGAGGAACTGCGCCTCGTGGCGTCGAGCGTTGGGCGCGTTCGCATCGTCCTTGACCCGCGGCCCTCGGACCTCGAGATGACGCTGAACGGGGAGCCACTTCCCGCGGCGGCGCTCGACCGCGCCTGGCCGGTGCTTCCAGGGCGGTTTGAGCTCCTCGTTCGGGCGAACGGCTACCGCGAGGGGCGGGTTGTTGCCGAAGTCCGCGCGGGGGCGGAGGCGCCCGCCGTCGTGGCGCTGGTCCCCGAGCATGGCGAGGTCGCACCGACGGTTCCGGTCGATCCGGCCGCGGACGACGGGGCGCCGGAAGACGAGGTTACGCCCGGGGGCAGCGCCACCTTGGAGTACCTCGCGTGGGGCGCGACGGGGCTCGCCGCCGCGAGCGCCGTCGTCTTTGTCATTTCCTATGTGCTCGCCTCGGGGAAGCAGGACGACTTCACGAAGAGCTGCATCGACGCCGTGTGCCCCGCGTCGCGTCGCGACGACCTTCGATCCACGGGCAACACCTACGAGTCGATGACGAACATCTCGTTCGGCGTCGGCCTCGTCTCCGTCGCCGCGGCGGTGACGTTCTTCCTCCTCGACTGGGCGGACGCGACACCGGGGGATGCCGAGCTTTCGGCACGCCCCGGTGACATTGGCCTCGGCGTGCGTTTCTAGATCAGCTCGGCAAGCGGGCCGTTCGCATACATGTACTTCGGTTCGCCGAAGGTCTGATCCGTGGCGCCCATGGACTGCAGCACCGTGGTGAAGACCTGGCCGCTCGAAGCGACCTTGCCGCTCCATTTGAGCGAGTTGGGGTCCGCCTGGCGGTAGGGATTGAAATCGACGTAGCGACCCGTGCGGAAGTACGTTCCGCCGCCGAGCAGCATGAACGGGATGTCCCGCTGTTCCTGGTGGGCGCCGCCGCAGGAGGCTTCCGTGGTGTAGAGCACCAGGGAGTTGTCGAGCATGGGCCGGCCGCCTTCGAGGAACGAGGTGTCGTTGAGCTGCTCCGCGATGCTCTTCGCGAGGCCGAGTCGCCACTTGCGCGTGGCGCGCATGTTTCCAAGCCACTTTGCATAACCCGTCGAGTCGCCGAGACCGAAACCCTCGCTCGGGTCCGGCGCCTGCTTTCCGTATCGCTGGATCTCGTGGCCGAGGCTGTGACCTTCGGCGCCGACCGTGCTCTTGATCGGCGCCATGGTGTCGCCGATCTGCAGGCCAGCCACGTTCGTGATGCCGCACCGCATCGCTGCGACGATCAGGTTCGCGAGGATGGGCCCCGTCTTGTCGTGGGGCACCTGATAGTAGTCGGGGGTGTTGAGCCGGTCCGACGTCGGCGGCTGTGCGCACATCACCGACGGTTCGATGGTCATGATCTGCTTTTCAATGTCCGACAGGTGATCGAGGTGGGCGTCGACGATGGCCTTGTCGGAGGTGCCGAGCTTCTTGCTGAACTCCGCGTAGCCGTCCATGACGGTGTTGAGCAGGTTCTTGCGCGCCTGTTGCGCGCGGGTCGCCGCGGGATCCGTGGTGGAGCCTCCCGTGGGGAGGTTCTTGAAATCGCGATTGAACGCGTCGAGCGGGTTGTACTCGCCTTCGGAGCGCGTGCATCGGGAGCCCAGGGTGCCGGTGTAGAAGGGCGTGGTGTAGAGCGAGCCGGGCACCGTGTAGTGGAGCGGCGAACTGCGCCCACCGAGTCGCGCCGCGAGGCGTTGCGCGACCACGTAGTCGATGGACGGGCCGTTGGCGTACACGCTCTCGACGCCGCGATTGCCGATCGTGGCCTGCGTCAGACAGGTGGCATTGCTCGAATAGTGCTCGCTGTTGTACGCGCACTCGGCATACCCGGCCGCGCTGTCGATGCCGCGGAGCACGAGCATCTTCGACTCGAGCGCGGTGCCGCGGAAATCGACGTGTGCCTGCCCGAACTGCCACCCGGCCATCGGCAGCCAGTCGTCGATCTTCGGTCCCAAGTCGTTTCCGCTGCGCCGGTTGCCGACATCGTCAATGGCCATCGTTTCGCCACCCTCGTGGTAGACGACCACGAAGCGTTTGAGCGGCCCGCCCGCGGCCCACGCTCGCTCATGGGTGAACTCAAGCAGCGGCAACCCGAGCGTGAATCCGCCCACCCCGCGTAGGAACGCGCGCCTGCCACTGTTGCGATTTGCGTTGAAGTGCGACACTCGATTTCCTCCCTGATTGTCCCGTTCGCTGCGTTATTCGGCGTGATTGATGTAGCGGAAGACGTCGCTCGCCACGAAGCCGAGGAGCACTTCACGCAGGCTGCCCGGCCGGTCCGTATCGAGCCGGATCGTCTGGAGGCTGCACACGTCGAGGGGGGCCGGATTTCGGCGGAGGGCGTGCTGGAACCACGCCTCGGCGGCGCACTCGCGAAGCCAGTCCGTTTCGAGCAGCCGCGAGCTGAGCTCGACCGCGTCCTTCACGGGGCCGTTCGCGAGGCCCGCGTACACGAGCTCTCCGCTTGAATCGACGGGCGCCCCGGACCAGTTCTCCGCGTCGCCCTGCCACCGGCCCAGCGCGTCGTAGTGCTCGAAGGCGAACCCGATGGGATTGATGCCAGCGTGGCAGCCGTTGCAGAACGGTTCCGCGGTGAGCGATTCCGTCTTCTCGCGCACGCTCTGGACGGCGGCGCCACCGGGCGCGGAGGATGCCACCGGGGTGTTGTCGACCGTCGGGGGCGGCGGAGTCGGGGGTTGGCAGAGCAGGTGCTTGCGCACAAACACGCCGCGCTGGATCGGCGATGAATCCGTGTCCGACGCGTGGACCGCGAGGAACCCGGCACGCGTGAGCACGCCGGCGCGCTGGGTCGTGTCCAGGTCCACCCACGCCCACTGGTTTGCCCCCGTGGGGCCGCCCTCGACGCCGTAGAGGGCAGCGAGTGGGCCGTTGACGTAGGCGCGCGGATCCGTGAAGAGCGTCTCGATGGATCCGTCCTTTTCGAACATGACGTAGTCCATGAACGCGTCCATCTCCGTGCGCATGTAGCCACCGAGCTGTGGCGTGAAGTTGTCGAAGCGCGAGGCGTCCTTGTTGAGATCGTCGACCGGCGCGTTCAGGTGTTCGCCATCCATGTCGAGCCAGCTCGTCAGGTAGCTCCGGAGGACGGGCTTGGCGCGATCGTCCGCGAGCATTCGCGTCGCTTGGGAGATGACGCCATCCACGGTGTCGAGTTCTCCGCCCGCCGCCGCGGCGAGGAGCGCGTCATCCGGGAGGCTGTCCCACAGGAAGTAGGAAAGGCGCTGCGCCATCTCGTACTCCGCGAGCTGCTTCGTCGTGCTGCCGCTGCCGTCGTCGACACCCGCCGAGTAGAAATAGAGAAACTGCGGGGCCTGGAGAACCGCCTGCACAACGTACGCGAGTCGCTCCGACTGGGTGCTGCCCGACGGAGCAGCATTCCACGCTGCGCCGAGCCAGGTGCTCTCGGCGCTCGACAGCGGATGTCGAAATGCGCGTTCCGCGAACTTCGCGAGGAACTCCTGGGCGCAAGCGGTGTTGGATGTGCCGAGGTCGCACGAGACGTACGCGTTCATCCATGTCGACTGTGCCGGCACGAGATCCGCGGCAATCTGGTTCCACTTCTGAACGGCGAGCAGCGAGGGTGCATCGTCGTCCTTGGTCAGGTTCACGTCGATGGTCGGTTCGCCGAGAAGCTCGCGAACGGAGTTCTCGTACTGCCGTTCGGTCAGTCGATAGATTCGTGTCGCGCCGGTTTGGGGCTCGGCGTCGTTGCATTCGACGAGGCGCGGCTCGCCGTCTTCGCCTGGGACGACAACGGGCCCGTCCGGGATGCCGTCGCCGTCGAGGTCGCCCGGTACGCCGCTGCCGCGGGGGCCAGCCGGTTCGTCCCCCTTGTCCGCGATGATTCCCGTGCAGCCTGCCACCGCAATCCACATGGCCGCCGCGAGCACACGGGATGTTCCAATCCGGGGACCCAATTCGTTTCGAGCACCGCCCACCATGGGATGTGGTTGAGCAAGAACCGGGCCTCATCAGAATGTCGCGAAATTCGGCGGAATCGACCCCGCTCGGGCCCTGGAACCCGCCCCGCCGCCCGCGTCGCGCGCGCCAACTGCAAACACGTGGTTTTCGCTCGCCCGGAAGCCGTCCGAGACACGGCACCCGCCGAGGTTCACCAAGCGCGCCGGAGTGTAAAGCGGCGATTACGGCCTTCGCGTTCGCGGACCGGCAAACCTGGGGAGTTTTCGGTGCACGGTGCCTGGTCCGGTTGTTGCTCACTCGAAGCGCATGCATGTGGGGATGAGGACCTGGTGGTTTGGGATGTGGCACGCGGAATGGCAGTTCGGCGGGTTGGTGATCGCCGCGATGCTCTCGCTCATGGTTGCGCCGGTGGCTGGCTGCGACGGGAGCATCGCGGGGGGGGAAGAGGCATCGAACGGCGCGCCGTTCGAAGGTGGCGGCGACGGGACGTCGAACCGCGACCCCGATGATCTCGCGATGCCGTCGCCGACTGGGCCCGATGGCGCCACGCTGCCGAACTCGGGCGACCCCGACGGCAGCATGTCAACGGGGATCGAAGACGCGGGCGTGGGTACCGAACCGATGGACGCGGCCGAACCGGTGGACCCCATGAATCCCACGGACCCCACGGACCCGCCGGGTCCGAAACCGTGGCCCGATGCCACCAACACGGGCGTGCCGAGCGGGACGGCGCTTACGCCGTCCGGAGGCATGACCATCACAACCAGCGGTCAAGTCATCGACAAGCTGGACGTCTCTGGAACCATCACGGTCAAGGCGAACAACGTCACGATTCAGAACACGCGCATTCGTGTGACGAACAAGATCGCCATCGAGCTCGCGTCCGGATACAGCAATCTCACCATCAAGGACGTGACCATCGAAGGGACTGACACCTCAACCGGCTACCCACAAAACGCTGCCATCCGGATCCCGTCGGCCGCGAAGGCCGACCCGACGGTCACCATCCAGCGGCTCAATCTCTCGGGCTACGGCTTCGGAATTTTTCTCGAGGACGGAAGTGGTTTGATCGAAGACTCCTATCTTCACGACATGCACAACCAAGGCGGGAAGGGTCGCGACGCCATCGAGATGTGGGACAACCACGACTTCGTCATTCGGCACAACGTTGTGGAGATGGACGGCGACAGCGCCAACAGCGCCATCAAGTTCCCGTGCGACGTGTCGTGGAACACCGGCGGTGACAACGTCCTCGTCGAGAACAACATTCTCGCCGGTGGCGGATTCGCACTCATCGCGGGCTACTGCCCGGGTCAGCCGCAGCAGTGGACGAACACCCGCGTGGTCGGCAACCACTTCAGTACCAAGTTCGCGAAGAACTGCGGGTTCTATGGACCGGCGAGCTGGGTGCAATCGTCGCTGGCGAGCGGCAATGTTTGGCACGAAACGGGCAAGCCGCTGCAGCTCTAGGCTAGACCCGCTCCATCACCCAGCAGTTGGTCGCGTTGGTCATGCCAATGTGCGGGTAGTAGCCGGCGGCATCGGGCGCCGTGAGGAGAATGAGCTTGGCCTGGCGCGTGGCGAGGCGGCGTGTCTCCTCGATGAGGCGCTGTCCAATGCGCTGACGTTGCCAGTCACGATCGACGGCGATGTCGGACAGGTAGCAGCAGTAAGCGAAGTCGGTCAGGGAGCGGGCAACGCCGATGAGCGCACCGGATTCGTCACGCGCGGTGACGATGAGGTTCGCGTGTTCGAGCATCTTGCCGATGCGCTCGCGATCGCCCACGGGGCGCCGTTCCGCAAGACCGGAGCGATTGAGAACATCGATGAATTCGTCGGCGGTAACGCTGGTGTCGCGTTGGTACGTAACGTTCGGCTGCATGGGGGGCACCATAGCGCGCTCCTGGGCGACGAGCCCACGGAGTTCACGAGCGCGACGAATTCGGACCTCTTCGTCGTCGATTCCCGGATCGAGGTGGTGTCGATCTCGTATGTGAATGAGTACCCCGGCAAACTGAACCAGGGCGCCGCAACCTTTCGGCCGAGCCTCGCCGGCAATCCCCCCGCGGCGTACGCCGGATACATTCCATGCTGACCCCCGCGGAGGGCGAATCGGTGACCGTGCGGCGCATCGCGTACGACCTCGGCCCAATACACGTCAAACCCGAGCAGCTTGGAACTTCGTTCCAGCGCGGACGACTACGCGGCGCCGCGGTCGGCTTCCGGTGGATCGCAGGAAACGCCTTCGGAGAATAAGGGTGGAGGTGCCGCAGGTTTCTCGACGAACGACGTGGTGATCTACGGCGACATGTGACCGACGCGCGCGTGCTGTGCGCACCGTGACTCTGGGTTCCTGGGGTTGGCCTCGCCGGCGCATTGCTTTACGGTCGGAACCCATGACGGCATCACGATTCAACTTGGGGTGGCTCGTCGTTCTTGCCTTGGCGGGAGCGTGCGAAGATTCGACGGCGGCGAGCGGAGACGCGAGTGCCGGTGATGCCGGGAACGACGCGGCGTTGCGTGACGGTAGCGACCATGACGCGGCGGTGGCCTGCTCCGACGCGACGGATTGCGACGACGGGGAATCGTGCACGACCGATGTGTGCGATTCGACGGGCGCATGCGTCCACACCGCCGTTCCCAACGACACAGAGTGTGACGACGGCGACGCCTGCACTGGCGTCGACACCTGCCAAGCGGGAGTTTGCACGGGTGCGGACCCTGTGATGTGCGCCGCCATTGACCAGTGTCACGACGTGGGCGTGTGCGACCCGGCACGGGCATGTGCTCGAACCCGCCCAAGACCGACAACACCGGCTGCGATGACGCGGACGCGTGTACGCAGACCGACACGTGCCAAGCGGGGGTTTGCACGGGCGCGAATCCCGTCGTGTGCTCGGCGGCCGACGAGTGCCACGTGGTGGGCACCTGCGATTCGGACACCGGGAATTGCTCGAATCCGAACGCGACCGACGGCACGACATGCATGACGACCGGCGAGTGCCAGGCAGGGACATGCGAGTTCCCCCCGGTCGTGCTCGCCGTTCAAGATTTCGAAACATCGCCCGCCACACCCACGTGGGCGTTCTCGGGGTCGCCAACCTACGTGAGCGGCTACTCCGATGCGACCAACGCAGCGCCGGCCAATAGCCCCCTCGGCATCGACGGTTCACGCGCCTGGGAAACCCATTCCGTGTCCGGGGGCCTGCAGCTCACGTTTGACAACGTGGCCGTCCCCTCCGGCTACGACCAAGTGCGCCTGACGTTCCGTCTCGCAGGCATGAACCTCAGCGGCTCAACCGGCGGGCCGACAATCTCGACTACGTGCTCGTCGAGATCAGCACCGACGGCGGTGCGAACTACTACCCACGCGTGCGCGTCCGCGGGTCGGCGGCGGACAATAGCTTCTGGGGCTACGACGCGACGGGAGTGGCATCGGTGAGCTACCTGCCCGAGTCGGAGGAAGTCTTCGAGCGCGCGAACAGTGGCTTGTTGGCCGACGGTTACAGCACCGTGGAGATCACGTTCCCCGGATCCGTCACGCAGGTGCGAACACGGATCACCGCGCGCTCCAGCTCGGACTCCGATACCTGGCTCATCGACAACGTCCAACTCATCGGCGAGTACCTCTAGCGGGGCGCTAGCCGCACGCGCAACCAGTGCGGTTCGCTACTCACGGAGAAGTACGTCGCAGTAGTACTTCACTTTGCGGAGTAGTTTCCCGTGGGGGCGTTTGTCGATGTCCTTGCGGAGGGCGAGGAAGACGCGGCGCTGGAGGGTGTAGCTGTTGACGACGCGCTTTGGGGGCTTGCCGCCGCCCGCGGACTCGAGGGGCTTCCAGAGTTCGGCGCGCGGGGTGCCCCAGGTGGCGAGGTCATCATCGGAAACGCTGTCGATCATCCGGCGGGCGAGGGCGAGTTTCTTCTCGTCGTGGGCGAGTTCCTCGGCCCATTTCTCGACGGATGCGGCGACGGGGCGCGAGTGTTGGTGCACGCCGATGGGGTCGCCGGGGCCCTGCTTGCTGCCGTCGAAACGGTCGCCGTAGTTCGCGGCCTCGGGTTGGTGTTCGAGGCCGAGGTACCCGAACACGCGCTCGAGCTCCGCCTCGGGCTGTCGGACAAGGGTTTCGTACGAGACGTGCACGTACGGTGCGGGCTTGTCGCGGAGGAACTTCGCCATGGCGGGCACGTAGCGTTCCACGAGTGGGTTGAACGCGTGCGCGGCGGCCCAGTCACCCTCGAAGAAGGAGTTCGCGAAGGAACTAAACACCGCGAGCGGGTGCCGCGTGAGCACGACGTACTTTGCCGACGGGTAGAGGCGCGCGAGGAACGGCAGCACGAGCGCGTAGGCCGGTGTCTTGTCCATGAATACGGACTTCTCCGGCATTGTCCGAAGCATCTTGCCGTAGAGACCGTCGGTGTAGCTGCGGAGGGAGTCGTAGTAGTCGTGCTCTTTGTTCGGCAGGTGATCCACGAACAGCTTGATCGCCTCCGCCGAATTGATGTGGTCGTAGGGCGCCGCGTCGACGATGCCGTCGAAGCCGAGGTGGGCGAGGGGCGTGATGATGTGCGGCTCGGGATGTGTCCCGATGGCCGTATGCGATCCAAGCATGCGTTGAAGCAAGGTGGAGCCGGACCGCGGCGGCGAAACGACAAAGAGGAGCTGTTCCTGCGTGAACGTATCCTTCACGGCGCGCACCATAGCAGGCCCGTGCGGCCACAAGCAGGACCCGTGCCGCGGCGCGGCGGAGATCGCGGCGACCGCGCATTGCCCGTGCATTGCGCGTGAACTGGGCCGTGCGCGAAAAGGCGCACATTGTCGCCTAGTCGACGTTCTGGATCCTCGGCGACCTAGGCCTCAAAATCCTTACCCATGTCGAAGTCGCATCTGAAGCTCCTCGCGGAAGAGGATCTGCGCGCGCGGCAGCGCCCGTCGGTTCCGCCCGATTCGCTGCGTCACCGTGATCTCCTCGGCGGCGATTTCTGGCGCCGCATTCCCGCCTTTCGCGACGTGAGCGAGGAGGACTTCCTCGACCACAAATGGCAGATGAAGCACACGATCACCAAGGCCGAGAAGCTGCTCGACGCGCTTCAAGGGATCGTGAGTGAAGCGTTCCTCGAGGACGCACGCCAGGGCTTCCGAATCGCCCCGATGGCGGTGCGCGTCTCACCCTACATGCTGAGCCTCATCGACTGGCGCGACCCCTACGGGGACCCGCTCCGAAAGCAGTTCATCCCGGTGCTCTCCACGCGGCTCCCGGATCACCCGAAGCTCACCCTGGACTCGCTCGCGGAGCAGGCCGACTCGCCGGTGCCGGGGCTCACGCACCGCTACCCCGACAAGGCGCTTTTCCTCGCGCTCGATACCTGCCCGGTGTACTGCCGGTTTTGCACGCGGTCCTACGCCGTGGGGCCGGACCAGGAGAGCGTCGAGAAGGTGAGCCTCAAGGCGACACAGGAGCGCTGGGGGAAGGTCTTCGAGTACATCGCGTCGCGTCCCGAACTCGAGGACATCGTCGTGAGCGGCGGTGACTCGTGGAATCTACGCGCCGACCAAATCGAAGAAATCGGCAATCGCCTCCTCGATATTCCGAACGTGCTTCGCATGCGTTTTGCCTCGAAGGGGCCGGCCGTGATGCCGCAGAAGCTCCTCACCGACGACAAGTGGTTCAGCGCGTTCGTCGGCGTCGTGAAACGCGGCCGAAAAATGCAGAAAGACGTGGTCCTCCACACGCATTTCAACCACGCGAACGAGATCACGGACATCACGCGGCGCGCCCTGGCGCGTCTCCACGACGAGGGTGTCGTCGTGCGCAACCAGAGCGTGCTTCAGCGCGGCGTGAACGATACGCCGGATTCGATGACGCTCCTCGTCAAGCGCCTCGCGTACGTGAACGTGCATGCGTATTACGTCTACGTGCACGACCTTGTGAAAGGCACGGAGGAACTCCGAACAACCGTGCAGACGGCCATGGACATCGAGAAGCATGTTCGCGGCGCGACGGCGGGCTTCAACACGCCGACCTTCGTCGTCGATGCGCCGGGCGGCGGCGGCAAACGCGACGTCCATTCCCGCGAGTTCTACGACCGCGTCACGGGGATTTCGGTCTACACGGCGCCGTCGGTGAAGCCGGGGCAGCACTATTTCTACTTCGATCCAGTCGATCTCTTGCCGGAGGAGGGGCAGCGCCGGTGGGCGGATCCGTCGCAGCACGATAAGATGCTCCAGGAGGCGCTCGATACGTCGCGCTCGCGACAGATCGGACGCGGTTAGCTTTGACGAACGTTGAACGAATCAAAAAGGTTGCCGTTGCCCTTCGGTACGCGGCGTTCGTGGCGGGATGCGCGCATCTCGTGGTGTTCGTCGCCGCATGCGACGAACAAAGCTCCGGCGGGCTGTCGATTTCATTCGACCCGGAAAGCCTTGCCGATCAAACCGAAGTCATCGAACTGAACCTTGTCGACCGCTGCGATGATTCCACGGGCGGAACTGCGCTTGCGCAGGATCCCAGAAGCAGTGGACGCTCTACCGCGACGGCGCGTTGCCTGATATCGGCAACCTGTCAAATGGCAGCTACGCGTTCTACGCGCGTGGTTTCGACAAATCGTGCCGCCTGGTTTCGAGTGGATGCCAGGCATTCTCGGTGAAGGCATCAAGCTCGCCAAACGTCGACGTCGTCCTGGGCATGGCCAAGTGTCCCGTGGGGGGCGCGTGTGGAACGCTCGCATGCAGCCCGCTTGAGGATGGCAGGTCGGATGGCGAAACGGACGCCGCGTCGGACGGCGGCATCGACGCTTCACACGACGCGGGCAATCAGCCCACCGTCGACTGGAGTCTAGAGCTCGGGGCGGTGTGCAACGTGAGCCTTTACGGTTTCTCGTTGTGCAACGCCTCGGCGGCAACGATCACCGTTGCGGCCGCGGGACAGCGCGGAGCGTTCTACGCCGATCAGCTCGTGACCATGAACGCGGGAACGTCGCTCGAAATCGAGTTCACGGCGACCATGGACATGCCGTCGGCGGAGAAAGTCGCAGACGGAATCGTCTTTGTGATTCGTGAGAAGGACGCTCCTGAACTTGGCGCTGGTGCCGGTTGGCTGGGGTACGAGGGCCCTCGTGGGCGAGACCATGTACGACAGCGTGACTCCAAGCATTGGCGTGGAGATGGACACGTTTGTCGGTGGGAATGACCCCGGCGCGGGTCAACATGTCGCCGTGCTTTCCAATGGCGACGTCGCGAACCACATCACCTGGGACCCTGCGCCGTTCGAGTTCACCGCCGTTCCAGAGACCCACGTCTGGATCGACTACGACGGGAACACCAACACGCTCACCGCGTACTTTGCCATGACCGACACCAAGCCCGCGGAGCCGCAGCTGACGGCGACCCTCGACATTCCGGGTGACGTGGGAAGCCAGGTCTATCTCGGGTTTACGGGTTCGACCGGGCAGTTCTTCGCCCGCCAGCGCATCACCGACTTTTCGTTCCGCGTCTGGGATTGACCGGGCGCGCAACGACGATTTCAGAAGGTGACTCGTTCGTGATCGGTGAGCGATCGAAGTCGCCCCACAGCTGATCGAGACGAAAGCCGTTGTAGTGAAGGAGCGCTTCGAGCTCCGCGGGGAATATCTGCCTCTGCGAGAGGGGCGTGGTCACCTTCGCGCGGCCCCGGCCATCCACGAACTGCATGGTTGTGATCTGAACCTGCGAGGCGGCGTCGTAGTCGTAGCTCTCGAAGAAGCGATAGCGCTTCCCGTGGGACGGATAGGGCACGATGCCCGCGGTGAATCGGCGCGTCGGAGGGCGCGAGAGGATGAACGGGTCGGGCAGCAGTACGTCGAACGCGAGCCGCCCCGACGGTCGGAGGTGTTCGTGCACCCGGGCGAGGGCGCGCTCCCAGTCGCTCCGGTCATAGAGATGCATGAACACGTTGAACGGTGCGATCACGAGCGGGAAGCGCTCCTTGGCGCGGAACCGGCGCAGGTCGCCCGTGCGGAGGGTGACGCGTTCCCGCACGGAGGCGGGTTCCCGTTCAAGGCGGGTGCGGAGTCCCTCGAGCATGGAGGGCATCAAGTCCACGCCGACGACCTCCACCCCGGCGCGGGCCAGGGCCAGGGCAACACGGCCCGTGCCGACACCGAGCTCGAGGACGCGCCGCGCCCGGAGCTCGGCCGCCAGGTCCACGTAGAAGCGTACGTCGTTGCGGCGTTTCTGGTACGCCTGCTCGTAGTAACGCGCATCGCGGTAGTGGGCGCGCGTGCCCTCGCGGTAGCTCCGGCTCATGAAGTGCTTACGGAAGTGCGGTCACGCAGGATGGCGTTGGCGAGCTCCGCGAAGCCACGCCCGCGGTCGGCCTGGGTGACGTAGGTCGGCGGAACGGGGAGGGCGCTCGCGTGCTCACGGACGTTGGCGACCCCCACGGACGGCTCGAAATGGGCGAAGGCCGCGGCGTCGTTCGGGCTGTCCCCCACGAATGTCCAACGCTGACGGGCCTCGGTGAGATCGATGCCGAGGGCGTCCCGGAGGGCCGAGGCGATCCCCGTGGCCTTGTTCCATGGGCCGGGGACCGCGTGGGCGTGGACGGTGGATCGCACCGCATCGAAGCCCTCGTCGCGAATCACGGCCATGAGCCGCTCCACGTCCTCCATCGCGAGGGTTGTCTCCTCGCCGATGTCGAAGGCGAGGTCGAGGCGCCGGGCGCGCTGATCACCGGTGACACGCACTTCGGGCATTTCCCGAGCCACACGCGCCCGCACCTGATCAAGGCGCGAGCGAACGCGCGCCATTTCTGCTTCGGGCACGGCGTAGCCCTCCCGAACGCGCGGGCCGTCGCGCCAGACCCAGCCGGCACCGTTCTCGCCCACGGCGACGTTCACCGGCCAGTGGCGGGCGATGACATCCACCCAGCCAAGGGGGCGTCCCGTGACGGGCACGAGGACAAGCCCAGCGCGATGGAGCGCCCACATCGCATCGAACGCCTCCGGCTCCACGACGCCGTTCCGTGTCAGCGTGTCGTCGATATCGAACGCGATCCCTTCGAGGCGGGACCAGGTGCCGGGTGGGGCGCTTTGGAGCGGTTCCATCGGGCGCCCTTCAGCGCACCTGGAGGAACGCGCACTTCAGGTAACGCCCTTCGGGGAACGATGCGGGGTTCGGGTGATCCGGCGCCTGCTCCCCCATCGCAAGCAGCACGACCTCACGCTTCGCGTCGGTGGCGGCCATGCCGATGATGCGCGTGAACGCCGTCGCGTTCATCGCCGCGGAGCACGAGCAGGAGACCAGGATTCCGCCGGGCTCCACCAAACGAATCGCACTCGCGTTCAGCGTGCGGTACGCCTTCTTGGCTTGTTCGAGATGGCGGGCGGTCGGGGCGAGTTTCGGCGGGTCCACGATGACCATGTCGAAGCGCTCCCCCTGGGAATGGAGCTGCGGAAAAGTCTTTTTAACATCGGCCACTTGGAACGAAATTGTGTCCCCGTAGCCGTGTTTTTGGGCGATGGCGGCGCCCGCCGCGACCGCGCCCGCGCTCTTGTCGAGCGCCATGACGCTCGTGGCCCCACCACGTGCCGCCGCGAGGGAGAAGGCGCCCACGTAGGCAAACGCGTCGAGCACCCGCTTGCCGCGTGCCAGCTGCTCCACGCGCTGTCGGTTGTCGCGCTGGTCGAAGTAGTAGCCGGTCTTCTGCGCGACGCTGAACGGGATCTCAAAATTGAATCGCCGTTCCATGAACTTTAGGGAATCGATGTCCGGGCCGCGCACCACCCGCGTCTGGACCTCGAAGCCTTCGATGGACTGCTGGCGTTGGCTCGGGACCTCGACGACCGTCTGCACGCCCGCCACGCGGGCCACGTGTGCGAAGATTTCCGCCTCGCGTCGCTTCATGCCCACGGTGAGGAGCTGCACCACGGCGACCTTGTCGTAGACATCGACGATGAGACCCGCGAGTCGGTCGCCCTCGGCGTGCACGAGGCGGTAGCCCGTGCACTCCTCGCCCGGCAGGTTCCAGAGGGCCTTGCGCCACCCGGCGGCGGCCTCGATGCGCTCGCCGAGCTCGCGGCCCTCGAGGTTCGCATTCGAATCGCGACTCAGGATGCGTACGGGAATGGCGCTCTTCGGCGACCAATATCCCTTGCCGAGGAATTGGCCCTTCGCGTCGACCACCGACACGACGTCTCCGGGGCCAGGTGCGCCAATGACCTCTTCAATCCCCTGAGCGAATACCCAGGGGTGTCCTGCCCACACCGGTTGCACGTGGCCGGCACGTAGCCGAACCGTTCCCATGGCGCGGACTCTATCACTCGTGTTTGCGGGAAGATACGCGCGAATTGCGAAACCCACCTGAAGGCTCCGGGGTGGCGCGACGCGTTACACGAGTTCTTGCGGCCGCGGTGACACGCGCCTAGGCTACGCGTAGCCCTTTCAGGGAGGAACCCGTGCCAAACATTGGATTCGGCGAGCTCGTCATCATCCTTTTGATCGTGCTGATGGTATTCGGCGCGCGGCGGCTCCCGCAGATCGGCGAGGGTATCGGCAAGGCCATCTCAGGCCTCAAGCGTGGCCTGAACTCCAACGACGACATTGAGGTCTCATCCGAACCCAAGCGGGTCCCGGAGTCCTCGTCGGCGGAGGGGATGCCAAAGCAGACCACCCGCGAAGCCGACGTCGTCGAGAAGAAGTAGGCCGCCGTCTGGCCGCCGTCCTTGGGCGTGGGGCACGTGCCGCGGGAAGCGGCACGGTTGGCTCAATTCACTTCGACGTCGGCGAGCATGCGCTTCGTGAGGTCTCTGAGTTCGGCGCGTAAGCTCTTGGAATCAGACACGGCTCGGAGATCCTGGTCGTTCAGGTTCAAGGCCAGCTGGAGCGCCACGTCGAGGGGCGTGTGGGGGTTATAGACGAGGGTCCGTCGCACCCGGTAGCGGAGCACCCAGCGTAGATCCGTGAACACGGCGAGCAGGATGGACGGGTCGATGGGGCGCGTGGCGGCGAGTCGGACCACGTCGTCCTCGATGAGACGTGGGTTCTTGAGCAGGATGCGGATCACGTCCGGGTGGGGGTCGCGGAGCGCCTTTAGGATCAAGCGCCGGTCGCTCGTGCGTGCGAGCGTCTTGCGCTCACCGAGGGTGAGGGGGCGCGCGCCGCCAAAGTCGGGAACCCGCCCCGGCTCCTGGTCGTCGCCGCTGCGGTCCTGGGCGAGGAGGCGCGCCACCTCGATCTGACCGCGCGTGGCCGCCACGAGCGCGGCCTCGGCCCGGGGCGCGAGCATCGTCGGGTCCGCGAGGGCCACGGAGACGACCAGCAGCACATCGCCGTGCTCCGGTTGGCGAGCCTCCACGGTGACGAGCAGGGACGTCATGAGATCCGCGAGGTCGGCGGGCGAAAGCGATGCGAGGACCTCCCGGGCGACCCCGACGCGGATCGCCGGGTCGCGCACGCTGCCCGCGGCGCGGAGGAGGCGGTCGACGGGGTCGTCGTGGTGGCGCACCTCCCAGCACCCTGGACGAGGCCGCGGGCTTTGAAAAGGGGGCCCTGGGAGGCCCCGCGGAACCGCTTGACGCAGTGCGTCGGCGCGCGATACACCTCCCGCGTGGTCCAGGCTGATCTCGAGCACGAAACCGTCGACGGCGCGCAGGTACGCCTCATCAAGCGCTATTCGAACCGGAAGCTCTACGACACGCGCGACAGTCGCTACGTCACGCTGCAGCAGATCGCGGTGTATGTCCGTGCCGGCGAAGAAGTTCGCATCATCGACAACAACACCAAAGAAGACCTCACCAACGTCACGCTCGCGCAGATCATCTATGAGACCGAGAAGTCGGGCGATGGCGCGGAAAGCGGGGCGGCTAGCAAGAAGCTCCGGGACATCATCCAGCGCGGCGGCGAGAAGCTCATCACGAGTCTCCGCGACGGGCCGGTCGGCAAGTTCGTGCCGCAGAGCGTGCGTCCCGAGGAGATGCCCGTGTCCGAGGCGGAGCGCCGACGCCCCCTGGCGCGGATGCTCGAGCAGTCGAAGGAGGCCCTCGAGAAGCTCGAGCACATGGCCGACGACCGCATGCGCGGGTTGGTCAACTCCGCCATTGGCCAGGTGCACCAGCTCCACAATGAGATCGGGCGCCTGCAGGCGCGGGTGGAGGAGCTCGAGTCGAGGCTCGTCCGCATGCAGCAGCGCCGGCAGGGGCAGTCCGATGCCCCTCCGGGCGACGAAAAAGACGAATAATTCCAACCGCAGTGCGGCGCTGGAAATAGCCCCCGGACCAAGGGCGTTATAGACCCGTGGAACAACCCATGGATACCGAACGCCAGCGAGCGGAACGGCAAGCCTTCGAGCGGGAGGCGCTTGGCCACATGGATGCCCTCTACGGGACGGCCCTTCGACTGACGCGTTCCGAGGCGGACGCCGAGGACCTTGTGCAGGACACCTTCGTGCGCGCCTACCGGTTCTACGATCGGTTCGAGGCGGGCACGAACGTCAAAGCGTGGCTCTTTCGCATCCTCACGAATACGTTCATCAACCGCTATCGCCGGCGAACGCGCGAGCGGGCGGCGCTCGAGACCCCGCAGGCCTCCACGGTCGGTGACGGCGTCATGAGCCGGGCCGTGATGTTGGCGCTCACCGAGCCGGTCTCGACCGCCGAACGGCCACTCCTCGCGCAGGAAATCGAACGCGCGCTTGAAGAGCTGCCTGAGGACTACCGAACGGTCGTGCTGCTGGCGGACGTGGAGGAGCTTTCCTACCGCGAAATCGCCGACGTGGTTGGATGCCCCATCGGCACCGTGATGTCGCGCCTCCACCGGGCGCGACGCGTGCTTCAAACGAGGCTCTTGGAACAGGCGGCGGCGCTCGGCATTGCCGATGAGCGCATCGATGCGGCGTCGAAGGATGCGGACGCGGCGAAGCCCGTTGCCCTCGACGACTACCGAAAGGCTCGGGAGGCCGGCAAATGAAGTGCGAACTGTTTCGGCGTCACGTGGACGCGTACGTCGACGGCGAGGTGGACCCGTCGACGCAAATCGATTTCGAGCGGCACGCGTCCGAGTGCGCCCGCTGCCAGGAAGACCTGGCCTTTGTCCGTGCGGCGAAGGGGCATGTGCGAATGGCCCTCGGGGGAGCGAAGGCCCCGTCGCACCTACGTGCCCGCGTGCTCTCTGCCCTCGACTCCGTCGATGCGGATCGCAGCGGGCAGGGCGCGGACCTGGGTGTGGCGATCCAGGACGAGGGTGCGCCGCGTCCGTGGATTCGGTTCCTTCCGGTGAAGGCTCGCTACGCGGTTCCGTTGGTGGCTGTCGCGTCCCTCGTGCTTGCCGTCTTCGGTGCGGCCGATGTTCGCCTTGGCCGCGCCACGGGGGCGGAGCAGGCGGCGATGCCCATGTTCGAAGACGTGGTGCGTTTGCACTCGGCCTCGCTTCCTCCCGATGTCACCGGGGCGCAGCCGCAGAAGGTTTCGTCGTACTTCCGGGACAAGGTTCGCTTCCCCGTCCGCCCGGTCTTCGATCAGGGGCAGGCGGAGCTCGTGGGCGCACGACTCTCGAATGTCCGCGACCACCGTGCGGCGGCCCTCTACTACAATGTGCGAGGCAACCGCCTGACCGTGGTCGTCTTCGAGGCGGCCCCCTCCGAGCCCCTCGGGCCGCGGACGCGGTACATGGGCCGTGAGCTCTATCTTTCGCAGGTGGGCGGCTACACCGTGCCGGTCGTTCGGCGTGGGCAAGTGACCTACGCGTTCACGGGCGATGTGGACCGCGACACGCTCCTCCGCCTCGCGGCCGCGGCGCGCGTTCAGTAGTCGGCGCATCGTCGAAGCGAAAGCGCTCGGAATCGGCTGCAATTCTTCGCACGCCTTCGTTGACGTGGGAGGAATGGGCCCCGTATCATCGAACCTCTTTTTCGCCCGATCTTCCGGGGGGAGATTCGATGTCGCAACGCATCCTCGTTCTCGAGAGTGACGACAGCTTTGCCACGGCGGTCCGCGCCGGCTTCATGAGCCTGGGCGTGGACGTGGAGGTGGTCTCGGACGGAGCAGCGGGGCTTGAGCGGGTGCAGGCGGTCAAACCGAACCTGATCCTGCTCTCCATCGAGTTGGCGGGGATGAACGGCTTCCTCGTCTGCAACAAGATCAAGAAGAAGGCGGAGCTCAAGTCGATTCCGCTGCTTGTGCTTTCGAGCGCGCCCAATGCATCGGACACGTTCGACCGCCACCGCGAGCTGCCTACGCACGCGGACGACTACATCAAGAAGCCGATCTCGTTCGATGACCTGGTCGAGCGTGTCCAAAAGTGGGTTGAACTCGACCTCGGCGCGGGTGGCGCTGGTCGTGCGTCGAGCCCCGGGAAAGGAAGCGACAGCATGTCACCGAAGAAGGACGTGGACGCGGAGATCGACGCGTTTGCCGACGAAGCGTTCGATGCGCTCGTTGTCGATTCGCCGAGGTCCGCGCCGCCCGCCAGTTCGGCGTTCTCGAGTGTGGACGAAGCGACGGGGGTGAGCGCGCCGCCCATCCCCATCGCGGAAGCGGACCTGGTCGACGACGCCGACTTCATCGAACTCGATGACGACGCGGGCCTTGAACTCGAGGACGTGGGACCGAGCACCGCGGTGGAACGGCGCTCGTCGATTCCGGCGGCCAAGGCGGCCCGTTCCGAGCGGCCGAAACCGGCTTCCGTGCCGCCGCCCGCCGCGGTTCCGGCCGTGGATACGGCGGCCCTGGATGAGCTCGAGCGAAAGCTGGCGGCGGCCGAGTCCCGCGCCCAGGAAGCGGAGAAGCTCGCGACCGAACTCAAGGCGCAGCGCTCCATGCGGCCCCCGGCCGGTGCATCGAGCGCCGACATCCTCGAGCTTCGCGGGCAGCTGAACGCGAAGGAGGGCCAGCTCCTCGAACTCAAGGAGCAAGTCACCGCGCGTGAGAAGAAGATTCGCGAACTCGACGGGAAGAACCTCGAAATCGAGCGCTCGAAGGTTGAAATCGAAGAGCGCTTGGTTGCGCTCGAGGGCGAGCTCGACGACCTGAAGCAGAAGACGACCGCGCTTGAGGGCGACAAGGAGGCCGCGTCGAAGCGTGCGTCCGACATGAAGGAACGCGCCGAGCGCGCACAGGCGCGCATCAAGCAACTCGAGGAGGAGCTCGAGCAGCAGAAGGTGAGCCTCGAAGGGCAACTCAATGCGCTTGAGGAGAAACACGCGACCGCGACCGCGCGTGCGGCGAGTGCCCACGCCGGCGAAGTCGAAAAGCTTCGCGCGGATCTCGACGCCGCCGTTGCCAGCGAGCGTGGCGCGCGGGAGAAGGCCGTGGCCGAACTCTCCGAGGCGCACGAAGGGGCACTGTCGGAGCTCAAGGCGAAGCACAGCGCCGAGCTAGCGACGCTCCGTGACAACCACGCCACCGAATCGGCCAAGCGTGCGGCCGAGGCGGAGCAGGCGACCGACGCGGCCGTGGCCGAGGCGACCGCGCGCCTGACCGCGCAGCTCGACCGCGAAAAGGCAGCGGCGGAGGACGCGCGCGAATCGGCGCTCACCGCGCTTCGAGCGGAATTCGAGACGGAAAAGGCGTCCATCATCCAGACGTCCGAGGAAAAGCACGGGCGCGAACTCGCGCTCGTGGGACGCAAGCTCACCGAGACCGAGTCTCGGCTCGATCAGGCGTATGCGCGCGTGACCGAGGCGGAGGGCGAGCGCGACCAGGCGAAGGCCGAGGCCGACAAGCGTGGCCAGGATGTCGAGTCGCTCCGCGCGGAAATCGCGGCGCTCAAGGCGAACACCGACGACCTGCGGTCGCGGCTCACCAATGCGGAGGCGAAGCTCGCCAACGATGCCGAGGTCCTCGGCCGTGCGCGGAAGGCGTTCGCCATTGGTCTCAGTCTGCTCGAAGATCAGCAGAAGTCGGCCGCAGAGTAGGCTGTGATCCGAAACCGCGACGAGCTGCTCGCGGGGGACGACTCGGGCAAGCGTGCCACCGCGCTCGCGTTGCTCGAGGCGGGGCTCCATGCCGTAGACCCACGGCGTGCCACCTTGGCTGCGCTCGAGCGAATCCGCGCCGGTGGACGTTCCCTCGACCGCGTGACGCTCCTGGCCTTCGGGAAGGCGGCGGAGCCCATGGTGCGCGCAGCACTCGAGGTGCTTGAGCCAGCCCGGGGGCTCGTGGTGACGCTCGGGGCGGCGACGTTTTCCGGGCTTGAGGTGGTCCGGGCGTCGCATCCGTCCGCGGAGGAGGGGGCCCTTGACGCCGGGCGGCGGGCCTTCGCGCTGGCGGAGTCGCTATCGGACGAGGACACGGTCGTGGTGCTGGTTTCCGGGGGCGGTTCCGCGATGCTGGAGTCGCTGCTTCCGGGCGTTCCCTTCGATGCGTTTCGTGCGCTCACCGACGCGCTCCGTGAGAGCGGTGCGGCCATCGACGAGCTCAACGCGGTGCGCATGGCGTTTTCCGCGATCAAGGGCGGTGGTCTGTCGGAGGCGTTTTACCCGGCGCGCGTGATCAACGTCGTGGTGTCGGACGTGCCTGGGATGGCGCCGTGGTTGGTGGCGTCTGGGCCAACGTTGCCGGCGGAGGCGGGGGCAAAGCTCCCCGACGTCCGCGCGATTCTCGAGCGACGCGGCGTGGGCGACCTGGTGACGCCCGAGCTTCTAAGCGCGCTCGAGCGCGAGCCGCCCGAGCGACGTTGGGACCATATCGTGACCGAAATCGCGGCGGACTCGCGGACCGCGCGGGATGCGATGGTCGAATCCGCGCGCGCCCTCGGGCTCCGCGCCCTGGCGTATCCACGCTTCCTTACGGGCGAGGCGCGGCTCGCGGGAAGCATCTTCGTACGCGGTTCGTTGCGGCAGCCGACCGACGTGATCGTCGCATCGGGAGAAACGACGGTCCGCGTTGCGGGGAAGGGGCGCGGCGGGAGAAACCAGGAGTTCGTGCTGGGTGCCGCGCCGCTGGTGGGCGAGGGCGTGCTCGCCTCCATGGGGACCGACGGTGTGGACGGCTCTTCGCCCGCCGCCGGCGCGCTCGTGGACCGCACGCTCCTTGAGCGCGCCGAGCGCAAGCGCCTCGACCGGGACGCGGCGCTCGAGAACAACGACAGCTACTCGTACTTCGCGGCGGCGGGGGGCACGCTCCTGACCGGACCCACCGGGACCAACGTGGCTGACATTTGCGTGTACGTGAGGTGATTGACCCATGACGGAACGACGACTTCGAACCTTGGCAGTCCACGCGGGGGATGCGCACGCGACGGCAAAAAGCGGCACGGAAGCCGGGGTGGTCTTCTCGAACACGTTCCTCTTCGATGACGCGGAGGATGCTCGTGCGTCGGTGAGCGGCGAGTCGGGGCACTACGTCTACACGCGGTGGGGAAACCCCACGGTGGAGGCGTTTGAACGGAAGCTCGCGGCGCTCGAGGGGGCGGAAGCGGCGGTCGCCTTGGCGAGCGGGATGGCGGCGATTTACGGCGTCATCACGACGTTCGCGTCGGCGGGGGATCACGTGGTCGCGCCCGACGCCGTGTACGGCGAAACGGTGCGCGCGCTCGACACGCGCATCAAGCGGTTCGGGGTCGACGTCACGTACGTGGACATGACGAATACGGCGGCGCTCGAAGCCGCCATGACGCCCAGAACGAAGCTTGTGTGGTCCGAAACACCGGCGAATCCCACCCTCGCCATCACGAATCTGCGGCGGGTGGCGGAAGTCGCCCACGCGAAGGGGGCCCTGGCGGCGACGGACAGCACGTTCGCAACGCCGTTCCACCAAACGCCTCTCGCGCACGGCATCGACTTGGTCGTGCACTCCGCCACGAAGGCGATTGGCGGGCACGGCGACGCCATCGCCGGGGTGGTTGCGGGAACCCGGGAGACGGTCGAGCGCGTGCGCAAGGACGTGGCGCGAGCCGCCGGCGCCATCCTTTCGCCCATGAATGCGTTTCTCATGTCGCGCGGGCTTGCGACTCTCCCGCTGCGGGCCAAGGCAGCGTCGGAGAGCGCATTCGAACTCGCGCGCAGGCTCGAGGCCGACCCGCGCATCGAGCGCGTGTACTACCCCGGGCTCGAAAGCCACCCGGGGCACAATCTCGCAAAGACGCAAATGGAGGGCGGCTTCGGCGCGGTCATCGCGTTTGAGGTTAAGGGTGGCGTCGAAGCGGGGAGGGCGCTCTACGACGGCGTCGAGCTCCTCGCGCGCGCGGTCTCGGTGGGGGACCTGCGCTCGCTCATCACGCATTCAGCGACGACGACCCATGCGTCGGTTCCACGCGAGCAGCGCCTCCGCGCCGGTATCTCGGACGCACTCGTGCGTGTGAGCGTCGGCATCGAAGATGTGGAAGACATCTGGGCCGACCTCGACCGTGCGCTCAGCGCCTAAAACCCCGCGGCTTAAGCCGCGAGTTTGCGGTAGACGCCCACGACGATGCCGAGCACCTGCGTGGTGCGCCAGTCGTTCTTCGGGATCAGAATCGGAGCCATCGTTGCGTTCGCCGGCTCGAGGCGGATGTGCTCACGCTCCGGGTAATAGTACTTGCAGGTGGCTTCATCGCCGACGAGGGCGATGATGATGTCGCCGCGGCTCGCCGTGTCCTGCTTGCGCACGAACACGAAATCACCACTGTGAATGCCGGCTTCGATCATCGAGTCGCCGTTGACGCGCAGGCCAAACACATCGTGCGAACGGCCGCCGACGAGGTTGCGGTCGACGGTGAATGTGTCGCTCGGCTGTTCGATGGCCTCCGTGAGGGAGCCGGCCGCCACACGACCCACGATGGGAATCGACACGAGGTTGTCGGGAAACGAGGCGATGCTGCCCATGCTCACGGGCTTCTTCATGCTGGTTGGGCGCAGGGTGCGCGACTTCATGTCTTCGCGCGTTAGGTAGCCCTTCCGTTCGAGTGCGCGAAGGTGATCGTTGACGCCGTTCGTGCTGCGGATGCCGAGGTGGTTGCCGATCTCACGCAGGGTGGGAGGGAAGCCGTGTGCGTCGATCGAGTTGGTGATGAAATCGAGCACCGCTTGCTGACGATCGGTGAGCTTCTGCATCGTGACGTTCCCTTCCAAAGCATGTGGGCAAATACCCACATGAACGCCTGTCCCCTGGGCCGATGGGCAGGTGCACAGATGTGTACCGGTTCCGATCGCAGATCGCAAGTTTTGTGCGCAGCGAACGCCATAGACCAAACCGGACCCACGAACGTCTGAGCCCCGTTGCCTGGCTTTCGGGCGGCGTGGAGGACTTCGGATGGCGATAGGGCGGTCGTTTGCGGCGTGGCGGTTCGTGGTGGCGTTCGTTTGTGTGGGGGGCGCGTTTACGGCGACCCGCGCAGCGGCACAGGGCCCGCCCGACCCGCTTGTGTATCCGCCGCGTCCGCGTCTCCTCGTCGTGCGGCCACCCGCCGAGCCGTTGGTGATCCCTCCGGTACGTCTCGCACCTCCGCGCGCGTCGCAGCGGGTTGCGGACGAGGGGCCGCGTCTTCTGGTTGGCGCTGGCTTCGATGCGCTGGTCTTCGTCAACGATACGATGGACGGTGCCGCACCGTCGCTGCTACTGGCGTTGGGCGTTCAGGTGGACAGGATGGCGTTCCTTGTCCGGAGCAACATCGCGCCGAGTCAGGGCATGCTTTCGAGCGGTGCCAATGCCGCGCTCTATACGGTGGGCGCGTCGTTCGAGTACGCGCTCCTTCGGAACGCCAGGCTCATGCCGTCGTTCGATGTGGGGCTCGAGTACGCTACACTTGATCCCGCGCTTGGTGATCATGCGAGCGCGTTTGGCGCCACGGGCGGCGTCTCGTTGACGCTCGGCGTGCCGTTGGGTGAGGTTTCGCTGGGTCTCGGATTGCGCGTGGGCGCGCACCTGCCGTTTGCGCCCGTGTCGGGGGAGGACGCATCGTTCGCTCGCATGCTCGACGCGGGTGCGTTCGCGACGCTCGCGTTCTAGGCCGCCGCTGGGGCGGGTTTTCGGGCGCTATTGGCCGTTTTCGCCGTTGTCCGCGCCGGACTCCTCGGGCGCGGGCAGCGTTGAAGCGGGGAGACTTGAACGGTCCTCGCCGCGGAGGAACCGGCCGAGCGCTTCGAGTGGGTTAAAGCCGAGGGCCGCGCTCACGCTGGCGACATCGGTGACGCGTGAACGAAGCTCGGCGGCGATGGGCGCAATGCTCTCAAAGAGCTTGAGGCCGCCGAGGAACGAGGCCGCTTGGCGCGTGGCGCTTCGAACGACGTCGGCACCGAGGGCCACGCCCACGTAGGCGGGGGTTGGGTAGAACGCGATGTCGCGCACGGCGGCGGCCCGCGCCCATCGGCCCGCGTCGGGCGTGCGCAACAGGTCGCGGACGATGTGCTCCTCCGAGAAGAGGCCAACGTGCACTGGGGCCATGTTTCGCGCCACGGCGGCGGCGATGACGCGGTGGTCGCGCCGCCAGTCCCCGCCGAGGGGGCCCGTCCAGCGGGAGATGAGGTCGGGCCCGGCGATCCAATCGATTTCTCCGCCCATGCGCCGAACGGCCACGGAGGTCCACGGCTCGCCGCGCTGCCAGAGTACGGCGACGGCGGCGTGCCCGTCGGGGAGCACGACATCGAGGGCGCGCGAAAGCATCGGCATTGACGGGATGGGAACGCCCGCGAACGAGTTGGGCCAGAGTCGGAGCAGGCGCGCTTCGCCAAGCTCACGCATGACGCGCGCAAGCACGAGCCACTGGGCGCCGTAGTCATCCCCGGGGCGGAGGCGCATGGCGAGGCGTTCCGCGAGCTCCTCCATGGTGCCGCGTCGGAACCACACGACCTGTGACGCGCCGTAGAGCCGCGCGATGTCCGGCACGGCGGCGATTGGGGTGGCTGGAATGCCCGTCACCCTCCCGGTGAGCGTGTTGGTGGCGCGAAGCACGTTGTCGTCGTCGTCAACCACCACCACGAGCGTTCCGCGCGGCGCTTCGATGCCGACGGGTGTCGCCTGCTCGGGCGCATCGGAGGATGCCGGTTCCGACTCGATGCGCTCCACGACGCCGGGGGCGAAGAGGGAGATGATCTTGGTCCACGAAGCGGCGTCGAAGCCTTCGAAGCGGAGGTTTGCGCTGATCACTTGCGCTTTCCTTTCTTCGTACGGGCGCCCGTGCGTTTCGTTGGCTTCGTGGGTTTGCTGGGCTTGCTCGCTTTGCTCGCCTTGCCGAGCGTCGTGCGCTTGGGTTTGGGAGCGCGTGCAGGGGTAGACGCGCGGCGACTGCGCTGGGCGGGGGAGCGCTTGCGCTTGGTGGCGCGCCGCGGTCGCTCGGGCGCACGCCGGGGGGCCGCCTCCGGCTTGGCCGCGTCGGCGGTGGGCGCGGATTCGTCCGCGGGCTCGGGCTCGACGGCTGGCGCCGCGGTGGGTTTCGCGGCGTGCTCCGCGGCGGGCGGTGCAATCGGGGCACCCGTGTTCGAAGCCGCTTCGGGGCTCCGGATCACCTCGAGGGCACGAATGCTCTGCGGGAGCATGCGGATTTCGAGGTGATGTTCCGCGAGGAACTCCTGGCCCGTGATGACATCTTCGAACCTGCAGCCGTGCGGCAGCGTGACCGATGCGTTGATGGCGTCGCGCGTCGGGTTCATCACGAACAGCATGCGAAGTCCGTGCTCGTCTTCGTGCCCCGCAGTCTCAACGAGCGAGGGGGCGGCGGCGTAGGGACGACCAATGCCGAATCGCACGATCCAGTCCTCCACCTTGAACTGGGCATCGGCGTCCGTGTCGAAGAGCGCAACATCGAAGCCGTGGCCGGTGCCCGCATCGAACGGCAGCATCCGCTCGTCGAGGGTTGGCACCGCGGGGCCCACGACCACGTGGGCGCCGCTCGCGCGGAGGTCGCGGAGCCGCGCCCATCGGGTTGGGTCGACAAACTCGAACGTGGGTGAGAACACCACCTTGAAGTCCTCAAAGCGGTCCTTCGATGCATCGCTGTCGACGAACACGTAGGGGATTTGGGCCCGCGTGAGGGCGTCCGAGATGCGTGCGATGGCCTTCCACCAAAGGATTTGCACCGGTCCCTTGAACCCGAGCGGCTCCTCCGAGCATCCCTCGACGGGCGTACCGCCGATGGCTTCGACGGATGAGGGACTCGCGATGCCGCCGAACAGGTGCGTCGCGCGAGAGAGGCGGCGGTATTCGTTCGGCACCACGAGGGCGACCTCGGCGCGGCGATCGAGGGTGTGGAAGCGGACGCGCCGCATGGCCTGAACCCAGCGGCGCCAGGCGGAGGCCTCCGTGCGGAGCTCACCGCGCGCGTCGATGGGTGCGCCGTACCAGCGATCGCGGTCGACGGCCATGTAAAGGTTGAAGCCGCGCAGCCCGTAGGCCGCGGCGGTCATCGCCACGGTGAGCGAGTCGTGGTGTGAGAGCGGCGTGAACCAAGGTGGCGCACCGACGCCGAGTTCGGGGGAGTAGGCAAAGTCGAAGGTGCCCGCGAGGTACGCCGTCCGGCGTTTGACGACGCGATGCTCGCGCGCGGGGTGGTAGTAGTCGAGGCCGACCAAGTCGACGACGCGCGCGATGCTCGGGATGGACACCGGGAGGCCCGTCTCGCCAAGCGGGATGTTGTGGATGGTGGGCACCTCGCGGACGCCCGCGTCGTGAAGGCGCTGGCGCATGCGGGCGAGGGCATCGCCAATGAGGTGCTCGTGGAACGCGGCCCAGTCGAGGTGTGGGACGAGTTCGTTCGCTTCATGCGCATCAAAACGCTCGGGCGGCGGCACGTCCCCGAACGACGAATACACGCGTCGATAGGCCTCGTTGAGCGCGGCGACGGTGCCGTAACGCTCCTCCAAGAACGCGCGGAATCGGTCGATGGCGTCGCGGTGGTAGTCCTGGTCGTAGGGGCCGTTGCGAAAGAAGAACGTGCCTTCGTTGTCCACCTGCGTGAGCACCACGGCGCCGCGCGGCCAAAGATGCGGACCGACCACCTGCCCGACGGCGTCGAACCAGCGGCCCACCTCTTCGTGGTACTTGCGGCTGGCATAGGATGGCGCCGGAAACATGCGCGGCGGAAACGGCTGAATCACCGGATTGCGTCGCGGCGAACGGGCTTGGCACTCGGGGTCGTGCACCACGCGTTCTGGCAATCCGAAGTAGGTAAGCTCCGCGTTGATATGCGGTCCGGGCCGCACGATGGCGTACATGCCGAGTTCGGACACGAGCTCGAGGAACGCCCCCACATCAAGCCGCTCGTGCCGCTCGCCGAAATCGAAGGTGCCATCCGCCTGTTCGTGCACACCCCAAGGGATGTAGGTCTCGACCGTGTCGAGGCCGAGGTTCCGCACGGCCTCGAGCGTGCGTCGCCAGAAGCGCCGCTCGATGCGCCAGTAGTGGAGCGCCCCCGAGTAGAGCGGGATTTCATCGGCGCCAAGATCGAGCACGCGTCCCTTGAGGACGGGGGCCTTCGGGCGGCGCTTCGAGTACGCGGTCGGGGAAGGGAGCTCCACGCGAATCCGTCAGGCGCCCTTGAGCGCCTCCTGGATGGCTTCCATCGCGTTGGCGAAGGGGCGAGCGTTGGTGAGGTCGCGGATGCGGGCCCAATGTTCCTTGATGGCTTCGGGGGAGCCCGCTTCTTCCGCGGGGAGGCGCACGCCGGGGCCTTCCACCACCGCAACGCGCGCAACGTAGCCGCCGCCCACGGCGAAGATGTCGCCCGAGTCGGTGCATTCGTCGGAACAAAGGTAGGCCACGACGCTCGAGACGTAGGCCGGGTCGAGCTTGGCGAGGACCTCGGGCGGAAGGATGGTTTCCGTCATTCGGCTCTTTGCCGCGGGCGCGATGGCATTGACGCGGATGTTGTTCTTGGCGCCCTCCTGCGCGAGCGTCTTCGTCAGCGCCACAATGCCGAGCTTCGCGGTGCTGTAGTTCGCCTGTCCGAAGTTGCCGTAGAGGCCCGCGGCGCTCGTCGTGTTGACGATGCGCCCGAAGTTCTGATCGCGCAGGCGATCCCACGCAGCCTTGCAGACATTCATCGTGCCGGTGACGTGCACGCGGAGAACCGCGTCCCAGTCTTCCTGCGTCATCTTCTTGAAGGAGACGTCGCGAAGGATGCCGGCGTTGTTCACGACAATGTCCACTCGGCCGAAGGTGTCCACTGCGGTCTTGAGGATGCGCTCGGCGCCCTCCAGCGTGTCGACACCATCGTGGTTCGCCACGGCTTCGCCGCCCGCGGCGCGGATTTCATCGACGACCTTGTCGGCGGCCCGGGCGTTCGTACCCGAGCCGTCGAGGGCGCCGCCGAGGTCGTTCACGACCACCTTCGCGCCGCGCAAGGCAAAGAGGAGCGCGTGCGAACGGCCGAGGCCGCCTCCTGCTCCCGTCACCACCGCCACTTTCCCGTCGAACCGAATCTGCGCCATCTGACCTCCGAGGCGGCGGAGGGTAGCCAGCCGGGCCCGGGAGGGCAATCGACGTTCCGGGCGCTTGAAGAGCGCCCTACGGTCGTTTGCGCGACTGGATCACGTCCATCAGGCGTTCGAGGCCGTGGGCTTCGTCGCCGAGGAACGCCTCCGAGCGCTCGAGAAGCATTCGGTGATCGTCTCGGGTAAGCGGGGTGCCCGCGCCGGGTGTCGCGCGGTTCACCTCGAGCAGCACATCCGTGATGACCTCGAGGTCGGACTTTCCCGTCGCCGGGTCGTTCTGGATGAGGTTTCGGAGCAGGGCGAGGGTTGCGTTGCGGTCATCGTACGCTTGGACGTCGGCGAGGAGCTCGACCACGGTGCCCGCGGATCCGTGTTCGAGGTCGAGTGGTTCGCCGGACGCCAGCGCTTCGGGCGCGTTCGGTGCGACGGCGCGCCCCGCCACGTGGAGTAGGGGCACAAGCGACGCGTCGTCTTCGAGGAGCTGGAAGAGGTCGACCAAGCTTGCGGACGTCGCATTGAACGCCGCGGGGTCGCTCTCCACGTTCCCAAGGTGGGTGAGGAGCCCCGCGAGCGCGTCGACGCTCTCCGGGTCGGCCTGAATCGCGTCGACGAGGCGAACAAGGCTCGTGACGACGGGATCGCTGATCATGTTTTCGAAGCGCGCCGAGAGGCCGGCGCCCCATGCAAATCGGTCTCCCGCCGCGGCATGCACGGCCACACGCTCGCGCACGAACCGGAGGAGGACGCGCAGCGTTTCGACGGCATGTCGATTTTCAAAACGCGTTTGCGTCGGATCGGTGCGGAACCACGCATCCACGAGGCCGCTTCGCCCTTCGAGCCATCGCGCGTGCGTCTGCGTGTCGGTGGCGAAGGCGTCGTCCATGCCCTTGAGCGCGTCGAGGAGCAGGTGCATGCGCGTGGTCTGGATCTCCGTCGCCCCGTCATTCGTTCGCGTGGTCGTGCTGCCGTCGCGCTTGTGGAAGCCCTCCGGGGCGATGGGCTGGAGCAAGGCCTCCACGCCGCGCGCGAGCACATCGATGCCATCCACGCCGGGACGAACTTCCATGGCGTCGAGGGCCTTGGCCAGCTCGTGCAGGCGCAGCACCATCTGTGCGTTGTCCATCGCGTAGGCGATGTTCTCCTCGTAGGCGACGCCGTTGTCGTGGTGGGCGAAGGACGGCTGATTCGGGTCGACATCCTGCGTGGTGTCGTCCCCGGGGGCGGGCCAATGCATGTGAAGGGCCGACACGAATTCGCCGAAGATGTAGCGGGAGCTCGTCGGACCCGGGCCGATGCGGATCGCCCACGGTACCGCGGTCGTAGTCATCGAACGCGCAGGAGTGGAGCGATGGACGTGTAGAAGCTCGCCGTGGCGGGGAAGCGGCCGTCGTTGAACGTGTACTCGCGCTCGCAGGCGAAGAGCGTCGCGTCGTGGCGTGGCGAAACGAGCACACCGTCACGGGCGCGTGAGGGGTCGAACAGATTGGTGAGGAACTTGTTCTGGGGCAGGAAGGCCATGCGCGCGAGGGCTTCCGGGGTTGGCGAGGTGTCGAGACCGGTGATCCCCGACTCGCGCGTAAAGAGCTGGTCGACCGTGATCGAGTTCACGCCGAGCGTACCGGCAACGGAATCGAGGGCGGAGATCCACCCCGTCTGCACCTCGAGGCGCGCGCGCCCGATGATGGATTGGGAAAACAGTCGGGCGAGGTTGTCCACCTTCACAAGGCTGCACTCGTCGAAGTGGAGCGGCAGGGTCACGAATCCCGCGACGGGGACGGTCACGCCGACCTGGGCGCTTTGTTTGTTGCAGAGGTGGTTCTGATCGAAGTCGTGGATGACCGAGATGACGCGTTGAAAGAGGCTCTGGTTGCCGCGCACAGCCGGCGCGTTGCGATCGACGGGATCGATGAACTTCGCGTCGTAGAGCGACCGATTGGGGTCGAAGGAAAGGGGCTCCACGCGGTCTCGGTGACGGATGAAATCGCCAAGAATCGGTCCCATTCGCGCGGAGTACGGGTCGGCCAGCGCGCGGAGAACGCCCTCCGTGAGCCCGGGTTCCGCCGCCATCCAACCCGCGCCCCGGAGCACGTCGTCCCAAAGGGTGGAGGGGTGGACGAGGCTTGCGTCGTGTTGGTCGGCGAAGGCGTCCGCGGCGAGTCCGCTCGCGATGAGCCCGGCGACGACGTCTTCCCGCTCTTCAAACAGGCGGTCGAGCACGAGGAGCAGGTCGTCCGTGCTCGGATCGGCGAGAAGCACGCCGAGTCCGTGGATGAAATCCGCCGCGGGGGAGGCGCGCATGTCGAACCCGGTGAGTTCGATGCGCGACCGCCCGATGGCGTAGGTCGCGGGCGCCTCGCGTCCGAGTAGCAACGGAAGCCCGGTCGTCAGGTTCAAGAGCGCCGGAGATCCCGGCGTTGTCAGCGTGGGCACGTCGCGCGCGAGGCCCGCCAGAAGCGTCTGATTCGCGTCGAGGTAGTCGTAGAGTGGAAGGCCGTCGCTGCCGAGCGCGCGCCCGAGCAAGTCGCGTGTGGGGTAGGCGTCGTCCGCCGTGGGTAACGGGGAGGGCGCACCGACGGGGTTGCCGAGGGCATCCACGAAGCGTCCGGCGGCGTCCACGTCGGCGAAACCGTCAAAGTTCATGTCCACGAAGGGCTCGGGCAGCACGCCGCCGCGCGCGAGCACGCGCACGACGCCCCGCGCATCCCGCCGCGCCACGGGTTCTCCTGACGCTCAAGATGTCGGACCTCGAGAGAAGAAGGCGCTGGGCCACCTTGAACGTGGATTCGTCCGCCGCGGACCGGCCTTTGGCTCCACATCGGGCGCGGCGTGGGCAGGGAGAATGCTGCGGCGGTGCGGAGGTCTTTCAGGCGGCAGCCGTCCGTTCGTTTTCAGCCAGGTTTCGGGTGACCGTTCGGCAAGGTGTCGAACTGGTCGTACCAAGGATGGGGCGGATCACGCCAGGGCCGGATGCGCAGTGGTCGATACCCCACTCCCGTGCGGATGCGCGCGACCACGTCGAGCGCTTCTTCGTCGTGGGAGAGCTCCGCCAGGAGTGCCGCGAGCGCGCGTTGCGTTCAGGATGCGCTCGTGACGCGTCGTAGAGCGGAAGCATTTCCACGGTCTGGTCCAGGTCGTCGTGTTGACGCGGGCATGGCGTGGTCGAGGGCGCGGACGACTTCTGTTCGTCAAACGCCAGGACGCAGGCGCTCCGAAGGGGCCGATTCGGGTACGCAGCTTGACCGGCGCAGAGCGCGCGGTTCTTGGCGCCGCTCACATCCAGGGATCAGCTCTGGCGCGGCGAGTCGCTTCACAGGACACGATCGATCTCTTCGCCGAGTGTCCCCCGCGTGGGAAGGACACGTGAGGTATCGAATTCCTCGGCGCAGCCCGGGGCCGCCGCGCAAACGAGCGCGCAGAGGACGACGATTACCGGGCTGTGACGCAGGGCGAACGCGTGGACCCCTTTCCAGCGGAAGGCGGAGGTATAGCCCCGTGCCCGGGCGCCGGCACGCCGCGGGCATTCTCCCCCTTTTGCCCATAAGTCTTGCTACAAGCGGGGCATGGGCTTTGTTTGGGTCATGCTCGGTGGTGCCGTGGGATCGGGCCTCCGGCGCCGCTCCGGGGAGTGACCGAGGCCCGTTTCGGCGTCGCGTGGCCCGGCAGGCACGTGGATCGCAAACGTGGTTGGATCCTTCGCCCTCGGCCTCCTCTTCGCGTGGAGCGAAGGGAGGCCAGTCGAGCTAAACGGAAACGCTGCGTCCGCCGTCGGCGTCGGTCTCCTCGGAGGGTTTACGACGTACTCGGCGTTCAATCTGCAGGTTCTACGCATGGCGTCGGCGGGCGAGTCGTTTCGAGCGGCGCAGTACGTCGCGGTCACCGTCGTGGTTTGCTTGATCGGGGGCGCCCTCGGCTTCGTCCTCGCGCGGGCGTTCCGGTAGTGCGCCGCTAGACGCCGTGCCGCGCATCGGCGGCAGGCTCGGTGAACCCTTCGAGCAGCGGTTGGAGCAGCGGATCCTCCATCACGTGGTTCGACTGATCGAACGTCCGTGTTGATGGCGGCGGCGATGAGCTCGGGGGTGGGCGCCCGGCCGCGAAGGCTCTCCTCCAGGGCGGGCTCCGAACCGTCGTCCATGAACACGTCTCCGGCGATGCGGGCGCGTTCCACCTGGCCTTTGCTGTCGAGTCGGAGTCCCGCTTCCACGAAGCCGATGGGCACTTCGTGTGGGCGCGACCAGAGCAGGTCGTCGGCGGTGGTGGCGGTGCCGTCGATGCTGCGCTCATTCCGGATGAGTTTGGCCCGCTCGCGAATGGCCGGTTCGAGCGGTGTGGCCGCGGGGGTGATGGCGGGAAAGCGTTCGGCATGGCCCACGGGGAGCCAGCTGAGCACATCCACGGGGTCGAGGGCCCGGCCCGCGACGTCGTCGAGTCGGATGGGCTCCTTGCCCAGAAACGGAGGCTCCGCGCGTGTCGGGTAGCGTGTCCAGGCAGGTTCGAGGGCAACGTTCTCGCCGATCGAAAGGAAGAACTCGAGGAGGACGCTACCGTCCGCGTGCCGAGCCCAGCCGACGACGGCGACGGGCCGACGCTCGATGCTGAGCCATTCACGACCAAAGTAGTGCGCGGGGCTGCCGACTTTGCTTAGGGCGCCCAGCATTCCGCGGACGTTGCGGTTGAGCACGCGGTCCGCCGGGCAGTCGAGGAGGACGGACGCGTGACGGAGGATGAGCGCGGCGTACGCCGTGCCTTCGCCGGCGTACACGGCCGGGCCACCCGTGCGGCGGCGCACCAGCGCCAACCCCTCGTCGCTCGCCCGTGGCGCATCGATGGCCGTAGCTGCGCGCTGCCAGCGACCGAGCACGAGTGCGCGTCCCGTGAGTGGCGCCGCGTAGAGTCGTGCCGACGGAGCGCTCTGTGCGCGCATTTCGGCCCAGAGCGCTTCGGCGTTGGCCAATGCCGTGCCCGCCTCGATGGCGTCGTCGATGGTGTATTGAAACGGCACGGGTTCGGTGGAGGGTACCACCCTATGCGCGGACTCTCCCGCGCGCATTGCGCAACGTCGGGACGGCTCGGCAACTGGTCACCGGGGCTTGGGAACCCGGATATTCCAGCGCGCCATGCGCGCAAACTCGGCCATTCGAGGCGGGTTCGTCGACGGCACGCCTGTTGCTCGTGTGCGGCGCATGCGTTCTTCGGATCCCGTTCGCCGCGTGTTGACCCGCCAGGGGGCGACGTCGCAGGAACTCTTGCTTTTGCTGGTGGCGGTCGCCGCCGTCGGCGTTTCGGGCATGGCTTCGATCGGGGCGGGCATGCGGGCGAGCATCGAGGACAGCGCGGCCGGTGGCGACGGAGCCCGCCGCCCGCCGACACGCCTCCCGGCGACGACCGGCACAGCTCGCGCGCACGGCGCCTCCGCATCGCATGGCGCGGGCCTCGGAATCCAGGCGGCCCTCGGCGGAGAAGTGGCGCGCTTCATGCGCGGCGTGGCCGAAACCGTGGAGAACTTCGACGAACTCGGGCCCGCCCTTGAGCGCAGCCGCCCACGCACGACCCTTTCGGATCTTCGCCGTGTCCTCGGGGAGAGCGAGTACGTGGCGGCGACGGACGAAATCTGGAACTCCATTCGTTCGGGCGAGATCGATCCGGTCGACGCCAAAACGTGGGTGCGCCACGAGTCCGACGTCTGGATCCAGCGTGCGGCGGAAGACGCGGCGGCGCGCCCAACGGCCGGGGTGCTCCTCGACGATGCTCCGCCGGTTCGGAGTTCGCTCGACGAACTGGATGAGGTGGTCGAGAACGCGGCGCTTGACCCGGAGTTCCCGTGGCTCGCCTACGACGAGGACTCGCTCTTCGGAGATTCGCTCCTGCTGCTGAGCGACTTTCTGGATACGATGTACGTCGAGCACGATCTCTTTCGCGACCTCGAAGAGTCGCTCCGCACGCTCATCTTCGCGGACCTCTCGCACCTTCCGGAGGTCGGTTCGTATCGCACGGTGCTCCACGGCAACCATTCCATGCTCCTCAACCCGCGCGGTCTGTCGGAGGGCGGGGCCGGTGAGCTCTGGCGCGGTTTCGAGCACGGCCTGATCGAGGACAGCCTCGCCGACGCGCGCCAGGCGTTTCTCGATGATGGCGAAGCGATCCCGGACGCCCTCCAAAGCGCCGATGCCGTGCGCCGCCGACTTGACGAGACCACAAAGGATTGGCCCTCCGATGCGGACGCGTGGACCGGCCGTCGCTTGACGACAACGGTGGACGACGCGCGCGAATCGCTCGCGGAGTTCCTGGCGAACGCGGGGCACTACGACGAGGCAACGTCGGTCCACGCGGGGCGGGCCCCGCTCGATGTCCGTCGTGTGTCGTTTCGCGAAGCGCTTTTCGGTGCCGACCGATCCGCACTCGAGCAAATGGTGTCGTTTCCGAGGTCGATTCCCGATTGGGAGCATGGGCGCCTCTACATCGATTCCGACGCGCTCTTCAGTGCGCAAGACGAGGCCATCGCTCGCATGGTTCGCCGGCTGTCCGGCGAGTAGCCATCCGTTTGGTTTGCGTTCGTCGATCCCGTACGCTTTGGGGGCGTGGGAATCGCAGGGCGCTACGGCGGGAGAGCGGCGGTATTCGCCCTGCCGTGGGCATTTGCGGCCTGCGCCACCGGAGGCGACGTGGACCACGGTGGCGGCCCGCACGACGGCGCGGTTCCGCTCGACGCCCATGCGATTCCCGACGCCTCCACCGAGCCCGTGGCCGCCTTTCGCACGGATGTCCGTTCCGGCGCCGGGCCGCTCACGGTGAACTTTGACGCCCGAGCAAGCTCCGACGATGGAACCATCGTGTCGTACGCCTGGTCCTTCGGGGACGGTGGCGTGGGCGATGGCGCCGAGGTTTCGCACATGTTCACGGCGCCCGGGTGCTACGACGTTGCGCTCACCGTCGTCGATGACGAGGGCAAGTCGGCGGAGTCTTCGGCGGTGATCGTGGTGGTCGCCGCCGCGCCCAGCGAGTCGCCGTCCGTGGCCTGGACCAAGCTGCCGGCGGACTACGCGCTCCTTCCGCGAAACCGGGAAACGAATCTCGGCAGCGCGCGGTTCGAAGGAACGCTGGCCTCGGCCGGGTATGGGCATCTTGTGCTTTCCGTGGAGACCGACGCGGGCATCACGGAAACCGCAGAACCGCTGTGCGGCGAGCCCCCCTTTGCGCTCGATGCCGTGGCGACGATTCCCGTCGAGCTCGTCGAACACCGCGTCCGAGCGTTCGTGGAGGTCGGCTCGACGCGGGTGCAGGTCGCCTCGGTGGAGGACTTGGTCGCCGGCGACGTCCTTGTCGTCCAGGGGCAGTCGAACGCGGTCGCGCAGATGTACGACGGCTCCGCGAGCGCGAACGAATCGGAATTCATTCGGTCCGTGGGCAGCCCCGAGAACCCGGGCGGGCGCACCTGGGCGAAGGCCGTGGGCGACACCGTGACCGACGATGGTTTCATCGGGCAGTGGCCGCTTCGCATGGCCCGCACACTCGTCGACACGCACCGCGTGCCGCTCGCGGTATTCAACGGCGGCAAGAGCGGGCAACCCATCGCGTATTTTCAACGCGATGACACGACCCCCACGGCCAACAACAACTACGGGCAGCTGCTCTCGCGCCTCCGGGACCTCGGGCTCACGGACTCGGTCCGCGCGATCCTTTGGTACCAGGGTGAATCCGATGCGTCCGACAACGCCCTCGTTCACGTCGCCGGATTTGTCGCGCTTCGTGATGATTGGCACAGCGACTATCCCAACCTCGAGCGCATCTACGTGACCCAGATTCGAAACGGCTGCGTGCTGTTCGCCCTCGAGATTCGCGAGGCACAGCGGCGATTCCCGGACCTCTACGAAGACATCCGTGTCATGTCGACGACGAACCTGCCCGGCCATCAAGGCGCGTTCTGTCACTACGCATTCAAGAACGGCTACGAGACCCTGGGGCAGCGCTACGCCGCGATGCTCGGGCGTGATCTCTACGGTGCGCCGGCGGAGCCGTGGATTGACCCGCCGAACCCCGCTTCGATCGAGTTCACGAACGGGACGGGTACCGAACTCACCATCCACATGCGGTCCACCGGTGCGGAGATGCGCGTCGGTTCCCAGGAGGCGAAATCACAGTTCGCGCTCGTGGGAAGCGCGGCGGTCATCACGGGCATTTCCGTGGGGAAGGGCGCCGTTCGACTCACGCTCGACCGGGACGGTCGGAGCGCCACGGGGCTCACCTTCGCATCTGCGGATGGTGCCGTTCCCACCGTCTACAACGAGCGCGGTGTCGGGATGCTCGCCTTCGTTGACGTCCCGATCACGAAGTAGCGACTCACGGGCGCCCGCTGGCCGCCACGCGCGATGGAACCTAGCGATCGAGCGCGCGTCGGCCGCGTCGACCGATCCAGTAGACCAGCGATGTATGGCCGAGGGTCCACACGAGGCTCACGACAAGCGCCGCCACACCGAGTGCGATGCGGTCGCGGCTGATGAGGAGGGCGCCCGCCAGCGTGAGCCCCGCGATGACAAGGCCGCTAAAGATGCGGCGGCCAAGTCGCTCCGCGGCAACGTCGATGGACGTCTCGTGCACCTGGAGACGGAGCGCCCCCTTCCGGAGGTCATCCAGGATCTCCTGGAGCTGCAACGGCATGTCGTTCGCCGCGGACGACAG